>CANJXF010000019.1 GCA_947478865.1 Verrucomicrobiales bacterium | reverse complement strand
TCCTGCCATCGGCAATTCTCGACGTTTCTTAAGTTTCCTGCAAGATGTTGCGCGCAGCTCGGTGTTCTCCGAGCCGCTGCCAACCTCTGCGTCACCTGCCGCATTCTTCCCCCCGACATCATTACCCACTACAAACGTCGAGGAACCACTTTTCATTTAGCGGTCGGAGTGATTGTAATCGTTCCCCCAACCGGAATCAGGATTCCGGAAGTTGTTGAAGTATCTTTCGACGCAGCCCTTGCCCCTTCGTTAATCGCCACTGCACTGACAAACGTCGTCATAATTACGTCCGCGTATTGAGAGAGTTTTTTATACGGTTTATACGGAACATAGACGATGTCGCGTGGTTCCAGCACCACGTCCCTGATTTTCCCCGTCACAATATCCTTGTAGTCCACCAACGCGATTTGCGGGTCGGTTAATGAACCGCGCACAATCGCTACGTTCGACAAGTGGGCATACCTTGCCGGCCCCGCCGCGTTGGCGATCGCGGCAACCAAAGTCAGTTCCTCCGAATATGCGACCGATCGCGGCATTGCGACTGCACCGAGAACATAAACGTCTCGCGATGTCGCGGCCGGCATGTAAACGAAATCATCCGGCTCAAGATAGATGTTTTGAGAGAGATTCCCTTGCTTGAGCAAACTATGAAAATCCACCGGCAATGCCTTTCCTTGCCGCAAAACAAAACTGCGGCGCAGGTCCGCAAGGTCATCATTGTTGTTGGCGACGCTCAAATCCTTTTCGCCCGAAAAATTGGCCGGTCCTCCCGCCTGCAGTATGGCTTCAAGCAAGGTTGTGGAATTCGTCATCGAATAAATTCCTGGAGCCTGAAACCGTCCCAGCAGCCAAATGCGCCGGCTGACCACCTCGCGAAGGGTGATTGAAATCTGCGGCCTTTCCTTAACGAACCGGACAAATTCTTTTTCCAGAGTGTCTTTGGCCTGGCTCAAGGTCAGCCCCCAAACGTCAACGCCGGGGAGCAGGTTGAAATAGAGTTTTCCATCCGGCCCGACCGTTGTCGTGGTGCGAGAGCCCAGATCGTCTAACAGTTCAATTTCCACACGATCGCCCGGTCCGAGGGTGAATAGATGCGTTGAAGGTTTTAGCAACTCGGGGCTAAGTCCGTTAGTCTCCCGCACGCTCTGCATGGAAGGGATGTTGGGCATTTCCCGTGAGTAAGGATCAAACTGCGGCCCCGGACTGTGACATCCGACGGCGAATAACGCCAAACCGGCTGCAATCAGAAAGAGGTTTTTCATGGGTGAGGAATGATTGGAGTGGTAATAATCGGAGCAATGTAGGCTCCGCCCCAGGTGGCGGCCGCCGATTGGATAAAGGAAATAGCCGCCACATCGAGCAGATCTTCAGCACGGATGAACGGACGCGAGCTCACGTAAATAATGTCTTTGGGTTGCAATCGAAAATCGGGCAGGCGCGCATCCACCATCGCCCAGGTGTCCACGACGAAGGTCTCGGGTTCGTTCAACGACCCGCGAATGACCAGCACATGCTTTTTGTAGGCGCGATCTGTGAATCCGCCTCGATCCGTGATTGCCGTAAGCACCGAACTATCCGACGTATACGGCATTACGCCGGGATTCCGCACTTCGCCCAAAATGTAAACTTCCTTCAATATGGCGGGTGCAAAGAAAAGGTAATCATCCGGCTCAATCGGGATATTCTGCGACAGATCCCCCTGCTGAAATAACTTCTCCAAATCGATCGGGACGCGTTTTCCCTGACGCACCAAAAAGCTTTTCTGCAAATCAGCCAGGTCAACGCTGTTGCGGTTGATCAATCCGGTTTCCAATCCCTGCGCGCGGGCGACGGCCTCGATCAAGGTGATCGGGCGGTCCAGCGTAAAAGTACCTTTCAAAATTACCTTTCCAAGGACGTAATATTTTTTGCTGTGATAGGCCACCGGGCTGACCAAAACCCGGGCGGAGCGGAAATATTTCGAAAGCTCCTGGTTCAATTTGTCGCGCAGCTCATCCACGGTCAGGCCCGTCGCCATCACGTCATGTGCTTGCAGGTAACTCACTCGTCCGTCGGGACGGACAATGACATCGCTCTTCGTCAAATTCGTTTCGCCGTAAAATCCAAAGGTCAGAATATCGCCTGGGCCAAGGGTCAAACGCTTTTGCCAATTGGCCCGTTGGCTGGGCGAAATCACCGAAAATGAAAGGGGCACATTTGTGTTCGCCGCCACCACAGGCTCAGCTGCGGTCAAACCATCGATTCCCAGTCCGGAAATTAAAATTCCAAGGCCGAATCGTCGAACGAAATGACGCTGCCAGAATGTGGCTGGCTCATGATTCAAAACCGCACCGACCAAATTGCAGCCAGCGTGGCGCAAGGTTTCGAGGTGCGTTCGCGTTTCATGTGTGGTTGATTTGCCGCTATCCACGAGCCAGATCAGCTGCGGGACTTTTTCTGCGAGCAATACAGATTCGGGTTCGCAGGCCGGAGGCAGCTCGACGAGCAGGACCAGGTTTTCAATCCGGCGCCAGTGATCCAAAGCGGTTTGCCATTGCTGTCGGCGCTCCAGGTTCCAAACCCAGCCGGGCAGGGGAATGTGCACGATGGAATGCGTATCTGGATTGCTCAGTTGCCGGGAGACTTGCGCGGGAAAAGAAAAGGCGCTGGGCGAAAGAGTTGTCGTGGGAGGTTGGTCGGTCTTCGGTTCGGCTGCTTCGTGCGGATGGACGGGTGGCTCGGCGCTGTTCTTTGTGGCAACTGTCAACACGCGCAGCCCTCGTTCATTGGCGGTCTTGATCAGCAGATTAATCCAGGTCGTCCGGCCTTCGCCGTGGTTTGCCGAGATGAATCCGCACACCATTCCCTGGGTCTGCGATGCGCTGAGTTTCCCTTTCAGAACGGTCCAGGTCCGAAACGCCCACGCATTTTGCGCCGCGACATCCATTGACTTCAGCTCGCCCAAAGATGCGAGCAGAGGGAGTTCGGTCACGCGCTCCACGTCATTGGCCGTTTTGATTCGGTCGTCCAAAATCTCGGTGATCACCAAAAGGCCGGCGACGAAGAATACCCCGAGAATGGCTCCGGCCAGGCTGATCGCAACCCCAGCCGGTCAGGGCGGCGATGATAAAAAACAGGAGGACGACGATTCCCGTGGCCAAAGTTCTGCCTCCGAAAAGCCTGCGCAATTTTGTGATCAGCGGATTTATTGCGAGCGAGATGAGGAGGATCAAAATGATCGTGAGAAGAATCGGTGAGAGCGTTGGAAAATTCGCGATCACGACATACAAAATCGCCGCGAGAAAAACCGCTGGGTAAAGGCTGCGCTGTTTCAGAGGTTCTGGCATAGGAGCAGTTGTTTAATACTCGAAAAGAGATCGCGATAGCCTGTTCGACTGTCCGCGCGCATTGGAACAAAAGGCGTCGGTGCGATGTTCCGAATGCCGCAATCGGGCCCCGCTT
This sequence comes from Verrucomicrobiales bacterium, assembly GCA_947478865.1. Taxonomy (GTDB): domain Bacteria; phylum Verrucomicrobiota; class Verrucomicrobiia; order Limisphaerales; family CANJXF01; genus CANJXF01. The sequence continues at coordinate 63,740 of CANJXF010000019.1, read as the reverse complement.
TCCACTGCATAAATCTGCTGAGACCTTTTCGGAAATCTCGCTGAACGTTGGTCCCTTTTAAAAATTGCCAGGCTTTAAACCAAAAACTCCGGCGGCAGCCGTTTGCGAGCCTCGGCGACGAATTGCTCATGCAACGACTTCGCCAGTCCTCGTATGGCCACCTCGGTTTCGGGCGCTGCTTCCCAAATGATTTGCCGTGGAACCCGCGATTGTTCCGGCAGTTCTCCGCCGTTGTCGAGGTAGCAGTCCTGCTCGATTTTCAAGACCCCGCGGGGGGTCAGAGAAGCAATCGTATGCACGCGGACCGCCGCATTATCGGATTCGCAACAATTGAAAGGGCGGTGGCGGATTCGCCCGCAATCACATTTTGCAACCTCGGTTTCGCAGTCGAAAAGAGTTTTCATATTGGCTTGTTCCCATCGAGAAGTCTTCGGTCACGGTTGAATGGTCGCGAGGAAACGGCGCTTGAAACAATCGGGGATCCCCATTTTTGGCTAGCCAAGGAAAAGACTAGGGTGGCTCGTGAAAATGCTGAACACCGTTCGTCGAGCGGGCGAAATATTACACGCTCACCGCCAGCATCGCATTGTGGGCGCGCGCCATCGGGTTGGTTTCCGTCCGGATCGGAATATTTTCGAAGTCACCGCGGAGAGCCTTGAGCGCGAATTTTTCGATGTCGATTTCTCCGCGGGTGCGAACGCCGGCTCGTCGCAACAGAGGAATCGGCGGGCACCAGCCTTGCACCGCATGTTGCAGCAGAAAGCCCAGCACGCCGCCCGTCAGCCAGAGCCATTTTTTATTCACGGCCAGGCCCAGTGTTAATCCGGTGAGCGCAAGGGCCGAGGCATTGATTTCCAGGAAGCGCTCGATGTCCCACTCGTTTTCGAGCTCTTCCAGCCGCGCCGAGATCGTCCCCTTGCTTTGCGTCGCATAGAACTGAATGCTTCGTTCGATCTCGTGATCTATTTTCTCCAAAACTTCCGGCGCCGTGTGCGCGCGGACCCGGTCAAATTCATTCAGCATCATAGCGCCTCTTTTCTTGGTTTCTTTTCCCTCCGCATCTTGAGGCTGCTCGCGACGAACCTCAATCAGGCCAGCGGCGGATTGTTTGAGCAGGCAATTCCCTGTTGCGGCTCATCGAATCTTCGGATTCTGTTTGCCTGCCGCCCGGCCAGTTGGATAAATGGTCCGAATGGCAAAGCAGATAAAAGTTTTGCGCCGATTTCGTTTCGAGCATGCCCTCTTGGAAAAAGGCCTGACGCGCATTTGTGGCGTGGATGAAGCCGGCCGCGGCCCGTTGGCCGGCCCTGTTGTGGCCGCAGCGGTCATCTTGCCGGTAGAATGGATCTTCGGCGCGATGCCCAAAAAATTTCGGAAAATCAACGACTCCAAGCAGCTGACGGCAAAGGAGCGGGAAAATCTTTTTTCAGACCTGACTTCGCACTCGGCAATTCATTGCGCCGTCGCCCACGTGGATGAACGAATGATCGACCAGATCAATATTTTGCAAGCGACCCATCGCGCCATGAACTTTGCCCTCGCGCAACTCAGTCCCGTGGTTGAGCACGCGCTCGTGGACGGATTGCGGGTGAAAACATTGTCGTGTCCACAAACTGCAATCGTCGATGGCGATTGCTTGAGCTATTCGATTGCGGCCGCAAGCATCATTGCCAAAGTCACGCGCGACCGGATGATGCTGAAGTATCACGAGCTTTATCCCGCTTACGGATTCGATGAACACAAGGGATATGGAACGCCCGGACATTTTGCTGCAATCAAACAACATGGGCCGTGTGCGATTCATCGGATGACTTTTTATCCCATTCGCCCGACGCAAACCGAATTCTTCGATGCATCTTTGGGCGCTGATTAAAACATGGTGGGCTGGCAAGGTTCTTCCGGTCCACTTGCAGCGTGGCGTGCTGGGCGAGCGGGCCGCGAAAAAATATTTACAGAAGCGGGGTTTGAAATTTCTTTGTGCAAACTTTCGCTCGGCACGCGGCGAACTTGATCTGGTTTTCCGCGAGAAAGATTGTTTGGTCTTCGTCGAAGTGAAAACACGGTCCTCCGAGGACTGGGCCCGGCCCGCCGCGGCCGTGAACGCGCACAAACGGAAACTCCTTTCCCAATGCGCGCTGGATTATTTGCAGCTGCTGAAAAATCCGGAGCTAAAGATCCGTTTCGATATTGTCGAGGTGCTGCTGAACGACGGCGCCGTTCACGAAATTCGCCATCTGCCTAACACGTTTCAAATGTCGGCACCTTATCGCTACGGATGAAGGCGCGGCGAACAACGTTGGAACCCAGTGGAAAAAATAAATGGGAGAAGGAGAGCATGAAGTTTACGATTTGTTCCATGAGAACTTGCCCGCTGTCACAGAGTCCTGGATTCTTTTCTATGGAGCCGCGCGCGCGATGGATCGAGACGAAGGGCGGCGGGATCTCCAATGAAACCAGCCAGCCGGAAAAACCAATTGCCGCCGTCCCATGCAACGCCATCTGATTACGCTCTTTCTCCTCGGCATCCTTGGCGGCGCTGTTCACGCTGCGGAATCGAAGCCCAACGTTCTCTTCATCGCCGTAGATGATCTGCGGCCGGAACTTGGCTGCTATGGCCAGTCACACATTCACAGTCCGAACATCGACCGGCTCGCCGCAAGCGGCGTTTTGTTCAGCCGCGCCTATTGCCAGTACCCGGTCTGCAACGCCTCGCGCGCGAGCATCCTCACCGGGCTGCGGCCGGACTCGACGGGCGTCTTTGACAACGGCACGCACTTCCGCAAAAAGGCCCCGGATGTCGTCACATTGCCGCAGCAGTTCAAAACGCATGGCTACCGCACGCAGGCATTCGGCAAGCTGTATCACGGAGCGTTCGAGAAGGCGTATGTCGGCCGCACGATGGACGATCCGCTTTCATGGAGCGCCGGGCATTGGTATGGATCGCCGCAATATTATTTCACGCTGCGCGGCATCGAAGTCGCACGCCAGGTCTATGCGGAAAAGTTTCACAAGTCCGGCGCGGAGCTGGATGGATGGAAAGGCGAATTCGTGCAAGGCCTCGCAACTGAAGCTCCCAATGTGCCCGACGCCACGCTTTACGATGGAGAGATGACCGATCGCGCCATTCAGGCCTTGGCCGAACTCAAGGGAAAGCCATTCTTCCTGGCAGTAGGTTATTTGAAACCGCACCTGCCGTTCGTCGCGCCAAGGAAGTATTGGGATCTTTACGACCGCGCGAGCCTCAAGCTGCCCAGTCCTTCCGCGGCTCCGAAGGACGCTCCCGCCGTTGCCTTGCATAACAGCGCCGAACTGCGCGGGCAATACACCGATATGCGCAATGATCCGTTGAGCGAGGCACAAACGCGCGAGCTGCTGCACGGCTACTACGCTTGCGTGAGCTATGTGGATGCGCTGATCGGCCGGTTGGTCGGCGAGCTGGACCGGCTTGGCCTGCGCCAGAACACGATCATCGTCCTGTGGGGTGACCATGGCTGGCACCTCGGGGAACAGAATCTCTGGGGTAAACTCACCGATTTTGAGCTGGCCGCCCGCGTGCCTTTGATCATCAGCGCGCCGGGCCGGAAGGCCCTTGGCGCGAAAAGCGGAGCGCTGGTCGAATTCGTGGACGTCTATCCATCGCTGTGTGAGTTGGCGGGCCTGCCGCTTCCCTCGCATCTTGAAGGCAATAGCTTCGTGCCGCTGCTCGATACTCCGAACAAACCGTGGAAAACCGCTGCCTTCACCCAGGTCATCCATGATGGCGCCATGGGCATTTCTTTGCGCACGGAGCGCTATCGGTTCACCCGCTGGAATCAAACCAAAGCGCCGGGACAGATGTTGGCAGTGGAGCTCTACGACTATCTCAAGAACCCGGTTGAGGTTGAGAACATCGCCGTACGCCCGGAGAATGCCGCCCTGGTGAAGGAACTCACCGCACGGCTGGAGGCAGGCTGGCGCGCGGCCAGGCCTTGAATTTATGAATCTCTTCCACCCTGCAATCGCTCTGCTTATGAGAAAAATGCTCAACACTTGCCTCGCCACACTTCTGCTGGGTGCCCTGTCGATTTGCGCTGCCGACACGCCGTTTCGCGCCGGCGCGGCACGGGTGGACATCACGCCGCCCATCGGCACGCCGATGGCCGGTTTCTATGCCATGCGGTCGAGCGTCGGGGTGATTGACCCGATTTACGCCAAAGCCATCGTGGTAGAGCAGGACGGCGGGAAGGCGGCGTTCGTGGTGCTCGACGTCGCTTACACGCCACGATCTCTGATCGTCGCAACGCGCAAATCCATTGCCGAGCAAACCGGCATCGCTGGCGAGCGGGTGATGATTTCGGCCACGCACACGCACAGCGGCCCCACATTGACGCGCGACTCAATGATGGACGACATCACGGGCGGAAAGACGCCGCCGGTCGTGGATTACATGGGCAAGCTCCCCTTGCTCATCGCCAAGGCCGTGGCCGATGCGAATGCAAGACTCGCTCCAGCGAATGCCTCAGCCACGATTGGCCGCGAGGAGAACCTCAGCTTTAATCGACGTTACGTGATGAAGGATGGCACGTTCGCGTGGCAGGGTAGGAAGTTGGATAAAAACATCCTGAGTCCCGCGGGGCCGATCGATCCCGACGTGGGCGTCTGCTATTTGGCGAGTAGCGACAAGAAAGCTGAACCGCTGGCGACCTATGTGAACTTCGCCATGCATCCGACGACCATCGGCGGGGTGAAGGTTTCTCCCGACTATCCCGGCTACCTCGCCAAAAGACTCGCGGAATACTACGGCGCGGAGATGTTAACGTTCTTCGCCAACGGCTGCTGCGGAAATATTAACCAGAACAACGTGAACTGGGCCGCCAGCCAGAGCGGCATCCATGAAGGCGAACGCGTTGGAACAGTGCTCGCCGCTGCTGTATTCCGGGCGTTGCCGAACCTTCAGCCGTTGCAAACGTTTGCGCCCCGCGTGCGCTCGAGAATGGTTATGCTGCAACGCCGCACCTTCTCTGGCGAAGAGATTGCCGAGGCACGCCTCACGGCCCGCCGCATCTCCGATCCCAAAGTGGATACGACAACGAAAGCCAAGGCCGTCTGCATCCTGGATACTGTGGCGAAGAAGGATGCGCCGCTCGAAGTCGAGTTGCAGGTCATTGCTTTCAGCGACGGCCTCGCCTTCGTGGGACTGCCCGGCGAAATTTTTGTGGAGCTGGGCCTGGCCTTGAAGAAAGCATCGCCTTTCAAGCGCACCTTCATCGCCGAACTTGCCAATGGCAGCATCGGCTACATCCCAAACCGCAGCGCCTATCCCGAAGGTCTCTATGAAGTCGTCAGCGCGCGTTGCGCCGAGGGCTCCGGCGAGGTGCTGATCGAAAAAGCATTGCAGATGCTTAACGAGGCGAAGAATCCCTAGATCCAGAACTTAAGAAGCCGTGTTGAAACCGAACCTCCACCAGTAACCGACGAAGAGCCATAACCGGCATTCCATTATGCAATACGTTTTAATTATTCACGAAGTAGCAGATTACCCAGCTTGGAAGAAAGTGTTCGATAGTGCCGCTGGCATTAGAAAGGACGCTGGTGAGCGATCTTACCAGGTTCTCAAGTATCAGGACGACCCGAACAAGATCGTTCATTTTTCGACCTGGACTTCAATCGACGACGCCCGGTGTTTCTTTGAGTCACCCAGACTAGTTAAAATCCGAGCCGAGGCCGGGGTGAAATCTCCTGAGTTTATCTACTTGGATCAGATTGAATCAGGTCACTTATAACTTAAGTTCTTTAGACTTTTTTATGCTGCACACTCTCACTGCGCTTTTAGCTCTCGCTCCCTTATGGGCGACAGGTGCCGAAAGCTTTCCCAAGCCGTACGATTCGGAGACCAACGGCCAGCCCATGGCTGCGGAGCAATCGGCGGGCAGCTTCAAGATGCCGCCTGGTTTCAAGGTCACCGTTTTTGCGAGCGAACCGGATGTGCGCCAACCGATCGCGCTGTCCTTCGATGCCCGAGGCCGACTTTGGGTTGCGGAGAATTACACCTACGCCGAGGCAAGGATTAAATACGACACCAACCTTTCCGATCGCGTCTTGATTTTCGAGGACACGAACCATGACGGCCACTTTGATAAGCGGACGGTTTTCTACGACAAGGCCAAGGTGCTTACCAGTGTTGAGGTGGGTATGGGCGGTGTGTATGTGCTTTGCCCGCCGCGCCTGCTCTTCATACCCGATCGTAATCACGACGATATTCCCGACGGAGAGCCCGAGGTCTTGCTCGATGGCTTTGATGTGACGGGTGGCAACCATCATACCTTCGCGAATGGCCTGCGCTGGGGCCCGGATGGCTGGTTGTGGGGCAGGGTAGGGATTTCAAATACGCCGCGCCTCGGTAAGCCCGGCACACCGGAAGCAGAGCGCGTGCGCATGAACGGCGGCATCTGGCGTTACCACCCGACCCGTCACGTCGTCGAAGCCGTTTGCCACGGCACAACCAACCCCTGGGGGCTTGATTGGAATGAGGTCGGCGAGCCGTTTTTCATCAACACCGTCATTGGCCATCTCTGGCACGCCATTCCGGGCGCGCACTTCAAGTTGATGTACGGCGACGACGCGAATCCGCACAGCTACGGACTGATCGATCAACACGCGGATCACTACCACTTCGACACCGGCGCGGGCTGGACAAAGTCGCGCGCGGCAATGGACGGCAGTTCTTTTGCGTCGGGCAGTGATTCGCTGGGCGGCGGTCACGCGCACACGGGCTTGATGATTTATCAGGGCGACAATTGGCCGCAGGAGTATCGCGGTAAATTGTTCACGCTGAATTTTCACGGACGACGCATCAATGTGGAACACCTCAAGCGCAACGGTTCCGGCTTCGTCGGACAGCACGACCGCGACTTGTTGAGCGTGGGCGATCCCTGGTTTCGCGGGATCGATTTGATCCAAGGTCCCGATGGCGGCGTGTTCATCGCTGACTGGTCGGACACCGGCGAATGCCACGAAGCCGATGGCGTGCATCGCAGTTCGGGGCGTATTTACAAAGTCACTTATGGCGAACCGAAACTGCTGAAGTCCGGCGACCTAACCCGACTCGCCGAAAAGCAATTGTTTCCGTTCCTTTTTTCGAAAGACGAATGGACCGCTCGTCATGCGCGAAGGGTGTTGGCCGACCGAAATTTCGAAACAGGGAAAGCGCCAAACATCTCTAAAGAACTGCAGCGGGCTTTCGTCAAGGAACGCGAGACGCCACAAAAATTAAAAGCGCTTTGGGCGATGGATTCAATCGGCGGGCTCTCGAGTGAATGGCTGCTGGAACAAACGCATCACGCGGACGAATCGATTCGGAGTTGGGCGATCCGCCTTCTCACTGATCGCGTCACTGCTTACGATTCGAAAGGTCAAAAAATTCTCCAAACAATTCCGGCCCGCTTTACCGAATTGGCGCGGAAAGATTCCTCTCCGCTCGTTCGCCTTTACCTTTCCTCGGCGCTTCAGAAACTTCCGCTCGATTCCCGGCGCGAACTTGCCCTTGCCCTTGCGGGTCATGCTGAAGATATCGGCGACCACAATCTCGGTTTGATGATTTGGTTTGGCAGCGAGGCGTTCGTCGGCGCAAAGCCCGAGGACAGCGTCGAACTCGCCATGGCCAGCCAGCATCGCATCGTGCGGCAATACATTGCGCGACGTCTGGCGGAAGATATCGAAACGAAGCCGCTCGGGTTGGAGCGGCTGTTGGCGGCCGCCCAGGTTGAGAATTTGCGCAAGGCTTTTTCCGCCAACGCTGAGGATATTCTCCGCGGCATGAGCGAAGCGTTGCATGGCTGGCGCAAGGCGAAACCGCCCGCGAATTGGAGCGCTTTCGCGCAGCGGGCCTCGGGCAGCGACAACCGCGAGGTTCAGAACGCCGCGCAGGAACTGAGCGTGCTTTTTGGTGATCGCCGCGCGCTCGAAGTCGTCCGAAAAATTTCAACGGATGCGGCCGCCGATCCCGTTGCGCGCCGCGCTGCCCTGCGCACTTTGCTCCAACACCCTGCGGAAAACCTGGTGCCGTTGCTCAAACAAGTGGCTCAGGAAGATATGCTGGGCACGGACGCAATCGTTGCTTTGATCGAACTCGGAGATGCAGAGAGCCCTGCCTTGGCGGTTAAGAAATATCAGACCGGGGCCGCCATTGATCAAACGCGTCTCCTCGGCGCGCTCGTGACCCGACCTGCGGCTGCAGCCGTTTTGCTTCAGACCATCGGCGACGGAAAAATTCCGCGAGCGAGTCTCACGCCATTTCATGCGCGTCAAATTACGAGTCTCAAAGACGCTGCGCTCACCAAGCGTCTCGCGGAAGTTTGGGGCTCGGTTCGTTCTAGCGACGCGGAGAAGCGCGCGAGCGGCGCTAAGTTGCGCGAGGAACTTTCACCGGATCGCCTCAAGTCCGCCGATCTCGTCCGCGGCCGCCAATTATTCAACCAAACCTGCGCGGCGTGTCACAAGCTTTACGGCGAAGGCGGCAGTGTCGGTCCCGACCTTACCGGCTCGGGTCGCGCGAATCTTGATTACCTGCTGGAGAACATTGTGGATCCAAGCGCCGTGGTGCCGGCCGATTATCGAATGACGGTTGTAACCTTGAAAGACGAGCGAGTGTTGAATGGCGTGCTGCGCGACCAAACCGCGCGCACGGTGACGATTCAAAGCCAGACCGGATTGACCACGCTGGAGCGGACGCAGATCGCAGCACTCCAGAATTCCGAGTTGTCGGTGATGCCCGAGGGCCTGCTTGAATCGCTTCCGCCGAACGATCGCCGTGATCTCATCAGCTACCTCATGAACCCGCGCCAAGTGCCGTTGCCAAAGTAGATGCTCCGTTTAAAACTCCGAATCGCACGATAATAAGGTTGTTTCTTGATCACCGGCTGCGCCAACCTTTTCAGTGTGCTGCGCGTTCCGTGTTGGAAGAAAACGAGGACAGCATCAACCTCCACGACGATAAAATGCGCTGCTGAATCGTTGTTGGAATCAGAGCCGGAAAAAACATCAAAGAACCATGAAAACCTTTTTAACTTCGATCGGTGTGATGGGGTTGGCCTTAACCGCCGCAGCGGCCAACGCGCCTTATCTCCACGCTCCCTCCGTCGACACTTACGCGAAGCACGATCCAACTGCACTTACGATCCTTTCCTCCGGGCGGTATTTGAAACCGGTCGGCCGCCATTTGCCCGTGGGCTCAGAGCCGTATGGCCTGGCGATGAGTCGCGATGGAAAAACACTCTTCGTCGCCAGCGAGCGCGTCGGTCAGATCATCACCGATTGGCGTGAGGCGAGGCCGGTCGTCAAGGTGGTCAATCCACCCGTGGCTGCGAGACCAGGCAAGAAAGAGCGGCCCTCAAGTGGAGGCGGAGCGGACTTTTCGCCTGATGGATTGAAACTTTATTGGAGCAGCGGAGAAACAGGTGCAATTCTGGTTTTCGATGTAGCCTCGCCTTCAAACATCGTCGAAATCTCGATCAACACCGAGGTCGGTGGCCGAAACTTTGAAGATAGTTACGTTACCGATGTCAAGGTGAGCGCAGATGGGAAATATGTTTACTGCTCCGATGTGACCAATTTTCGTTTCGTCATCGTCGACGCGGAACGCCGGAAAGTCATCAGCTCAGTACCCGTGGGTCGCTATCCTTACGCATTGGCTGTTGTCGGTGATAAAGTCTACGCGGCCAACATTGGTTTGTTTGAATACAGCGCGATTCCTCTGCCGACCGACGATCGTTTTGATAAACGCGGCTTGACGTTTCCAGCCTTCGGTTACCCGAGCAAAGAAGCACGCGACGGGGTCGAGTTTGAAGGTCGGAAAATTCCCGGCCTTGGCGAACCCAACGTGCCCGAATCGTTTTCGGTCTGGGGAGTGGACGTCTCGAAGCCCGATGCGCCTAAAGTCGTCAGCCGCCTGAAAACCGGATTGCTGGTCGGCGCCCCGTCTGACAACGGAAAAACCGTGGGAGGCAGCGCGCCTAATTTTCTGGCCGCACATGGCGACGAACTTTTTGTCTCCAACGGAAACAACGACATGATCGAGCGAATCGATTTGGCGCGGAACCAGATCGTGGCAAAGCAGCGCATCGTCCCTTCTCCGGTGGTCGCGCGCGTGAGAGGCGTCAGTCCATCGGGCATGGTTGTTTCGCCGGATGGAAAACGCCTCTACGTGGCCGAGTTGGGCATTAACGCCATCGCCGTATTGGACGCGAAGACATTGGCCGTGCTCGGGCACATTCCTACCGCATGGTATCCGTACCGGGTCGCGCTTTCGCCCGATGGAAAGCAGCTGGTTTGCATCTGCTTTCGCGGCTTCGGCAATGGCCCGAATGCCGGGAAGGAAGTTCCCCAGAGCGATTTTCTGGGCATGCGCGGAGTGGTCAGCGTTTTGGATGTGCCCACCGATTCGCAACTTGAGGGCATGACCCGCGACGTCCTGAGCTACAACGGCATCGTGGACAAGGCCGTTGACCGAGAAAAAATGGCCTCGCCCGTTATCCCGACGGTTCCTGGCAAGATTTCCAAAGAGATCAAATACGTCGTGTTCATTACCAAAGAAAATCATTCCTACGACACGATCTTTGATCGCATTCCAGGCGCCAAGAGCGATCCGAGTTTGCTGCGCTGGGGGTTGCATCAAACCATTGCGGGATCCAATCAGCCGACCCTTGAGAACGTCGGGGTGATGGTGAATCACAACGCGCTGGCAAGGCAGTTCACAGTGAGCGACAACTTCTACATGGAGCCGGAAGGCAGCGGTGTCGGTCATCGTTGGCTGGTAGGAGTGCAACCGAACAACCTCATGCAGATGACCTACTCGGTGGGTTGGTCGTTCAAGAAGAACAGCACGGCTCCGGGTCGCCGCTATTCAATGGGCTCGAACGGTTCGCTCATTCCTGAGGATTATCCCGAAGCCGGTGCGATGTGGGAGCATCTGGCAAGGAATGGCATCCGCTTTCGGAATTACGGCGAAGGCTTTGAATTCCCCGGCGTTGACGAAGCGGTGGATACGCATCCGACTGGCGCGCGAGAAGTCGTTAACATCCCGATGTCCAAAGTTCTCTACGATAATACCTGCCGGGAATTTCCGATCTTCAACATGAATATTCCGGACCAATACCGCGCCCATTGGTTCATGAAAGATGTGGAGAAATTATTTCAAAAGGAGAAAAACCCCTTCCCGCAATTTATTAACATCGCGATTTGCAACGATCACGGCACGGGGCCAAAACCTGAAAAAGGCTATCCCTACCTCGCTTCATGGATGGCGGATAATGACCTGGCGCTTGGACGCATCGTCGAGTTCCTGAGCCACACCCGTTATTGGAAGAACATGGCCATATTCGTCACGCAGGACGACTCTGGCGGCGAACCCGATCACGTGGACAGCCAACGCAGCGTTCTGCTGGTCATTAGCCCTTGGGCAAGGCGCAGCTTCGTTTCCCATCGGCACACGACGATTGTCAGCATGCACCGCACGCTTTATCAAATTTTTGGACTGCCTCCGCTGAATATGTTCGATGCATTGGCGAACGATTTCTCGGATTGCTTCACGACGAAACCGGATTTTCGTCCCTACAAGTGCGTGCCCGTGGATCGCCGGATTTTCGATCCGGAAAAAGCCATCGATCCCAAAGACCCGGACTACGGCAATGCCCGTCTTCTGCCTTCGCCGCAAATGGATGACGACGACGAGATGGAGGAAAATTTGCAGCGCGCCGAAAAAGAAATTAAAACCAGAAAATAGCAGCGCGGCCCTTACAAATGTTCGCCGGCCATCACGTCGGTTTCTTTCAGCCCGAGATCGAAAGGTTCCAGCGGCATCGGCTCGTCGTGATCTAGAAACTGTTCGCACAATTGGAAGAAAGCTGTCTCGGTCGTGACGCGGCGAATCTCGTGCAGGAATTTTCCGGTCGGCTCAAGGCCCATACCGACGTAGTTCATGTATTTTTTCATCTTCTGAACGTGCGCCAGTTCCTTGATTTGCGGCGGGCGAACCGTTTCAAACAAATCGCGCAAGTAACTCAGAACGTCACGGCCAGTCGGGATGAACCGCGCCTCGCCGCGCTGATGCTGGCGGATCTGTTGGAACAACCACGGATTGCGAATCGCCCCGCGGCCAATCATCAGTCCGCGCGCGCCGGTGATTCTCAAAACCTCCTCTGCTTTGGCGGCGGAATAAATATTTCCATTCGCCAGCACCGGAAACGGGAGCGTCGCCGCCGCGCGCGCGATGTAATCGTAATGCACTTCGCTGCGATACATTTCCTTCACCGTGCGTCCGTGCACCGTGAGCAGGTCGATTTTGTGTTTCGCAAAAATCGGGAGCAACTCCTCAAAGACTTCGGGCGAATCAAAACCAATCCGTGTCTTCACCGTGAACTTCGTGGTTATGGCGTCGCGCAACGCGCCCAGGATGGAATCCACCCGCTTGGGTTCGCGCAACAAACCGCCGCCCGCACATTTGCGATAGACCACCGGGGCGGGACAACCGAGATTCAAATCGATCGCGGCGACGGGATGGCGTTGCAGTTGTTTCACGGTCCGCACGAGGGCGGGAATATCATTGCCGATCATCTGCGCAATCGCCGGTTTTCCCGTCGGGTTTTTGGTGATTGATTCGAGAATCCATTTTTCCAGGTTCGAAGTCGGGTGAACGCGAAAATATTCCGTGTAATAAATGTCCGGGCCGCCGTAGCGCGTCATCAGCTTCCAGAACGGCAGATCCGTCACGTCCTGCATCGGCGCGAGCGCCAACAGCGGTTCTGGATTTTTTAAAATGGAATCGAAATCATTCATCAAACTTAGACGGAATTTACAAAATTAATTGAATTGAGAAAGGGCGCAAAAATCCTGTCAATTCTGCCGGGAAAAATCATCGAAACTGCGGATGTTTAACCAGTCGCTCCCAGGAATCGGGTGAAATGAACCGCTGCTGATAAAACGGATCATGCATCGGTTCCGCGCTCTTGGAATTGCGCACCCGCTCCAGCCACTTTTTTGGCAACGGTTCATCGATTAAATTCATCGCGTTCGCGGCAATTGTCGTCTCCTCTTTTTCACCCGTGGCGTGGCCGACGCCAACGAAAAATCCCGCCAGCAGCAATGTCACGCGCAGCATTGTCGCCCGCGAATAGGTCGGCATCGCGCACGGGCGCAGCGGGTCAAGCGAGTTAAAGAGTTTTGTGAACAGGGGAAGCGTCCACATCGCGGGGTTTTTCGCCGGGGAAAAGGCATCAAACAAAATCGCATGCGGCGCTGGAAACTTTTTTACCGAAACGGTTTCAGCCAGCAAGGTCGGGAAATCGCCTAAATGAAATTCCCAATCCACGTTTTGCCTTCCATTCACAAATGTGACGTTTCCCCTTTCCACAAAGTCCTGAACGTTTTTTTCGTAGCCGGAAAAATAGCCAAGGTTCTCGGCGTGGCTGGCCGCAAATTGCAGCGGTTCGATTTTGTGATCGAAACTGACGATCCGAATTTTGGATGAAATCTCCTTCGTGGATCGAAGGAGCGTCAGCACGTTGGCGGCGGCGCCTAGGCCGACGTCCCAGATCACAAATTCGCCAGCATGGCGTTCCAGTCGCCCGCATAACCGGAGTTGCTTCACGTAAAGCGCTTCCGCTTCGGCCACCGGACCGATCACGGGATGAAACGTCTCGCGTTCCGCCACCGAATGGATGCTGTAAGTTCCATTCGCGAGCTGAACAATTTTATATCCGTCTGATTGCACGTGTGGAGTTTAGGCACAAAACAATCGGAAAATCACAAAAAGGAAATGGTTCGGGTTGCACCTGCCTCCGGCGGGTCAGGAGTCAGCCTCGTCTGATTCTTGAATCTTTGAGGCTAAAACAAGCGGCAGTTAACATTGAACACCGGTATTTATATTCCCGCGCACCCGCCGGAAGCAGGTGCTACCCAGCGCAGTTATTTTCTTTGTGCCTTTCTGCACCAATGGTAAACAACACCCATGGATCCGCTTTTAAAACTTTTGCACGACAACGCAGCCCTCAAACCGGCGCAGCTCGCTTCGATGCTCAACCAATCCGAAGCCGAAGTAGCCGCGAAAATAAAATCCTATGAAGCCGAGCACGTGATTCTCGGTTATCGCACGGTTTTGAACGAGGAAAAGATCGGCGTGGACATCGTGCGCGCGGTGATCGAAGTGAAAATCACGCCTGAACGCGGCGGCGGATTCGATCGATTGGCCGAACGCATTGCCAAATATTCCGAGGTCCGTTCCTGCTATCTGATGTCTGGCGGCTACGATCTTCTCGTCATCGTCGAGGGAAATAATCTCCGCGAGGTGGCGACGTTCGTTTCGGAAAAATTGGCCACGATTCAAGGCGTCGTTTCGACCGCCACGCATTTCATGCTCAAGCCTTACAAAGAGCAGGGCGTGCTCATGAGCCACGAGCACAACGAAGAGCGCCTGGCAATTTCGCCTTAGCTCACAACTGCTTCATCGCATTGTCCAACGCCGCGTAAAGCTGGTTCATCGTCGCTTCGGTTTCGTCGCCCATGTTGGAGAGGCGGAACGTCGTGCCTTTGATTTTTCCGTAGCCGCCGTCGATGAGGAATCCCTGGTCCTTCACGAGCTTTTGCAGCTTCGCCACATCCACCACGCGTCCGCCGGGGCGGGCGCCGTTGCTGATGCACGTGAGCGTGACGGATTCATAATCTTTTTCCGGGAATAAATTGAAGCCGTGACGCGCCGCCCAGTCGCGGGTCATTTGCGCCAGCTTGCGATGCCGTGCGTAGCGCGCGTCGAGTCCTTCGGCGAAGAAATCGTCGAGCTTCGAGGAGAGCGCGTAAATGTGGCTAATGCTCGGCGTGCTCGGGGTCATGTGATCGCGCGCATTCTTTTCGAATTCAACGAAGTCGAAGTAGTAACCGCGATCCTTTGCGCTCGCTGCTTTCGATAGCGCGGCAGGCGAACAGGTGAAAACGGTCAAGCCGGGCGGCAGGGCGAAGGCCTTTTGGGTTCCAGCGAGCAGCACATCGATGCGCATCGCGTCGAAATCCAACGGCACGGCGGTCATCGAGCTGACGGCGTCCACGATGAACATCACGTCGGGATATTTATCTTTCAGCGCGGCGATCTGGCTGAGCGGACTCATGACGCCGGTCGAAGTTTCGTTGTGAATGAGCGTAAGCGCATCAAATTCGCCGGTCGCAAGTTTTTTGTCGACGTCCTCGGCGCGAATGGGGGAGCCCCAATCGGCCTGCAGCGCTTCCGCTTGTTTTCCGCAACGCTTGGCGACATCCAGCCATTTATCCGAGAATGCGCCGCACATGCAGCAGAGAACTTTTTTGGAAACGAGATTGCGCAACGCCCCTTCCATCACGCCCCAGGCGGAGGAGGTGCTGAGGTAAACCAGCTGCCGCGTGGAGAGCAGGGTTTGCAATTGTGGCTGCATCTTCGCGTAAAGATCTTTGAACCCTTGTCCGCGATGACCAATCATCGGCGAGCGAAACGCCTCGAAAGTTTTGTCGCTGACTTCAACCGGTCCGGGAATGTGCAATTTTACGTGTGCCATAAATAGGCCGAAAAGTTTTCAGATGCGCAGGGTGAAGGCAAGTGGAGTTTTGCTGATCCTTGGCGGATCAACCCGTTGCCGGGAAAGACTTTTCGAACCCGAGCAGTCTCGCCCTGTCATTTTGAGCGGGCTGTATTCGATGTCGCCAAAGGCAAGGCAAACGCATTCCCCCGCCGCCGCCCGGCAAAAGATTCGTGATCGATCCCGCCACGCGCACGGTTGTTTTGACCGATCAATAAACCTCGATACCCGTCCGCGTTACTTTGCTGCCGCTGAGGTTTCCCGCTGCAACACGGTCGTCGCCGTCACATGTTTGAGTAATTCCTTTTTGCGCAGGAAATAGGTCGGGTTCGCCTGGCTTTTGCTGTAGAGCTTTTCGGCCTGGTCATCCCAATGTCCGCTCTCCTTGTGATCGCTTTGGCCCAAAGGGACGACGGTGTAAGACTCTGGAGGATCGGTCATGATGACAATCTGGGTCGAGGTCTGCCCGCTATGCCCCACCATTTTGTTTCCCACTTTGCGGAAGCTGGTGGCTTTGATGGTGGCCATCCCGGCATCGGAGACCGAACCGCCACTGGTCGGCCAGGTGCGATTTCCACCTTCGCGGCCAACCTGAAAGTAGCTGCCGTAAGGAACGCGCAAAGAACCGAAATTCGCTTTTAGCCAGACCGCCCCTTTGTTCAATCCATCCAGCAGCTGTGCATCGGTCATCTCGCTCGGGGGACTGACTTTTTTTGCCAGTTCGTCACCGAGTCCTATTTTGAAGGCGTAGAAAGCCAGCGCCCCCTCCGAATTGGCATCGCTGCGGCGATTCCATTTATCGATCAGCCCATAGACCTCCGCCGAGTCGGGCTGCTTGTCCGCTGCCGACGCCCAAGCCTCCTTCAAACGCGCCTGCCACAGCTCCGCGTGATAGACCTGCGGATTGAAAGCAATGTCCAGTGCCTCTTCCACGGTGACATCGTGTGCGGCATCGAGGAGTTCGGTCATGACCTCGCCGCGTTGATGGCGCGGCATTTCGCGGGTGGCGTTGTAGAGGTAGGGGTATTTTGAGTATTTCTCCGGCGTCAATGGACTGTCCTTCATCATTCCGAATGGCGTCACGTTGTTGTTGTGCATGTAACCTTGCGGCGGGTTCTTGATTTGCACGAGATCGGAGAAGGGATGAATCCCGCGCCACTCGTTGGCTGAGGTATGGCCGGGAATAGGCCGGCTGGGGTCGGTGCCGGGTGCGCGAATCGGCACGCGCCCGTTGCGGACGTAATAAATGTCTCCCTGAATCGTGGACACCATCAGGTTTTGCATCATCAATTGCAAATGGCTCAGCGCCCGTTTCATCTCCTCCAGGTTGCGGGCCATCATCGTTTCGTAGGTCTGGTCGGTGAGTCCAACCTGGTCGGCGTAAGGAATCGCCATCGCGTAGGCTTTGCCGTTCTTGCGCGCGACAATCGGCCCGTGGTGGCTCGATTCGAGTTCGACGTCTTTCGACTCCACCTTGTCGCCGTTTTTCACGCCGATCTTCGTCTTGCGCACGGTCATGTCGCGCCATTTACCGTCATAGCGATATTGGCGCGGGTTGTCAGGATTCAATTCCTCCTCAAAAATATCCGACGTGTCCGGGCCGCCGGTGGTCATTCCCAGGGAACAGTAGCGGCTATGCGCGATGCTCGGCAGAGGCGAACCAAGAACCGAAATGCCCGAGACGTTGTAACTGCCGGCGTAGATCCGCACCTGATAAAATCGGAACTCGCCATACCAGCTCAAATGCGGATCCAGGACGGCAATCGGCGCCTTCATTGCCGTGCGACTCGGCGCGAGCAATATCTCGTTCGAACCGCGATAGGCCATTTCATCCGGCTCAATGCCCGCGCGCGCCAGATCGCCGCCGGCTTCACCCATCGGCCAGCCCCAGATGATGTAACGGCCCAGCGCGACCACGTCGGACGGGTGAATTTCCTGCGCCCACGGCGGCACTTGTTCGGGATGTTCCTTCATGAACCGTTTCACCCCTTCGATATAGGCTTCGATCACCGCGCGCATTTTTGGGCTGACCTCGTGGTATTTGTCCCGGCTGATCTCATCATGACGCCACATCCGCTGAATGATATCGTTCCGGTAATGGTCCGGCCCGAACACTTCAGCCATGGTGCCGGTTGCGCGCCGGTAATTCTTCAACAATTCCTCCAGCCGGTCCTCCGCCTGCGCGTAACCGATCGCATAGGCCGCCGTCTCGAGAGTCTCCGCGAACACATGCGGCACCCCGAATGCATCGCGGTAAATCGTTGCTTCATTCTTCCCCTTGGCCAGCGCCCGGTTTGTCGACGCCAACGGCAGCAGCGCCACCAGCGCGAGCCCGACTAAATATTTTTTCATGCGAAATTTCCTTTGTTTACAGATCAAGTCCTTCAGCAAACCGAGTCCAAAGACGGATCGATATTCAGCTCGGCAATGTTCGGTCAATTCAACCTCGTACGGCGGCGGAGAGGAAGCTGTATTTTAGGGCGGCGCGGTGAACGCAACGCGGAGTTTTTGCGGGAGGTTTGACAACGGTTTTTGAATGGAGCCAAAAATAGCAAACCAAGGCTATCGGGGTTGAGCGGTTTGGGCATGCGTTGCAAATGCCGGCGGTTGTGTTGCCGTTCTGCCCTACGATCGTTTTGCCCGGGATGTGAAGGGATGTTACATCTGCGGCGGAGTTGCATCCTTCGACGAGCGGTTGGTGCCCTCCTTGGCCGCCAGCTCCAGTTTCAGGGCGGCCAGGGAAAGGTTGATGTCTTGCAGGAATGCCAGCAACGAAATGATCAGCGAGACCAGGCAGGCGATAAACAGGACGGCGCTGAGCAAGACGACTTCCACCTGCAGGAACGCCGTCAGGAACAATGCGATCACCAGAATCGCCGCCATCAACACGCTCCAGGTGGCGAAGGTGATCGCCAGCCGGAGTAGCCGCGCGCGTTTGGTCAGGATTTCTAGCTGCGCGCTAAAACGAATTCTCTCATCGGATGCCGCATTGCGCAGGAGATCTCCCAGTTTTCGGGAGCGATCGATCAACCGGCCAAAGCGGTTGGTCATCGACAAAATCAACAGGCCGACCCCCGAGACAAGGATGACCGGGCTGACCGCCGCCTGAAGAATGGAAGTTAATTCGTTGGATCGCATATTGGATGGTGGTGTAAAGACCGGATTTTTTCCCTACAGCTCGTAGTTACTCCGGAGGCTAGGCTTCTCGATCTGCTTCGGCAAGGAGGTTCGTTCGGCTGAGGACATGACACCGTCCTGAATCGAAATGATTTGGTTGTGTCAAGCAGCGACTCAGAAGCTTTCCCTTCAGGCTCATGCTTTTAGCGGATCGTTCTCGCATTGTGATTTAACGAGTATCGGGGGAAATTGAGTTGGAGCGCGGGCGGTCGCTCGCCCGCAGCACTTCGACAGGCAGAGATGTGGCATCGTCCTCGAACTTTTCTCTCTCATTCATGCGCTGCGGACGGGGGGCGTCCGCGGTCCGATTCGGACGCACCCGATTCATTGGTTCGCATACCCGTTGGCACGGAACCATTCCGCGGCATCGGCCAGCGCTTGTTCGGGCGGGGTCTGCGGCAGGCCCAGTTCGCGAATCGCCTTCGCGGGATTGAAATACATTTTGTATCGGGCCATGCGCACACCGGCGAGCGGGGCTTTGGGCGGCCGGCCGGTTAATCTTGAAATGGCTTCGTCCACGTGTGCGGCCAGAAGGGCAATGGGGTAGGGGACGCGAAATTTCGGCGCGGGTATTCCGGTGATCTTTTCCAGGACGGCAAACGCTTCTTTCATGGTCCAATTGCCGGTCGCATTCCCCAGGATATAGCGCTCGCCGATGCGTCCTTTTTCCGCGGCGAGAATGTGGCCGAGCGCGACGTCGCGCACATGGACCCAATTCAAACCGGTGTCGAGATAGGCGGGCATTCGGCGGTTGAGAAAATCGACAATTACTTTGCCCGTGGGGGTCGGCTTGACGTCGCGCGGTCCGACGGGCGCGCTGGGGTTGACGATGACGACCGGCAATCCTTTGGCTGCGAGTTCGCGGGCGACTAGCTCCGCCTGCCATTTGGATAATTTATAATGATTGGTCATCTGCGCCTCGGAAACCGGCGTCGTTTCGTCCGTGGGAATAATCCTCTGGTTCGATCTTCGGTGTTCTCCTGTTTCCCCGCGTTCCTGAGGCAATCCAATGCATCCTACCGTGCTCGTGTAAACAATCCGGGAGCAACCGGCGCTCGCCGCGGCTTCAATCACATGGCGCGTCCCCTCCACATTGGCGGCATACATCGGCGCGTAATCGGGCAGCCAAAGGTGGTAGCTCGCCGCCACGTGGAAACACCAATCGCATCCGCGCAAAGCGGTTCGCAATTTGGCCGCATCCGCGACGTCGCCTTCGACCCGCTCCACGTCGGCGCCGGCCAGCCCGCGCAGGTCGCTTCGACCGCGCACGAGGACTTTGACGCGATGCCCGCGCGCGACCAGCTCGTGGACGAGATTCGCGCCGATAAAGCCGGATGCGCCGGTGACAAAACAGTTCATCGCCCCTAGCGTGACAGAAAATTTTGGCTCAATCCATCCTGCCCATGCCATTTCTCCAATTTTTTATTTGAAAGAGAATTGGGGCTTGGCGCGGGTCGCTAGGCCGGTTGCACGTTGGGCACGGCTGGTCCCTGGGCCTGGGCGAAGGCCACCCTGGAACGCGGGATGAATGTGCCGAACAACAGATCGGCCAGCGGCAATACGACGTTGAAATTTTTGTGCATGTAACGATGGTGCAGCAAATGGTGGCCGTTGAGGCGGAAGAAAATTCCCGAGCGTTCCACGTGACGTTTGCGCGGCAAATGCATGCACCAATGCAGGTATTCGTAAACCGCGTAGTAGGCGGTGAACGCCAGCGCGGCGCCGCATAGGAGCCCCCATTTCTGCAGCAGAAACGCGAGCGCTAAAAACGGCAATTGACTGAGCGCAACCAGGGCGGGGCCATTCCACCAGGCCATGGGGATTGTGTGTTTATCGTTTTCATTCACGAGATGGTAACTGTGATCGGCTTTGAAAATCTGGTGATGGACCAGGGCATGGCGTTCGAATGGATAACGGAATCGGCCGACCGGCCGATGCATGACAAAGCGATGCAGGACCCACTCGAAAACCGAGGCGAAGATCGTCGATGCGATCGCGCCGACCGAACACCAGAAAAGGAAAGTAGTCATAAAGAATTGGATGGGTTGTGTTGTTTTGGACCGAGGGAGGCCCCGGCTGGGGCTTCCGTTGGATCCTTCGGATTAGTTGCGTGCGCCGGTATCCCGAAAGCTGCACTTGCCCTGCGCGTGAAAGGCGTCTGGAAGTTCATTCTCAGCGGGGTGGCAGGAAAGGTTTAATGATTTTGTCATGATGATTTTTTCTAACTTTAGAAGAATGCTGAAGACGGACTGTTCCCGGTTGCCGGGCCTCGAATCATCACTCCGGAAGCTGACGATCTAACAAATCTGAACTCTCACTTGTTCTAACGTGCGCTTATCGTCGTCCACAGCGTCTGGAATGCAAATTTTTTTTCGGCAACCTCTTTATGGACGGGCTTGATGGACCGCCACCGCCTGCGCGCGGTTGGAGACGTGCAGTTTTTGGTAGAGCCGGCTGAGGTAATTTCGCACCGTGTTTTCTCCCAGCCCCAGGGTCTCGGCGATTTCCTTGTTCGTGCAGCCGCCGGCCACCAGGTCAAGCAGCCGCTGTTCCTGGGCGGAAAGGGAGGGCTTGCTGGCGGCGCTTTCGGCGCGGTGTTGGTTGAGGATGCGCCGGGCCACCGAGGGATCCAGCATCGCTCCGCCGCGGGCGACATGAATCACCGCTGCGGCCAGATCGAGATTATCCACTTCCTTCAGCAGATACCCGTCCGCCCCGGCTTCGATGGCGTTCAGAATGGTTTCATCATCCGCGTAGGAGGTAAGGATCAGAACCCGGGTGGCTGGTAAAAGTGCTTTGATGCGCCGCGTTCCCTCCACGCCGGTGCCGTCGGGCAGGCGAATGTCCATCAGCACCACGTCCGGATTCAATTGTGCGCAGCCGGCCATCGCCTCCCCCACCGTTCCCGCCTCGCCGATCACGCGGATCAATGGTGAATCCGACAACAGGGTCCGCAGCCCAATCCGCACCACCTTATGATCGTCCACCAGAAACACGCGCACGGGTTGGTCTTCGCTCATGAAATTTTGTGGCCGCATTTGACGCGCACCAGTGTGCCGGAGCCAGGTTTGGATTCGAGCACAAACGACGCGCCCAGTTCCGTCGCCCGCGCCCGCAGGTTGCGCAGGCCATGGCCGGGTCCAGCATCCATTTTGTCCAGGTCAAAACCGCAGCCGTCGTCCCGGATCTCCAGAAGCCAGCCGCCGTCGGCGGCACTGAGGTTCACCGTGACCTCCTTGGGCTCGCCGTGACGGATCGAGTTGGACACGGATTCCCGGACCAGATTCATCAGATGCAGCGATTGGGCCGCAGGCAAGGCCGCGGCCACCGTGGGATCGACCTGCACCGTGACGCGGGTGGAGGTGGTGATTTCGACGCGTCGGGCCATGGCATTGAGCATTGGTTCCAGCGAGCCGCCTTGCAATGCGTCCGCCTCGAGGGTCAGGAGGAACTGCCGCAGCTCCGCCACCAATGTGTTGATCGAATCCATCGTTTCGGAAATGAGCGAGGGGACGCGCTCGGGTTGAGTCGGAAAAATGTTCCGGCAATGGGCCAGTCCAAGGCCCAGGGCGTAAATGGATTGGAGGGCGCCATCGTGCAGTTCCCGGCTGATGCGTTCGCGGTCGTGCAAGGCGACGGCGAGCTGGTCATTCGCCGCGCGCAGTCGGGCTGCGTCCACCGTTTCGCGCAGCCGGGCCCGCGTCTGGCTGTAGGCCAGCCCCGCGACCAGCAGGGTAAGGCATCCACCGGTCAACCCGGCCATTAACGGCCAGCGCCGCAGCGAGTGCGGGGCGAAGGCCGGGGTGGTGCGAAAATCAAAAACAAGCCGCCGGCTGTAATGTTTCATTTCCAGCCGCTCTTCGAGGTAGGGCCGTTCTCCGGGCGAAGGCGGGGTGCCAAAGATCGGCGTTAACCGGCTGGCCGGGTTCTCCCGCCAGACCGCTTCGGCATCGTAAATGACGAATTCAACCGCGCGTGGGCGGGTGCCGAGGGTGCTGGCCACGAATTGTTTCAGGGCAAAGTCGCCGTAAAGAATCCCCCGGAAATTGCCCCAGTCGTTTTGCGTGATGAGATCAGGTCCGTTCGGTTGGGGACCGGGGGCTGCCGCTGCGCGCCGTTCCCGGATGAGCGCCCGGGAATGGCGTTCCGGGTAAAAGATCGGCAGCATGATCCGAAAACCGCGGTCCTGCATTTGGCTCCGGCCATCAAACACTTCCTGGCCCGGCCGCGCACCCGGACCTACCCCCA
Source organism: Verrucomicrobiales bacterium (assembly GCA_947478865.1). GTDB lineage: Bacteria > Verrucomicrobiota > Verrucomicrobiia > Limisphaerales > CANJXF01 > CANJXF01. The sequence continues at coordinate 40,743 of CANJXF010000019.1, read as the reverse complement.
CGTTCCAGGCAATCGTCGCCCAAAGTTTTTCGTCCGGCACCAACGCTTCGCCGGCGGCGGCGGTCGCAAAGGGTTGAACGATGCTGTCATAAACAATGGAATGAAAGGAGCGGATAAAACGTCCTTGGCCGGGTTCACCGGTGTGGTGCGGTGGCGCTAATCCGACGGCCTGCCACGCTTCCCGCCCCGGAAATGCTTTCTCTGGCGGTTGGTAATGCCAGAAGCCAGCCGATGCCAGCCCGGGATAATTGCCGCGCAGATTCAATTCCCACACCAGCCCGTCCCAATGCGAGAGGTCCAGATCCGGCGTTCGCATTATTTGATTCTGGAAGCGTTGCAGCATCTCAACGAACAGTTCGATGCGGGTCTCAATCATTTCCATCTGCATCCCGGCCTCTTCGTGCAGGCGCGCCCGGTCGGCGGAGAGCGCCTTGCTCCGCAGCCCGACGCAAAGAACCACCGTGGCCACGCACCCGGCGACGAGCACACAGGCCACCGGCCAATGCGGCCCGAGGGCGCGGGTGAAGGATCTGGGCGTTGGACTGGACACGGGGAATAGGCTTAGCCAATGCCATTCCGGATGTCCACCGCGAAGCCCGAAAGTGACATTTAAGTGACATTCGTCAGTGACGTACGTCACTAGGCAATGCCGGGGGGAAGGTGGTAATTATGAATGAATGAGCAGCCAGTCCTCTGAGGCATCTGCTCAACCGATTGAAATTTGAGGCAAACGGGGGGTGACAACGTTGTTTGACACGGGGTCGGGGGTTTGCCTCCGGGACCGCGGCGGGTGGCATCGGGTGCCACCCGCCAATTTTAGCGGTAGCTGCCCGAAAGCCGCGCGCGCTTCACCCAGCTTTTTCCGATCGACAGAAACCCCGTGCCAGCTCCTCGAACGACTCGACCTAACTCCATGAAGGCTGGAACGCATCGCATTTGATCGACAAAAATCACTGGTTGCGCCCAAAGGATCAGCCGTAGCCGGCGCGGGTCCGAGCCAGGCCAGCACCTCGGCCGGCGCACCCTGGCGATAAGCGGCGGACCGCGAGCGGTCCCCGCTCGCAGCGCCTTGCCAGGCAGCGAGACCTCGAAAAACCCGGACCCACTCTCCTCCGCCACCCGCGGCGGGCGGAGACCGTCCGGGCGCCGGAGAAGGGCCGTTCCATTCCAGAGGCATTAGGCTGACCGATGCTCCGACCGGGTCCGATCGGTCTAGCCCGCTGTAAGAAATGATCAGGGATAGCTAAGTCAACCGGGGAATGGCGAAGGTGGAACGGGCTGGACTTCGGACATTGCGATGCCATGTTAGCCGCACCGATGAAATCGCCGACGAACCCTTCGGGGCAACGCGCGTCGTTCAGTTCCACTGAACCCGCCTCGGGCCCGTTTCGCGAAAGGCTTTGGCGGATCATCTTCCTTTCGGACACAGCCGCGGGACGAGCCTTCGATATCGTTCTACTCTGGCTCATCGGGATCAGCGTGCTCGTGGTGGCGCTGGAGAGTGTTGACTCGCTCCGAACCTCTCATGAGCTTGTCTTTCAAGTCGCTGAGTGGGCGTTCACTCTCGTGTTCACGATCGAATACATCCTTCGCCTCTGGGTGGTGCGGCGGCCGATGTATTATGCCGCCAGCTTCTTTGGCGTCATCGATCTTCTCGCCTTTGCGCCTGGCTACCTGGAGCTATTCCTGGCCGGCTCCCATTACCTGATGATCCTCCGGGTGCTGCGCCTGCTGCGGATGTTCCGCGTGCTCAAGATGGCGCATCACATCGGCGAGGCGGGTGTTCTCCTCAACGCGCTGCTGGCCAGCCGCGCGAAGATATCGGTTTTTCTTTTCAGCGTCCTCGCCCTCGTCTGCGTGGAAGGCACGGTGATGTACCTGCTCGAACACTCGGCTAATCCCGGGTTCAGCAACATCCCTCAGTCGATCTATTGGGCCATCGTCACCATTACCACCGTCGGCTATGGCGATCTGACGCCCGTCACGGTCCTCGGCAAAATAATGGCGTCCATCATCATGCTGACCGGGTTTGCCATCCTGGCCGTGCCGACTGGCATCGTTAGTGCAGAACTCGGGCGCGAGATATCCCGCCGCCGCTCCGATCGGCACTGCCATCAATGCGGATGGGATGGCCACGACGCCCGCGCCCGCCACTGCCAGCAGTGCGGAGCCAAGCTGGACGTCTAGACCGCGCCTCGTGGCGGTGGCCGTGTGGAAATCACAAGTGTTCCAGGAGCAACCAACCGGAGTGGAGAAGTTGTCTATGGACACTAGTCTAACGACAGCCGGCCCATGAGCAGTTGGACCTCGCTTGGCGGCGTCACCGAAGTTTTGCCTGGCCAGTTCCGGTTTACGGACCCGCAGGCGGCCAACGGCGGTCCACGATTTTATCGCGTCCGATCGTCCCCATCACGGATCGGATCGTGTCATTGGCCTTGCGTGAACTCCTACCGCCTGCGCCTAGGTGTGAATCTCTCCTTCGCTTCAGTTGCCTTATCCTCTGCATTAACGGACCTGCAATCGTTCCAGAGACGCGAAGGATTGGCCCCCGGCCGCGTCCAACCCTCCTAAGCGCGTCGTCTCCACCGGGCAAAATGGTTCAGCGTGGGGGTGGCCTGATCTTTGAAGCCTTTGACGAATACGGTGCGGCATTCCGGTTCTGGGCCGCATCAGCGGTGACATTCGAACCTGCCATGAACCCATCGAAATTCCCCGGGCCGCTCCGCCACCCTCTGGCTGTTTGACCCGGTTTTTTTTATACTCCTGCCCTCCGCGATCTGTCTGCTTTATTCCTAATCCACAATTCTCAATTCTGCGTTCCGCGCTCCGGCCTCCGCGTTTCACGGTTTGCGCCCTCTAAACTTCCTTCCTCCCCTGCGGCACCCAACGGGGATGGTCGGCTCCGCGTTGGTCAATGCCTTGGGTCAGTTCGCGCTGGTTCGTGCCGTCGGAGTTCATCATCCAGATCGCCGCAGACGCGCCGGTTTTCGCGCGGCAGAAGACGATGTGCTTGCCGTCCGGCGATTCGCTCGCGCGGAAGTCCCAGACTCCTTCTCCGGGCCGGGTGATTCGCGTGACCGAACCGTCGCGCGGATCGATCTTGCAGACCTCAGTGCCGCCCCGCGCGAGTTCGGGTTTGTAATCGCGATTGAAATGATCCGTGTCGGGGCGTTGCGCCTGGAATTCCCAGGGGACTTTGGACCCGGGCAGGCGCCGGGAGCAAAGCACTTTCCCGTCCTGCGACCAATAGAGCGTCTCAGAACCGCCGCTGTGATTTTCAAGGGAGCCGTAGGTCGCCCCGAACCACACCTCCCGGTCCTTGGTCAGATGGCGCACCTCCGAGCCATCCGGCCGGCACAAATACACATCGGCCCAATCATGGCCGGGATCCTCGCGGTGCAGGCAGTCGTGGAAAAAGAGCCAGCCGCCGTCGGCCGACCATCGGGGGCCGAAATATAAATGTTCGGGGAGGCCCGCCACCTTCACCCGATTGCGCCCGTCGGCGTCGCTCACCCAGACCTGGTAGCCCGATGGGGTGGCCAGGTGAAAGGCCACCCGGCGGCCGTCCGGACTCACGCTCAGCCCGTAGGGAAAGCCTTCTCCGGACCGGGTAAATTCCTGCGCGTCCGAGCCGTCCAGGTTCATGCTGTAGATCTGGGTGTTGCCCTTGCGCACGACCTGCATGAGGAAACGGCTGTCTTTGATCAGAGGTCCGCCCCCGTAGAAGGGCGACAGCCGGTCTCGATGGGCGACCTCGGTCAAAGTTCCTTTGTCCAGGTCGTGAATCCAGATGTGGGTGGGCGTCTGGTGGTAATACTCTTCGAACGGTTTGCCCGGCCCGTCACGGCGCGCCTCCATGCTCAGGAACAGGACGCGATGACCGTCCCCCAGGAAACCAAACGGCTGCCAGGTGACTTGCCCCGGCTCTTTGAAATCAAAATAACGCAGGCCGGTCCCGTCGGCGTTCATCATGGCCGTTTTCCCCTGCGAAGTGAAAAAGAACCGTGCCGAAGCACCTGCGCCCGCGCGGCCGGCAACTTTTGCGGAACGGCACGCGACCAGGGCCAGGGAGGTGATTGAGGCCGCGGCGATAAACTGGCGGCGGTTGATGGATTTTTTCATAAAGTGGTACGTCGGCAAATGTCTAATGAATTACGGTCAATTGGGCCATGGTTAATTTCGCCTTTTTTTGACCTTCGCTTCGATGCCCCGGGTGGCGTCCGCGTCCCGCATTCTGAATTCCGCGCTTTGACCAGGCGGGCAACTCCCTACTCGTGGCAGCCGACGTGAGTCGGCTCACTTCTTTTCCACCCGCAGGAGGAGTTAGAGCGGACTCACGTCCGCTGCTGCCACGGATTTGGAGCATCGAGGCGAGGGTGTTGTTCACGCCGAGGAACCCGCCATCGGGGGACCAATCCATCACCCGTACCGGGGCCCGAGGCCATCACCGCCGCCGTGGATGAATTGACCCGCGACCGTTCGGGGCTTCCACACGCAGGTAGGCGTGGGGCATGGGTCCTTAGCGTGAGGCTTTGATCCAGCCAATCTCCAGCCGGAACGGCCCGGCCTGTTTGTCCGAGATGAGGAAGCCGACCGAGGCGACCTTCGCAGGATCCAGCGGCGGCACGTCGGTCAGCACCCGGCCACGGAAGGTGGGGACGAAATCGCCGAACGCCAGCCGATGCTCCTCCCATTCGCCTGGCTTCGTCGTGAAACTGCATTGGTAAAGCGGGGCGTCGAATCCCGCCCCGGTGCGCACGCTGAATTTGTAACGGCGCCCATCTCCGCGCACCCGCAGGACGAAAGCGGTGAGGCTGGCGAGGTTCTCGCGCACGGGCGCGGAGCGGACGGAGGCGAACCCGCCGTTGTTCTCCAGCCGCACCGTGCCGCTGAAAACGCTGCAACCGTTGGTCAGCACCTGAAATCGACTCGTGGAAACACCGCCCATCACATCGTCGTTGACCACTTCCCAGGCGGGCGCATGGGTCGTGGCCTGAAAGTCGAAGAGGGTTTTGTTGGTTGCCGTGTCAGCGTTCATGGTGATGGCCAGAGAGGTCAGTGCGAGCAGGGTAATCCGTCGCGCGAAGGTGGTTAGAATCGAGGTCATTTGCGTTTCAATAGTTTAGGGCTTCAACCGCCACAGAGTAAAGTTCAACGCGGCGGCGAAGCTCACCTAGGCCAGGTAAGGCGCCAGCAGCCTGCATCCGGTCGCCGTTCGATTTGGCGAAGAAAGGCGCGCTCACCGCGCCGGCCCATTTCGCGCGCCAGAGTTCCTTGCCTGACTTGCGGTCAAAAGTCGTAACGATCTCCACCTTCTTGTCCTTGGTCTCGATGGTGAACACCCGCAACCCGCTGACCACCGGCGTCGCTCGGCCCAAGCTCGGCGCACCGGACCCGGTGCGGATGGTTAGTGTCGAGTTTATCCGGCCACGCCGGCTTGCAGCAATGGGCAGGTGGAAACAACCAGCCGACAGGAACTGAAGAGGGTTTTCATGTGGCTCACGCTTCATCGAGCGCAGAACGAAGCTACTGCGTCGAGGCGGGCGGTGGTTTGGGAATGGGATGTCCCAAGGGGGCGGAGTGAAGGGGAACGGCTCGCTTGTTGCCAGCGCGCGCGAACCAGCGTCGGTTCAGCCAATCTTTCAAACCAGATTTGCGGCGAACTTTTGCAAAGGCACCCTTGGCCCGGCGCAACGCCCGTTTCGCCCAGAAGAATTCCGTCGCGAGGATCGCCAGTCCGGCAGCGATGATCGGCAGGCCCGGCCCGGGCAACACCAGCAACGCAACGCCGACGAGCAGCACCGTCCCGCCGATGAGCGCGATGAAAAACTTTTTCATGCGGCGAGTTCCTCCGGGCGTTCCCGCCGCGCCTCTTGCAACCCGGCCTGACTGCACCTGCGGCGCAAGCTGGCGAGGCGCGCCTGCGCGGCTTTCAGCTCGGCCTCGAGCGACTTGAGTTCATGCTCCAGCGTGGTCGCGCCGGTCTCGCGCTCGGCGATCTCGGCGTGCATCTCCGACATGCTGTTCATGATGATGCCGATGAATAGATTCAGGATGATCATCGTGCCGAACACGATGAACGTGACGAAGTAGATCGCAACCTTGATGCCTGGCACGTGCGGCAGTTGTCCGTTGAACAAGTCCGCCCAGTTGTCCAGCGTCACGAGCCGGAACAGCGACAGGAAGGCCGTCGGCAGCGAACCGAAATTCTTCGGGTCATGCGCTCCGAACAGATGAATGCCCGCCACGGCGTAGATGTAGAACAACAGCCCGAGCAGCAGACTGACGTAACCCATCGCGGACAAACTTTTCAGCAGCGCTCCGACGAGTAGTTGCAGTTTGGGCAACGCACTCACGAGCCGCAGCAACCGCAGCGCCCGGGCCAGTCGCAGCACCGCAGCGAACGGTCCGCCCACCGGCAACAGGCAAATCACAATGATCAGGAAGTCGAACACGTTCCAGCCGTCGGCAAAATAGCGCCACGGCTGGCGACCATGCGCCGCCATCTTGAGCAGCGCCTCGACGATGAAGATGGCGAGAATGAATTTGTCCAAGCCGTGCAGCCACGCTCCGTGTTGCGCCATGATCGCGGGGCTGGTTTCCAATCCCGCGATGACGCCCGCCAACACGATGACGGCCACAATGACGTGGTGAAACGCTTTCGCTGCGACGATTTTGATGAATGGGTTCATGTTCAGCTCACCACTTTGGGCGACACGACCGGCATCACGATCTTCTTCGGTCGCAGCAGCGACATGACCACGCTCGTCGCGAGGATCAGCACGATCACGCCGAGCGAAACCAGCGTGTCAATCTTCCACGCCGTATGCGCGAGGATCATCTTCACGCCCACGAACGTCAGCACCACGCCCAGGCCGATCTTGAGGTAATGAAACTTGTCCATCACGCCCGCCAGCGCGAAGTAGAGCGAGCGCAGCCCGAGGATGGCGAACACGTTCGAGGTATAGACGATGAACGGGTCTTTCGTGACCGCGAAGATCGCCGGGATGGAATCCACCGCGAAGATCACATCGGAGATTTCCACCAGCAGCAGCACCACGAACAGCGGCGTGGCCATGCGGATGGCGAAAAGACGCTGCGCGGAAGCATCGCGCACGATGGTCGGGTGACGAAGGCTGTCCACCAACTTGCGTCCGACACGGGCATAGAGCGGCGTCACTAAGCCCAACCACAAACTCGACAGCCGCGGAGTCAGCAGGGGCACGGGGATCATCCACCGCCGCAGCCCGCGCTGCCGTGCGTATTCGCGCATCAGCTCGCCATACGAAACCTGGTCCGGCCCGCCAATCTCGACCACGACGCTGCCCTCCAGCTTGAGGGTCAGTGCCGCACGGAGATAATCCAGCACGTCGCCGATGGCGATGGGTTGCGCCGTCACCCGCACCCAGCGCGGCATTACCATCACCGGCAACCGCTCCACCAAGGCGCGGATCATTTCAAACGACAGGCTGCCCGAGCCAATGATGATGGATGCCCGGAACTCGATCACCGGCACCGCGTGCGCCCGCAATCGCTCGCCCACCTCGTGCCGGCTCCGCAAGTGCGCCGACAAATCCGGCTCATCCTCGCCCAGGCCACCGAGATAGATGATGCGCAGTACGCCCGCGGCGCGCGCGGCGGCGGCGAAATTCTCCGCGGCCTCACGGTCCTGCGTTTCAAAATCACCCGTCGCGCCCATCGAATGAACTAGATAAAACGCGGCTTCCACACCCTGCATGGCCGCCGACAGCGATGTGGCATTGAGCACATCGCCCGACACGACTTCGACGCCCGCCGGCACGCGCGATAGCAGACGCTCTGGTTGCCGCGCGAGGCATCGCACCCGCCAGCCATCTGCCACCAAGAGCGGCAACAAACGGCCGCCGACATAACCCGTTGCTCCGGTGACGAGGATCAGCTTGTTAGCGGCCATGCGACCTCGCTTCCCCGGGCAGATCGGCGATCAGTCTCGCCACCGCCAGCTCCTTGGCTTTGGCCTCGACTTCCACAGTAAGCGGCCAGCCCAGCCACTCGTGGGGAAAGTCCGCCACGTTGATGTAATCGTGATGCCGCTCCGGTTTTGGCCCGTCCCAGCCTTCGAGCGGACTGGAGAGGTGGAACAGCGGCTCGGTCTTCCACGTGGTCCGCGCCCGCTCGGTGGCCTCGGCCACGCTAAGCCCGTCGGGCAGGCAACGATGATGATGCACGTCGTAAACCAGCGGCACGCCGGTATCCGCACACACCGGCAGCAGATCCGCCGGCGTGTAAACCTTGTCATCGTTCTCCAGCGTGAGCCGCGAGCGCACCGCCGCCGGCAGGCGTTCGATGGTCTGCCGCAGCGTCCGCAAAGCCCCCACCTTGTCGCCATACGCGCCGCCGCCGTGCAAGTTCAGCGTGTCCGCGCCAACCCATTCGGCGACCTCGGCCTGATAGACCAGTTCCGCCAGCGAATGCGCCAGCGTCTTGGGATTGGGCGAATTCAGCACCACGAATTGATCCGGATGAAACGACAGCCGCAGATTGTTTTGAAGGGCGAACTCCCTGCACTCCCGGAAGCGCGCCACCAGGCCCGCGCTGCCCGGCAACTCGGCTACGTCGTAACCCGCCGTGGGATGTGCCTTCACCGGCAGAATCTGGCTGTTGATGCGGAACGCGCCGATGCCATGTGCCGCGCAGAACTGCAACGCGGCCATCAGGGCGTCGGCATTGCTCCGGCACAACTCCGCCAGCCGCGCGAGCCGCTGGGGCTGGGTTAAGCGCAACATCGCCGTCACCGTCGTCGTGCGGAACTTGATCGGCTCGCGCGCGAACTGGCAGCACAGTCCAAGGCGCAACCCGCCTTTTACCGGCTCAGTGGATTTTTTGGTCTTGGATGCCATGCGCGTGCTCAGTTTGGTTTCGCCGGAGTGTTGATCGGCGCGCTCGATTCCGTCCGCAGCATCACCTCGTTGCGCCGCAGGAAGGCCGGCGTCCACGGCGGGTCGAAATAGCCATACACCGGCGGCGACAGCACGCTTAACTTCTCCACCTCCATCCACGCTTTCAACTTTCCCAGCGACTCCGCCTCATGCTTCGCACTCCGCCCGCCGCTGAAGCGCAGCACCGCAAACCGGCCCGCCGCCAGCTCGCGCACCGTCAGCGCGCCATCCGCCGGCTTGGGCACGGCGTCCGCCTTCAACTTCGCCGGCAGCACAAACGCCATCGTCAGGTTGGTGGCACTGCCGGACATGAAGACCGGCGTGGTCATGGCGATCTTCTGCTTCGCCTCGTTCGCGCCGGTGATGAATCGGAACAGCCGCATGAAACTTCCGTCGCTACCGTTCGCATTGGCCATCGGCGTCTCCACCACCGTCAGCGCCGGATAATCCCGCAGCTCGAACTTTCCGTCCGACCGCACGACCTGGTAAGGGGCGGACTCGTAGCCCGCGCGGATGGCCTGACAGCCCGCCAGAATCAGGGCCACCGCCACGACGAGAATGGAAAGCGCAATCCACATTTTCTTCACCGTGGCACTGTAGCCGAAGTGGACGCTTCTGCGAATCAAATTGCCTATGCGGAAGCACCCCGAAGATAGTGGCCGTGTGCAAGCACCTCCCAATCCACCGCGAGCGAGCCGATGCGGCTGCCGGTGCCGTTTGAGGCGATGAGCGGCGCGTTGAACCAGGACAGAGTTCTCCCTCTCCGCCTCGATCGAGGACTTGAGAAGCGCGGGAAGCGACGAAAGGAATTCACTCGGAGGGAAGGTCCGCTGCGAACGGGAACCCTCCGCGCTCCACAACCCCCGGACCGCGAGCGGTCTCCGCTCGCAGCGCTGCGCCCGGCCGTGGGAGGCGGCATGGCTCGCGAACTTTTCTCCCCTCCGCCGCCCTGTCAAAAACAACTTCGACCCGGGACAAGTCTGCTTTCCTCCTTTTCCCGCCGCCCCTCGCGGCAGGCCTGTCCGCGGGGTCAATAGAGGCATTTGCCTCACAATAAAAACCTCGCCATGGCTGGCGCATCCATGAAATGGTGGCCGCGCGCTCATCTGGGTCAATCGCCAAATTTCCATCGCATCGAAGGTTCTTTTGTTGCCTCTGTTGTTTGCGCTGACCGCGCTCTCCGCGGGTGCCGCCGTCCTTTCCACCAATTCACCCATGGCGGCCACCAACGCTTATCCGCTGAAGATTGTCACCTGCCGCGAGGATGTGGACGTGGACGCGCTCGTGGCGGAGTTCCACATCACCCTGCAAAACCCCAAGCACCACCTGCGCAACTTGAAGATGTTTTTCGCCACGCTGGACGATGCGGCCATCAAGAAGTTGAAGGCCGACCCGCGCGTGGTGGCCGTGGAGGCGGACGGGCCGGTAAGCTTGTGCGCGGATGGTATTGGAGAAGGATACAACGCCTTCGGGATTGTGCGCATGGGCATTCCCGCGTTCCCGCCCGCCCGCTACAACGGCATCACCGAACCCATTGATGTGGACGTGGCCGTCCTGGATTCGGGCATTGGTCCCCATGCAGACCTGAACATCGTCGATAACTACTCTACCTATGATGAGGATGGCCTAGATACCCTTGGCCACGGCACTAGCGTCGCCGGTATTGTGGGTGCATTGGACAACGGAATCGGGTCTGTGGGCGTGGCGCCGGGAGTTCGGATTTGGAATGTGAAGAGCATAGGACCACCGCCATTCAATAATTGGACCGTTTTTTTGAATGGAATGGACTACGTCCGTCAACATGCCAACAAAATTTCAGTAGCCAACATCAGCATTGTCAACACCACCACAACCGCCCCGTATTCCGCCCTGAGAGGCGCGGTTCGCAGCTTAGTGCGTTCGGGAATTGTTGTGGTTGCAGCCGCAGGGAATGGCCCGGGTGATGGAGTCAGTCCGGGCTGGGACATGGCAGGCCCGGACGGAGTCTATGGAACTGGGGACGATGCAATTCCTGCCTCGACGCCTTATTCGATGGCGGTTAGTGCCATGGATTCCACCCAATATCCAGGCGAAGAACATCCATGGGACAAGTTGTGGCCGGGTTCAAACTTCAGCCAAGTTCCCCGGCCCGCGCCGGATCCGCTTCCGCCTCCAACTATCGAACCGGTTTATCCCGTCTCGCCCGGCGGTGCGATTGATGTCGCCGCACCCGGCGTCGAGATTTACACGACCGCCGGTGGACCGGGTAGCGTCCCGAATGGTTACTCCCCGCAGACTGGCACCAGCTTCGCCGCCCCGCACGTCGCAGGCCTGGTCGCGCTCTACATCGCCGCCAATGGTCGCGCCACCAATGAATACGGCGTCTATAAAATCCGCCAGGCGATCATTGACGCGAGCCAGCCGCAATCGCAATGGGCCACGGCGGGTGCCACAGACGATCCAGATACCAATCGCGAACCGCTCGCCATCGCCTCCGAGAACTGGATTCCCAAGCCGGTCATCACCAACACCGCCGGGGCGCCCGGCAATTTCTCGGTCCGCTTCGCCACCGTTCCCGGCTACAACTACACGGTTCAATCCTCTACCAATCTCGCTGCGCCCACCGTCTGGACGAACCTCGCCACCGTCACCGGCGGTAGCAACGTCGCCCCCGCCAGCGTGACGGACACGAACGCTGCGAGCCAAAGTTTTTATCGCCTCGAACGCAATCCATCGGGAGGCGTGCCGCAGGTGATCACCACGCAGCCAGCATCCGGCTGGGCAAAACTGCCCGGCACAACTTTGAGCCTGAGTGTGTCAGTTGCCGGCACGCCGCCGTTCAGCTATCTCTGGCAAAAGGACGGTTCATCGCTGGCGGATGGCGGAAATATCTCCGGCGCGGCCACGGTTTCACTGGTGTTGACCAACGTGCAGTTGGCGGACGCGGGGGCTTGCCACGGCCCGCTGAAGGCGCACAACGAATGGCAGCGAAGATCCGGCCAGGCTGGCCGCAAAGATCCCACGCTGGCCAAGGCAAGCCGCGCGCAGGTTCTGGACAACTGCGGATTCTGCCACGCGCGCCGCAGCGATCTCACGGGCGACTTCAAACCCGGCGACCGTTTCTCCGATCACTTCGACCTGACCGTGGTGGATGACAGCGAGCGTTACTACGCCGACGGCCAGGTGCGGGATGAGGATTACGAATACGGGTCATTCCTCGGCAGCCGGATGCATCAGCGCGGGGTCATCTGCACGGATTGCCACGACCCGCATTCGGCCAAGACGATTTTGCCCGGCAACACCCTTTGCCTGCGCTGCCACAACGGCAGCGACACGAACGCGCCCGCGATCAATCCCGTCACGCACAGCCGGCACAAGGTGTTCGGCCACGACGCGAAAGGTCTGCTCGTCAACAACGACCTGACCAGCTACAAGCCCAGTGAAATTGCGGAAACCGGCGGTGAATGCGTGAACTGCCACATGCCGCAGACCACCTACATGCAGCGGCACCGGCGGCACGACCACGGCTTCACCATCCCCGATCCGCTGCTCACCAAGAAATTCAACATCCCCAACGCCTGCAACCGCTGCCATCAGGACAAGAGTGTGGACTGGGCCCTCGCCTACTCCGACCAATGGTACGGCGCGAAGATGAATCGTTCCACCCGCACCCGCGCCGAGTGGATCGCGCGCGCGCAGCAGAACGATCCCGCGGCGCGCGCCGGTCTGCTTGACCTGCTGGCACGGGAGGAATCTGCCTACTGGCGGGCCGCCCTGCTGGGACTGCTGGCGCCCTGGGCCGCGGAACCGGAGATCACAGCCGTCCTGAAGCGAAGTCTGGAACACACCAATGACCTTGTCCGCGGCGCGGCGGCCCACGCCCTTGAACCCGCGCTGTCCGTTCCAGGAGTGACCGAGGCGCTGCGCCGGCGGTTGGGCGATCCGTCCCTGAGCGTTCGGCTGGCGTCCGCCTGGCCGCTGCGCGCTTCCCTCGATCCCGACTCCCCGGCCGGGCAAGAGTTGCGGCATTTCCTGGATTCGAACGCCGACCAGCCCAGCGGCCAGATGCGCAAAGGCGATTATTTTCTGGCGCGAAATGAACCGCAAACGGCCCTGGGGCATTACGAAAAGGCGGTGTCCTGGGATCCCTATTCCGCACCATTCCGCCAGCAAGCCGCCGTGGCGTTGAGCGTTTTGAATCGTCCCCGTGAAGCGGTCGAAGCATTGCGCGAAGCCTGTCGGCTCAGTCCGAAAGATGCCGAGGCGCGTTACCAACTTGGCCTGGCCTGCAACGAAGCCGGCGACCTCAATCAGGCCCGGCAAGAGCTGGAGACGGCCGTTCAACTCAACCCGCGCCACGCCGCCGCCTGGTACAATCTCGGCCTGGCCCAGAACGCTTCAAAGCAACCCGAATTAGCCATTGAATCGCTCCGGCGCGGCGAATCGGTCGAGCCGCGCGATCCGCGGATTCCCTATGCCCGGGCGACCATTCACGCGCGCTTGGGCCAAACCCAGAAGGCGGTCCTCGCCGCGCGGCGAGCCCTGGAGATCAATCCGGCCTATGCCGAAGCCCGGCAGCTTCTCCAACAGCTCGGGGAGTAGTCCGTGTTCAATAGCGACAAGGAGGAGGGGCTGCGCTGAACATACCTCAAGGCAGCCTGGAACCGGGAAGAGGTGAAGTGAATCCACCAGCGCGACGCGCGATCAGGCCAGGCGCTGGTTTGGAGTGACCCCGAAAGCGGTGGCGGAAGTTGAACCAAATCCTGCGGCGAAGCTGGTGGCTCCTTGTGCGGCGCTCGTGGCGCAATCGGCATGGTCGCTTGCAGTGGAACATCGCCGTTCCCTCACCCACTTCGTCAAACATGGCGCCGTAAATCATCGTGCAGCCGGCCCTGGAAGGGATGCTCGCGCCCGACATCCAGGGCGAGGCGGGGCTCACCGGCGCCCGCCCGGCCTATTCTTACTGCCTGAGCCGGAAGAACAGAGCGCCCGCGGGTGGCGAGTTGGTGGCGCGATTATTGACGACGGGGCCGAGGTAATTGCCCCACGCGCCGGTGGCGAGAGTGGCGTTGGCCTGCAACGTTCGGATTGTGGCCGTGGGTTCACTGAGTTGACACTGGTGTCACAACGTTTTGATTCACGGCCTAAGAACCAGAAAGGGTGAGACGAGCCGATTGAATCATATTGGCCAAGGGTGGGGTAGGCATTTTTTGAACTTATTTTTGCGTCCCGGCAGCGGCCGGGCCAGGGGTCGAGCACAGCCGCGCGGGAAACGAGAGGCCAAGCGGGCCCGCAAAAGTTTTGGTTGCTTACAGGATGGCGGCGGGAAATGCTGATGCCTTAATTACATTCTCAATATTACTTTCACATTATGAAAAAATGGCTCGCTCTCGTTCCTCTCGCAATGGCCGTCACGGTTTTTGCGGCCGATGACAAACCTAAACATGAAACCTTCACCGACCCTGCCCATGCCGGACCGGATTATAGCAGTCAGGGCGAATACAAAAACGACTGGGGTGGGGCGCAGGTCATCGCCTTGGGCGACGACAAATTCCGCCTGGTGACTTATCACGGTGGATTGCCGGGAGCCGGCTGGGATAAGGAAGCGAAACAGGAGATCAGCGGCCAGCGTGAAGGGGATAAGATCATTTTCACCGGTGCGAACAAGTATCGCGCCGAGCTGGCCGCCGGCAAGATCACGATTCGGAGCGAAGCGGGTGGGCCCTGGACCATGACCAAGACCGAACGCAAGAGCCCGACCCTCGGAGCCAAGCCGCCGGCGGGTGCCATTGTCCTGTTCGACGGTCACAATGCCGACGCATGGAAAGGTGGGCGCATGGATGAACGCGGCCTGCTCCAGTCTGGGACGATTTCAAAACAAAAGTTCACCAACTTCACGTTGCACATCGAGTTCCTGCTGCCGTTCAAACCGCATGGCCGCGGCCAGGACCGGGGCAACAGCGGGGTTTACCTCCTGGACCGTTACGAATGTCAGGTGCTCGACAGTTTCGGGCTCAACGGCGAGAACAATGAGTGCGGCGGATTTTACCAGCAGGCCAAGCCGGCGGTGAACATGTGCTTCCCGCCCTTGACCTGGCAGACCTATGATTTTGAAGTGGCTGCGGCAACCTTCAATGACGAAGGCAAGAAGACGAAAAACACGGTGGTATCGGTGAAACATAATGGAGTGGTGATTCACGACAAACTGGAGTTGAAATCTGAAACCCCGGGAGGCGGGATGAAGGAAGTCGCCGACGGCGGTGGAATACAACTCCAGGGACATGGCAATCCCGTCTTCTATCGCAACATCTGGATCGTGCCCAAGCCGTGATGTAAAGCGCGGCGGCGAGCCACCTGACCGGAATTGGACAGATGGCTCGTTCGTCCCGCTGGATTACGCGAACGGCTTGCTGAGGTAACCCTTTTCCATTAGCGGCGCCGAGCGAGCTTTGCTAATCCTTGTTCCACCGGCAAATCGCCTTGGCAGCTTTCAGAGCAACCGTGTTGAAGATGAGCTTGATTGAGAATCCCCTAAAGCAGGCAGGCATCCTGGCGGCCGGGAGCCGATGCGAGCGGTTGATCGCTATCCTATTCATCGGGCTGTGCGTCGTTCCTTTTGCCAGCCGGTCGGCCAGCGGGGCGGAATCGCCCATCAATCCCGTGCTGACCTTCATGCAGCCGGCCGACGCCCTTGAACCGGTTGGGATGCTTACTTTTGAAGCAAATCCGCTCACCCTGCGCGGGTCAATCACGCCGTCGGCGGGACCAGGGCAGGGGAAGGAGGCGAAGGCCGGAATCCCATTTCGTTCGCTCCTGGCCGTTCCACAGCCGGAGGGCGGTTGCCTCGTGTTCGGCGGCGACAGTCATGAATCCCCGGAGCAGCCGAAGAATTTTCTTTGGCGGCTCTACCGGGCCCGAACCCCGGACGGTTATCACTTCACCGACTTAATGGAAATCTATCGCAACCCCAAAGGCCCCTGGCTGATCGAAGCTTCGATGGTTCGGCAGGCGACCACCGGACGGCTGTTCTTTTATCCATGGAGCCGGTCCAGCCAGCCGGGGCAGGGGCATGCCCTTTGGGGTTTTGTGAGTGATGACGGCGAGAAATGGGGTCCGCTTTCAGACAAGCCGATCTACCTCGACCACGATGCATTTGGAATGATGTGGGATGGGCGATCCAACCGTTTCCTGACCGGTCAAGTGACGCATCAGCCTTGGAAGAAACCGATTGCAGACAACCTGGGTTCCTCGCAACGCCGCGTGCTCAGCATGCGCACCAGCCAGGACGGCTTGCAATGGGAAACGGCTGGCCATGCTGGGACAGGCGGCCTAATCACTCCCGATGACAAGGATTCGCCCGAAGTCGAATTCTATCGCATGCAGCCTTTTGCATACGGCGACCGGTATATCGCCATGGCCGACCTCTACGCCGCATCTCCGCTGACGCCGAACAAGCATGGCCCGCACCTGTCCTGCGAATGGTGGGTCAGCGCGGACGGGATCAACTGGCAGCGGCCGTGGCGAACGGTCGATGCCCAGGGCGATGCCTCCTACCCCATCAAGATGGCGCCGATGTGGTTCGGTCGGGAGATGCTCTTCTGGCTGTCAGGGCAGGTGTGGGGGTTGCCCGAGTACCGCCTCGCTGCGATCGGCGCGCGATCCAATGCCGAGTTCTCCTCCGCGGCGTTCTCAATGCCCGAAAAGACGCTTCTGCTCAACGCATCCGTGCCCAAGGGACACGGACTCTTCAACCAGGCCTATGTGCAAGTTGAACTCCGTGATGAGAACCATAAGGTGATACCCGGCTACGAACCCAGCCAGTGTTTGCTCCAGAACATAGACGATACGCGCATCCCGCTGCGCTGGGGCGAAAAAACGGGCAGGGAACTCAGCGGCAAAAAGGTTTCCCTCCGGTTCCACCTGCGCAGCGCGCGCATCTATGGGCTGGGAACCGAACGCTGACTCCAAGCGCGCTCCAGCACCGCGCTGGCCGGCAGGAATCTAAGGCCGCGTCACTTTCCAAATTGGAACGCGTAAACGTCCGCATCCCGCACGAGGAATTTGATCCGCACCGGCCTTCCCGCGAGCTTGCTGACGTCCGCGCGCCCATGCCAGCTTACAACGCGATTAATCTCGTTGGCGGTGTGAATGATGTCGCACTGCCCCGGCGCGAAACCCTCGATGGCCGAGCCTTGCTCGTCGAGAATCCCCACCTGCACGATTCCGGTCGCCGATGTGTCCACGTTGAGGAGCAGCTTGCTCCCTGTGAACAGAACCGGCGGCGTTGTGAACTCGCCGCCCACATAGGCACCGCGTATGGAGGTGAACCCGTCGCGCCGCGAAATGAGCCGGCTGATGCACGTAATATCCCGCGTTGCGCCAAAGCCTTTTGAGGTCAGGATGTTCTTGTTCTGCTCGTTTCGATCCCATCCGTGCAGCCATTCACCCGCCCGGTAATAGATATACATTTCGCGCCCGGTTTTATCGGGCACGAGCCCCCAAATTGTGCGGGCGCAGCCCCAGTCGAATTCCCCCTTCATTCCCAGCGGCACGAACGGACGCCGGTCATATCGCTCCCACTTGATCCCGTCACGGCTCGCGGCGAACTGGCTGTCGAGCGGGCCGGCGTTGGCGGGGGATTGCTTGGCGAACTCCGCCAGCCGCCCTGAATAGTGGAAGTAGGCCGTGGGGAACATGAAGTAAGCATTGTCCGCCCAAGGATACTTGACGGCGGCGCTCACGTAGAAGTCCACCGCCGGTAGGCCATCCTCCTTGAGGTCCTGATCGTCCGGCTGAAATACCACCTGCATATCCTGCACGACCGGAAAGCCTCCGAGCCGGTCGGATTCAGCGCGCGAGATGCTCCTCGCCCGCCCGCGCCGTTCGGGGCGATTGTATCGCACATAGGCGACATACTTTCGCAGCGCGTCATCCCAGAAAATCACATTTTGCGAGTCCAGATGGCTGCGCTTCTCCTCGGGCCGAGCGGTGATGACTGAAGGATGGGTCAACTTCCAATGAACACCGTCACCTGATGAAAAAACACGCACCCCTTGACCTTCCGGCCCAAGGCGGCAGGCCATGCGGAACCGCTGCTCCGGCGGTGCGTTCGGATCGAGGAAAACCATTCCGCCGTCCTGGCCCAGGATCACGCCGTTGGCCCCGTGGCCAAAGACAATATTGTTCTCGCGATTGCCATTGTAATCGATCAAGCCGGCCTTCGCTCTATCCCACCGGATGCCGTCCTTGGATGTGGCATAGCAGATGGAGCCGTTGGTATGCCCCGAGTCCCACTGCACCATGTCCATGGCGTGGTACCACATGTGGTAGGTCTCGCCGTCGAACAGCACACTGCTGTAGGGCCCGATCCCGCCTTTTTCCCAGGGCTGCTCCGGCTTGATTGCCATTTCTCCACTCTTCCGCGGCGGGTGGACAGCGATCTCCACCCCCTTCGCTTCCGCCAGAAAGATCCGGTCGATGAACAGTTGCCGCCGATCGCCGATCTCGATTGGGCCGGCGAAACTGGTTGCAGCAAAAACGGCGCTGAGCAAACTCGCGGAGATAAATTTATTCATGAAAACTTGTTCAAGGCTGATAACAAATTGATTTTGGATGCGCCGGGCGCGCCGGAAAATTGCTTTCGCATCGAGTAATGGCTGAAGGCTATTCCGAACCGAGAGGGTGTCAAACCCCGATGTGAAGGACCCTCCGTTCTTAAGCGGCGATAGTGCCCTGGGGATTTGTAACCCCGCTACGACCCAGATTCGCGGCCGCCCCTTCCTTTGAACCTTGGACACCTTCGTGGCCAATCCGCCCTTGACGGTGATCGCGGACAGGCGCAAGATTTGCGCCGACCCAACCTATCATTGCCCTTATGATCAACCTGACCTTCAAACACGAGGCGGCTCTCGTCCGCTCGTGGTCATCCCTGGCTTTTGTTCTCGCTTTGCTCGCGGGCAGTGCCTTCGCTCAACCCGCCATCCAGATTCGCGCGGTGGGGGAAGGCATTGAAACATCGTGGGCCGATCCCGGCGCGGTGTTGCAGCAGTCCGACGGGCCGTCCGGGCCATGGAACTTTGTGCTGGAAGCCACGAGTCCGCACCAAATCCTGCCGACAAGCAGCGCCCGATTCTTCCGGTTGATCAAAGGGGCAGGTGGTGACGTGGTCGGCTCCCTCTACAGTGTTATGTTCAATGGATCGGTTCCGACGCAGGTGGTGCTTCCCGGCATGTCGGTTCGCCTGGTCAATTTAGCCACGCAGATCCCGAGCGACCCGGTCACGACCGATGTCAACGGGATGTTCGTTCTGAGCCGGCAACCACCAGGCCATTATCAGTTGTGCTGGCAGGCGCCGGGCTTCATCTCCGGCTGCAGCACCCAGCACGTTGCAATTGTAGACGACATTGTTTACCTCGCTCCTGAGCCGGCGTTTCTGCAGAACAACGGCAACAGCCACGCCCTGTTCGGACAGGTCAGTTTCCTCGATAACTCCCCGCTGCACCGGCACGATGCCTTTTACGACCTCGATCTTCAAACGACGGTGCGCCTGGAATCCTTGAACGGAACGCCCATCGCTTCGGCGCTTCCGAATTCATCCGGGCAGTTCATCCTGACCGGCGTTCCGCTGGTCGGCAGTGGCCGTGTGGTCGCCACGTGCGAAACCCTCTCCGCACAAACGGATGTCAGCCTCGCCCAAACCGATCCAGCGAACGTCCTCCTGCCGAATCATCGGCCGGAGATCGCCAGCGTCATCGCCACCTTCAACGGCCAGCCAGTCAAGCGCGCCGCGCCTGGCGCCACCGTCACTCTTGCGGTGGCGGCTCAGGATGCTGACGGCGATGCGCTCCACTATTATTGGGTGCCCAGCCTGAGCCAAGGCGCCTTCACCTCTTCGGACTCGACCAATGTGCAATGGAAGCTCCCTTCGTCCGCTGGCATTCACGTCATGTACGTCCGGGTCAGCGACAATCGTGGCGGTTTTGCCACGGCCCGGGTCCGCGTCTCCACCGCCTCCGAGCTGCTCTTCTCGGGGGTAGTCTCGGACAGTGACGGGCAGCCGGTTGGCGACGCCACGGTTACCCTCGGCAATGCTTTCGCCCTGACGGAGCCCGGAGGTTCATTTGCCCTCGTTGTCACGAACGACAGTCCGCCTTTTGTGCTGACCCTCTCCAAACCTGGATTTGCCCCGATCTCCCGCGTCTTCACCGACGAGAATGCCGGCGGGACTTACACCTTCTTCAAGCCGGAGATTTTCTCTCGAACGGTGGATCAGGATATGGCCCTTGTCAGCTCCCAGGGAACGGAAGTGTTTATCCCTTCCAATTCACTGACACGGCTGGATGGACTTCCAGTGGTTAATCCCGTGACGGTGGCGATAACAACGATTGATCCTTGCAACCCGTTGTTTGAATCGCCGGTTAGCGCCATCGCTGGCGGCTCTGGCGCGCCGGAGGGATTCTTCTCCAGCCTCACCACTGCCCATGTGCGGGTGCAGGACGCCTCGGGTGCGGAGCTCTCCCCGCTCGCCGACTCCGCCGTCACTCTGGCTTTGCCCGTCAGTTCCGGATGCGCCTCGAACTATCCCACCCTTCCCAAAACTGCCGGCGTCTGGTCGTATAACCTCGGCTCCGGCACCTGGACCCCATCGGGCACCGCCACTTTCCGACCCAGTCCCATCGGCGCCACGCCTGTTTATGTTCTCACTGGCGTTGCCGTTCCGTTCAACAACCATAATGCCGTTGACCCGAGCGGGCCCTATTCGACGCTCACCCTCACCGCCGACCGCACCCTGGCCTTGCCGTTTGACATTCGCGTTGTCGGGGGAAGCCTGGCTTATACGCGCACCGTCTACGTCACGCCCACCACGCTTTTTGTCCCTCCCCAAACCGTCTTCAACATCTCGGTGTTGGATCACCGGCAGGCGCCCGGCGGCTATTTCGCCGACCCGGTCAACCCGCTGGGCGTCGCCACGCCCGACACGGCCAAAACGGTCAACCTGAAAGTCACGGTAGCCTCGCCCATCGCCTACGCGGACCTCGTGGTGCCATTGAAGTTGGGCCTGCAAGTCCCCTTGCTCTCCACCAAGGTGGAACAGGCCGAGCCATTTCTGACCCACGGTTTCGGTGTTGGCAGTGCTGCCACGGCGGCCAGTTATTATGCGGCCATCGACCCTGCCAACCAAAAGACCACCCTGGCCGCCTGGAAAACCGCCAACGGATTCAACGCCGGCGACGAAGCTTCGGCTGCCTATTTCAATGCCAGCGATCTTGGCTTTGGACGCCAGATGCACATGCGGCGCAAGGTCGGCGCCGATAGCAACACGGACACCGCGTTTTACGTGTCCAACCACGACACCGTGGATCATGCCCGCACCGGGTTTAGCGTCATTGCCAGCGTGGCCATGGACTATGCCTACGATCCGGCGTATCCGTCACTCGGCCGTTACACGAAGTTTTACGTCTTTGACGCCAGCGGCAACCGGGTGGACCGCGCCAACCTCGACAACAACGGTGACAAATTTGTCCCCAACCTTTGCATCATCTGCCACGGCGGCTCTCATGGCGTCTCCGGCACTGCCAGCACCGGGTGGAATCTGAACTCGAAATTCATACCCTTCGATATGGAGTCCTACACCTATTCGACGGCTGCCGCCTACAAACCGGCCGCACAACACAATGCCTTCCGGACCATGAACCTCGCCATCCGGGACAACACCAGCCCCACGCCGGCGATCCAGGCGATGGTCAATGGCTGGTATGGCATTAGCGGCACCGGCACCTTCGACAAGAATTACGTTCCCACCGCATGGCAAGGTGTCAGCGACCTGCCCGTCTACCGCGACACAGTCAAGACTTCCTGCCGGGCCTGCCACACCACGCGCGGCCTGGATTTCAGCTCGCCGTCCCAGGTGGGCTCCTGCGGCTACAACGTCTGCAATATCCTCGTCATGCCCGACGCCCAGCGCACCTTCTCCATCATGTGGGGAAGCAAGACGGCCAACGTGGGCGGCACCGGGACGCCCCCGAATCAGCCGGATATTTTGAGCACGCGCTACGGCCCCGGTCTTCCGTGGGTTCCTTGTCCGTAAGGGCCGCGGCCGCAATCAAAACCGGGCGGCCTTCAACGTGCCAGGTCACACCGCGCTGAGCAGCCAACGATCCGCTGGCCGGAGCGTTGGGGTCGGCGGAGCAGAGGCCCGACGGATTGAATCGCAATAACCCTTTTCAGCCGCCCCACAGAGGACTAACGTTCTGGCCAATGAACCTGTCCCAAATGCCGTTCTCCCTCCTGCTGCTGCTCTTCGCCTTGGCGTTGGGCGGTTGCAAGCCGCTGCTCGTGCCGCCGTCTTCGGCGCACAATGGCTCGAAGGCGCCTGGGCGGCTTTTGTTCGTTGGTAACAGTTTCACCTACTACAATGGCGGACTAGAGAATCACGTGAAAGAACTGGCAAAATCCTCCCGACCCCCGCGAAGCATCGAAACCGACCGCGCCACGCAAGGGGGTGCGACCTTGAAGATACTCAATGGCAAGCAAATAGTTCACGACAAGATCCGCGAGGGCGCTTATGACGCGATTATCCTGCAAGAAGATATTCCGGAATTGACCGAACATAGCGTCGCGCCGTTCTTTGAACAGGCGCGGCGGTTCGACCAGGAAATCAGGAGCGCCGGGAGCCGGACGGTGCTGTTTATGGCCTGGCCCTACGAGCGGTTGAACTGGGTTACCCTCGCGGAGATTGCCCAGGCTCATCGCGACATCGGCAAAGAACTGGGAGTGCCCGTGGCGCCGGTGGGGCTGGCGTTTCAGCGCGCGCTGGCGGAGCGTCCGAAGCTGGCCATGCTGGGCCGCGACAAAGAACACGAGACCATCCACGGCACCTACCTGGCCGCTAACGTGATCCACGCGACCCTGTTTGGGGAAACCCCGAAGGGGTTTGCCTATTGTCCGACGGGTGTCTCCGCGGAAGAGGCTGCATTCCTCCAGAGGATTGCGCGGGAGACAGTGCGTGAATGGCAGAAGCAGCGGTAAGTTTCCACGACGAAATCAGCCAGTATGAAAAACACGGAGCATAACAACCGACTCAACCTAATTCAAAACCAGGGCCGCTTATGATAAACGTTGGCATTGTTGGCCTGGGCTTCATGGCCGCCGCACACATTAAAGCGTATCGCCAGCTTGCCGGTGCGCGCATTGCCGCGCTTTGCAATCCCAGCGGACGCCATTTGGACGGCGATTTCTCCGGCGTCTCGGGCAACGTGGGGGACAACGAGGCGGTAAAGCTCGACATGGGCGAGGTCAAAGCATTCAGAAATTACGCCGAGCTGCTCGCCGACCCGGCGATTCAGCTCATCGACATTTGCGCGCCGACGCTGGCGCATACCGAGCTAGCCATCGCCGCGCTCAAGGCCGGTAAACACGTGCTTTGCGAAAAGCCGCTTGCCCGCACTTCGGCGCAAGCCCGGCAGATCGTTCAGGCCGCGTCGGAGGCGAAATCGTTTTTCATGCCGGCCATGTGCATGCGCTTTTGGCCCGAGTGGGCGTGGGTGAAGAAGGCGATCGACGAACAGACTTTTGGAAAGGTGCTCGGGGCGCGCTTCCGCCGCGTTGCCCAGCGGCCGGGGTGGGGCCATCAACATTTTCTGCTCGGCGAGAAATCCGGCGGAGCGTTGCTGGACTTGCACATTCACGACGTGGACTTTGTGCAGTATTGCTTCGGCCGGCCCCGCGCCGTTTATGCCACCGGTTACAGTAAATTCAGCGGCGCAATCGACCACGTGGTCGCGCAGTACCAGGTGGCCTCGGGCGCGGCGGTTTATGCGGAAGGCGCCTGGGCGATGACCGAAGGGTTCGGCTTCAGTATGACTTACACGGTAAATTTTGAGAATGCCACGGCGGATTTCGATGCGGCCCGCGGCGCCGATGCGTTGAAATTATTTGAACCAGGAAAAGAGCCGCGCACGATCCCGGGCGGAGGCGAAGACGGCTATGTTGGCGAGTTGAAGTATCTGTTGGAATCGATTCGCACCGGAAGTCCGCCGACCATTGTCACAGCGCAGGATGGACAGAGCGCCGTGGAAATTTGCGAAGCGGAAGAACGATCGATCAAGACGGGGCAGGTGATCCAGCTGTAGAGCTTTAAGCGTAGGAGCCTGTCTTGCCACGGTCCCACTCATGGCTGCCGACCCTCCCTTATCCCCGCAGTCTCAATAACGGCGCTGTGAAACGGCGATATCCCGTTCCACGGCTGTGAACCGTTCAGGGCAGGATGAGTTTGAAAATCTTATCGTCGAAACAGAGGACGTAGAGTTCGCCATCGGCGTCTTCGGCGAAGCTGACAACGTTCTTCGGCTGAGAGAGAAGCGTGCATTGTTCCACCACTTTGCCGTCCGCGTAGCGCAATCCCCAGATGGTGCCCAGCGCGTAGTCCGCATACAAATACACGCCGCGTAACTCCGGATATTTCGAGCCGCGATAGACGTAACCGCCGGTCACGCTCAAGCCGATGCCGTGATTGGGCAGGTGGGATTTCGGGAGCAGGTCGGGCCGATGCGGGTATTCGAGGACAGGCTCGATGTAACGCCCGCCTTCCGGGCCTGGCTTGAAATGATGGGTGCCCTCGCGGACTGACCACCCGTAATTGCCGCCCTTGACCAGGATGTTCACTTCCTCCCACTCGTCCTGGCCCACGTCGCCCGCCCAAAGGGTGCCGGTCTCGCGATCCCAACTGAAGCGCCACGCGTTGCGCAGGCCATAGGCCCAGATTTCCTTGCGCACGCCATATTGATCCGGTTCGGCGTTAAACGGGTTGTCGCGCGGGATGCCATAGGGAAGCTTGTCTTTGCCCACCGTCGAAGGCGTGTTCACGTCGATGCGCAGGATTTTGCCTAGCAACGTGGCGGTGTTCTGGCCGTTGGCATGGGGGTCGTTGGCTGCGCCGCCGTCCCCGAGCATGATGTAAAGAAACCCGTCCGGCCCAAAACCTATCTGGCCGCCTTTGTGATTTCCATAAGGCTGCGGCACTTGTAACAGAACCCGCTCCGACGCGAGGTCCGCTTGGTTGGAATTGGTCGCGGAGACTTTGAATTCGCTGATGACACTGCGCCGAGGCTTCTGCTGGTTGTAGGAGATGTAGAAAAGCCCATTCGTCTTGAACTGCGGGTGGAACGCGAGGCTGAGCAAGCCTTCCTCGTTGTCTTCTTGGGGCTTGCGGCCAACGATATTCAGAAACTCCACGGCGCTCGAGCCATCGCTGCCCTTTTGCGCGATGAGGATGCGGCCCCGCTGCTCCACGATAAAAAGGCGGCTCGATCCATCGGGCGCCTGGCTCATCCAAATCGGGCGTTCCAGCGGCAATGCCGGGAAGGCGTTGGTCAGCGCGATCTGGGGTAGCGCTGCGCGGACGGGTGAAGCTGCGGTAAACAGGATGGATAGGAGCAAACCGTAAACGATCCGATGGTTCATAGTTATGTTACTGACGAGAAGCGGCTTTGAAATCTTCACCTGGCTTACGCTCTCATGGCTTGCTCGCCGGAGGATTCGGGACGTCGCTGGCATTGTTGCTCAGGACGACCATTCCCCGGCTGTGATTCACCACGCGCTGCTTGCCCTTGATCAGATTGTCCGTGACCACGGCCCGGCGCACGTTCTCGCCAAGTTCGATCTGCGGCTTGTTTTCCTGAAACTCGCAGCCACGCACAACGACGCTGCCGCTCCCGGCTTGGATCGCGTGCCGGCCTTCCTTGTTGCGATCCCATTGCACGAACGTGCAATCGCTGAAACCCACGGTTCCTCTGCCGGCGATTTTGGCGATCTGATTGCACGGCCCCCAGAACGCCGAGTTGACGAAGCGAATGCTTCCGGCGTTATTCGTGCCCACCCGCACCATCGTCGGGTCTGGACCGTGGAATGAAACAAATTCGCCGCTGGAAATGAGCAGACCGATGTTCGAGCATTGCTCCACGTCCAGCGCCGTAAAGCAATCATCCGCGCCGATGCCGACAAAATTTCCATTGCAATCCCCGGACTTGGTTTTGATGAATTTGTAACCAACGTTGTAGCCGAAGCAGAAGGTGTTGAAGACGTATTGCCAATCGCTCTTCCCAAAGATGAACGCCTCGCCGTGCTCCTGCTGCCAGGCAAATAATTTAGGGTGCAGGCTCCACCACGGATTGAAGTGGACGTTCTCGATGCGCCCGATGTCGTAGATGAAATCCACAAAAATCCCGCGCCGCAGCGGCTGCCCCTGGACGTCGCGGATCAGATGGCGCTCATTCTGGGAGGCATCGATGCCGTTGTAGGGATTGAGCAACTCGACGGCGAGGACCGCCGGGTTTTTGTTACGCATGGCGATCGCGTAGGGATACGGCTTGGGCTCTTCCTCCGGCTTCTGGTCGGGATAATAGATTACCACTCCTTTGAGCGTGCTATTGTGGGTTAGGGTAATGAATGGCGGGCCATCCTCCTTGCCCGCACTTTCCGTGACAAGAAACGTGGTGCCGTCGTCCGTGGGTTTGGGCAGGCCCGCGTCGCGGATGCCGTTGTGCGCCGGGACGGATTCCCAAACTCCTTTAAGGGTGACAGCCACCGGAATATTGAGGTGTCCGGCAAAGAAATAATTTCCGCGCGGGGCATAAACCACGCCACCGCCAGCCTTGCCCGCAGTGTCGAGTGCTTTTTGAAACGCCGCCGTGTCGTCCGACTTGCCATCGCCCTTGGCGCCGAAGTCGGTTACGGAATAGGAGTCGGGACCGGCTG
Source organism: Verrucomicrobiales bacterium (assembly GCA_947478865.1). Taxonomy (GTDB): domain Bacteria; phylum Verrucomicrobiota; class Verrucomicrobiia; order Limisphaerales; family CANJXF01; genus CANJXF01. Next base: position 14,092 of record CANJXF010000019.1, on the reverse strand, counting down.
CCGGGCTTGGCGCGGCCAGAATCAAACTGATGAAAACCTGCGCGAGTGCTGATTGGATTTGTGATTTCATAATGTTTTTCAAGCAACGTCCGTCTGTCCGCAAGAATGAGCATGGCACAGTGATGGTTGCAAGGATTTGATGCACGGTCGCGACGGCCGGTTATACTGGGTAGCGTTGGAAAACCAATTGGCCGGCAAAAAATTTTGAGGTTGGTTTGCGCTTTCTGACTGGCCATCTTGCCAGTGCGCCCCTTCTATTTTAAATCGTTGAGTCATCCATGCTAAGGCAATCGGCTCATGAAGCGAAGTGGGTGCGGAAAAGACTAAATGAAACTACAACTGATTGACTGGATCATCGTTGCAGCCACGCTGCTGATCTGTTTTGTGCCCGCCTTGTTTTTTGGCAAACGCGCGGGCAAGAACACCTCGGAGTTTTTTGCGTCGGGCCGCTCCGTGCCCTGGTGGCTGGCTGGACTTTCGATGGTTGCGACGACCTTCAGCAGCGACACTCCCAACTGGGTGACGGAGCAAGTGCGCAAGTTCGGGGTGGCCGGCAACTGGCAATGGTGGGCCTTTGTATTGACGGGTGTTGCGACCGTGTTCTTCTTCGCCCGGCTCTGGCGACGCTCGGGCGTGATGACCGACCTGGAATTTTACGAATTGCGTTATTCGGGCAAGGCGGCCTCCGTCGTGCGCGGCTTCCGCGCCGTGTATCTGGGATTGTTCTACAACTGTTTCATCATGGGCATTGTGACCCTGGCGGGTTGCAAAATCGCCAACATCCTCTTTGGCATGCCTCCCTGGCAGACGATTGTCATTTGCGGAATCTTGAACGTGGCCTTTGCCTCGCACTCCGGTCTGTGGGGGGTGCTGGTCATCGATATGATCCAGTTCTTCATTAAGATGACGGCGGTGATCGCGGCGGCGTATTTTTCTCTGAAGGCGGTGGGCGGGCTGGATGTATTGATTGAAAAACTTGGCAAGCTTCAGGTCATCACTCCGGACGGCGGCGAACCGGTGATGTCCGCCATCAACGGCACTGGCCAGCCTATTCTAAACCTGCTGCCAAACTTCTCGATGTGGCAGTTGGCCTTGATGATTTTCATTATGCCCATTGCCATCGGTTGGTGGGCCAACTGGTATCCCGGATCCGAGCCGGGTGGCGGCAGCTTCATTGCCCAACGGATGCTGGCTTCCAGGTCGGAGAAGGACTCCCTGGGCGGCGTGCTCTTCTTTAACCTCGCCCATTACGTGCTGCGTCCCTGGCCATGGATCATCACGGCGCTTTGTTCTATTATTATATTTCCGGACCTGGCCTCCATCCAGACGGCTTTTCCGAATGCCGACCCGAAACTCATCGGGCACGACAGTGCCTTTCCAGCGATGCTCAAGTTCCTGCCCGTCGGGTTTGTCGGTTTGATGGTGGGCGGCCTCATCGCCGCCAATTCCTCCACCATCCTGACGCATCTGAACTGGGGATCATCTTATCTGGTGCATGATCTATACCGGCGATTCATGAAAAAGGATGCGAGCGAGCGGCATTATGTGAACGTGGGGCGGCTCTGCACCATCGGCCTTTACGTGGTGGCGGCGCTGTTGAGCACGCAGATGAGTTCGGCCCAACAGGCGTTTCAGATCCTGCTCTCGATCGGCGCAGGCACCGGCTTGCTTTACATCGTGCGCTGGTTCTGGTGGCGGGTATCCGCCTGGTGCGAAGTCAGTGCGATGGCAGCCTCTCTGATCAGCGCGGCTGGATTTCCCTACCTGGAGAAGCTCGGGGTGCTGCCGCACATCGGCTTTGCGCAAACTACAATCCTGCAAGTCAGTTTTACGACCGTTTGCTGGCTGGTCGCAGCGTTTCTTGCTCCCCAGACGGACGCCGCGAAACTCGTTGATTTTTACAAGAAGGTCCACCCTGCTGGGCCAGGCTGGACCAGGGTGCGTGTGGAAGCTGGAGTGACGGAAGCCGACGCAGCGTTGCATGGCGACCACATGGGCATGGCGACGGCGGGGTGGGTGTCTGGTTGTGTGCTGATCTGGTCGTCGCTCTTCGCCATCGGCAGCTATCTATACGGGCGCACCGGGCCAGCTATTATTCTGACCGGGGTGTTTGTCGTCAGCGGCCTGACCTTACTCTATGTCGTCAATCATCTGTGGGATGGAAAAGACAAAGCGCGCAAAGTCCGTTCATGACGCGTTCAGGTTGTGTTTTTCTCCTTACGGCAGCTTCAGCCATTTTTGGCGGAAGAACGTAGTTTTGGAGAATAGGCTTTAGTTGTTCAGAGCTTGTTCGACCTCGTTCGTATAGACGGCAGTCCAGTGTTGATTGAATGAATCAGTTAGCAGGCACGATGGCTTCGTGATTAATCTCACTTCTTCAACCGGAAGAATTTCTTCAGCCCGTTGGGCGGCACGTCCACATGGTTGAGCGTGTTGCTCACGGCGGGTGTTAGCACCACCGGCATCCAGCTGCCCGGGGCCAAGGTGTCGCTTGATTCCAGTTGGAAACCGCTCGGCGCCGTTGGCCAGGTTAGTTGCATGCTCCCGCCCGTGAGCTTCAGGGCTTCCAGAGCGGGCGGGGTGTTGGCCAGACGGAAGAATTGGCATGGGCCTTTGGGCTCGATGTAGACCCAGCATTCAGCGTTGGTGATAACGGGGGTGATGGCGACCGGGTACCAACGCGTGGCCGAGATGCTGTCCGCGCATTCCAGGCGATACTCGGATGCGTTCGTGGGCCAGCGAATCAACAGGCCGGGACTCGAAGCCTTCGTCAGCGCGAGTCTGGGGATTGCAGGAGTTTGAACCACCTGAACCGTGATGGTCTGCGATTGGTTGGAAGAAACGTTGCCGCATGAGTCAGTCGCCTGCCAGGTGCGGGTGACAGCATAAGCGCTGGCGCTGATCACGTTGGTGGTTGTGCCCAAGACCTGGACGGACGCCACGCCGCAGGTGTCGCTCGCGGTGGGGGTGTCAAACACGAGCGCCGTGTCTGAGCTGATCGTCTTATTGGTCACAGAGGAAATTGTCGGCGGTGTGGTGTCGCGAACGGTGATGGTCTGCATGACGTTGGTGGTATTGCCCCACTCGTCGATTGCGGACCAAAGGCGGGAGATGATCTGGGTGCCGCCACAACCATTGCTGATCGTGTCGCTGTAAGTGATGCTTGCCGAGCCGCAGGAGTCCTGGGCCAGGGCAACGCCAGTCGCATTGGTTCGAGTGTCCGATGGGCATTCGAGAACCAGACTCTCAGGCGCGATGAGGGTCGGAGGTGTCGCGTCGCGCACGGTGATTTGCTGAACGCAAGTGCTGCGATTGTTGCAATTATCCGCAGCCGCCCAGGTGCGGTTAATTACATTGACGAGGCGACCCGCGGGAGCCGGTGGTTGCGGTGGCTGAGGCGGCAGCGGGGGTTGGGTCTGCGCTTGCGGAAGCGCGGTCATCTTGTTGAGATTCCCGATCGAGATGGTCTTGCCGCCTGTGATGATGGCCTCGGGTGGAGTGAGGACTTTCTGGGCCGAGACGAGGTCTGAGGCAATGGTGCCACCCACATGATCTGGTTGAGTGGTCATGAGCACCACCCAGACCTCCACGATCACGCGGTCGCCAGAATCGAGGCCTGAGACCCGGAACGTGCCTTGAATCTTTTCGTCAATGGTGCCGGTGTTGACCATCACCGAACTGAAGGATTCCACCTTGGCATTGTTGTGTGGGTCCACTGAGCCCTGGTCGGCGGTATCCACGAATGCGCAATAGACCTTGTAGTTTTTATCGTAACCGAATTCGTCGTTGGAGGTGGTGTGCGTGCTCCAGCTGGTCTTGAATTCAATCGTGCCGTGTTCTGGCCCAGTACCTCCGGTGGCTTCTATGACAGCCTCAAACGGCACAATCTGTCCCAGCGACATCGGTTCGCCGCCCAATGAAGTCAAGGCATCCAGCTGGCTGGAGGTCGGTCCATAGGCGACAGCATTCCGGAGCGGATCGGCGGCCCGGCCGCCGTTAGGGCACGACAGGCTGCCGGGGGCAAGCTTGAGATATGTCGGCAGGTATGGCGCGCTGCCGCTGACCGGATCGGCGGCATACCAGTTGATGCTGTAGGAGCTAGGGACGATAGCATCGCTGTAGGTGACAACCACGTTGGTGTCGCAGTTATCCGTGGCGCTGGCACGACCGGTGAGGGCCGGATCCAATGAGTCGCCACATTGGACCGTCATGCTGGGAGCGCAGGTTAGAACTGGGGCGATGGTGTCTTTCACGACGATGGTTTGAGTCGCTTCGGCAAAGTTGCCGCAATCATCGGTCACCCTGTAAACCCGGGTTACCGTCCCGGGACAGCTGCCCACCAGGCCGCCGGCACTGGTGATGGAAAACGTCAGGGCGGCATCGCAATTATCGCTGGCAGTTCCGCCTGCGGCGAGGAAAGTTGCCAGATCAGAGTAGGCCGCCGGCACATCGCCCGCACACTGGACTGCGATCGCAGGGCAGGTGATCCTTGGTTTCTGTGTGTCAACCACCCTTACGGTTTGCAATCCGTTGGTTGTGTTGCCGCACTGGTCAATCGCCGTCCATAGTCGAAGGATTGTTCGGGTCGCACCGCAACTATTGCTGACCACATCACTGTAGCTGATCGAGACGGATCCGCAGCCGTCCACTGCGGTGGGCACACCCGTCACATTCGTGCGTGTGTCACCGGGACACTCCATTACGAGATCGGCCGGCAGCTTGAGCGAGGGTGGGGTAATGTCCCGCACCGTGATGGTTTGATCACAGCTTGATTTGTTGCCGCAGGAGTCGCTGGCGGTCCAGGTCCGGGTGATGATTTTCGTGTTGCCACACAGGTTAGTCACGACATCTGTATAGGCAACGGTTACGGAATTGCAGGTATCCAACGCCGTTGCCGTGCCGGTCGCGACGGGCAACGTGCTTGTGCCGCACTCGACGGTGAGGCTGGGCGGGCACGTAATCACCGGTGGCGTGATGTCGCGGACGGTTATGCTCTGCACGCAGCTCGAACTGTTGCCGCAAAGGTCCGTGGCCGTCCAGCGACGCGTGATAGTCTTCGTATTTCCACAAGCGTTCGTTGTCGAGTCAACGAAGGTGATCGAGACCGAGCCGCCAGCATCCGTGGCGGTGGCTGCGCCGGTGGCGTTGGTTGTCGTGACGGCGGGACAGTCGAGAATGACGCTGGCTGGGCACGCAACGACAGGAGCAGTCGTGTCGCGCACGGTGATGGTCTGCGTGCAGCTTGAGGAATTGTTGCATTGATCGGTTGCGGTCCAGCGACGGGAGATCGTGAAAGTGTTGCCGCAATTCGTGGTGGCCGAGTCTGCATAGGTGATTGTGAACGTGCCGCAAGCATCGGTGGCTGTGGCGGCTCCCGTGACGTTGGTTGTCGTGGCCGCTGGGTATTCAAGCGTCATGTTCGTCGGGCAACTGATAACCGGTGCCGTCGTATCGCGAACGAGGATCGTCTGTGTGCAACCTGAACTGTTGCCGCAAAGGTCGGTGGCGATCCAGCGGCGCGAAATGGTTTGAGTGCCGCCGCAACCATTCGTGGTGGAGTCGACGAAGGTGATGGAAACCGATCCGGCGGCATCCGTGGCCGTTGCAACACCGGTGGCGTTCGTCGTAGTAATAGCCGGGCATTCCAGGGTCAAATTTGTAGGGCAGATTATGACTGGGGCCGTCGTGTCCCGCACCGTGATGGTCTGGGTGCAGCTTGAACTGTTGCTGCACTGGTCGGTTGCGGTCCAGCGACGCAAAATCGTGTAGGTATTGCCACAGTTGGTGGTCGTCGTATCCGCATAGCTGATGGTGAATGAACCGGCCGTGTCCGAAGCTGTGGCGGCCCCCGTGACATTGGTTGTCGTGACCGCAGGGGCTTCCAGCGTCATGTTCGGCGGGCAGGTGATGACGGGTGCCGTAGTATCCCGCACCGTGATAATCTGTGTGCAACTTGAATGGTTGTTGCATTGATCGTTTGCAGTCCAGGTGCGCGAGATGACCAAGGTGTTTCCACAGTTTGTCGTGATCAGGTCGCTGAACGTGACGGTGGTTGCGCTACAGGCATCCGCGGCCGTTGCCAAGCCGGTATTGGCGGGGCTGGAATCGGCTGGAAATTCCAACGTGCGATTGGCTGGGCAGGTGATCACCGGCGGGGTGAGGTCGCGCACGGTGATGCTCTGGACGCAACTTACGGAATTACCGCATTCATCCGTGGCTGTCCATGTGCGCGCGATTACTTTGGTCGCACCGCAACTGCTGGTTTCGGAATCGCTATAAGTCACTGTGGCGCGGCTGCAACTATCTGTTGCCGTGGCGACGCCGGTCGAGTTCGTGGTTGTAATTGCCGGACAATCTAGGACCAGGTCCGGCGGGCAAGTGAGCACAGGTGCGCCGGTATCCACCACCGCCACATCTGTGGAACAGGAAACCGTGCAGACGTTGGTACTCATGGCTAGCGCGAGCGTGTAGTTTGCGCCGCAAGCCGGGCCTGCGACAACCTTGACCGTCGATTGATTGGTCGGGCCGGAAATCGAACCATTCCCAACTACGGTCCATAGATAGCTGCCCATTCCTAACGGTGCGTTGAAGGTGTTGGTAGTGCGCGGACAGGTGTCGGTCGCACCAGTGATTGCACAGGCGGGCGAGGATTGCGCCGTGAGCACGACGTCGTCGGTCTTCACGCAACCGTTGATCTGCGTAACCGTGAGACGCAACGTGGCGCTGGCGGTGGAGACGCGCGCACTCGTTGCGAGCGAGGTGGGATCATCGATCGTTGCGTTCCCGCTGAGGACGCTCCAACCAATGCTGCCTACCGCTTGCATGCCGCTGGACGCCACGCCTCGGAGGGCGAAGGCTGTTTCCGTGCCCTCGTTGCAACGAACCTGATCAGGGCCGGCATTTGCGCCAGGGCCGATGTTCAAGGTGAATTGGATCGGGTTGATGAAATCCTCGATCGATGCGCTGCTCGACGAGGAGGACTTGGTCTTGACCATGATGGTCTTGAATCCGACGGAGATGCATGGATCGAAGTTGCCGAGCAAAGCGGTGAGGTCAACGGCTGCTTCGGCAAATGCGTTCGGCGCGTAGGTCATCTGACCGAAGGCGCTGTAGGGGGTGGGGATGGTGTTGCTATTCATCGCGACGAATACGCGGCCCGCGGGCAAATTCGCTGTGACATCGGCATAGGCAAAGCCGCTGCCGCTGGACTGCCAGCGCCATGCGAAAAAGTCCGCCACTTTGCCGCCGCCGGTGAAACCAACGCTCAATAGAATGTCGTTCGTGGAGCGACCTCCATTTGGGCCGCTGGAGGTGATCGTTCCATTTCCGTTCAGCGTGAGCGTATTTTGAAGAAATTCGAAATCGATGTAAGAATCGCCGGAGGTGCTCAAGCGATCTGCTGCAATCACGGCCCAAACATGACCATTGGTGTCGGAACTGAGGTGGAGCAGAACGTTGTTGATGTCGGTCTTGGAAGAGGGTTTGCCAGTGGTCCAACCCCACGTGTTCGGGTTATCCACCCACTTGGCACCGCCGTTGAAAATATTGTCCGTCGTGTCGTTATAGGCATCCACAAAATGAAACGTGCGAATCGGATCGAGCGGCACTCCAGTTGGACCAAGCACGCTGAGCCCGGTGCCGGGTGCGCCGTTCGTATTCGGCGCCCAGTCGCCGCCGTTCAAAAGGGGCGTATTGGCGATCAAATCACCATCAATATCGAAGCCGCCGGATGGAGGCGCGATCGGCGCCGAGCCGCCGGGTGGCGGCGTGGCAACAGCGGGACTGGCCGTCAGAATGATGCCGATGGCGGCCAGAATAAACTTATGGTTCCAATTTGTTTGCATGATTGATCTCGCTTCCTTGAACGGTTACCGGAGTCCTTAAATTCAAGAATCAGATCTGACATGAGCAATTGGCTTACCAAGCAATTGAAGCGGCGGGTTTCTCACCGATGAGAAACGTGTCTGGCATGTATTTCCTGCCTGCCTGACGTCATAATCGCCGGAAGGTGAGGACCCGCGATATCCGCCGTTTGAGGCCATTTTGCTGGGAAGTGGGCTGATTGACCGAGTGTTTTCAGATGTAAACCGAAAAAGCGGTTCTCATTCAGGAATCGTCCATGCAATAAGCAGTTTTGCTCGTTCTCAAACTTAGGTTTTTCCCGCGATCAAGAAAGTTCATTGAAAGCCTCAAGCTGGCTCCGTTATTGTCGGTGGAACACCATGAACCAATCATTCGAGGAATTTAATCGCCGCAACTTTCTTAAAGCCTCTGCCCTTTCCATCGGGGGATTGGCGTTTTTTCCTGGATCACTTTTTGCCGAGGAAATTGGATCCGGCGGCAAGTCATTGTCCGTTGCCGATTTACCCAGGGGCGGCGCTCCGGGCGCTCTCGGATTTTCGCATTTTCCGGATCGCCTGCACGCTTACGTCTGGCGCAACTGGCAACTCGTTCCCGCCGATCGCCTCGCCAAAGTGGTAGGAGCTAAAGCGGCGGACATTCTGCGAATCGGGCAATCAATGGGCCTGAGTAAACCGCCGCGCATTACGGCCGATCAACAGCGCCGCTCCTACCTCACGGTGATCAAGCGCAACTGGCATTTATTGCCTTACGAACAGCTGCTGGAATTGCTCGCATGGACTCCCGAGAAAATGGCTTTTACGCTCCGGGAAGACGATTTTCTTTTTGTAAAGCTCGGCAACCTGAAACCGAAGTGCGAACCGCTAAAATACGCTCCACCTGCTGAGAACTCTCGACAGTGCGCGCAGGATATTGCCGCGCTCATCCGGCAGGACTTTCCCAACGGCGTGGGCGAACTGGAGGAGCCGCTTTTCCATTTCGCGGCGCAGCTCGCCTCTAAACCTTCCGCTGCCCGCGAGGCTGGATCCCCTGGCAAATCCACGTTTTCACCCCGCTTTTGTTATTCCTACTTCGCGCTTTATGGCGATCCCCTGCTCGAAAAAGAAGCCGATCCCTACCCGGATGGTTATCTCGCCCGCATGGCTGCGGCGGGAGTCAATGGCGTTTGGTTGCAAGCTGTGCTTTACAAGCTTGCTCCGTTCCCGTGGGACGCAAAGCTCAGTGTTCGATTCCAAGAGCGCTTGAAAAATCTCCGGTCTCTGGTTGCCCGCGCCCGCCGACACGGCATCGGAATTTATCTTTATCTCAACGAACCACGCGCCATGCCGCTGGCTTTTTTCGATACCCACCCGCAATTGAAGGGTGTGACTGAAGGCGACCACGCCACGCTTTGCACCAGTCATCCCGACGTCCAGAAATATCTGACCGATGCCGTTTTCTCGATCTGCAGCGAGGTGCCGGACCTTGCTGGATTTTTCACGATCAGCGGTTCGGAGAATTTGACCAACTGCTGGTCGCACTACGGCGGAGCGAAATGCCCTCGCTGCAGCCTGCGCGCGCCGGGCGAAGTCATTGGTGAATTCCACCGCTTGCTCCACGACGGCATTCGCAAGGCGGGCAGCGCTACGCAATTGATTGCCTGGGATTGGGGTTGGTCCGACGGATGGGTTCAGGAAATCATTGATCGGCTGCCCGCCGAGGTAGCACTGATGAGTGTGAGCGAGTGGAGCATTCCAATCGAACGCGGCGGCGTGAAAAGCGTGATTGGCGAATATTCCATTTCTACCGTCGGTCCCGGACCGCGTGCGACCAAGCATTGGGCGATGGCTCGCCAGCGCGGACTTAAAACCCTTGCCAAGGTTCAGGCTGGCAATACCTGGGAGCTTTCTGCGACGCCTTACATTCCCGCCGTGGAAAACGTGGCTCAACACGCCGCGAATCTCCGTTCTGCCAGCGTGAATGGCCTGATGCTCGGCTGGACGCTGGGCGGTTATCCCTCGCCTAATCTCGAAGTCGTTTCCGAAATCGGCCAGAACGCCGCGATGACTCCTGCCGACGCAATGGAGCTTGTCGCGCGTCGGCGTTTTGGTCCGCAACTCGCTCCCGCCGTGGTGAAGGCGTGGCATGAGTTCAGCGTGGCCTTCAGCGAATTCCCTTTTGGCGGCGGACTCTATTCCACGCCAATGCAGGCCGGTCCATCGAACCTGCTGTGGGAGAAACCGACCGGCTTCGCGGCCACCATGGTCGGGTTTCCTTACGACGATCTCAATGGCTGGCGCGGGGCCTATCCGGTCGACGTGTTTGCTGGGCAAATGGAGAAAATCGCGAATGGTTTTGATCGGGCGATTGTCGGGCTGAAGTCTTCCGCGAAAGGCGTCAAGCTCTCAGCGATTCAGCAAAAAAATTTCCACGATGAATTGAGCGTGGCGGAAGCAGCCGCAATCCATTTTCGTAGCACGGCCAATCAATCGCGCTTCGTCCAATTGCGCGGCCAGCTCGCCGATAAAAAGCGCTCGCCCAATTCCGTCGCTCAAGTCCTCAAGGAACTGGAGGAAACGTTGAGGAGCGAAATGGCGCTTGCTCAAAGGTTGTATCAAATCCAAACGCGCGATTCGCGAATCGGATTCGAAGCCTCGAACCAATACTACTACGTGCCAATGGATCTCGCGGAAAAGGTCTTAAACTGCCACGACCTGCTGACGCGCTGGCTGCCGGGTTTGAAGGCGGCTGCGTCCAAATAAAAATTGGGCGGCATCGATGATGCCGCCCAACCTGGAACGATCAAAATTTGGTGCGCCGGGATTAAATCAACTTCTCTTTCGCTTCGGCCGGCACTTCCAGCTTCGTCGAGCCGACGTCTTTGACTTCGACCGTGGTGGTGCGGTTGATTTCCATTTGGCGTTCGCCTGCCGCGATTTTGCCTTGGACATTAATTTCGTATTTGGTCAATGCGCCGTCTTTGATCCAGAATTTTACCGAACCTTTTGAATCGGTCGTTTTTGGCGCTTCCTGGCCTTCGCGGCGACGCGCGCCGAGAAGCAACATTTCCTTCACGGCATCTTCCTTGAGTTCGCCGGTAAGAGCGCCGTCGACTTCTTTCAATTCCTTGGCACTGCCAGCGAGGCTGGCTGATTCCGCCACCGGAGCTTTATAGGCTTTCAGAAATTTCACGATGGCTGCGGCTTGTCCGCTGGTTGCCGAGATTTCGTCGAAAGTCTGCCATCCCTCCAATGCTTTTGCCGCGCCTTTGTCGCCTTTCATGCAGACCTCAACCGGAATACCGCCGGGAGCAAAACTCAGGAAAGTGACCCCTTTTTCCGCCTTGCCTTCGATGGCGCCGAGCCGGCCGGAACTTCCGTCCGCCTCTTTCATTTGGGTGGTCCAGCTGTAATTTTTTTCGCCAAGCTGCTTGAGGGCTTTGGTGATTTTTGCAGCGGAAGGGGATTCCGCAGCCGAGCCGAAGTTAGCCATCATGGCGGCCAATCCGAGCATGAAGATTTTGCTGATTTGTTTCATATGAAGAACTCCTTGCCGTCGATAATCGATTTGTTTGTGAACGTTTTTATTTAGGTGTGAAGCGAGAATAAGATTCCCTGAACAACTAGCAAGTCGTTTCCGGTGCGGGAGCTTCCGTGTGCGCCTCTACCGGTTTCCACTGGGCGGCGGAACCGTTGAACCTTTTGCGAAAGCCTCGGCTCAGTTGCGTAATCGATGCTTAACCTTCCCATCGCGGATCCGATTTGCCATTGTCACCGGCATGAAGCATTTCCTTGTCGTGATCGGGCTGATTTTCACGTTGGCCGCTGGCGCTGCGGTCAAGGACACGCCTTTTCTCCAAGACATCTCGGTTAAATTTGAGACGACGGCGGCGTTGACCAACGCCACGTTCCGCCGTCTGGAAATTGATCGTAACGGAGTGCCATACGTGCTGACCGATCGCGGGGTGGCGCGAACGTTTGAGAACAGGCTCGCACCCGACCGCAGTTTTCGTCCGCTGGCCAACCTGGCTGCTCGGGACATCGCTCTCGGGCGCGGCGAACTTTATTATTTGTTCGAAGATCGCTGGCTTTCCAATGGCGACAGTGGGAAGCCGCTCGGCCATTTGCCTAAAGGTGATTTCCATTCTCTTGCCGTTGCAGATGACGGAACGGTGTTGCTCGCGGGATCCGCCAAGCTGGCCGCGATGCGCGACGGACGGATTGCCTCAATCGAAGCGCCAGCGAAAGGTCCGTTCAAATTGTTCGCGTTGGGCAACGATTTTTTTGTGCTCACAGAAGGTGCAATTCATCGGATCAGCAAAGGCGTGATCACGAAATTTCACCAAAGTTCCGGGCTTACCACGCTCGCGTTTCGCGGTGACGAACTGCTCGTCGGGACGCACAACGGCTACTACGGATTGGATCTCAAAAATGGAACCCGGACGACGGCGCTCCAAACGAAGTTGCCCGTGACGGATATCACCTGCCTCGCGCCGACCGCCGAGGGATTGTGGGCTGGGACGACGCGAGGCGCCTTTTTTCAACGTCGCGACGGCGCAAAAAAATCCGAGCCATCCTTGCCGGACGGACCGGGCGGGATTCGCTACTACGCGTCCAAACGTTGGATGTCGGACGATGCCGTTATCGATCTGAAATTGGACGCCGATGGGAACGTGCTCGTGCTTACCAAAACCGGGCTGAACAAGATCGAATTTCGCCCGATGACCCTCGCGGAGAAGGTCGATTGGTACGATCGCAAATTACGTTTGCGCCACATTCGATTCGGACTCACCGGCGAGCGCCGTTTGCTCGTGCCCGGCGACCTGGCGAGCAGCGAAATCATCGACACCGACAACGACGGCGGCTGGAGCTCGTATTATCTGGCGAGCCAGGCGTTTCGTTTTGCCGCGACGGGCAGCGCGCAGGCTCGCTCGAATTGCTGGGAAACGTTCGCCGCGCTGGAACGGTTGCAAACGCTTCCGCAACGCGATGGTTTTTTCGCACGCACCATCGAGCGTCACGGGTTTAAATATTCCGATCCCGAGCGCTGGCGTGAATTGCCCGGCGGCGATTGGGATTGGAAAGGCCACACGAGCAGCGACGAGTTCACGTCGCACACCTTGGCCCACGGCGTGATGTGGCAACTCGTCGCCAAGACCGACGCCGAGCGCCAGCGCATTGCCACCAATTACGTCCAGATCATTGACCACATCATTCGTAATGGTTGGTATCTCATCGACGTTGACGGCAAGCCGACGCTTTGGGGGCGTTGGAATCCAGAGTATTTAAATCATTATCCGCACAGCATCGTGGACCGGCGCTTGAACAGCGCGGAAATGATCGCTGGCCTTCAGCTCGCGTGGAAAATGACGGGCAACAAAGTTTATCGCGACAAAGCGTATGAGCTTTTGGATAAGCATGGGTTTTTGGAAAACATTGTCAGCCCCATGAAATTGATTGGTCCCACAACCGGTTATATCCATTTTGGCGACGACATGGGCAACGAGTGGAATCATTCCGACGATGAACTCGGGTTCGCCAATTACTGGGTGCTGTATCACTTCGCGTTTAACAATGACTTGCGCGCGAAATTTGCGAAGTCCGTCCGCGACCACTGGGAATTCGAGCGCGCCGAGAAGTTTGCGATTTGGAACTTCATCCACTCGGCCTGCGGCGGCGGACACGATTGCGATGCCGAAGGCGCGGTGTGGAGTTTGCGCGGCGTTCCGCTCGACACCATCACCTGGCGCATTGAGAACTCACATCGCAAAGATTTGACGAAGGTGCCGGAGAATTTTTACCGCAAAGAGCTGGAGGAATTGCTTCCGCCCGGCGAACGCCAATTCGTCCGGATCAACACGCAACCGTTCATTCTCGACGGCGGCGACGGTGGCGCCACGGAATTGCCTGGTGACGAATATTTGTTTGGCTACTGGCTGGGAAAATATCTAGGCGAGATCAAGTGATGGCGGGTTGCATCAGTACGCAAAAAAGCCGGAGAACAACTCCGGCTTTTTAACACACGAATTAAACGTTCACTGAGAACGAGATCAAGTTACCTGAGTTTCTCTCGACCAACAGTCACCAGAACTGGGGACAGGGTCACCTGGGCTTGTATACTTAGCAAACGCATAAAGTTTGGGACAGGTGGCGATAGATGAGACGCTTGCCTTGGATGCATCCGACGAATTTCGCCAGGCGAATTCCATCGGAGTCATGGCGCGTGTTCCAGCGGAACGCGAATTCGTTGGCGT
>CANJXF010000018.1 GCA_947478865.1 Verrucomicrobiales bacterium | reverse complement strand
CGCCCCGGCCGCTCCGAACCCCGCGCGGTGAAACGCCGCCCCAAGAACTTTCGCTTGCTCACCAAACCGCGACACCAAATGGTGGTGGAGCGTTGTCGGAAGTGGTCACAAAAACCATCGAAACAGGCCCTTATCTAAGCGCCATTCTGACCAGACCCCTTTTGAAATTTGCGCGGAAGCAAAAGTTTCAGTGGAAACAAAACGCGCTGCGGCATTCCTTCATCAGCTACCGGGTCGCGACCATTCAGAACGTTCCACAGGTCGCCCTGGAAGCGGGCAACAGTCCCGCCATCATTTTTCAGAACTACCGGGAACTGGTTCAACCCGCTGCGGCGAAAAGTTGGTTTTCGATTTGTCCGGCGGTCAGCCAGAACGTGATGACCCTGCCCCCTCGAGACCCAAGCCATTTGGCCGCTGCCGCGACAGCCTGACCTGCCGACTGTCAGGAAAGTGTCAGGAAATTCTCAAGAAGACCAAAAACACCAACAAAAGATGGTGCGCGGTGCAGGTTTCGAACCTGCGACCCCTACCGTGTGAAGGTAATGCTCTACCACTGAGCTAACCGCGCGAAATAATTCAAACCGAACAATGGCGCAAAACCAATCCAACCGAATCGCCACGTTGAAAAACGTTAAAAGGCATTAGGTTTCCAAGCAAGATATTTTGATACAACGGCGTTGCAATAGCCACGAGCGGCCGGATCTATTTCGAATGCTCCGCCAGTCGCAAGGACACCACGAGCGGGAAGTGATCGCTCGGGAATTTTCCGTTTTCGGAGAAGGTCACAATTTCCGTGCTGTCGGCGGCCACGCCGTTTCGGGTTAATATCCAATCAATTCTCGGTCCCCCCACGGCGGCTTTCGAGAAATTGTTAAAAGTGCCAATGCCCTCGTTGCCCCGGGTTTTCGCGGCATTCCAGGTATCCGTCAAAAATCCGCCTTCGGTGAGGATGGAATAGGCTTTGTTGCTGCCTCCAGCCGCGTTGAAATCGCCGGTGACGATGACTGGAATGGAATTGCTCAGGGCCTGGATTCGCTCGCGGAGCAGGACAGCCGCTTTCTCCCGAGCCTGCTGCACTTCATGGTCGAAATGGGTGTTGAACAAATAGAAGGGTTCGTTTGAGTTGCGATCGAGAAACTTTATCCACGTGACCATGCGCCGGTTCTGATGCCCCCATGTCGTCGAACCGATCAAGGCAGGCGTATCCGAGAGCCAAAAGTGATCAAAGGCGAGCGGCTTGAAACGATCTTTGCGAAAGAACACCGCCATGAATTCCCCACGGCTGCCGCCATCCCGACCCAGGCCAATCCAAGCGTATTCGGGGAAATCTTCGGATAAATCGTTTAACTGAGAATAAAGACCCTCTTGCGTCCCGATGATGTCCGGAGCGGTTTTGCGCAGGCAATCTTTCATGATTGGCCGGCGACTTGCCCAGGAGTTCGGCTCGCTGGTGGAAGCGTAGCGCAGATTGAAACTCATGATGCGAAGCGCCGAATCTTTCGCCGACACTGCCAAGGTGAAGGAGAGAAAAATAATTGCGCTTAAAAATAATTTCATCGGTTTTGATCGTTGCGAGGTTGCATTGGATTGAACAGGAAACCTTCGGTTGAAATCAAGGACGGCTTCGCCCTTGTTCGCGCAGCTTTTCGAGTTGTGCGGAAAGCTCCTTCACTTTGTCAGGATTTTGGGCCGCGAGATCGTTCGTTTGGGTGAGATCGGTGGCGAGGTTGTAAAGTTCAAAGCCGGGTTTCGCCTTCGCCGCGCCCTGGCGTCCGCCCCCTTTTGCAATCAGCACCCAATCGCCCTGGCGCAAGGCCAGCGGAGCCTGGTTGTTGTTTTGCAGAACGAGGTGGTCGCGTGGCGGCGCGGGAGTTTTTTCCACGAGCAACGCAGGCAGGACGTTGAAGCTGTCCGGGCCCGCAGCGGCCGGAAGCTTTTGGCCGGTAAGCGCGGCAACCGTCGCCAGCGTGTCCACATGGCCCATGAGCTGGGTGGAAGTTGCGCCCGCAGGAATGTGCCCGGGCCAGCGTGCGATCATGGGGACGCGATGCCCGCCTTCGTAAAGCGAGCCTTTGAACCCGCGCAGTTTCCCATTCGGAGCCTGCCGGGAATGCAGCGGATTGGTGCCGTCATCGTAGGTATCCTTGATCGCGCCGCCGTTGTCGCTGGTGAAAATGAGGAGGGTGTTGCCCGCGAGCTTGAGCCGATCCAGCGCCGCGAGGATTTCGCCCACCGTCCAATCGAGCTGGTGGATGACATCACCGCGCCAGCCGCAATCGCTGGTGCCGCGGAATCGAGGGTTCGGCACCATCGGCTCGTGAATGTCGTGGGTGGCCAGATAAAGAAAGAAGGGCGCGTCTTTGTGCGATTCGATGAATTTCACGGCCTGCGTCGTGAGCCGGTCGGCGATGTCTTCATCCACCCAATGTGCCGCCGTGCCGCCGGACATGAAGCCGATGCGCGGGATGCCATTGATGACCGTGTCCGAATGGTGGTCGTCACCTCGGATCTTGAGTTTGACACCGGGATCACGCCCGGTCGGCTCGTCGCCAATCTTGCCCTGGTAGCTGACGCGAATCGGGTCCGCCGGATCGCCCCGCACGACGCGGTGATTTTCGACGAATACACACGGCACCCGGTCGCCGGTGGCGGGGATGAAAAACGCGTAGTCGAAGCCGAGTTCGAGCGGGCCGGGCTTAATCTCGCCGTTGAAGTCGGTCTTCTCCAGGCCGAGGCCGAGGTGCCATTTGCCCACCAGCCCTGTCGCATAGCCCGCCTGTTTGAGCAGCGAGGGAACCGTGACCGTGCCCGGCTGGATCAGGGACGGCGCGTTGCCAGCGGCAATGCCCGTTCCCGGCTGGCGCCACGCATAGCGACCGGTCAAAAACGCATAGCGCGTGGGGGTGCAGACCGAGGCCGTGGCGTGGGCATCGGTGAAGCGCATTCCTTCCCTCGCAATCCGGTCGATGTGCGGTGTTTTAACGTGAGTCGCGCCGTAGCAACCGACGTCGCCGTAACCGACGTCGTCACTGAGGATGTAAATGATATTGGGTTTGGAGGCGGCCCGGCCCGTCTGGACCACGAAGGTCAGGGCGAGGAGCAATAATACGATTCGTTTGATCATTAGATTATCGATCGGTTTTAGGCAGCATTTTCAAGGAGCGCAAGCGCATCCACTCCTGGATAAGCCACGCATGCCGGGCGGCGAAGCTATGCCCATCGCCACAGCCCGTCAATAGTTGTAAACCTCTGTCGCCGCTCGGCCGGCGACGTAAATCGAGGAGGTTGGCGCGGGTTAGCGAAGGATGACCGGTGGAACGCTTGGATCCGTCCCTTCAGTGCGCGAGAACCATCGGCGGAGGATTCCCGGGCTGGATGCGAACCGCTGGGTGGCAATGTCGCGGAAGCGATTGCGCAGGTTATTCTTGGCCCAGGACATGAAGATAAGGTTGTTCACGACGCAGAGCGATAACCACAGGAGCAGGACGACATGCTCGTCCAAATGCATCACGGAAAAAACGTGCAGGGTTGCAACCGTCGTCATGCAGAGGAAGAACGCGATCCACGGAACGGCCAGGATGCGGCCGATCGCCTCGCTCCCGGCGCGGTTCACTTTCGCGCTGCTCATTCCGCACCACATGCTCGTCCAGCTCAGGGCAAAAAGGTCCATGACAAACACGATCATTCCAGCGAGCCAGACCATAACCCAAATCGATGGGCCATCCATGCCTAATTCCCGGCTTCCGAGTCCCGCGAACAGGAAAACCGTGTCGATAATGAGAATGAAAATGGCTGGCCCGGCGAATTGCCGAATCAGCGCAAGTTTCTGACCGTGCAAGATTTCCTCCACGCTGATCGGGGTGGAGAGAAGGAGTTCGAGCGCGCCGCTTTTCCGATCCTGCACAAATCGATGGCAGGCTTCGGAAGCGATCCAGAATTTAAGCAACGTGTGGAAGAGCAGCGCGGTGCAAATATAGACGGGGAGGCTCGCCCATTCTTTCGGCCACGTGGCCCACGCCCAGAGCCACAGGATTCCGAAGAACAGGAAAACTCCCCAAAGAAACTTGATCTTGAACGGCTCTCGCGCTGCCAGCCACAGGAACGCGTTCGTGTTCAGCAATTCGGTCCGACGGGCCGTTTCCTTCCTGGCATTGCCCGAGAGCAAAATTCTCCAGAACGCGCGAAATTTGAGCGGCGACGCGGCGCGGTCTTGCCATGCGCGAGGAACAATGACGCTGGCGAGGGCGAGGAACAGCCAGCCGTAAACCTGGGTCAAAACGACTGGAACCCAAAAATCTTTTGCAACGAATCCAATGCGCTGGCCGAAGGCCGAGAAGCACGAAAACGCCGGGCTGAAGACCAGCCACGCCGTCGTCGTCGCGCGCTGGTTGTCGGCAATGTGGAAGCTCAGTTCCACTGCGGGCGCCCCGGCCAGGACCAGCAGCAAAACGAGAAAGGCGAGCGACATCGAGCGCCGTTCGTCCCGGCACACGGCGGACGCAAACATCCCGATGGTCAACGAGAGGAACAGGAGGTTGGCGGAAACGAGGGCGACTCGCCAGAATTCACCCGAGGTGACTCCGCCCATGAGCAGCGAGATGGCCAGAACGGGAAACGCCGCGAGCAATCCGTAAAAGGTATTGAGCGAATTGGCCGCCAGCTTGCCCGCGACGATGTCGTATCCCTTCAAATCGGTCAGAAACAAAAGCCCGAGCGTTCCGTCCCGTTTTTCTTCGCTCAAACAATCCGCCGTCACCTTCGTTCCGGCGATCAGGCTGTAAAGAAACAGAATTGTTGAGAGCGGAAAAAAGAGCGTCTGGCCCAGTCGATCAAAGGGATCGTTGCTGGCGACAAGCATGATCCATCCCGCAATGGCCAGCGCAACCAGCGCGCCGGCGACGCGGACCAGGTAGGTTCCGCGCCGGCGTGATGCCACGCGCAGTTCTCGTTCAACGATGGGGAGAAAAGTCATTTTATGCCGGGCTCACAATTACAGGAGGCGCACCGGCTGGCGGAAGACTATTCTCAGGCCGCCTCGCGATGGCTCCGCCGGAAGCGATTTCGCGCAGGCGGCTGTAAAGATTTTTTCTCGCCCAAAGAATGAACGCAACGTCTTTGGCCATCCAGGCTGCGGTGGTGATGTAACTCATGGCCGGAAGTCCAAACCAGCTTTGCCCCCAAAAGCCCGGTGCAAAAACCTGGAAGAGCTGCAAGAGAATGGTCGCAAACCACGGGAGGATCATGACGAAAAGAAATGTTTTAATCAGGGCGATGTTGGCCTTTCGCGTGACGAGGCCCAGCCACATCGCCACCCAGCCATAGGTGATGAGCCCGAGGATGAGATTGATCAAGCCTGTCACCAGGGTGAAAATGTGAAACGGCATTAAATTTATTGAAGGAGCCCCCATGCCTTTCATCTGGAGAATGCTTCCGAGAGCGGTCACCACGAGCATCAAAACAACCGGCCAAAAGAAAAGGCGCTTGAGCGCGTGCCATTGGCCTTGAATCATTTCGTTCACCGTCAACGGCGTGCAGAGAAGAAGTTCCAAAGCGCCGTTGCCATGGCCTTCCACAAAGAAACGGCTCGCCTGCGATGCCATCCAGACGAGCAGCGCGAATCCGAGAAATGCCCGACCGCCCTGAAGCAGGGCTTGAAAACTCTGGGACACCGACCCCATTGCGTAGGCCACAATAAAAAGCCCGAAGGCAATCCAGATGAGAACTCGAAAAACGAAACCCTGCCGCGGCCGCCTCGCAATCAACCAGCAAACGGGGCTGATTGCCATAAGCCGGGCGCGAACGCGCTGGCGGCTTTGAGGCGAACCGAATCTTAAATTGGAGGAGCGAGTTTCGGTTTTTTCTTCCGCTGATTTCTGCTGCCAAAGACGCGGCGTGTAATAACTGGCAAGAACGAGAAAGGTCCAGCCGAGCGCGTGAGAGATCGCCAGGCAGCTCCAAAACTGGTGGTACTTTTTGGTGAGCACCATGGCGAAAGTTGTTCCCGGACTGGCCGCCGCGAGAAACAGATGGTCGATGGAAGTCCAATGGTAGAACGGGTCGAGCAACGGAAAACCGAGCAGCACGACCGCCATCAGCAAGAATGTGGTCTGAAGCGTGCGTTGTGAATCGTGATTGACCGACGAAACAAACATTCCCAAGGCGAGCGAGAAAAACAGGCCGTTGACCAGGACCAGTTGCATGCGCCAGAACTCGGTGCCCGTCACGCCGCCCATCAGCAACGGCAACGCGAGGACCGGAAAGATGGCGAGCAACCCATAAAACGATTGCAGGGAACTGGACATGAGCTTGCCGAGAATGATGTCGTAGCCGCGCAAGTCGGTGAGGAAGAGCAGCCCCAAGGTTCCTTCGCGCCGTTCTTCGCTGACGGAATCCGAAGTCAGAACCACTCCCGCGAACGAAACGAAAATGAAGCTTAGCCAACCCAAGGCCATGAACAGATAGGTGCCGACGCTGAAACCGGTGCCCGCCCGGGATTCGAACGTGAGAAACAAGCCCGTGACGATGATCCCAACCATCGGCGCGTAGATGCGGATGCGGTGGGTGATCTTGCTCCGCGCCGCCACGCGGAGTTCTCGTTCGACGATGGGCAGTAGCGTCATGGTGATTCGGTCAGCCGTTCACGAAGATGAAGCTTCGGTTTCTCAATCGCTCGAACAACTTGAACGCCATCCACGCTGCCAGTGGCACAAGCAAAAGAGTCTGGAGAAGGCGAATTGAATCCTCCGTGGCCGCATTGAAGTTCGGGCCTCCGATACCAAACCAGGCAAAAATTGCCGGAAGGAGGAATGCGGGAAAGATAAGAGTCAGCACACAGGTCAGGAACCATGCGGCCAAAAAGCTCTTAATTCTCAAGGCAAGATAGAGTCCGACGACGGGAACAATGATGAAGTCGCGGACGGCGGGGAAGATTTCGAAGTCCGTCCGGTTCAGGCCGATGTAGTTTGCGTAATAGTGATTGGGAGCCGCGACCACGCTGAGGATGAGAATGAAAAACGCGGGAAGAAACTGTCCCCAGATTCCCCACAAACGGCCCCAGATGATCTGGTTCTCACGCAGCGGTGTCACCAGCAGCAGCTCGAGCGCGCCATTCTGCTTCTCCCGCTGGAAACTCCCAACCGCGCTGAAAGCCATGCTGGCGAGCAGGCCGTAGTTCAGCACCGTGCAGCCCTGGTGCAGCAGGGTGAAATTGCTCCCGATCAACCAGGATATGAAGGCAATGATGACGAAGCACCAGCCCCATTTGCTCAGGCGCGAACTCCAGGAATATTGTTGGAGCCAGCCGACGGGATTGCGCGAGAGCCGTCCCTGATTGCGGCGCTGGAAGGTGTTGAGCCAAAAGCGCGGGGTGCAGAAGGTCTTTTGCAGCCAGAGCTGTCGAGGCGATGGGGCACTCTCCTGCCAGCTTTTTTTCAAACGGAATGCGGCAAAGAAGATGACCAAGAGGAAGACCAGCAGCGACGTGGAAAAGAGGGCAATGACGTTCAGGGGAATAGAACTCGCCGTTGTGCCTAGAAGTGAGCTGAAGCCGAGTCGCAGGCTGAAGGGAGCCGAGAAAAAAAACGCCTGCCACACGGAGCCAATGTCTTCAAGGATGTTTCCTTGGCGGATTCCCATCACGAGAAACAAGAGCAGTTTCAAAAAAACGAAAGCAAAGGCGGCGGCAAAAATCTCCGCTAAAATAAGCGCGCGCGACCATTGGCGGGCGAGTGAGGACGCGAGCAATCCCGCGGCGAGGGCCAGCGAAAGCGCAGTCAGGTCCAAGAGCAGGCTGCAGATCACATCGGCCCGGGTGATTCCGCCAAGGACGAAAGGAATCGCCATCACCGGCAGCACCGCAATGATCAGTGTCAGCGAGCGCATGGCGTGAATGCAGCCTTTGCCGAGGATGATTTCGATTGCTCTGAGCGGGGTTAAAAAGAGGAGGCCGAGAGTTCCCTCTCGTTTTTCGCGGCTGATGCAATCGGCGGTGAGCACGGGGACGACAATCCAAATGCCGATAAAAACGACAAAGCTGAGAACGGCAAACGATTCCTTCCCGGACTTGAGGTTGGACTGGTTGGCCAGAAGGAGGCCGAAAAAAACCGTCAGGAGCGCCGCGCCGAAGGTTCGCAACCAATAATTCACCGGGCGCCGCGCCTCCGCGCGCAGCTCTCGGACGATGATGGGAAGAACGTTCATGTTTTCAGACTCGCACCAAAGCGAAGGTTCGATCTTTCATTTCAAAATACAGGAGGACGGCGGCGAGGCTCGTCACGAAAGCCAGCAAGAGCGACTGCGAAAAACCGAAGTAGAATGACGGGATAAACAAGGTCAGGCCCGCTGTGAGCAGCCAGGCCACCACGAAGTTTTTCAGATGCATGGCGAAGTAGAGTCCGACCACGGGCACGAAAAGAAAATGAAGCGTTGAATTAAAAATATTTCCCAGACGAAAGAGGACGGCGGTCAGCAGAAGAATTAAAAACGCCGGAAGAAATTGGCCCCAGATGCCCCGGAGCCGTCCGAAGATAATCTGCCTTTCGCCCAGGGACGTCACCAGGAGCAGTTCCAAAGCGCCGTTCTGTTTTTCCCTTTGAAAACTCGCCACGGCGCTGAATGCCATGCTGAGAAACAAGCCCGTGGCCAGCCAGGGCCAACCGAGATGAACCAGCCGCACCTCTTCAGCCATGAGCCATGAGACGCCGAGGATAACGATGAAGCACCACGCCCATTTGCTGGAGCGCGCCGTCCATGAATATTGCTGAAGCCAGCCCACGGGGTTTGTCGTCAGGCGTGATCGGTTTTGCTTGCGGAGCAATCCCAGCGCGATCCTGGGTTTGAAAAACACATCTTGCATCCAACGATGCCTGTTGGATGGCGGGTTGTCCTGCCAGCTCGTTTTCAGACGATAGGCGGATAGGATTGTCCCGAGCGCAAGAATGGCCCCCGAGCCCATCACGGCCAGAAACAAGAACGCGGTGATATTAGGCGGGCCAGCCGTGGTTGCAGGAAGGGGTGAACTCGAGCTATCAAAAAAAAGCTGGGCGACGACGACGAGCCGTTCCGAGGCGCGGGTTGCTGCGCCGACCGTTCCACCAACGAAAAGGCTGAGTGCCGTAACAAAGGCGAACGCCAAACCGCCAGCGAAAATTTCCGCTAAAATAATGGCGCGGGTCCATTGCCGGCAAAGGCTGGAAGCGAGCAATCCGGCGGCGAGCGATAGGATGAGCGCAGACAGGTTAAACAAAAAAGTCCGGAGAACATCGGTCGCGGTGATTCCGCCGAGCATAAAAGGAATGGTGATAATCGGCAAGGCGGAGACAACCAGGGTGAGCGAGCGGATGGCGTGAATGGCGCCTTTGCCCAAAACAATTTCAAGCGGCTTGAGCGAAGTCAGAATGAGCAGCCCCAGCGTTCCTTCTCGATTTTCGCGGCTGATGCAATCGGCGGCGAGCGCGGGAACACCCACCCAGATGGCGCAGAAGATCCCGAAGGTTAGCGAGCTGAAGGCGCGACTGCCGGATCGGGCATCGGCATCCGCCCAGACAAAAAATCCGAGCACCACGAGAGCAACGACGGCACTGAACATGCGCAGGCGATAGTTGACCGGGCGCCGTGCCTCGGCGCGCAGCTCTCGGACGATGATCGGGAGCACGTTCATTTTGGCTCACTGCGTTTCGCCTCGGGTGACGCGGATTCGATTTGGGTAATAGCGAGCGTCAGGATTTGACGATTGCTTGGATCAGTTTGCAGAAGATTTGTCAGATCAGGCAAAGCCGGCTCAGCATCCACGCCAAAGTTCAGTAGACCGGCGATTGCCTGAAAGCGAACAGATTTGTCTTCATGGCTGAGAAGCGATCTTAGAATGGGGACGCTTAGTTCCGGATAGCTTCGGATAAATCGAAGCGGGAAAGCAATTCGCCCTCGAAATTTCTGATCGTTTGAAGCGTGAAATGCTTGGCCTATGCGTGGAACCGCTGAAGCGGCGTTGGTCCTGAGGGCGACAATCGCCCACCAAGCGCTTTTCCAATCCTGATTCTTTGGATCAAGAAGCTTATCGATGCAGGAGTCCAGTGATTCATCTCCGAGCAAAACGAGCGCGCCTGTTGCCTCACCTTGCGCCGACAGTTCGCTCGAAGTTTGATTATTGGCCGAGTAGTGCGCGAGATTGCGAAGAGCAGGAATTGCTGGTTTCGAAAGCGGCCCCAATTTTCCTAAAATCGATGCAGCTTCTCGTCGATGATCCTCACGCTGCTGCCGAATAAAAAAACGGCTAACAGAGGTGGGCAAAAACCTTTGAATTTTTCCAGGGGCGGGCGCTGGCTTCCAATCCAATTCGCCAATTAGATAACGGACACAGCGAGCATCCATTTCTTCCAGGGCGAGTTTGAAATCTGCTGTCCCCGAGCGGTTAGGTTCAAGCCACCAGGAAAGATCTTCGCCGCGAATCACCGGTTCCCGCGTCACTTGGCTTTGCCAGACGACAATTCCAGCAGCAATCGCAACTGCTCCCAGAATTGCGGATGCGGTTTTGTGTTTCACGTTTGATGCTATTGCGTTTCGCCTCGGGTGACGCGGAGGAAAACTTCTTCGAGGCCGAGCTCGTCTTCCCAGAGCCCGGTGAATTTCACGCCGCCAAGCACCAATGTTTCGGGCAGAAAACCGGGATCAACGTCGTGCGATTTGAACGTGACTTTAACCTGGCCATCGACGGCGACCGCTTCGGAAATTTCGGGGTGGGCCTTCAACAGCTCAATCGCCTTTGAAGTATCGCCGGGAATCGTGACCCAGTAGATCAATCCCGACGCCATCTGGTCGCGGACACCTTGCACGGGGCCGCTGTAGATCAATTTGCCTTTCTCGATGATGGCGACGCGGTTGCAGAGGGTTTGCAGTTCGCTAAGGATGTGGGAGGAAATGATGATCGTTTTGCCGAGGCGCTGCAGCTCCTGCAAAATCGCCATCATCTCGATGCGCGCGCGCGGGTCGAGTCCGCTGGCCGGTTCGTCGAGCAAGAGCAATTGCGGATCGTGAATCAAGACGCGGGCGAGGCCGAGACGTTGCTGCATGCCGCGGCTGAGCGCGCCGATGAGCGCTCCTTTTTTTTCGCTCAAGCCGACCAGTTCCAGAACGTCGCTGACGGTTTTCTCGCGTTTGAGCGTGGGAATTTTGTAACAGGCGCCGAAGAAATCGAGATACTCCGTGACCTCCATGTCTTTGTAGACGCCGAAAAAATCGGGCATGTAGCCAATGACATGGCGGACGGCATCGGCTTGTTTGACGACGTCGTATCCGAGCACCTCGGCGCGGCCAGCGGAGGGAGACAGGAAAGTGGCGAGGATCCGCAAGGTCGTGGTTTTGCCCGCGCCGTTGGAGCCAATAAACCCGAACAGGTCGCCTTTGTTGATGGTAAGGTCGAGCGCATTGAGCGCGGTCATGGCGCCGTAGGTGCGGGTGAGCCCGAAGGTTTGGACAGCCGGTATGGGAGGGATGGCAGACATATTTTATGGGGCTGAGAGTTAAAGAGCAGGCTTGTTTTCTTTTGGAACAACCAGGCGGAGCAACGTGTCCTGACGACTTCTGAGCGGAGTAAAGCGATTCAATGGTTTGGTCAACAAATGGCCTTCGTCCCACGCCAGCAGAATTGTATCCCCCTGCTCCGCCAGCGAGGAAAGATCAAGGCCGGGGGGCGAGATGAGGTTTTGACCACCTTGCGCCTCGTTCAACTGCGCGCTGAAGGAAGCGGCCATGGTGGAGAGCGGCAGGTTAAACATGATTGGACTGTTGCCGAAGGTTTGGCGGCGCGATTGCGCTGCCTGGATAAATTGCCCGCCTTGCTGCCGAACGAATTCCGCCAGCGCCATGCCCTGGCTCGGGCCGCGTTTGACCTGGGTGATCTGTTTCGCGGGAAGATCGCCCAAGCCATAAATCTGTTTTGCAATGACCACGCGCACTTCGGTCAGCTTCCGGTTGAGACGATTTTCCGCCTTGATCTGCCAATCCTTGCCCTCGCGGACCACGGAAAGTTTCACGGGCAAATCCGCCGGCTCAAGCCAGTCGCTCACATAAAGCTGGCTGGTCCAGACCGGCACCGAAACTTCCGCGATAAAATTGTTGGCGCGATAGACAATGTTCGCGCGGCTGTTCTCTTCGGCCCCGCCGTAGCTGTAGTTGAACTCGCCGCGCAGCGTGGCAAAGGGCTGCTCGCCGGCGAGCGAATAGCGCTTGTTCGATGGGGAATAAATCGAGGCGTAACCACGGCCGCGCAGCACGGCCCGGTCGCCGCGGGGAAAGACATCGACGACCTGGAGCTCGTTGAATTCCGAATCGCCGGCGCGCAGTTGAAAGCCGATGAAATAAATCAGCCCGGAGAAAAACAAGACGTAAACGGGAAAGGTGATCCAGGTCAGCATCTGCCGGTTGATTTTCTTGAGCCAGTAACGGTCGAGCGGCCCGATCACGAGCAGGTAAATCACGAGCAGAAACAGCAGCCAGGTCAGCGGCAGTTTGCGAACTTGCTTGCTGTCGATCATCGCGCCGAATACGCCGTCGATGCTCAAGCCGCCGTAGTTGTTGTAGTCCGATGTTTGATAAAGCTTGATCGGAACCTGCGCGAGTTTTGCCCAGAACCAGGGCCGATTTTTCCAGGAAATGAACGGCTCCCGTTCCGCGCTGAAATTAAGCAGCGTCAAACGGCCGCGCCCGCGAACCGCCTCGATGACGAGCGGCGTCCCCTGCTCGGCCACGCGCACGATTCCGTCGCGCCGCGCGCCGGTGAAAACCAGCATCTCCTGCTGGGCAAATTTCTCATCCGCCACCAATTCGGAGTAAGGATCGGGGCCCAGGACCGACTTGGCCTGCGAGACGGTTTTCTTGGATGGCTTATTAACGGGAGGGGTGACCAGTTCGTTTTGCGGCACCTTGACTTTGCCCTGCTGCATCCACTGGTGAAAAGCCGATTCGGTTTTCATGGTGCGACTCGCCGTCAGCTGGCAGGGCAGCAGATCGGCCAGCCACGCGCTCGCCGACAGATCGGATATCTGTTCAATGCTGACGACCAGATGGCCGCCGCCGTTGAGCCATGCGAGCAAGGCGTCGCGCTGCGGCACCTTCAATTCCAGCGCCGCCTCGGAATTGAGATACAAGAGGTCGAGCCCTTCCAGCGCAATCGGGTTGTCGGGGAACATCGCGGCCTGCAACCGGGCGGGCTGGGTTTGTAATTCCGGCTGCTTCGATTGAATGGGCGAAATCGTGGGCACGCCACCGACCGAGCGGGAGAGCGCGCCAACCATCGGGATATCCCAGGCGGTTTGCCGGCGCGGACGGGTATTGAGCTGCTCTGCGACTACCCTCCTCCGGTCGTCCACCAAACGAAAATTCCAACTGGCATGTCGCGAGCTGGAAAAGACGGGAACCACCACCCGCTTGCGGGTATTGGTCGGCAACTCGATCGGCACGCGGCGAATCTGGCTGTCGTTGAACTGGCCGGAGGAAATTTCAAAATAGGCGTTAAACGAAGGCCCGTCGTTGCGAACTTCGCACGTGATCGGAAACCAGCTGGCCTCGGGCACAACGCCGTCGTAACCGAGGAAGACATCGAACTGCAACGCGGCCGGGACGAAGTGGGCAAAGCCAAATGCGGCGACAAAAATAACAAGGAACCGTGCCAGACAACTTTGGGCCAGCCAACCCCTTGCGAACCCGACCTTAGCACTCGAAGTCATATTAGGTGTTTGTGATGCGGCTTTATATGCGCATGGCCCGTTTATGCAAAGCAATTAACTCGCGATCCGTGAAATGGAATAATCTCCCGTCGTCTTACCGGCTGCAAAATCGTTCAAAGGCTCCGCCAAAAAGATCGTTCACATCGCGCTGAATCTCCGCGCGCGAGACTTGCCAGCCGGTATCGAGCAGGTCGCCGTATTTTTCCGCGAGCACGTTCCCGATGATCTTCTTGCTGTGACGCCATTTGTAAATGATCTGGTCGAGCACGCGGGCGTCGGAATGTTGCGGCGTCATGCTCAGGCCAAGCAGCTCCAGCCGCAGGCGCGTGGTTTCGTCGATCAGCTCCGGCACGTTCATAAACCACCAGCAGCCGAAGATGTGCAGGTTGCGGAATTTGCGGGCGAGAATGCAGAGCTCATGCTGATTCTCCCGCGCCAGCACGGTGGCGAGGAATTTATTCTCGGGAAAGGTGGAGCAAAGATTCGAAAGCGAATTCAAGTTGCTCAAGCCCACGCCGTCGCCCGCCAGTTTCAGCTGCGGATTCACGGCGCGCCGCACGCCCGGCATCAAGGCGAACGGCAGATTATACTCCCGGCAATGCGGGAGGATGGCGTGTTCAATGAGCCGGTTGCAGTCGTTGTCCGCCGGGAAATTAAAATCAGGCGGCAGCGAAACCATCAGGTAGCGCGCCTGTAGTTTGAGAGTCCAATGCGCCAGAAACTTTCGCACCTCAGAAATCGTTTTCTGCGAAAGGGCCGGGGTGACCTCGTAGCCCCACTGAGCCAGCTGCGGCGCGGTTTCTTTCCACGACAAGAGCAGCGGGTCAATCCGCAAGGCCGCCATGAAACGCGGGTCGCGGTTGAAGCCTTCCTCCCAAACGGGCCGTTCCAGATCGTCGAACGGCGAGTTGGTCATGCAGATGGATTTCACGTTCGCCAGCTTCATGCATTTGGTGATGTAGGCGTTCGGCTTCTGCCCGGCGAACCATTTTCGCAGCGCCCGCAGGTCGCGCTTTTTCACGTCCAGATCAAGGGCGTGCAAGGTCGTGAGCACGCCGCGGCAGGCTTCGGAGATGGGCGAATGTTGAATGAACAGCGCGTCCCAGATCATGCTCGCCTGGTCGGTCTTGGAGAGGCCCCAGAAATCCTGGAACGGCATATCCATCTGGCGAAACGATTCCGCCACCAGGTAATGGTAAACGAGCAGATCATCAATCCCCCAAAGCAGGAGCTTGCCAAACGCGGGATCGTAAAGATGCGTGTGGATGTCGGTGATCGGAGTGGATTCGACGATCGCCTGCACCTGGGCCGTGATTTGTTTCTTTTTCGCAGAGGAAGGTTTCATTTCGAAAGCGACGCTACCAAAAAGGGACGAAGGCCTGCGATGAATTTTTTCTCGGGGAAAATCGCAAAGCCAAGGAAGTTGGTGGGCGATGAGGGATTCGAACCCCCGACCCACTGCGTGTAAAGCAGTTGCGCTACCACTGCGCCAATCGCCCAACTTACGGATGAAAAAAGCGGTTGTGACTGGCAAAAGGCAGCTAATGCAAATCTGATCCGCACCGTTCCATCGGTCGTTTATTTCTCACGAATACGAGTCGGCGGCAAGTTGATTCGCAAAAGTCTCAAAACAGATGTTCTCTGCCGTTGTCTGAAGTGCCGCCGGCGCGCGCTGTTCCAAACAGGGCGCTGCCGGCCAAAGCCAGAGCGGCCCGCGGATCTATTCCATCGGCGGCCCCCCAGCAAACTGTGCAGGTTGGTAAACCCCGTTCCAATGGTGCTCACCGCGAAGACCGTGCCATCGCCCGAGCTGCCGCCTTTTGTCGTCGTGCCATAGAGAGTGGCGCCGGATAAAACCAGTCCGCCCTGCGGATTGGCCCCGTCGCTGTTGGTGCTGCTTACCAGTGCAGAGAAGCTATAAACCGTGGCAAAACCGGAGCCATCCGTATTCAGTTTAAATACGGTGCCCGATCCGGGAGACCCGCCGTCTTTTGTCGAATGGAGGTCGGGCCACGGATCATTGCTATTCTGCCGGCTTCTTGTTTCCGCCTGGAGCGGAGCCGATCCGCCGGGCCTGGATCGATGCGCCGCCATTGCAAGTAAACTTCCCGACCGCACCCACATTCCCCTCGACAACCCAGTAGTTAATGTCGGCAATGCCTAAATTCTTCGGGTCGTCAATATCACTGACGAGCGCCTGCCAGGCGTTCTGGGCATCCGTTTGTCCAGGCCCCGGTTGCTCCGTGTTCATCTGTTCGATCGAAAACCCGTGCCTACCCGAGACGGAGATGTGATGGGTGTTGCGATAGGTGCCTACCCGGCCAAAGCGGGAGGCATGATGGGCGAAAACAAATTCCAAGCCGTTGCTGTTGGATGCCACCACGATGTTGTCCCCATCGGTATGCTCGTTGACTTGGATACCGGTATGATATCCGGTCACGACCACATTCCGCAGGATGGTCAATGCGGCGTTATTGCAGGCCGGAGTGATCAGGCCCCTGGTGTCATGGGTTGGTTTGGAGGCTTGCACGTTGTAGACGCCGGTGTTGATGAACACGTTCTCCAACCTGCATTGCATGGCGAAGTGCAGGTCGATGCCACCAATGCCCGGATCGTCATAACTCCGGACATCCAGATTCCTGATGACCACATGGACCGCCGAGAATCCTCCGTATAGCGAGCCGGGCGAACGGCTGGCTGAAATGACCGCAGGGCCTGACTTGGACAGGCTCTTGACGATCGTTCCGTGATTCAGCAATGGGAATGAGCCAATCGTCCCAAATACGGGTGTGGGTTCGGTTTCACCCACGATTTCCACCGTGATCCAACTCGGCATTGGTTTCGATACCGCGGGGATCAATATTCCGCCCCGATACACGCCAGCCGGCAGATACATCCGCCCGCCTCCGGCATCGGTCACCGCCTTCAGGCATGCCGAAAACGCCTCGGTGTTGTCGGTCTTGTCGTCGCCCACCGCTCCATATTTGAGAACATTGAACACCCGTGATTCCACGGTGCCAGCACTTGAGTTCATTTTCTCACCTCCATCAACCGCGACGGCAGCGCCCGAAAAAAGCCAGCCACCTATCGCAAGCAAAACCATTGTCTTCCGCATACCATCTCCTTTTTCGCCGCCCAACACATTCTTCAAACGTTTCATTGCCTGTTTCATTTGTTTTCCTTTCATTCGCTACTTATTTGTTTCAGCCAGTCTCTAACAGGCTCCTGCCGGCACCATTTCATCTCTTACCTTGATAACCCTTCGGCAGCGGAGGCCGGACAGAAAGGCCCGAATCCGTCAAGAAGTTGCCCCCGAGGATTCGACGCGTGGAATCATCGGAGCTGGACGTTGCGGGTGTGCTTGCCGAGTTTGAATCGTGCCGCTTCAAGTTGGGTGATCCGCCGGTCGTTGTGGAAGAAACCATCCACGGTGATGTCGGAGACAGGATGCTCCTCGTCGTAGCCGTAGAGGGAAGAGGGGGGCATCCGGTCGGCGTAGATGCGGATGTTGCGCAGCTTGATGTCATAGACATAGCCGCGGCGGTCGAGTCCGCCCGAGTATTCCGGGTGCTTTTGGATGTTGAAACAGACGGCCTCGGGCATGTAGGTGCTGTTCGGGTCCACCACAAACGGGGTCTCGTCGTTCTTCTGCATGGCGGGACGTTGGATGACGGAATCATATTCGATGCGGATGTTCTCGAAGAGGACGTCGTGCACCCGGCCGTAATCCACATTCATGATGTCAATCGCGGGATGGGTGGCATGGATGACATCGCAGTTGCGGAAAACAATCCGGCGCAGGTGTTTGGCGCTGGTTTCGGCGCCGATCTCGAGCGCTTTCCCCCAGTCATTCCAGACGACGCAGTTCTCAAATACAATGTCCTCGCAGGTGTCGTAGCGATAGCCGGGGTGGCCCTTCGCGCAGAGCGAATCGTCGTAAGTGCGCACGAAGCAGTCAGCGACGCGGGCGTTGCGGCAGTTGTGCAGGTCGATCCCATCGGAGTTGTAACGCCAGCAGCCGATGGTCTTGCAGTTCTTGACCGAAAGTTTGCTGCAGCCGAAGCAGGCGATGTTGTAGAGCAACGAGTCGCGGATCGTGATGCCCTCGATTTCAATGTTGCTGGAATTAACGAGCTGAATGGTGTGCTCGCGCCGGCTATTGCCGACATCGACGGAACCGTCTCCAAGCTTGTCAACTTTGCGGAGGATCTCCTCGACGTTTTCGCTGTTGTCGAGGATCCCGCGACCGAGAATCCGAACCCGGTTGACGCCGTTCCCGTGAATGCAGCCATAGACGACGGCGCCCTCATCAATATAAACAGTCTCATCGTCCTTCAGATGCAGGATGCCAATGCGATGAACGCCTGCGCCAAAATAGTGGACTCCTTTTGCGTCGGGCGAGACGCGGTAGTTCATGGGCGGGTCGAGAAAGAGATGCAGCGCGTTGTGGAGACCATCAAGCTCGACCGAGTAGCCGCCGGCCCGAGGAAGGGTGAACGTGATGGTGCCGTCCTTCACCGTCGGAGTGACCTTTGCCGATAGGGGACGGACGGTGCAGACCGAAAAGGCGTGGGCGGGGGTGTATCGAAAGGTAACCGGGCCCTTCCCCTCCAGACGTGCAAAATACGCGACCTCGCGCTGGTCGGTCGTGCGCTGATGCCCGGGCCAGCGCCGGTTATAGGGATACGCGGAGACATAGCACAGCGAGACCGGCAGCGGCAGCCCGCCTGCGGTGATGGCGATAGGAGCGGCAACCTCACCCTGAGGCAGCTGATAGATCCTCATGGACTTGGCGCTCTGGTTTGCGGCCGGGAGGATAGCTTTCGTGGCGGGTTGGGCGTAGAGGGAGAAACATGTGACGAACAGACACAAGACCGCAACCCTGTTCACGGCCCACCCCCTGTTGACCCGCTCTCCAGGTGCGGTGCGCGATGGATTCTCACCTCGCTGGCAAGAATCCGAGCCACAGCCGATCAACCGGAGACGGACAGTCATTTGCTTTGGGCGCTCCATAGTTCAGGGGAGAATTGCTTTTGTGCCGTGTTCATTTCCTGCCCAGTATCTGACTCCGAAGCCGCATGACAAGGGTGTTTTCAACGGCTTTTATCCACGTCGATTCGGCGGCCACGTCGCCCTCATCCCATTTGGCCGGGAGCCGGAAAACATTCAGTGTCAAACCGGGCTCATTCAGCAGGAGATGACCTATGGATCACCCAGTCTTTCGGGAACGCGCTCAACCTGTCGCAGGCTCTCGGCTTGGTCGGATTCCGATAAGGTTTTGATCAGCGGTTCAAAGACCTCTCCCAACCGCAAAAAGCTCAGCCCATTGGCGCAACCATTGGCAATCGCACCGCGGCCAATCAAACCTCGCCCGGAAAACCCTGTTGCCGCAGCGCTTCATACAAAACCAGCGCGGCGCAGTTCGATAAGTTCAGCGAGCGCGACTCCGGGTTGAACATCGGGATGCGCAGCCAACTCTCGCGATGCTGTTCCAATAAAGTTTTGGGCAAGCCAGCCGTCTCCCTCCCGAAAACCAGGTAGTCGTCGGGCAAATAGTTCACTTCCGCGTAGCTCTTCTGGCCCTCGGATTCGATGAACCACAGCCGCGCGGATGGCGGGAGCTGCTTCACGAATTCGTCCCATCTCGGCCAGCGATGCCATTCCAGCTGCTCCCAATAATCCATGCCGGCGCGCTTGAGTTGTTTGTCGTCGAGCTTGAAGCCGAACGGCTCGATCAGGTGCAGCCGCGTTTTCGTGGCCGCGCACAGCCGCGCGACGTTGCCGGTGTTCGGCGGGATTTCCGGTTCGACCAAAACGATGTTCATACGTTACCCGGAGGCGTGGGAAAAAGTGGAGTTGCTCTTGCCGCCTTCCGCCGCGTCCCGACGCCCTCGCGGTTTGCCTCCGTAAAAAACCTTCCACAAGACCAGGCCGTGCGCGGGTGCCGTCATCCCGGCGACGCGCCGATCTTTGGTCGCTAAAATTTTTGGGATCTCGTCCGCGCCAATCTTCCCCTGCCCCACCTGCACCAGCGTTCCGGCAATCCCCCGGCACATTTTGTAGAGAAATCCGTCGCCCTCGATGATCACTGTCAGCGTCGCGCCACTTCGCCTGATGTCGCAGCGGGTCAGCGTGCGCACGGTGGTTTCCATTTCGTAACTGCGCGTTCCGGCCAGCGATTTGAAATCGTGCCGGCCGACAAAGAATTTCGCCGCGGCCCGCATCGCCTTCACGTCGAGCGGCAGTCCCACGTGCCACGCGCGATTCTGCAGGAGCGGGTTCATCGCGAAATGGTTCCAGATCACGTAGCGATATTGTTTGCCGGTCGCATCGAAGCGCGCGTGGAATTTCTCCGCGCAGCGCACCGCCGACATCACGCGAATGTCCGCCGGCAAATGGGCGTTGATGGCGAGCGACAATTTGCTCGGGGCCATCTTGAATTCGCTCCTGGCAATCTCCACGTGCGCCACCATCCCGAGCGCATGGACGCCGGTGTCGGTGCGGCTGGAGCTGTGAATCCGCTGGACGCTGGGAAAGATTTTCGCGAGCGCTTCCTCCACGCGCTGCTGGACGCCCAGCCCGATCTTCTGCAACTGCCAGCCGGAATAGTTCGTCCCGTCGTAGGCAATGGTGAGCTTGAATTTCACGGAACGCTTAACCACGAATTAACTCGGACGAAGTTCATGGGGCAAAGCTGTCCAGGTAACTTTGGAGCAGAATCGCCGCCGCGGTCTTGTCCACCCTCTCTTTGCGCTTGTCGCGCCGCACATCGGCCTGGATCAAAAAGCGGTTCGCCTGCGCCGAGGTCAAGCGCTCGTCCCAGAGCTTGATCGGCACCGCGATGGTTTCTTTCAGCACCGCGACGAACTCCTGCACTTTCAGCGCGGCCGGGCCGTAGCTGCCGTCCATGTTGCGCGGCAGGCCGATGAGGATTTGATCCACCTGCTTCTCCTGGATGATTTGTTTGAGCCGCACCAGAAAATCGGCGAACGGCTCGGCCAGAATATATTCCAGGGGCAGAGCGATCATCTGCATCTCATCGCTGATGGCGACGCCGACGCGTTTGGTTCCGTGGTCAAGGGCTAGAATGCGCATGGGTGAAAATTAACGAAGTTCTACAATTCGGCTGCCGGTTTCAAATGCGGCCACTATGGACGCAAGTCTATTCCTGAATGCTTCAATCAAATTCTGTCTGCGACAATTTCCAATCCGCACCCAGACCAATCTGCCCGTGCTTCCAGGAGCAATCGCCCTGTACCAAAAATCTTCGTCTTTGCTGATTACAACTTGCTGGTTGGCAAGGGCCAGACGCCAGATCACCTGGTCTTCGGCTTCGTTTAATCCCAGTTCACGGACATGAGACGCATCGTGTCCTTCGCTCTGGAGATAGCGAGCGAGCGCGGGCGGCAATTGTTGATCTACCAGGAACTTCACGTCGTTTGGAGAACGACATGGTCGGTTTGGTGTGCGGCGTATTCCAGGGCGGCCAGAATATCATCGCGTTGCAGGTCGGGATAATCTTCGAGTATTTCCTCGTAGGAAGCGCCTGCACTGAGAAGCTGCAACACATCCGTCACGCGCATTCGCATTCCGCGAATGCAGGGGCGCCCGCCACATTGGCCCGGTTCAATCGTGATTCGCTTGAGCAGTTCTGCGTTCATGGCGGAAAACCTAATCTCAAACAAACGCGCAAACAAGTTTTGTAAACATGGCCCAACGCGTTTGGTTTCCGGCGCCAGCCAGGAAGCCGCGATCAAACCAGCGCTCTTCCAAACCGCGGCCAGAACGCCATCGCCGCCGCGCCCCGAAGGCCGCCCAGCCGTGAAATCGCGTGACCCCGCCCGAGAAAAACCTTTTCAGTTGCTCAATATCAGGGTTTCCCTACAGTCCGGCGCAACATCATGATCTGGATTGCCCCATCGGAAAAAGACCACGACAACGCCGCGCTGGAAAAGCGTCTCTGGGACGCCGCTGACCAGTTCCGCGCCAACTCGGGCCTCAAGTCCCAGGAATATTCCGCGCCCGTCCTCGGCCTCATCTTCCTGCGCTTCGCCGAAGTCCGCTTCGCCGCCCAGCGCGCGATGCTGGAAAAAGCCGGTGCATCGTCCCGGCGCGAGTCCCGCGTGGAAGACCCGAAAGCCTACCACGCGGAGGGCATCCTGTATCTGCCCGCCGAGGCGCGGTTCGATTACCTGCTCAACCGCCCCGAAGCCGAGAACATCGGCGCGAAGGTCAATGCCGCCATGCGCGACATCGAGAAGCACAACCCGCAACTCGCCGGCGTCTTGCCCAAGACCTACAACCTCTTCACCAGCACCCTCCTCAAGGAACTGCTCAAGAAAGTCTCCGAGATTCCTGCCTCGCTGGACTACGACGCCTTCGGGCGCATCTACGAATACTTCCTCGGCGAGTTCGCCATGAGCGAGGGCCAGGGCGGCGGCGAGTTCTACACCCCCAGCAGCATCGTCCGCCTCCTCACCGAAGTCATCGAGCCCTACCACGGGCGCATCCTCGACCCTGCGTGCGGTTCCGGCGGCATGTTCGTCTCCTCCGCGCGCTTCGTCTCCGAGCACAAGCGGCAAGCTGCCGCTGGCCAATCTGCCGGGGGGAATAGGCCGAAGGACTATTCCGGTGACCCAACTCGCGAGTTGTCCATCCACGGCGTCGAGAAAACCGACGAAACCGGCCGCCTCTGCCGCCTGAACCTCGCCGTCCACGGCCTCGAAGGCGAAATCAAACACGGCGGCGCGGGCAATTGCGAACTGCGAACTGCGAAGTGCGAATGACGAATGGAGTCTCCATGAGTGAAGAACTGAAGAAGCGAACGAAGAAGTTTGCGCTCGACGTAATCAAGCTCTGCTCCGGGCTGCCGCAAACACTCGAAACGCGCCATGCCATCGGCCAAGTCATCCGGTCGTCGAGTTCCACGGCGGCAAACTACCGGTCCGCCTGCCGCGCGAAATCGAAGGCCGACTTCATCTCGAAACTCGGCACGGTTGAAGAGGAAGCGGACGAATCCGGTTTCTGGCTCGAAATGCTCCGGGATATTTCGCGACTTGGCACCGTGAAATTTGAACCGCAGTGCTTGCGCGAACTGGACCGGCTTGAGGACGAGGCAGACCAACTCGTGGCAATCACCGTTGCGTCCAAGAAAACCGCGAGAGGTGGAAATGACTGATTCCTTCCCCATTCGCAATTTGCGTTTCGGACTTCCCCAAGTTCGCCACTCGAAATTCGTCATTCGACATTGCCCAGACCCGCACGACGCCACGGGCCGCTTCGACTTCGTCCTCGCCAACCCGCCGTTCAACGTCAACGCCCTGGACACTGCAATTCGCGTTCTTCGCTTCCGCGCGCGCGGCGATGGACTGTGCTCCGACCGAGTTTCCTTATGAGCCTCGTAAAATCCAAACAACGAGTCGCCGACCACGGGGAGGTTTTCACTCCCGCGTGGATGGTCGAGGCCATGCTCGACCTCGTGAAGGGCGAGACCGAGCGTATTGATTCGCGCTTTCTGGAGACGGCGTGCGGGGACGGCAACTTCCTCGTGCAGATTCTCCGGCGCAAGCTCGCCGC
This sequence comes from Verrucomicrobiales bacterium, assembly GCA_947478865.1. GTDB lineage: Bacteria > Verrucomicrobiota > Verrucomicrobiia > Limisphaerales > CANJXF01 > CANJXF01. Next base: position 44,308 of record CANJXF010000018.1, on the reverse strand, counting down.
CGTGGAACTCAAATATGGGAAGTCCGATTTCGAGCGACGGTATTACGCGCTTCTCGCGCTGATGTGCATTTACGGCATCGAACTGCTGGCCGACAACATCGACGACTGCCGCGCCAATCTGCTGGAAATCTTCGCCGAGTATTTGCAGCTCACTCCTGCGGACGACTTGTATCGCGCCGCGTTCTATGTGTTGTCGCAAAACCTCGTTCATGGAGACGCCCGCACCATGCGCACCCATGATGACCGGCCGATTACCTTTGCCGAGTGGGGCCCTTTGGGAAAAGGCAGGTTCCAGCGCCGCGACTTTCGGTTGGACGACCTCACCCAATCGGCGGCCTACAGTGCGGACCCGCTTTTCGCACGCTGCGGCAAGCACGAGATTTTCACACCCACCAAACCTGATTACCCGCCCATGACCGTGAGTGAAATCGCAGCCCATGCGCCGGAGACTATCGTATGACCACTCAAGCCAACTTCACCTTGCGCGGTCGCAACCCGGACGTGCTGACCTGCATCGCGAACCTCTCGAACGACGAGGTGTTCACCCCGCCGGAGTTCGCCAACCGGATGCTGGACACGCTGGCCGAGGCTTGGGCGGCAAACCACAAGGGCGCAAACATCTGGGCGGACAAGTCGGTGAAGTTCCTGGACCCCTTTACTAAGTCCGGCGTGTTCCTGCGCGAAATCACCACCCGACTAACCAATGGATTGGAAAAGGAAATTCCGAACTTGGAAAAGCGCGTGAACCACATTCTCACCAAGCAGGTGTTCGGTATCGCCATCACGCACCTTACTAGCCTACTGGCACGGCGCAGCGTCTATTGCTCTAAGCACGCCCAAGGTGAACACTCGATTGCCAAAGGCTTCGCCAGCGACGATGGAAATATCTGGTTCCAGCGCATGGAGCACACATGGGGCGACACGAACTGTGAGTTCTGTGGAGCGCCAAAAGCAATCTTCGACCGTGAGGCAGGACTTGAGAACCACGCTTACGCGTTCATTCACACGCACAACATCAAGACTCGGCTGACCGAGATATTCGGAGAAAATATGCAATTCGACGTAATTCTTGGGAATCCCCCGTATCAGATGACTGGAGGTGGTGGTGGATTTGACTCATCAATCTACCACCTATTCGTAGAGCAGGCATTACGCCTGGAACCGCGATATGTCTGCATGGTAACGCCGTCCCGCTGGCTTGCTGGTGGGCACGGTTTAGATGAATATCGTGCGCGAATGTTCGCAGATGCCAAGTTGCGCGAGCTCGTGGATTTTCCCGTGTCTAGCGAGGTGTTTCCCGGTGTCGAGGTGAAAGGCGGTATATCTTATTTCCTTTGGGACTCTGCTCATAAGGGTGAGACTAAGGTGACAACAACGCGTGCGGGAGTATCTACGGATGCTCTTCGCACACTGGACGAGTTCGATGTTTTCGTCCGTGATCTTCGTGCCGTAAAGATTCTTCACAAGGTTCTCTCAAAGAAAGAGGCATCAGTCATCGAAATCCTCACAGGAGTTGAGCCATTCAAGTGGGCTTCTAACTTCGCAGACTTCCGCGAACAGCAGAGGTCCGGCGACATACCAGTTTATTACGCGCAGCGTGGTAAACGCGGCATTGGCTACGTTACCGCTAAACAGGTTCAGAGAAACCATCACTTGATCGAAACTTGGAAGGTATTTGTCCCTAAGGCTGGATCCGGTGGCGGGATGGTGCCGGACATGGTGCTTGGCAAACCTTGGGTTGCACCATCGCCCTCTGTTTGCACCGGTTCCTTCATGTTCTTTCATGTAGGCTCTAAAACGAAGGCACGGAGCATTCAATCCTACTACACCACTAAGTTCCTTCGATTTCTTGTCTCCCTTCGTAAGATCACCCAAGACGCTATCCGCTCCACTTACAAGTGGGTTCCAGTTCAGACGTGGGATCGGGTGTGGACGGATAAAGACCTTTACACGAAATACGGGCTGACAAAAGAAGAGATCGATTACGTAGAAGCCGTGATCCGCCCGATGGACCTCAGTGAAAGCTCTGACGATGAGTAAGACCATCGAAGAAATCCTTGCGCCGAAGCCGGAGGCGCGTCCGCGCATCTACGCCTACTCGATTGCCGACAAGGCGCACGCCGACCTGCTCAAGGTGGGGCAGACCACGCGCGACGTGAAGCAGCGCGTCGCCGAGCAACTCAAGACCGCCAACATCAAGAACTACACCATCGAGCTGGATGAGTGCGCCGAGCGCGACGACGGCACGACCTTCACCGACCATGAGGTGCGCGCCGCCCTCGCCAAGAAGGGTTGCGCGAACACCGAATTGGAATGGATGCGCTGCACGCTCAAGGACGTGAAGACCGTCCTCACCGAACTGCGCACCGGGCAGCGGTTCACCGGGACGCACTCCGTGACATTCACCATGCGCGCCGAACAGCGCGCCGCCGTGGACAAGACCCACGACTATTTCCACTCCATCTGGAAGGAGGATATGCACGCCGTCCCGCGCTTCCTCTGGAACGCGAAAATGCGTTTCGGCAAGACCTTCACCGCCTATCAGCTTGCCCGCAAACTCGGGGCGAAGCGTGTGCTCGTGGTCACTTTCAAACCCGCTGTAGAGGATGCGTGGCAGACGGACCTCGAATCGCACAAGGACTTTGACGGCTGGCAATACCAGTCGCGCAGCTCCGGGAGTGACCCGACGAAGGTCTCCGCCAGCAAGCCTCTGGTCTATTTCGGCTCCTTCCAAGACCTGCTGGGCCGCGACGATGTTGGGAACATCAAGGCCAAGAACGAATGGCTCCACAAGGTGAAGTGGGACTTGGTCGTCTTTGACGAATACCACTTCGGTGCCTGGCGCGAGACGGCGAAGGAACTCTTCGAGGGTGAGGAAGAGGCGGTCGCGAAGAAAGAGGCGAAGCTGGAATACGCCGCCGGACTGGAAAGCGTGAATGCGGACCTGAGCGAACTCTCGGAAAGCGAGACCGAGTTCCTGCCCATCACCACCAAGGCTTACCTCTACCTCTCCGGCACACCGTTCAAGGCGCTGGCCACGGGAGAGTTCATCGAGGAGCAGATTTTCAACTGGACCTACACCGACGAGCAGCGCGCGAAGGAGCAATTCGCGGCGAAGAATCCCGGCAAGTGGAACCCCTACGGCGCACTGCCGCAGATGCGGCTGCTCACCTACCAGATGCCGGATGAACTGGTGGCGATCGCGAGCGCCGGGGAGTTTGATGAATTTGACCTCAACGCCTTCTTCGAGGCATCGGGCACGGGCGTGTTGGCCCAGTTCAAACACAAGAGCGACGTGCAAAAGTGGCTGGACATCATCCGCGGCGGGTATGCGGCCAAAGCGGTGGAGCACCTCAAGACCGGCACGCGTCCGCCCTTTCCGTATTCGGACGTGCGCCTGCTGCCCTATCTCCAGCATTCATTTTGGTTCCTGCCCAACGTCGCGGCCTGTCACGCGATGGCAAACTTGCTGACGGAGAAGCACAACGTATTCTGGCATGACTACGATGCGCTCGTCGCCGCTGGCGCAGCGGCGGGTATCGGACTGGAGGCACTTCCGCCCGTGCGTCGGGCCATCGGCAGCGGCTTCGACACCAAGACCATCACGCTCTCGTGCGGCAAGCTTACCACCGGCATCACGGTCCCGCAGTGGTCGTCCATACTGATGCTGCGCAACCTCAAGTCGCCGGAGACCTACTTTCAGGCGGCGTTTCGGGTCCAATCGCCGTGGTCCATCAAGAACCCCAACGGCAACGACCCGAACGAGGAGGAAATCCTCAAGCCAATTTGTTTCGTGTTCGACTTCGCGCCGACACGCGCCCTGCGGCAGCTCTCCGAATACGGAATTGGGCTTTCGCCCGGCGAACCGAACCCGGAGAACGCCGTGAGAGACCTCGTCTCGTTCCTGCCGGTGCTGGCCTACGACGGCGCGAACATGACGCAGATTGACGCGGGCGGTATCCTGGACATCGCCATGGCCGGAACCTCGGCGACGCTGCTCGCGCGCAAGTGGGAATCGGCCATGCTGGTGAACGTGGACAACGACACCCTGCGCCGCATCCTCGACAACCCCGAAGCGATGGCCGCCGTGGAGCGCATCGAAGGCTGGCGCTCACTGGGCGACAACATCATCGAAACCATCATCAACAAAAGCGACACGGTGAAGGATCTGAAGGACAAGGCGAAGGGGAAGGGCTTGTCGGCAAAAGAGAAGAAGCAGCTCACCGACGAGGAGAAGGAATACAAGTCCAAGCGCAAGCTGGTGCAGGAAAAGCTCATCAAGTTCGCCACGCGAATCCCGGCGTTCATGTATCTGACCGATTTCCGGGAGAACACGCTCCAGGATGTCATCACCAAGATTGAACCCGACCTGTTTCAAACCGTGACCGGCCTGACGGTGAAGGATTTTCACCTGCTCGTGCGGCTCAAGGTGTTCAACACCGAGCACATGAACCAAGCCGTGTTCGCTTTCCGGCGTTACGAAGACGCCTCGCTCCGTTACACTGGCATCGAAAGCCACGTGGGGCTGACGCACTACGGTCTTTACGACACCGTGGTAGCGCGGGAGTAAGGACCGAGAGGGGCGCGATTCTCACGCGCATCAACTTTGCCCGGTCTGCGGCTACGGCGTTGGAGCGGTCGAATCCCGCCCTGCCGCCCGAGGCCATCACCGCCGCCGTGGATGAATTGACCCGCGACCGTTCGGCTATGAGCCTGGAAGCGGCGAACCGCGAGGTGTATCGGTTGTTGAAAGAAGGGATTCCCGTTTCCGTGATGGAGAGAGATTCGACACCTCACCCCGGCCCTCTCCCCGGTCGAGGCGGAGAGGGTGCGAGCCGCACGGGCAATCGCGGCGCGCTGGGGACAGCACGCCCTACCAAGGGAGGACAGACCACTGTCCGGGTGCAGGTGATTGATTGGGAGCAGCCGGCGAACAATGATTTCCTGCTGGTCAGCCAGTTCAGCGTCACCGGCGCGCTTGGGAGTCTGATTGAAAAGCTGCGAGGGGTTCTGCGGCGAGGGATTTTGGCTGGGGACAAGGCGGCTTGGCCGGAGCATCCCCGCAGCGGGCTGTGCCGACCGAGCCAACGCCGGCCCAAGGCAAAAGACCCGCTGCCCGGAGGGTTTTCGCGCAAAAGACCGTCTGGCTTCGCTGCTCCTCGGTCACAGACCGTTGCGGGTATGTTTCTTCGTCGCGCCTCGCCATCCGGCCTTTTCCCCGAAAACAGAACCACTCGCAGTTTTCAATCAGACTCCGAACCCCTGCCGGCCGGATTTGGTCGGCTTCGTCAACCCCGACTGCTGTCGGGGCTGGTGGTGATCGAGTTGAAGAAGCCCGGCGTGCCCGCGCGCGCGGCGTTCGACGAGAACCTGACGCACTACAAGGCGGAGATTCCGCAGCTCTTTTGGTTCAACGCGCTGCTCATCGCCTCGAACGGCACGGACAGCCGCGTCGGCTCGCTCACGGCGGATTGGGAGCGGTTCTTCGAGGTCCGAGCCGGACTGGCGTTCAATGCATCGAGCGCGAGGACGAGCCGCGCCGGGTGGCGCTGGAGGTGATGCTGCGCGGCACGTGCGACCGGACGCGGCTGCTCGACCTGGTGGAGAATTTCACGCTGTTCTCGGAGCACAAGGCCGGGCTGGTGAAAATCATCGGGCAGAATCACCAGTTCCTCGGCGTGAACAACGCCATCGCCTCAATGCTCGCCGCGCGCAAGCTGGGGCACGGTCGCGGCGGTGTGTTCTGGCAGACGCAGGGCAGCGGCAAGAGTTTCTCGATGGTGTTCTTCGCGCAGAAGGTGCTGCGCAAGGTGGCGGGCAACTGGACGTTCGTGGTCGTGACCGACCGCGTGGAGCTGGACGACCAGATCGCCAAGACCTTCAAGGCCACCGGCGCGGTGAGTGAAGCCGAGGGCGAACAGTGCCATGCCGAGAGCGGCGCGCATCTGCGGGAGTTGCTGCGCGGGAATCATCGCTACGTGTTCACGCTGATCCACAAGTTCCAGCCGGAGCGCGGGCTTCAGCCCGCTTCAATGTCCGCCAGCACGACCGTCTCTGATCTATCGAACGCCACGCACGATTCCACGGTGAAGCGGCCTGAAGGCCGCGCTCCGGCCGAAGGCGTGATGCCCGTGTTATGCGACCGGCCCGACGTGATCGTGCTCACGGACGAGGCGCACCGCAGCCAATACGATACGCTGGCGCTGAACATGCGCGCGGCGTTGCCCAAGGCGCTGTTCCTCGCCTTCACCGGCACACCGCTCATCGCCGGCGAGGAGCGGACCAAGGACGTGTTCGGCGATTACGTCTCCATCTACGACTTCCAGCAATCGGTCGAGGACGGCGCGACCGTGCCGCTGTTCTACGAGAACCGCACGCCGGAGTTGCAGCTCGTGAACCCGGACCTGAACGAGGACATCTACAACCTCATCGAGGCGGCGGAACTTGACCCCGAACAGGAAGCGAAGCTCGAACGGGAGTTGAGCCGGCAATACCACATCCTCACGCGCGACGACCGGCTGGAAACGGTGGCGCAGGACATCGTGCGGCATTTCCTCGGGCGCGGCTTCGTCGGCAAGGCGAACCCCACCCGGCGTCCCACGTGTGAAACGCCGCCCCGGCAGAATCCCCTGCCGTCTCACTTTCCTTCCAAGCGCGCCAACGCATCCTCCATGTGCCGCAAGGTGTCCATCATTCGGGAAGTCCAAGGTCGCTGGCTTGTGGAATCCATGAAGGCTCGAAGGGTCGCCAGTTCTTCAGCGCCGGGTTTTAGCTTCGGCTTCATGTCGTCGTAACGCCAGAGGACGAGGCGGGAAAGATTTGCATAGTGTTTGCCGGCGTCGGCGGGTGCGTCGGCGTCGAATAGGCGGCGTTGCAGGCGTGCCTCGAATTCCCCGGTCGTGAGGTTCAGATTCCAGCAACGTTCCCGGAAAAAGTACTGCAGGTAGAAGTAAGGGAGCGTGTGGGGATCAAAATTCTCCGGCTTGGTCGTGCCGCCAAAAATCAGGTCAGCGGCCAGAAACTTCGGGTGCGAAGCATTGTGCCACGGGCTGCCAAAGCCGCCCGCTGGATCATAGCTGGTCGCCAGACCGGTGAGTTTACGTTCGGCGGGCATGGGCGGCTCGCGCGAGCCGTGCGTTTCGTCGGGCGTCGGCGACTGCTTGAACTGATTGTGCCAGCGCAGGACGTTTGGAAAACGATCCAGCGCCTGGTTCCGAATCGGGTCGCCCCAGCACCACCACCAAAAGACGTGTTTGGAATCCAGGGTCGCCATGCGCTGGAGATACTCGGGGTTGTTCCAGCTTCCAATCGCGAGGGCGATTTCGAGGTCGGGATCTTTTTTGAGGAGGGTTCGGATCAGGTTTTGAAAGCCTTCGACCTCGGCCAGCCACGCCTTGCTCTCGTCCCCGCGCCCGTCGTTCCACGGTTCGCCAGTTGGCTCGAAGTAGAAACCGCCGACGCGCTTGAACGTCTTCAAATAGCCCAGGTAGTAGTCCGTGCCCTTTTTGATGTCGTGGCCCACCGCCTTCTTGTGATGCCAGGTCATCCAACCGCCGCCGATGTAAAACTTCATGGCCTCGTCATTCACCAGATCAATCAGGCGTTGCACGCGCTTTTCGTCGGCGAGCGGGGTGTTGGTGTATTCACCCGTATGGCCGGCGACGGGAAAACCATCCAGCCAGAACCAATTACGATTCAACGTCAGCTCGGAATTAAACCGCAGGACCCGCTCCCATGATTCGATGGAATCATGGGCCGACCAGCACGGAAGCATGTAAATTCCACGGTACGGAAACTCGGGAATCTTCACCAAGTCCAGCGGCCAGTCCACCGTGAGGCCCTCCCGTGTCGCCCGCAAATGATAAAAGATCAGTTCCTGGCAACCGTGTTTCAAGGCGCGCGGGGTCTTCCCGTAAATGATCACGTATCGGTATGGCCCGCTTTCGTGAGTGATGATTTGAAAACCTTCGTCGCCGATTTGTTTCGAAGTGAGCTTGAGGCCATCCCGGATTAGCTGCTTCAGCAAGGGATTCGTTTCAGGAGTTCCCAGCACGACGTAGCTGCCCGCTTTAATGGCACTGCCGACAATGGTGGGCTTCACATTGTAGAAGCGGTCGAGATAATTGCCAAACGTGGATTCAATGAGGCGACGGGCGGGTCGGTCGCCGACCGGAAGCACGAGTTGGAGCGGGGGTTGCGGGCTTGCTTCCGCAGAAGACCGGCACGCTACGAAGCCGGCCAAGGCGACGAACACAATCATGGAGCGAACTGAATTCATTGCACGTTCTCTTTGCAACAATCCAGCTTCATGTCAAGCCGCTCCTCAACGCCGCGTCGGGGCGATGGAAATTGCGGTGGCCAAGAAGCAAATGGGGCGCTACGACCTCACGGCGGAAAAGAAAGCTGAATTGTCCGCACGTCTGGATGTGCTCACGACAACCGACATGGCGCTGATCGTGTCGCCCGGCCAGAACGAGATCGAGCAAATGAAGAAGCACGGCCTCGACATCGTGCCGCATCGCAAGCGGATGAATGAAGAGGCGCTGGACGAGAAGTTTAAGGATTCAGACGACCCGTTACGAATCGTGTTCCTGTGCGCCATGTGGCTGACGGGCTTCGACGCGCCGAGTTGTTCTACGGTGTATCTGGACAAGCCGATGCGGAATCACACCCTGATGCAGACCATCGCCCGGGCGAATCGCGTGTTCCCCGGCAAGCACAGCGGCATGATCGTGGATTACGCGAACGTGTTCGCCTCGCTGGAAAAGGCACTGGCCATCTACGGCGCAGGCAAGGACGGCAAGAACCCGGTGAAGGACAAGCAGAAGCTCGTCGCGGATTTACGGAAGGCCGTGGACGCGGCGACGACCTTCTGCGCCACGCGCCAGGTGATTCTCCCAGCCATCGAGCAACTTGCCGTTGGGAGTATGCAACGCTTGCAGAAACTCGCCGACGCCGTGGACGCGCTCATCTCACCCGACCCGTTGCGCCGCGAGTTCATAGGCCACGAGCGCATCGTCAACACGCTCTACAGCGCAGTGAAGCCCGACCCGGCGGCGTTGGAGTTTTCTGGTCGTGTCGCCACGCTTACCGCCATCGCCGACGCCATCCGCGCCAAGCTCAATCCCAATCCGGCGGACATCACGGCGGTCATGGGCGACATCAGCAAGCTGCTCGATGCCTCCATCACAGGCGTGGACATGCCTGCCAAGCCCGCCCCGGTGATGGACCTCTCGAAGATTGATTTCGGCGCGCTCGCGGCAAAGTTCAAAGAGTCCAAGCACAAGAACACCGACCTCGAAGTCCTGAAAGCCGCCATCCGCGCCCAACTGGAAAAGCTGATTCACCTGAACAAAACCCGCGCCGACTTCGCCGAGAAGTTCGAGGAGTTGATTGAGAGCTACAACGCCGGCAGCCGGAACATCGAAGAGCTGTTCGAGGAGTTGGTGAAATTGAGCCGCAACCTGAGCGAAGAGCAGCAACGCCACGTCCGCGAAAACATGACCGAGGAACAGTTGGTCATCTTCGACATCCTCACGCGCCCGGCACCTGAGTTGAGCGAGCCCGAGCGCGCCGAGGTGAAGAAAGTCGCCCGCGAACTCCTGACCCGGCTCAAGCAACTGCTTGTCCTCAACTGGCGGCAGAAATCCACCGCGCGTTCCCAACTCAAGCTCGCCATCGAGGACACCCTCGACACTGGCCTTCCCCGCGCCTACGACAAACCCCTTTACGAGCAGAAGTGCTCCGCCCTCTTCGAGCACGTCTTCGAGAGCTACCCCGAGCGCGATGCGGGTGTTTATGCCGAGGCGGGGTAACTCACTCGACCGAAAGGCAAGGCGGAGCTGCCGCTCCGCCCCGATGTTCCCGGCGGCGCACGCAGCAACGCCGCCCCACCAACATCGGGTGGCAGAGGTGGACCAGAGACGCTGGGCGACCGGGTGATTGATTGGCCACGCGATGGCGGGTTCCTCGGCGCGAACAACGCCCTCGCCTCGATGCTCGCCGCGCGCAAGCTGGGGCATGGCCGCAAAGCGGGGAAATAGTTGCTCGACAGCGAAAAGAGCGAACCGCAAATTTCGAATGTGACTCCCGAAAAGTTTTCAAACTCAAGCCGCCTGGCCTCAGGCGGTGCCATTCTCTTGCGCCGTTTTACCGCCATGCTTGGCGCTGGAATCAGCCTCGTGGTTTTCTTGAGCACGATGTTGGCTGCCGCTGCCCCGGCTTTGGACTGGCCCTCGTGGCGCGGGCCGACGGGCGACGGCATGGCAGCGCCCGGACAGAACCCGCCCATCGAATGGAGCGAGACCGAAGGCATCGTGTGGAAGGTTGCCATCCCGGGTCGCGGGCACAGCTCACCGACGGTGGTGGGCAACCGCATCTATCTCGCCGCTGCGGATCAAGTGAAGCAGACGCAATCATTGCTGTGCCTGGAACGGCAGAGTGGCAAAGTTGTCTGGCAGACGGAGGTTCACGGCGAGCAGGGCGATCCCGGCAAACATTCCAATTCGTCAGCCGCTTCCTCCACCATCGCGTGCGATGGCGAGCGACTGTTCATCAACTTCCTGAACGGCGGCGCGGTCCAGACCACGGCGCTGAACCTCGATGGCAAAATCCTTTGGCAGCGAAAAATCTGTGACTTCGTCGTTCATCAGGGATTCGCTTCATCGCCGGTCATTCACAAATCATTGGTCCTGGTTTCGGCGGATCACCGGGGCGGCGGAGTTGTCGCCGGGCTTGACCGCAAGACCGGCCAGGTGGTCTGGAGCCAGCCGCGCCCGAAAATTCCAAACTACACGTCGCCCGCCATTGTGAAGGCAGGCGGGCGCATGCAAATGGTATTGGCCGGCTGCAATCTGCTCACCAGCCTCGATCCTTTGACAGGCCAGAAACTCTGGGAGGTGAACGGCTCGACGGAGGAATGCGTGGGCTCAGTGGTGACGGACGGGGTGCGGGTGTTTGCGGGCGGCGGTTATCCGAAGAATCACACCGTGGCCGTCGAGGCCGATGGATCGGGCAAAGTCGCCTGGCAAAACAACGCGCGCGTTTACGTGCCTTCCATGATCGTGAAGGCCGGCCATCTCTACGCGGTGCTGGATGCTGGAATGGCCGTCTGCTGGAAGTCGGATACGGGAGAGGAGTTATGGAAAGAGCGGCTGGGCGGCGATTTCTTCGCTTCGCCGGTGATGGTGGACGACCGGATTTACGCCTCGAACGTGGGCGGCAAAACGTTTGTGTTCGAAGCCACTCCCAAGAGCTTTAAACTTGTCGCCCAGAATCAACTCGGCGATGAGTCTTACGCGTCCCCGGTGATTTGCGATGGCCACATTTACCTGCGCGTGGCCAAACGCGGCGAGACCCGACAGGAGTTCCTCTACTGCATTGGAAAAGCGGGCAATCAGGCCCGGCGGTAAAATCACTTTCACGCTCCCCGCTCGGAATTTGCCCTGGTGGCGTCACCGCCGCTCGCGCCCGCCAAGCCCGCGCCGGAAATGGTCCAGCGCGTCGGCATTGAAAACCATCGGGCTGTGCGCGGAGCTCGGCGCTGGAACGGCTGAATCCCGCGCGGCCGCCGCGACCCTCATCTTCTCTCTCGTCTCCGAACTTACGGCCGCATAATCTTTTTCCGCCATGCCATTTACCGACATCGAAATCGCCGAGCACCTGAAGGTGCTGGAGGACTCATTCTGGACCCGACGGCGTCCGCCCCTGCACCTGCGCGACATGGTCCGCGAGGGCCAGCGGTTCACGGACCAGGCCATTGAGCTTTTCATCGCGCGCCCGGCGTTCAATCGTCCTGGCGAGCACATCGAGCAACCGATCGCCAAGGTGGAGTATGTCCGCAGCCAGGGAGTGTGGCGCATCTTCTGGAAGCGGGCCGACGGCAAGTGGCATGGATACAAACCCTGCGCGGAGGCACCTTCGTTGGCCGAAGCTCTCCGCGTGATCGATGAAGATGCCAATGGCTGCTTCTTCGGCTGACCTTTCACCATGCCGAATCAAACCCGGCCGAACAACGCCGGATCATAGTCCAAGTAACATGCCTGATGGCTTTGGTGGATGCATCACAAACGCTGCCCGCCGCCTCCCGCGCAGCCGCCGCGACCCTCATCTTCGCCCTCGTCGCCGAACCCACAACGGGGTATGATTGATGCCTATGAACGATTCCCAGGATCATGGAAAACTCTTTATCCCGGCGGTGGCCGACCGGGTCTTGCTGGGCGGACCGCGCTCCCGAACCGCGGAGGCGCGGACGCTGCTGCATGTCGCGTGGGATTTCTTCCGCGGCTTCCGCGCCCTGCATTTCGTCGGCCCGTGCGTGACCGTGTTCGGGTCGGCGCGGACCAAAGAGACGGATCCGCACTACCAGCTCGCCCGGCAAATGGGCGCGGCCATCGCGCAACTGGGCTTCACGGTCATGACCGGCGGCGGCCCCGGCATCATGGAGGCGGCCAATCGCGGCGCCAAGGACGTGGGCGGACGCTCCGTCGCCTGCAACATCGAGCTTCCCCACGAACAGGCGGCCAACCCCTACCTGGACCGCTTTGTCACCCTGCGGTATTTCTTCGTCCGCAAGACGATGCTGGCGAAGTATAGCTATGCCTTCGTGGTGATGCCCGGCGGCTTTGGCACCTTGGACGAGATGTTTGAGGCGTTGACGCTGATCCAGACCGGAAAACTAAAGGACTTTCCCGTCATTCTCATGGGGGCGGACTACTGGCGCGACCAGGTGGCGATGATTCAGAAGATGGCGGAGGCCGGCACAATCTCGACCAAGGACCTGCAGCTCTTCCACGTGACCGACTCGGTGGATGAGGCGGTCAACTTTCTCCTGGAGAAAGCCATCAAGCCCTTCGGCCTGAAGCCATCCATCCGCAAGCCGAAGTCTTGGCTTGGCGAACGCGGGCTGGAGACGCTGGCATTAAGGTGATGGTTATGATCCTCCCCATCGGAGGCGGGAGAAGGGAGAGGTTGCTCTGGCACAACGCGTCGCTGATGGCCTTGAATGGCGGGACAGTCCCGGCGGCCGGCTCAAGGCTTGGCGGCGAGGGAGGCGCAGATCAATTCCACGTCGTTGCGGGCAAAGATACAGCGGTTCGCATAAACCGGCGGAACCCACGTAAATCTTCTGGTCGATAGAACGGAGGTTGGTTCGAGCAGATGCACCCGGCTGATCTCGTGGTAACCATCGGGGGCGAGCCGCGCCACGATCAGGTTCCCTTCATCCGTGAAAAGAAAGGTGACGTCCCCATTGGGAGTGAGCTGGATGCTGGCGCCGAATTTCAACCCGGTCACGCGGGTGGTTCCCCAAACCTCTTTGCCAGTGCCCGCCTCCAGGCAGACCAGTTCGCCGCTGGATCGCGCCGAGTAGATGTAGTTGCCTCGCAACATGGGCGACGAGGTGTTGCTCAAAAGCCGTTTTGATGGGGCAAGCGAGTCCGGCCAAAGGACCTTCGCGGTCGGCTGGTTGGAATTTAATTCAAACATCAATCCGCTGATGAGCAGGCGATGGTTCTGGAAGACCGGAGCGGGGATGGAGTCGTTGTTGCTCGTGATCATGGCTTCGCGCCAGTAAGTCTCGCCGGTCGCCGGGTTCAAGGAATTCACAGCATTCGCGGTCCAGACAATCACCTGCCGCTTGCCCCCGGCGACAATGACGAGCGGTGAACTGTTGGAGGGCGAGTCATCCAGCGCCTTCCAAACTTCCTGGCCGGTCCTCTTGTCCAAAGCGATGACGCACGCGCCCGGTTTTCCGCCGGTGAACAGGATCAAGAGATTCCCTTCGATCAGCGGCGACGCGCGACAAACCAGTTCGAGGATCACGTATTTCTTACCCAAGGCCACTTCCCAAATGGCTTTGCCGTTCCGGGCGTCGCGACATTCCACCTGCCCGTTTCGGCCCAGCGAATAAATCTTTCCGTCCTCGACGATCGGTGTGCCGGCCGGCCCGCCGCCGTGCTCGGGGATGAAAGCCCATTCCGGGTAAACCAGCTCGAACTCATGGCTCCAGACCCGTTTGCCGGTCAATTCCTGAAAGCATTGGATGCGCTCCCAGGCCCTGGGTTTGTCCAGCCGCATGTCCGTGAGATAAACACGTCCATCGGCTACCACTGGGCACGACCAGCCCGGGCCCACCGGCACGCGCCAGCACACCTTCAAGCCATTGGTCGGGAGAGTTTGCAGTATGCCGGTTTCGGTCCAGACGTTGTCGCGGTTAGGCCCGCGGAACTGCGGCCAGTCCGCCGCCTGCATTTCCACCGCGAGCCACCAGGGCAGCAGCAATGCGGCAAGCCGTTCGAACCTGCGGAAGCGCTCCAGGACTATGGACATAGTCTTGTCTCGCACAGGAAAGGGTCGAATGGAAGTTCAGTTTTGCACGAGGTGGGCGTTTGCGTTCCTGTCGTCACCTAATTGTCACACAGTTGTGGCCGGAATTTCGTTGGCTTATTCGGAAAAATCGGGAGACGCTGGGCGCGAGCAAAGGTCCACTTATGAAAACTAAACATGCCGAAATACTGCAACGGCTGGAAAAGTTCTCCCTCGATTCAGCCGATGCCTCGTTCCCGTTCTCATCCCGATTGGCCAGGGAGAATGGCTGGCCCCTCGCGTATGCCCAACGTGTCATCGAAGAATACAAACGATTCGCCTTTCTGGCGGTCGCCGCCGGATATCCGGCATCGCCCCCGGAAGCGGTGGACCAGGCCTGGCATCTGCACCTGACCTATACGGAAAGTTATTGGAAAGTGTTTTGCCCGGAGGTGTTGCAAACCCCGCTCCACCACCAGCCAACCAAGGGTGGTTCCGCCGAACGCGGAAAGTTCGAGGATTGGTATGGGCGCACCTTGCAGAGCTACCGGCTGTTCTTTGGCGAACCGCCCGAGGACATCTGGCCCAGCCCCATGCAAAAGGCGGCGGAGAAGAACCATTTCGTGCGCGTGGACCAGGAAAAGAATTGGGTCATCCCCAAGCTCCGGTTGCCAAGGTTGCGCAGGAGCCTGGCGCTCGCGGGTCTGGCGCTGGTCTTCGCAGCCGGCTGCCAGGCGATCGTCTCGGATATTTCCAGCCCCTTGGACCTGCGCGGGCCGGAGTTCCTGAAATGGTATTTCTGGCTGACGGCGGCCTGCTTCACCGTGGCGGGCGGGTTGCGCTGGAGATGGCGCGAACCGGGAACGCCTCCCGTCAACGAGCTCTCGGACATGGACGCCTACTCGATGGCATTCCTGAACCAGGGGAAAGTGCTGGCGGTCAACAGCGCGATCACGAGTTTAGTTGACAGGAAACTGCTTCGGGCCGATGCCGCGCAAAAGAAACTCTTCGCCGACGGTGAAGTTCCAGCGGAGGCGCATCCGCTCGAGAAAAAAATTCACGCGACGGTGGCCTACGAGGGATTCGGCGAAACGATCGCGAACGTCCGGCTTGCGGCCAAACCAATTATCACGGCAATGATGGAGCAACTACAGGAGCATGGGTTGCTGGTCAGCGACGCTCGGGCGGCCAAGGTGCGCTGGACGGCGTCGCTGATTGCACTGCTGCCGGTGCTGGCCGGCATCGGCAAGATCGGCGTGGGCATCAGCCGTGGCAAACCGGTGGAGCTCCTGATTTTCGCATGCATCGCCACAACGGTGATTGCCTTGGTGGCATTCGCGCGGCGGCCGCATCGCAGCCGGCGCGGCGATCTGGTTTTGAAACAGTTGCGCCAGAAGAATTGGCAACTCGAAAGTCTTCAGAACAAATCGAGCTCGCTGGATCCGGTTCACATCGCGATGGCGGTAGGATTGTTCGGGATGGGAACCCTGGCGGGCACCGCGATGGCGGACTTGCAGAAAACGTTGCAGCCACCGGCTTCGGCCAACGGCAGCTCGGGAGGTTGCGGCAGCTCGTGCGGAGGTGGCTGTGGCGGCGGCTGCGGCGGAGGTTGTGGTGGCTGCGGCGGAGACTAGCCACGCTGAAGACCGGATTTTGTACCAGGCGTTCGCCGTATCTCCACCTCAGTGGAGCGTCTTCATCACCTTGGCCGCCGCGCGCACGGTGTGGTCGATGTCCGCCGGGGTGTGGGCGGCAGAAATGAAGCCCGCCTCGAATTGCGACGGAGCGAAGTAAACGCCTTCCTCCAACATGCCGTGAAAATATTTTTTGAACCGCTCGCGGTCGCTGTGCATGGCGTCGGCGAGATTGTGAACCGGCTGGTCCGTGAAGTAGCCGCAGAACATCGAACCGATGTTGTTGAATTGAACCGGGATGTTGGCTGACTTTGCGGCGTCGCGCATTCCGGCGGAGAGTTGCTCGGCGAGTTCTTCCAGTTTGCAATAGGCGCCGCTGGACTGGAGTTCTTCGAGATTGGCGATGCCCGCCGCCATCGCGAGCGGATTGCCGCTAAGGGTTCCCGCCTGGTAAACCGGGCCGAGCGGCGCAAGGTAATCCATGATTTCCGCGCGCCCGCCAAAGGCGCCCACGGGCAAACCGCCCCCGATGATTTTTCCAAAGCAACTCAGGTCGGGCGTGATGCCGAAGAGTTTTTGCGCGCCACCGAAGGAGAGGCGAAAGCCGGTCATCACTTCGTCGAAGATCAAAAGCGATTCGTGCGCGGCGGTTATTTCGCGGAGGAATTCGAGATAGCCCGGCTTGGGCAGATACAAGCCGGCGTTGCCCGGAACCGGTTCGACGATGATGCCGGCGATTTGATCTTTATTCGCGGCGAACGCAGCGCGGACGGCTTCGACATCATTGAACGGGAGAACAATGGTGTGCTGGGTGAAGGCAGCAGGAACTCCGGCGCTGTCGGGATTTCCAAAAGTGAGCGCGCCGGAGCCGGCTTTGACGAGCAGCGAATCGGCGTGGCCATGATAGCAGCCGTCGAACTTGATAATCTTGTCGCGCTTCGTGAATCCGCGCGCGAGCCGAATGGCCGACATGCAGGCTTCGGTGCCGGAGTTGCACATGCGAACTTTTTGCACGCCCGGCACGGCGTCGCAGACCCTCTTCGCCATCGTGACTTCGAGCGGATTGGGAATGCCGAAGCTGGTCCCCTGCTCCGCCGCTTGTTGGACGGCAGAAATGATTCTGGGGTGCGCATGGCCGAGAATTGCAGGCCCCCATGTTCCGACGTAATCGATGTATTCATTGCCGTCGACGTCGAAGACATGCGCGCCTTTCGCCCGGTTGACGAAGAACGGCTGGCCGCCGACCGCGCGAAAGGCGCGCACGGGAGAATTAACCCCGCCGGGAATGTATTTGAGCGCTTCGGCGAAAAGCTGTTCGGATTTGGCATGCGACAACATGGCCAATAATTGTCGATGTTGCGGGCGAAGTGTCCAGCGAAGAATCAGGGGCCAACGCGGATGCGGTAGAAACGGCGACTTAAATTCGTGGACGGATCTTGAAATTCAAAGGGCATCACGAACGGATTTGTGCTGAGAACCGAACTCCAGTCCACGAGGTTGGTGGAAGCGAAAATGGTGTAGTCCTGCTGGGCATCGCCCGCGATTTTCAGCAGCGAGCGGCCGTTTGTTTTTCCCGGAACAGAAAGATTCGGGGTCGCCGGCGGACGGACGACGATCCAGAATTGTTGCGTATCGGAAATCTTTGGAATCCCGGAATCGGTGACTTTCATGGTGACGAGAACGTTCGTGGGAGACGGACTCACAAGAGGTCGCCAAGCGAAAACGGCGGAAGTGGAATTAACCGACGCTCCGGCTGGACCGTCAACCAACTCGTATTTCAGCAAGTCCGGAGGAGCATAGGAATCGGCGGCGGCATTGGTGATCGTGAAGGTTTTGCCGCCAACGGCTTGTTGTTCGGGCAGAGCGGAAAAACGGGGAAAGGTCGGTTGCACGAAGGCTCCCGTCGTCGACAAACCCCAGCCGCCAATGAAGTTGTCACCTCCTGCAAATGACTGAAAACGGAAATAGGCGGTCTCAGCATTGGCAATCGTCGCCGGAATCGGGACGGCACATATGTAATTTGTTCGAAGCGGTGTAGGAACAATAACCCAATTGGTTTGATCAGTGCTAAAACTCATTTGGATTTGTCCATAGAGATCACCACAGAGCAGCAAAAAATGAGTCGCCAAATTGCCATGTATACCGAGTCGAAGCCTCCAGCGCAGCTCGGATGGATAAGCCCACCAGTTTCGGGAATCAACGGAGTTAGTCAAAACCATCTCGGGTGCGAGGTTGGTGGTTTTTATTCTGCGCCAAAGGAGTCCCTGCAGGTTCTCAAAGGCCCCGCTATAATGTTGCGGGTTTTCCCACTGCGGCTCGGGGATGATGGAGAAGTCTGCGGTGTCGTAGTGATAATAAATTCGACTGGCAATTCCGTTGCTCAAGCATAAGAACATACAACCGGCGGAGTGGGTTTTTCCGGAAAACACGTTTGTATTCGCAGTGCCTACAACAACCGCGGCAACATTGCTCCGGCCAATGTCATAAATCTCTTCAGCGTGGCCGTGCTCGTGACCGGCTAAGATCCACCAACGGGACTGCCAACTGCTGAAAAGTTCTCTCAAGAGCAACATCACGCCGCGATGGACGACCGTGCCGTGGAAAGGAGGTTGGTGGGTCACCACAGCCACCTGCTGGGTGGGCGAAGTGGCAGCGACCTGTTGTCGAAACCACTCCGTCTGCACGGCACCGGGATCGCCATAGTTGCCGGAATTAACCAGAAAGAACCGGACGCCCCCCAGGTCGAATGTCTGGTAGGCCGGCATGTTTGTGAAAATGCTTCTAAAAATATCCGCTTCAGTTTCCAATGGAACTTGATCGTGATTGCCGGGAATCCAAACGATGTTGGTCTGATGCAAATTTGTGATCGCCAGGATCGCCGATTTCCAAAGCAAGAGCTCGTTGGTTCCGTAGTGCACGTAGTAGTCGCCGAAGACGACTCCGGGGACATTCGCCAACGAAGTGCTGATGTCACCCGAAACAATCACCTTTGCCGGTGGCGGATTCATCTGATTGATGACGTTCACCAATTCGCTGTGCAGGTTGGTGACGATGACTTCGCCTGGTTCGAGGTTCAAATGCGCGTCGCTGAACAGCACGACCACACGGTTTCCGGGAGCGTTGGGATCAAATCCAACTGCCGAATAAGCGCTGTTAAGATTGGTATAAGCTTGGCCGGTGAAACAAAACAGAAAAACGATTAAACCCCAGGTGACCCTCATGCCCAAAGCATGCTGGATGACCAAATGATGTCAACGAGCGATTGGTGGCTGATCCCCTTTATATTTCTGCGCGACCGGAAATCTTCGACCAACGCCAAATGCTTTGCTGGTCACCTTTAATCCGGGCGCAGCCTGGCGACGCTTGTATTCGCTGAGATCAATCAAGCGAATGACTTTCCTCACGACGGCTTCCTCAAAACCAGCCGCCACAATCTCGCCCAGCGAACGGGACTGCACGACGTATTGGTCCAGGATGGCGTCGAGAATCTCGTAGGACGGGAGCGAATCCTGGTCGCATTGATCGGGTCGCAGTTCGGCCGAGGGCGGCTTCGTGATCGAGGAAATCGGGATGATCTCCTTCTCGCGATTGATCCATCTTGCCAGATCATAAACCATCGTTTTCGGCACATCACTGATCACGGCGAGACCGCCGCACATGTCGCCGTAAAGCGTGCAATAGCCAACGCCCAGCTCGCTCTTGTTGCCGGTCGTGAGCAGAAGAGAGCCGAATTTATTGGAGAGCGCCATGAGCAAAACCCCGCGCAGCCGCGCCTGGATATTTTCCTCGGTCGTATCTTCAGGGCGTCCGGCAAAGAGCGGCTTCAGTTCCTGCTTGGTCGCGGCGAATACATTTTGGATCGGGATGACGTCATACTTGATTCCCAGCCGCTCGGCCAAAATGCGGGCATCGTCCAGGCTGTGTTGCGAAGAAAATTCCGAAGGGAGCGACACGCCGCGCACGTTTTCACTTCCGAGCGCAGCAGCAGCCAGGCAGGCGACCACGGCCGAATCAATTCCGCCGCTCAAACCCAGTACGGCGGACTTAAACCCGCATTTCTGGAAATAGTCGCGCAAGCCGAGCACCAAGGCCTGGTCGATCTTGCCAATGTCAGGAATAGAGTCAGGCGCAACCGGTTTCGCGGACTCCAAATCCACGACGAGGAAATCTTCTTCGAACGACTTTCCGCGCGCGACCAGTTCTCCCGCCGAATTGAAAACCATGCTGCCGCCGTCGAAGATCAATTCGTCATTCCCGCCGATCAGGTTGCAGAACACGATGGGGGTTTGCGATTTCCGGGCCAGGCTCAACAGCATTTCGTGACGGACCTTGTCTTTGCCGAGAGACCAGGGAGAGGCGGAAACATTGAAGACGATCTTCGCGCCTCCCGCGATTAATTCCATCGGCGGATTGTTGCGATAAAGTCGTTCCGGCCAAAAATCTTCGTCGTTCCAAATATCCTCGCAGATGGTCAGGCCAACGGTCTGGCCGTTGAACGTCACCGGCAGATTGCCCGTCGCGGGCTGAAAATAACGGTCTTCATCAAACACGTCGTAGGTCGGCAAAAGTGTTTTGATTCGGCTGACGACGATTTTTCCATTTTGCAGGAGGGCCACCTCGTTGGTCAGCGAGCGGCCCGGACGCGAGTGATTGATTCCAACATAGCCGATCAGGAGCGCGGTTTTGCCAGTGGCGGCGGCGAGGCGCTCCACCAGGGCGAGGTTCTGCGCGACGAATTCTTTTTTCAGCAACAGATCGCGCGGCGGGTAGCCAGTGGTGGTCAACTCGGGCATCACCACAATATCCGCACCCGCTTCTGCCCCATGATGATAGGCGGAAAGGATTTTCGTTTCGTTGCCCGCGAGGTCGCCGACCGTGGTGTTGATTTGTGCCAAGGCGATTTTCATCGCGCTATTTTCGGAAGGTTTGCTGGAGACTGCCGGCTTCGGTCCGGATCAAGGTTCCCGGCTGGATCTTGTGTCGCTCGAACCAGCCCTGGCTCGTTTCCAGGGCGTATTGCACGTTGTCGGAAGCGGCGACGACGGAATTGGTGTTGTGCGGTTGCAGATCGTGAATTTCCAGGATCACGCCCCGGGGATCGATGTAGGCGACCGAGAGCGGAACGGAAGTGTTTTTCATCCAGAACGAAGCGCGATGAGGAAATGGCATCACAAAAATCATCGCCTCGTTCTCGGCGACATTCGTGCGGAACATCATTCCGGTTTGCTGCTGGGGTCCATTCAGCGCCATCTCGGTGACCAGCTCTTCCGCGCCGATCCAAAGTTTGATTGTCGACAATTTCGGCTGGGCTGCGCCGGGCAGCGAGGGCGCGGAAATCGTGACCGGCTTCTGGCAACCCGCCAGCAGCGCTCCCATGACAACGGCAAGAAAAACACCACTCAATTTCATCCAGATAGAGTGCTCGGTGGCTGGATCGAATTCAATCCCAACTTGGCCGCGGGAATCCCGCAGCCGATTTGCATTTGCATGAACGGCCGGTTCGGGAAATATTGGCGTATGTCTGCGAGATTATTGCTCCTCATTTCATTGGGGCTGAATTTAGTTTTCGCTGCCACGTGGTTTTTTGGCCTTCGCAATTTATCGGTTCCTGGAAATTCGGCCGCCGTCGCCGACATTGATTCAACCTCTCGCATTCCGCGTATCCAAACCAAGGTCCTCGTTCGCCACCAAAATTTTACCTGGCAGGAAGTCGAGTCCAACGACTATGCGACCTACATCAAAAACCTGCGCGAGATCGGCTGCCCGGACGCAACCATCCGCGACATCATCGTGGCCGATGTGAATGAGCTTTATGAACACCGTCGCGCTTCCGAAGTCGTCTCCGCCGACCATCAGTGGTGGAAGTCGGAGCCGGACCTCTCAGCGATCCAAGCCGCGGCGGAAAAGCTGAAGACCCTCGATACGGAGCGCCGGGCTTTGCTCACGCGCCTGCTTGGCCCGGGCTGGGAAGCCACGAGCAACCCGCTCCCGCCGCCCACCCGCACCGGCATCAGCCTGACTGGACCGATCCTTGGCGATCTCGCTCCAGAAACCAAACAAGCGGTTTATGACATCGCCGCGCAAACCCAGTTGAAAATCGAAGCTTATCAGGAGGCGCAGCGCCAGGCCGGCAAGGCGGTCGACCCGGCGGAACTGACCCGCTTACGACAGGAATCGCGCGCGGAACTCGCCAAAGTCTTGAACCCGACCCAGATGGAGGAATTCCTTCTGCGCTATTCATCAACCGCCTACCAGATGCGAAGCGAGCTGCTCGGGCTGGAACTCACGCCCGACGAATTCCGCAACTTCTTCCGCGCGCGCGATCCAATCGATCAACTGTCGGAAATTCAATACAGCGGTAACGACCCGATAAAACTGCGGCGCAAGAAAGAATTGGAAGCTCAACGCGACGCCGCTGTGGAGCTGGCCCTGGGCAAGGAGCACTACGCCACTTACAAGCTCTACCAGGACCCCATTTTCCAACAGGCACGAGCCACCGCCGAGCAGATGAACGCACCCGCCGAATTGGTCCTGCCGATTTACCAGATCAACCAGCTTACCGAAGCAGAACGCCAGCGCATCCGGAACGACCCCACCTTATCGGATGAGGAAAAAGTGGACGCGATCGCCTCAGCCCAGGCCGAGCAACAAAAGTCCTTGGAAAAAATTCTCGGGCCGGAAGTTTTACAGCGTTATCTCCGTGGCGCAAACGGCACGGCCAAATAAGCGCCAAGCGATTTGCTCGGTGTTCATCAGGCAGCAGTGCCCGCGGGTTCAATGGCGATCAACCACCCGGAGGTCACCCAAGTGAACCCCTAGCCGCGCGCCGCTGGAAGGTGCTCAGGCCACCGGGATATTATTCTTCGCGAGTCCGATAAAACGCCGGGTTGCAGAGATTGCTCGGCGTGACGATAAATTGAATCGTTCCCGTGCCCGCTGGCGCGGCGTTGGTGACCATGTCCTGCCAATTGGGCAGGCTGACGCACGACTGCTGCAGCACATACGACTTGCCGGGAACACCGTAGAAATCCAGCGCCACCTGCGTGGGGCTGCTGCTGCTAATCGCCAGGTTCATGGAAGGCGAATTGGGACCGAACTCTACTCCGCGAAACAACTGGTTCGGACTGGAAACCGCCAGGGTCGTGAACGGCGAACTGGCCCCGGAATCAGTCACTTTGACAAGGCTGTTGGTGCTCGATGCCGCGGTCGTGACCGCATAGATCACCGGATTGACGCCGCTCCAGTTTACCGCGATCGACCGCAGCCCACGGGCCAGCCCCGCGTTCAGGCGGTAGGAGAACACGTAAACTCCCTGAGCATCGTCGTAGGTCCACTTCTCGATTCCACCAGCCGCCGCAGCAATCGTTCGGTCATCGGCAATATAGATCACGCCTCCATCCACTGGGCAGGTCGGGCAGACGGCAAAGTCTTGAATCCCGTTGAGGCTTCCCGCCGGAGGGTTTCCAATCGAGTCATCCGTCGAAGCGCGCGTGATGATACGTGTGGGAGCAGCCGCTGTTTTCGGCAAGCCGCCGAAATGATAAAGTCCCGGAGTGGCATTCGCAAAAACGAAATACAAATCCCCGTTAAAAATATTCATAACCCGGGTATTGTCCAAAACGGTCTGAACGTCATTCGCGGGAGAATCAAAGCCGAAGTAAGGCGTCCCACTGTTGCCCGCGCCGCCCCAGAAATTATTCGTTCCGTCCGTCACAAAGCTGCGCACAACCGTCGCGGAAAATTTCGTGGTGGTGGTGACATCGCGGGTGAATTCCCCCAAGCCATTAATCGTGCCGCCAGCGCGAGGAACCACGGCCGAGCTTGCGGCATTCAGCGAGGAGCCAAAGTTCAGGTTCGTCGCATAGCCGGCCACGGCAAGGAACCACCCGTCCGGTGAGCGGGTCAGGGCGTCAAACGTTGCGTCCGTCGAAGTGACGTTCTGCACCAGGGCGGAGGGGCCGCTATCCGGAATGGAGACGGTGTTAACGTAGGTGCCCGAAGTCGTGTATTGATCCAGGTAAACGCTGTTGCCGTTGGCCGTCAGCGTTGCCGCGCCATCTCCCTGTCGAAGGACGACCAGGTTGGTCGGGTAAAGCCGCACGCTCCCGTTGATCACCGCCAAACTAGCGCTGGCGCTGGCGCTGCCAGCCATATTGGTGATAACGACAGTGTAAGTGCCGGCATCGGACAATTGCGCGCTGGCAATCGTGTAAGTGGCTCCAGTCGCTCCGGCGATGCTCACGCTATTGGATTTCCATTGATAACTTAGAGGTGCAAACCCCGTGGCGGTGACACCGAAGGCAACTTTGGCACCTGCCGCCACCGTTCGCGACGCCGGCGGGAAGATAATCGCGGGTGGTGTAGCCACGGTCAAGACCGCCGCAGCGCTCGTCACATTGGATCCCCCAACGTTGGATACGACCACGCTGTAGCTTCCTGCGGTTCCGGCAGCGACGTTCGCCAATTGCAACGTAGCGGCATCGGCTCCGGCAATGTCGCCGCCATTGACGAGGGCCGTTGCACCTTTTTTCCACTGATAGGTTAGCGCCGGCGAGCCAGTGGCCACGACGGTAAACGTGGCGGTGGTGCCCGCGATATTCGTCTGGCTGAGGGGTTGGGTGATCATGATGGGATCATTCACGGTCAACAGTGCGACCGAACTCGTGACACTGTTGCCGATTCCATTGCTGACGATAACCGAGTAGCCCGCGGCATCCAGATAACTGACCGGGTTGACCGTTAGACCACTGCTCGATGCGCCTGAAATATTCCCACCATTGAAGAGGCTAACTCCGTCCTTCAACCATCGGTAGGTGAACGGAGCCGTGCCGGCGACTGCAACCGTAAAGGTGGCCGAGGTCCCGTAATTGTTGGTAAGGCTTGCCGGATGGGAGGTAATCGAAGGATCCACCACACTGACGACCGCGTTGGAACTGATTACCGATTCCCCAAGACCGTTCGTCACGGCGCAGGTGTAAGTTCCCGAATCACCGGATGAAACTCCGGTTAAAGTCAAATTGGCCGTATTCGCTCCCGACACCACCCCGCCATCGTCCAAATTCAATCCGCCTTTCTGCCATCGATAGGTAAGGGCCGGCGTTCCCGCAGCGACCACGCTTAAGTTCACCGTCACCCCGGGAAGCACAGTCTGGCTGGCCGTCGGCTGCGCCGTTATCGCCGGATCAATCACAGTTAGAGTCGCACCCAGGCTGACGCCGTGATTGACGGAATTTGTCGCCGCCACGCTATAACTTCCCTCGTCTCCCTTGACCACGCCTGTCAAGGTCAAGGTGTCAGTCGTCGCTCCCGATGCCACCGCGCCGGAGGGCTGGGTTCCGTTGCTGATATCTACCCCGTCCTTCTTCCACTGATAGGTCAGGCCCGCCGTATCCAAGATGGGCGTCGTCGAAAAGGTCGCAATGGAGCCAGCGCTGTTGGTCCGGCTCGCTGGCTGCGAAACAAAGCGCGGAGTAACCGCCGCCCAAGTCGTTCCTACTCGTATCTCGTCGGCCACCATACTCTTGGGCTGAAGGTTCATGGTGGAATTGGTGCGATGCATCAGCACGAGAGTCTGAATTGCGCCAATCTCCGTTAATGCATCCACCGAAGTCAGAGTGGCGGTGGGTTCGGTGGCATTGTCACCGAATGTGGTAGGATCCGGATTAATCCAAAGCTGGCTCGCGGCGCCGTAAGTGTACTTGCTGACGATCAGGACCGTATCACCGGGATTATACCCAACTCCATCATACACAGGAGTGACAATTCGCTTGGCTGTTCCGATGTTGTATTGGCCACTGCCCGTTGCCTTTAAGTAAATCAGGGACGCCAGAACCGTCGGGACGGTTGTGGAAGCGGCGGTGATAGAGGCGTTATTGAAACCAATGCTATAACTCCCTGAAGTGCTCAAGGCTCCGAGGTCGTCAACCCGCAACAGCAAAGAATAGTAGAGGCTGCCGCTCGTCACGTTCGCGCCATAAAGGTTCCATTTTGCTGCAAAGGTGCTATCGCCTGTGGCGGATTGTCCGCCAAAACGAACGGCGTTCGAAATGGACTGGGACAAACCGGCGTAACTCAAATTGGCATTGGTGATGGTCATCGGGATGTTGGGCGTCGCCCCTCCGTTGCCCGCATAAAACCATGCGGCATAGTTATTGGATTGCCCGTTCAAGGAAGCCCCGCTGGCATAGGTCGTCTGGCCGGGCGCAAATGATTCTGTCACCGGGAGGACGATATTGGTCGCTGTGGCGGAAAAAGCGACGGCAAGGAAGGCAAGCAGCTTGAGGAAGGATTTCATAATATAGAAAATATTAAACTTCGTGATGATCTTGGAATATCGGGAGATCCTTCCACCGCAGGGCGGGCTAATCAAGTGTTTTTCCAGGCAAACGGCAGCTCTAAGCCGAACTCCTTTTCGGGTGAATCGATCCGCCCGCCGATCGCCTTGGCAGACATGCGTCGCAACCGGGCAACCTCCCTCTACCCAGGCCAACTTAATTACCGGCGCGGGTTCAGCCAGCGAAGCGCTGCCATTCATGGAACACTCTCCATCAGCAAAGGCCTGACCGGTTTTTCATGATGCCAACCGGCGGCGCGCAAACGATTTTGTGGCATGCGCGCAATTTGGAAGGGAGCAATCAGTTTTGGGCTGGTGAACATTCCGGTCGGGCTTTATTCCGCAACTCGCGCGGCCAATCAGGTGAAGTTTCGGCTCCTCCGCGCCAGCGATCTGAGCCCGGTGCAATACAAAAGGGTGGCCGAAGTGGATGGCCAGGAAGCCCCGTGGGAAAACATCGTGAAAGGGTTCGAGTATCAGAAGGACGAATTTGTCGTGATGAGCGATAAGGATTTCGAGCGGGTCAACATTCAGTCCAACCAGATCGTGGACATCAAGGAATTCGTTGCGCTGGAGGAAATCGATCCCATGTTTTTCGACCAACCGTATTTCCTGGCACCCGAAAAAGGGGGCGACAAGGCATATGTGCTGTTGCACGAAGCGTTGAAACGCTCGGGCAAGGTCGGGATCGCCAAGGTAACGATCAAGACCCGCGAACACCTGGCCGCGGTCAAACCGCTGGACGGGGCGCTCGTTCTGGAATTGATGCACTTCGCCGATGAATTGGCCGACGTGCATGAGTTGAACCTGCCCAGGAAAGTTGAAGCAGGGAAAAAGGAGCTGGCGATGGCGGAATCGCTGATCCAAGGAATGACCGCCAAGTGGAATCCCGCGAAATACCAAGACGAATATCGCCAGGGGTTGATGAAGGTAATCGAGGAGAAAGTGGCGGCGGGCGGAAAAGAATTACCAACGCATAAACGGCCGACCGGCAAAGCGACGAACGTCGTGGACCTAATCTCGGTTCTGCAACGGAGCCTGGAAAAAACCCGGAGCGCCGGGAAAACGAAGAGGCCGGCGAAACCAGCCGCCAAAAAGCAGCGCAAGGCCGCCTGACCATCAAACCGTGGCGGCTTCCTTGGGCGTTGCGCGGAAATTGACCACCCGCACGTTGGGTTCCCGCACTTGCACCTGCGCTTCCATTTCAGCCTGCAGCCGGCCCAGCTCCTTCATCTTCTTGTGCAGAAGCGAGATGGTTTTTTTGGCCTTATTATATTCAAAGGTCTCCGAGGAAATGAGCAACGCCTCCAGCAAATGCTTGGTCTCGGCAACACTCCTCAATGCAACCGTCAGCGGATCAGATTTCATGCGCGGCGATATTCATCGGAAGGAGCGGAAGTGTCAATCTCTCACGGGCGGCGCCGATCGGGAAAAAGTTCATCGCTTTCAACTTTTTCCTTTTGCAAAATCGACCGATGAAACTTTGGTTCTCCCTTGCTCTGGCCGCGCTCCTTCTTCCGCTGCAGGCAAAAGATTATGATCTGATTCTCCGCCATGGCCGGATCGCCGATGGCACCGGCAATCCCGCTTTCTTCGCGGATCTCGGCGTCAAAAAGGGGCGCATTGCCGCCATTGGAAAAATCAGCGGCCACGGCGAAAAAGAAATTGATGTGCGCGGCCTGGTGGTCGCGCCGGGGTTTATCGACGTCCACACCCACGCGGAGGAAATCAACGAGCAGCCGCGCGGAGAAAATTTCGTCCGCATGGGAGTCACCACGCTGGTGCTCGGGAACTGCGGCGGCTCCGTGTTGAAGGTCGGCGAATTTTTCAAGAAGCTGGAAGAGGTCAAAATGTCTCCGAACGTCGCGACGTTGATCGGCCATGGCACCGTTCGCGGCAAGGCGATGGGCGGCTCGTTCATGCGGCCGCCGACTGAGGCGGAGCTGGAGCAGATGCGATCGCTCGTCGAGCAAGCGATGAAAGAGGGCGCGGCGGGCCTTTCGACGGGCTTGATTTATCTGCCGGGCGTTTTTGCGAAGACGGAGGAGATCATTGAGCTGGCGAAAGTGGCCTCGGCTTACGACGGCATTTACGCCACGCATCAGCGCAGCGAAGGAGAGGAGATTTTCCAGTCGATCGACGAAGTCATTCGCATCGCGCGCGAAGCCCGCATCCGGGCGGAAATTTCGCACATCAAACTTTCGGGCAAATCCAACTGGGGCCAGACGGATCAGGTTCTCGCGAGAATCGAAAACGCGCGCCGGGAAGGCCTGGATATCACGCAGGATCAATATGCCTACACGGCCTCGAGCACCGGCATCAGCCAGCTCGTGCCGGAAAGCGCCAAGGATGGCGGGACGAAAAAATTAATCGAGCGCCTCGATAACGCCGGGCAGAAGGCGAAGGTCATCGCGGAAATGAAGGATTCATTGCGCCGCCGCGGCAGCGAGAGTTACGCCTATGCCGTGATTGCTTTTTACAAGCACGACAAAACTTTGAACGGATTGAACATCGTGGAAGCATCCCAGAAAAGCGGCCACAGCGCATCGCTGGACGACCAGATTGAAATGATCCTGGACATCGAGCGAAATGGCGGCGCGTCGGCGGTTTTTCACGGGATGAGCGAAACGGATTTACAGGCTTTCATGCGGCATCCGAACACGATGATCGCCTCGGACAGCGGAATGCGGCAATTCAACGAAGGGATCCCCCACCCTCGCGGCTATGGAAACAATGCGCGCGTCCTGGGCCGGTATGTTCGCGAAGAAAAAGTCCTGCGCCTGGAAGATGCGATTCGCAAGATGACATCCCTGCCAGCCAACACCTTTCAAATCAAGGCGCGCGGCGAACTGCGCACCGGCAACTGGGCGGACATCGTGGTGTTCGATCCCGCCACGGTGACCGATCATGGAACCTTCAACGACCCGCATCATTACGCGACGGGATTCAAATATGTCTTCGTCAACGGCGGACTCGTCATCGACGATGACAAACATACCGGCGCCAAACCGGGGATGGTGCTACGCCATGCAGTGAACTAGGAAACTGCAGAACGGAGCGAGAGCCGAGGCGTCACGCGTCGCCGTTTTCCTTGTTCTTTTTGCCCTTCTTTTTTCCGGAAGGTGCTCCAATGGATTTGTTGGGCGTCGGCATCGGCGCTTTCAACTCCTTGCGCCACGCGGCGAGCTTGGCTTGAAGCTCGCGGGCTTTGGCGGAATTTATCTTGGCGAGATCATTTTTTTCGCTGAGATCCTCGCGCAGGTTGTAAAGCTCCACGTGGTTGTCTTCGAAAAATTCCATCAGCTTCCAATCGCCGGAGCGAATCGCGCCGACCGGAGTCGTGCGCCAGGTGTTCTCAGACGCTCCGAGGTAGCCCGGGAAATGCCAATAGATCGCATCACGATTCAATTTCGCCTGTCCGCCGCTGGTCAACAGCTTGAGGTAACTCACGCCGTCGAGCGGGTAACCGTCGGCTGGTTTCGCCCCGGCCACCTCCAGCAGCGTCGGGTAGAGGTCCACGCCAGCGATCGTTTCGGCGCAGGTGGTCCGCTCGGCGATTTTTCCCGGCCACCGGAAAATGTAAGGCACGCGATGCCCGCCTTCGTAGAGCATTCCCTTTCCGCCCCGCAACGGCGCGTTGTCGGTCACCGCGTTGGACTCCTTGATTTTTTCCCGCGCGTAACCGCCGACGCCGCCGTTGTCGCTGGAAAAAATCACCAGCGTGTTTTCCGCCAGTTTCAATTCATCCAACGTGGCGAGAACACGGCCAACGCTTTCGTCCACGCTCTTGATCATCGCGGCATAAGTCGGATTCTTGTGTCCGCCGACGCCGGGTTTTCCGGCAAATTTTTCAATCAACTCCTTCTTCGCCTGCAGCGGTTGATGCACGGCGAAATGCGGAAGATAGAGGAAGAACGGCCCGTCCTTGTGGCGGCGAATAAAGTCCACGGCTTTGTCGGTGAGAAAATCGGCCAGATACTCCTCTTTCGGATAATCGGTGGGCGGATCGGTCCGGAAATTAAAATGAACCCCGGAACTTTCAATCGACTCGTCGAATCCGCGTTGCGAAGGATGATGCGCCTTGTCGTTGCCGAGATGCCATTTGCCAAACATCGCCGTGGCGTATCCGGCTTTCTTCAGCGCTTGCGCCACGGTGATCTTTTCCAACGGCAGTTGCGTCACGTTATCGACCGGGCGCAGCGGGCGGCTCTGCCAATTGAACCGGTCGATGCCGCCGACGGTGTAAACGCCGGTGCGCGGCATGTATTGGCCGCTCATTAACGCGGCGCGGGAAGGTTGGCAATTCGGCGCGCAGGTGTGGCCATCGGTGAAGCGGATCCCCTGCCGGGCGAGCCGATCGATATTGGGCGTTTCGTAATACTTGCTCCCGTAACAAGCGAGGTCGGTGTAGCCGAGGTCATCCGCAAGAATGAACACGATGTTGGGCCGGTTGGTTTGCGCCGCAGCGACGCCGAGCGAACCGAACACGAACAGCAGAGAAAGCAATTTGCGCATAGAAAATTTTGGTTGCGCGAACGTTAGCGAAACCACCAGCCAATGTCTTCCCATAAAAATCGACGGGCCGACCGCCAGAAAGCTTGCGCCAGCCATCCGGTCCAGCCGGGTCAAAAGATTCTCCCCTGCCCACTATTGCAATCCTTCCCGGAAAATTTTACAACGCAGCCATGAAAGTGCTCGAACTCAATCACGTGGCGTTGCATGTCCGCGATCTCCAGGCATCGTGCGCTTTTTATCGCGATACATTGCGGCTGGATCCACTGCCGCGCCCCGCTTTCAATTTTCCGGGCGCCTGGTTTCGTTTTGGACGCGACCAGGAACTGCATCTCATCGGCGAGCGCACGGAACCGGTTCAATCGCATCATCGCGGAAATCACTTCGCCCTTCGCGTGGACAATCTCGACGAATGGGAACCGCACCTGCAAGCGATGCGCGCCGATTTCCAACCGCGCAAAGCGCGCCCGGACGGCGCGTGGCAGGTTTTCCTGCGCGACCCGGATGGGCACATTATCGAGTTGTTTACCGGACCGTAGCGCCATCCTGTTTCGCGCGGTTCCAGCCCGGTTGAAAACGAGATCTACTTTCCAACCATTTTAGTGGAATCCCTGAAATATGCGTTTCGCCCATTCCTTAGTTGAAAAACCGCGGGATGGATGAAACTTTTGAAGGGAGGTGAACATTCAGCTTGATGCCATGCGCAATCAGCTCGAACAGCTCGCACGCAAAGCTCCCTATCGAAGCATCGTGCGACGCTTTGGCGGGGCTACCATTTGCGTTGTGATCGCAGCCGGTCTGCGCCTCTCCCTCGATCGTTATCTTGGCCGCTCCATGCCGTGGCTTTTCTTTTTTCCAGCCGTGATGTTTTCCACGTGGCACGGCGCGTTCAAGGCCGGCTTGTTTGCCGCCGGCCTTAGCCTGTTGATCGGGACCTTCTTTTGGGTCGAACCCCATTTCCAATTCCTTCCCGATATCAGCGGATTGCTCAGCATTTTGATTTTTGCCGGCGTCTCCGTCTTCATGTGTTATCTGTCCGAACTCTGGTACGGCACGGTTTTTAAATTGCTCGGCACCTCACAGTCCGCGCTATCCGAACGGACCCAGCAACTGGAAGCCGCGCATGAAAAACTGCAGGCCCAGGCCGAACACCTTGAGTGCCTCGTCGAGCAACGCACCGCCAAGCTCGAGGAAACGATCTGCGAGCTGGAAACCTTTTCCTACACCATCGCCCATGATCTGCGCGGCCCGCTTCGCGCCATGGAAGCCTACGCCGAAATGCTGGACGAAGATTACGGTTCCACCATGGAAAAGGATGCCAGGGATTATGTGCGAAAAATTTCCAATGCGGCCCGGCGGATGGATGAATTGATTCACGACGTGTTGACCTACAGCCGCGTGGTCCGCTCCGAGATCAAAGTTGAGCACGTCGATACCGAGAAGCTGCTGCGCGAAATCATCAGCGACTATCCCAATCTCCATCATCCTTTCGCCGCGATTGAAATCGCGACTCCTTTGCATCCGGTATCTGGCAATAAAGCCTTGCTGGCCCAATGCCTCTCCAACCTGCTGGGCAACGCCGCCAAATTTGTTTCTCCGGGAAAAATGGCGAAGATCCGCATTTGGACCGAGGAGAAAATCGGTTCGGTGCGGCTATTCATCCAGGATAACGGCATCGGAATTCCATCCGCCCATCTGGATAAAATCTTTCACATTTTTGAACGCGCCCACGGCAGCCCGGGCTATGAGGGAACCGGAATCGGGCTGGCCATCGTAAAGAAGGCGGTTGAGAAAATGCACGGAAGCATTGGGGTGGAGTCGGAGCTTCATCGCGGAAGTAAATTCTGGCTCGACCTGCCCCTCGCAAAATGAATCCGCCCACATCTGCTCCGCGGTTGAAGGCGCGGTGCCTGCCGCAGCGGGGTTGATTCCTACCTCTTAAAATCCCGCCAGCCGGACGAAAAATCTGTGTTCATCGGCGTTCATCTGTGGCAGTAGTTTGGGACTTTATGGAATACGAAGCAGTCATTGGCCTGGAAACACACGTCCAGCTCAAAACCAAATCCAAAATCTGGTGCGGCTGCGCCAACGCGTTTGGCGCGGAACCAAACACCAACGTCTGTCCGGTTTGCCTCGGCCTGCCCGGCGTCCTCCCGGTCGCCAATGAAGAAGCGCTGCGGCTCACCGTCCTGACTGGATTCCTCTTGAACTGCTCCATCCCGCCCTACGCCAAGTTCGATCGCAAAAACTATTTCTATCCCGACGCCGCCAAGAATTATCAGGTCACGCAATACGACAAGCCTTCGACCGCCGGCGGCTACGTCGATTTCGAATTTCAAAACAGCATGACCCGCGTCCGCATTACCCGCGCTCACCTCGAGGAGGATGTCGGGAAAAACATTCATTTCGAGCGCAACAGCGGCGTCGATTTCAACCGCGCCGGAGTGCCGCTGCTCGAAATTGTGTCCGAGCCCGACATCACGAGCCCCGACATGGCGTGCGATTATTTGAATGCGCTCAAAGACATTTTGATCTATGGCGGCATCAGCGATTGCGACATGGAAAAAGGAATGGTCCGCTGCGACGTCAACATCAGCGTGCGCCCGGTCGGCCAGAAGGAGCTCGGGAAAAAGATCGAGATCAAAAACATGAACAGCTTCAGCGGCGTGCGGCGCGCGCTGGAATATGAAATCCCGCGCCAGATCGGCGTGCTCAAAAGCGGCGGGCAACTTTTCCAGGAAACGCGCCGCTGGGATGACGTGGGCGGCATCACCGAGACAATGCGCAGCAAAGAAATGGCGCACGATTACCGCTATTTTCCCGAACCGGATTTGATGCCGTTCGAGCCCACCGCAGGTTGGCTGGAAGAAGTCGCCGCGCGCGTGGTCGAATTGCCGCTGGCCAAAAAACAACGCTTCATCACGGCCTACCAGCTGCCGCCCGCCGATGCCGAAACGTTCGTCAACGACGTGCCGCTCGGAAAGTATTTTGAAACCCTCGCCAAACAATCGAAGAATCCCAAAGCCATCGCCAACTGGGTGATCAACAATTTGCGCGCGAAGCTGGCGGAATCCGCCACGACACTCGACGATTTGAAATTTCGTCCCGAAGGAATTCTTGAACTTGCCGCCCTCGTGGACAGCGGGAAAATCAGCAGCAAGATTGCGCAGGATGTATTCGCGGAAATGTTCGCCAGCGGCGAGGCGCCCGGAAAAATTGTCGAGCAGAAGGGCTTGGCGCAGGTCAGCGACACGGGCGCGATCGAAAAATTCTGCGACGAAGCGATCGCGGCGAATCCGAAGAGCGCGGAAGACTTCCGCGCCGGCAAACCGGCGGCGCTGAACTTCCTCAAAGGTCAGGTCATGAAACTCAGCAAAGGCAAAGCGAATCCAAACCTCATTGGAGAGATGCTGGAGCGCAAGTTGAAGGGCTAACCTCTTCGGCAGCGATTTAACGGCAGGCAATCTGGCGCGGCGGATTCGGCTTAATAAGGCAAGTTCGCCGCCTGATCGTAACCCACTACGAGAAAATTCTGGTCGAAGTTTTCCCGCGTCGTTTTGGGCGTCTGCGTATTCTCCGAGCGATCAAACTGGGGAATAATCGCAAGGGTAATGACACGGTCCAACAGGAGCTTTTTGTAGCCCGGGTTGCATCCTGAAACGACGATAAACTTCGTTTTCCCCTGGCTTAGTGCAGCGGCGTCCTGCGACGACAAATTAGGAAAGGCGAGAAACAAAACGATGGCACCGGCTTGTGGATGCGCTTTGACGACTTTCAACAATTGGTCAGGCGGCATGGCGCCTCCTGTAGCCATCATCTGTGCCGGGTTGCGCACTACCCGCTCACGCCCTGCGAATTGCATCCCCTTGTGCTTTTTGAGCGCGTGTTCGAAGGAGTCTATCTTCGCTTCATCCACGGCCACCTTGGTGCTGCCGGAATCCCAGCCCACGACCACAACTTCACCTTTGTCGCCGAGCAGTTTAGCCGTTTCATCCGCCGTCACACTTCCCAACGTCTGATAGAGGTTGAGATTAACTTTTGGCCCTTGATCCGAGTAAAAGAGCCAAACCGACGTGCCGATAATCACGATCAGCAACAAGGCGATAATTATTTTTCTATTCATTCTCCTGGTTCTCTCAAAGAAGTTATTCCGGATCCCACATCCAGCGGGGATCGGATAATCCGTTTCCGCCAAATGTTCCGGTTGCAACGGGTCTCGCCCCGGAGCCAGCGGTGCTGCCTGGATAAAACTGCAAGCCTATGCCGCTGACTTTCATAGCGGCTGCATGGCCATCCACAAAACCAAAATTACAACGTTTGTTATGACGACCAACCGGGCGCTGTGGGTCGCTGTCATAATATCCTGCGTTCACCGGAGTGCGCCAATAGAGGAACGCCGAATCCCGAACCTCAACCCAGTTGTCCGGGTTCAGGTCAGCGGGATTACTGATCAAACCCGAATCGGCAATCGGGACCGTTTCCGAGGGTTTTTTTATCTTCGACTGTTTGGTGGTGTCGTCTGCCCAATTTGAAAGTTGCGGATGGCTCAGCGCGATTCCATAGCCGGTTTTTACGATGGGGCAGCCGATGATGTTGGTTGCGGGTAAATAGGGCCGAAACAAGTCCACCCACCAAGTAACATCACCGGGAAAAAAAGCACCCGGAGGCGCAGTCTTAAACAAATAAAGGGTCACTATCCGGTCGTTTTGGTCGCTCGCGTATAAAGTGTAGGCCAAAGCCATTTGCTTCTGGTTGCTCAGACACTTAATGGCCAAAGCCTTGCCTTTTGCCTTGCCCAACGCGGGCAGCAGCAAGCCGGCAAGAATGGCGATGATTGCAATGACCACCAAGAGTTCAATCAAGGTAAAAGCGGAACTGCGCGAGAATCGAGATTTCATATCTTTAAATGCAACGGGCGAACGGTTTGCGTTTGCGGTGAGCTAACGATGCCACCGTGGAGAATCCGTTTCAAGCATTCTAACAAAAAGAACGCTCTCGCCGCCCGGCGCCGCGCGAATTGCGCCGCCATCGCCCCGCCGAAATTCGATCGCGGTAGTGGAAAACCGGTCACCACTGGCGGACGCGATAGAAGCGAGTCGCATTGGTCGCTCCGCTGTCGGTCAGGGTTAAAGCAGCGTCGTTCCCCGCGTTCAACGGCAGCGTAATCCAAGCGGCATTGGTTACATTGGTTTTGTATTCCAGCCAATAAACGTGCCCGATTTGCGAGGGCACGGAACCACTGAAGGAATTGGAAATCTGCTTCAGGTTGTTGAACCCGATCTGGCCGGGTTGCGGGCCGTTGCCGATGATCGCCAGGCAGTGATATTGCCCGGAAGCCAAGACGGCGACGTTGGTGAGGTTGGTCGGTGTCACTGGATTGCCAGCCACCCAATTGGTCACGGTGCCATTGGATTTTAAAGCCATCGCATGATAGCGACCCGCCGCCACCGCTACGCCGTTGGTCAAAGTTGCGGGTGCAGCCGTCACGTTCACGGCGACCACCTTGCCATCAGCCTTGAGCGCGACGAGCGGAAATTCGCTCGCGGCGATCGCCACCACGTTGGTCATTCCGTTCGTGGAAGGCGGACTTGATCCCCAGGTGACAACCGAGCCATTGGCTCGCAACGCAGCGCTAAACGATCCCCCGGCGGCAATCGCCACCACGTTGGTCACGTTGGCCGGGACATTGGTTAACGTGCTGTTGGCGAAGTTGCTATCGCCCCAAGTGACCACCGTGCCGTTGGTCTTGAGCGCGAGCCCATGGTAATCGCCCGCGGCTACCGCGATGACATTGCTGAGTCCGGCGGGAACGCCGATTCCTCCATTGCCCCACGCGACGACGGTTCCGTTGCTGCGCAGCGCCAGAGTGTGGTCTTGCGCGGCGGCGATCGCCACGACGTTGCTCGCGCTCGACGGCACGTTGGTCTGCCCAAAAAAATTGTATCCCCACGCCACGACCCGCCCGTTCGACTTCAGCGCCACGCTGTGGTTAACCCCGGCGGCAACCGCCAAAACATTGGTCAAATCCAACGGCAGCGCGGCCAATCCGTAATTATTGGTCTGTCCCCAGGTCACCACGACCAGGAAGGTCAAGGCCGCGTTGGAACTCAGCGTCGAACCCGCCGCGTTGCTCACCAACACGGTATAATTCCCCGCATTGGTCGAATTGAGGTTGGTCAGGGACAACGTCGAACCGGTGGCGTTGGCGATATTGGTTCCGTTGAACAACCATTGGTAGAACAATGGTTTTGAGCCGTCGGCCGTGACTTGAAACGACGTGTTTCCGGCGGGATACGCGCCTCGGCCGGCTGGCTGCGCGGTAATGACCGGCTTGCTGTTCACGACATTCAAAAACGCGGGAGCGCTTCCTAGCGAGCCGTAAGGATTGGTGACGACGACGGAATAATTCCCGGCGTTGCCCGCCGTCAGGTTGTTGAGGGTCAAAGCGCTGCTCATCTTCCCGGGCAAATCCATCCCCTCAAATCGCCATTGATAAGCGAACGGGCCGTTTTTCACTGCCGCCACGGAGAAGGTGGCGGAATCGCCCACGTAACGGCTTAACCCCGCTGGCTGGGAAGTAATCGCCAGCGGAATCACGCTCAGCGTTGCATTCGAGCTTTCGACCGAGCCATAGCTGTTGCTGATCACCACCGAATAATCCCCGGCTTGATTGGCCGCGACCGTCGGGAGAATGAGTTGCGCGTTCGTGGCGCCGTCCAGGTTGGTCCCGAAAAATCGCCATTGATAAGCCAGGTTGTTCCCCTCCCCACCAAAAGAGATCGTCACGTTGTCTCCGCCATAAACCGTTTGGTTCGTCGGTTGTGCCGTGATGATGGCCGGGACAAGGGTCAATTGCGCGCCGGCATTCGTTCTCACCCCAAACGCGTTGCTCACGACGACAAAATAGCTCCCTGCCTGACCGGGTTGCACGCTGGTGATTGTGAGCGTCGGCACGGTGGCTCCGGGCAGATTGGTTCCGTTGAAATACCATTGATAGAAGAGCGGCTCCGTGCCGACGGCTTCGCCTTTGAACGCCACCGTGCTTTCGGCGGCTGCGACCCGGTTGGTCAAAATCCAAAGCGGCTGAGGCGCGCCATCGCCGACGAGCAACATCCCGGCCCAATTCATCGGAGCGAGCTGGAGAACGTTGGTCAGCTTTTGATCGGGGCCGTTGAGCTGCCCGGCGTCGTAGCCCCAGTTGATTAACGTTCCGTCCTGTTGCAAAACGCAGGCCCACTGTTGCTTCGCCCCGATCTTAACCACGTTCGTCAGAGTCACCGGCGGCGCGGAAATTGTGCCGCCCCACGTGACCACCGTTCCATTGGTGCGCAAGGCCAGCCCGTGCGAATGCCCCATGGCAATGGCCGCGATACCGGTCAGCCCATTTCCTCCCGTGCCGCCATAACCGCTATAGCCCCAGTTCACCACGGTTCCGTCGGACATTAGCGCCGCGCTCACATCCCAACCTGCCGCGATCGCAGTCACGTTGCTCAATCCCGCGGGCACGTATCCGGAGCTGACGGTCATCCATCCCCACGAAACGCAGGTGCCATCGGATTTCAACACCAGGCTGTGCTCCGCGCCGCCGGCTGCCGCAACGACACTGCTGAGGCCGGCTGGCATGGCGGTATTCCCCGGCGCGGTGCTGGTGCAACCGGGATCCACAACCGTGCCGTCAGATTTGACAATCAAGTCATGGCACCAGCCCGAGGCGATCTGCAGGGCATTCGTCACCCCCATGTCAGAGAAATTCGGGCCCGCCCAATTCACCACCGTGCCGTCGGCGCGCAACGCCATCGCGTGGCCGTCGCCCCCGGAAACGGCAACGACATTGGTGAGATTCAAGGGCGCGGCCCAAACGCTGGCGTCCTCGCCCGGCCAGATCGCGATGTTGTAGCCGAACATGCTCAGGCAAGAGCCCATGCTCATCGCGATCACAAGAATGATGGTCTGGTAAAGTTTCACGCTGACTGGATTCCACGCTAGCCTGCCACCGAGACGATGCACAAGCAGACAATTGGCGCGCTCGAACAAGCTGAATTCAGCCCGAATTCCGAGATGAAAATTGGAAACCGGGCGGTGAAGCGGAAGGCGCGGATGCCTCCCGACACTTCGGAATTCGGGTTCAAACGGATCAACCGGCGGCGCGCTCTGAAAAGCCCGTCAAAGTTTGGGGAGAATCGGGTTGAGAATGGCTTCAAGCCGATCGGCAATGGCCTTGTAGCCGTCGTCATTCGGATGGATGTAGTCTGACATCAAATTCGGCGTGCCCAGAATGCCGCTGAGAATGTTCGGCACGAGCAACACCTGCTTCTCTTTTGCCAGATTTTGAAACGGTTTCGCGTAACGATCCGAGATCGAGGCGCTTCTCACGCCGATCAACACCACAAAGCTTCCGCCTGCCTGCAACCGGTCAATGATCGCGGAAAGATTGGCAAAGGTCCTGTCCATTGGCAGATGTTGCAGTCCGTCGTTGCCGCCGAGACAAAGCAAAACGACCCGCGGCTGGAGGCGAACGATTTCCTCGAGCCGCTGCAACGCGTTCTCCGTGGTCTGCCCCGGCACCCCGCCGTTGCGGATCGGGCGCCCGATTTTCCGGCTCAGCAAAGTCGGGTAATCATTGCCCTGCGCGGCACCGAACCCGGAGGTGAGGCTGTCGCCGAACGCGACCCAATCGCCACTGGCGCTTGGAGGAAGGTTCGCGTATTTCGTCGGCTGGCAGCTTCTAAAAACCAGCAAAGCCCCGACACTCAACACGAGCAGAAATGCGATGATCTTCCAATGCTTCACTTGAATTTAAACACGCCAATTTGTTAATCGTTCCAAAGTTTAGGATTGAACGAAGCGGGAAGCGAGTTAACAAGGATGTGATGCGCGCTTTTTTGCTCAGCTAATTTCAGCATGGCTCTTCCGCTCACTTACAACATTCGCAACGTGCTGGTGCGCTGGCGCGCGACGCTCGCCACCATCCTCGGCGTCGCCCTGGTCGTGGCCGTTTACGTTCTGGTCCAGGCACTCGCCGTCGGTTTGGAAAAATCGAGCCGCAACACCGGCGACCCTCGCAACGTCATGATCGTGCGCAAAGGATCCACCGCCGAATCCAGCAGCCAGGTCACGCGGGAGCAGCTTCGGCTCATTCAATATTGGCCGGAAATCGCGCGCGACGAATCCGGCCACCCGCTGGTTTCCGCAGACGTGCTGGTGCTGATCAACTTGATCCGACGCGATGAAAAAGGTGAGGCCAATGTGCTGGTGCGCGGCATTTCTCCCTTGGGCATGAACCTGCGCCCGCAGGTTTCGCTCGTGACCGGACGCTGGTTCGTCCCGGGCAAGCGCGAAGTGGTCGTGGCCAGGCGGCTCGCCGATCGCATCGCCAACTTCGAAATTGGACAGCGTTTCAAAAGCGCGGGGCAGGAATTGACGGTGGTCGGCTTCATGGACGGGCAAAACAGCGCCTTCGATTCCGAGGTCTGGATGGATGCGGACGAAGCGCGGTCGGTTTTTGATCGCGACAATTATTCCAGCGTCCTGGTCCGGGTGTTATCGGATGCCGCCGCGAATTCGCTCACCAACAAAATGGAAGTGGACAAGCGCCTGCCGTTGCGCGGGATGCCCGAGGTCTCCTACTACAGCGCGCAAACCATGACGGCGACGCCGATCAAAATTCTCGGAAACTTTCTCGCCACCGCGATGTCGATTGGCGCGGTTTTCGCCGCGATGAACACGATGTACGCCAGCGTGGGCTCTCGAACCCGCGAGATCGGGACGCTGCGGGTCCTCGGCTTTCGCCGGCGCTCCATCTTGCTTTCGTTCCTTTTCGAGGGCGCATTCCTGGCGTTGGTCGGCGGAATTATCGGATGCCTGCTCTCGTTGCCGATGAACGGTTACGCGACGGGAACGATGAGCTTTGAATCGTTTAGCGAAATTATTTTCCAGTTCCGGATCACCCCGTGGCTCGCGACCAAGGGGCTGGTTTTTTCCGTGCTCGTCGGGGTGATCGGAAGTTTTTTGCCGGCCTTGCGCGCGGCCCGGTTGCCCGTCATCGCCGCTTTGAAATCCGTTTAAACCGCACCCAGACACCCATGCAATTCTGCTTTCCTGAACGCGCAAATCACCTCATCTTCGCACCGCAAAATGAATCCGGACCAACTCAGCCAGCTCAAAATTGATCGCAGCGCCAAGTCGCGGCCAAAAGCGGCCTTTTGGCTGATCATTTTGGTCGTGGTCGCAATTACCGCCGCTGCCGTCTATTTCGCCTGGCCGAAAAATAGCGATTCCCGGCGCCTGGTCGTCTCAAAAGCTTCATCGGCATCCACGAACACGGCCGCTGCGCCTGTTCCGGCAAAAACCAACGACGCTCTGCTCACGGTCAGCGGTTACATCGTCAACCGCGAACGGATCGAGCTGAGCCCGCGTTTCCTCGGCGTCGTCAATTGGATCGGCGTGAAAAAAGGCGATCCGGTCACCAACGGCCAGGTCGTGGTGCTGCTTGATGATGCGGAACAGAAAGCCCGGGTCGCCGAGGCGCGAGGTCGCGTCACCAATGCGCAAGTCGCCGTTTCCAAAGCCGAGCTGGACTACAAGCGCATCCAGACCTTGAACCTGTCGCAGGTCGAATCCAAGCAGGCCGAAGACGACGCGCGGCTGCACCTGGATTCCACCCGCGCCTCGCTCACCGAGGCACAAGCCAACCTGCAACTGGCGCAAACCTACCTGGATTGGACCGTCATTCGTTCGCCCATTGACGGCGTCGTCCTCGAGAAATTGGTCGATCCGGCCGAGCTGGTTGTGCCGCAAAGTTTTGGCGGCAGCCGCGGCCCGAGCACCGCGCTGATCGCCCTCGCCAACCCGAAAGATTTGCAGGTGGAAATCGATCTGAACGAAGCCGATTTGGCCAAGGTATTTCTAAACCAGAAATGCCGGGTCAGCCCCGAAGCGTATCCGGAAAAGACGTATGCGGCTTACGTCGCGGAAATTGCGCCGGAAGCCAATCGGCAAAAGGGGACGCTGCAGATCAAAGTGCAGATCCTCGAGCCGGATATCTTTCTAACCCCTGAGTTGAGCGCAAAAGTCGACTTTCTGCCCCGGAACTAGTTCGCGCCGCCCGATCAAAAAAGAAAAGGCCTCCGACAAAGTCGAAGGCCTAACGGGATTTCGAGGTCTGGGGCGTGTTACGTGTGGTTGGGGAAAACCGATCCACGTTACGCGGCTCATCTGTAGAAAGTCAGACACCGACAAGAGCCGAGCGTTTGAAAAAAAGTGAAAAAAGTTTTTTGAACCGGAAATAGCGCCACCTGCACTGCAAAGGACCGGCAGGAGTCGCCGAGGAGATGAGTCTGACCGTGCTGACCTGCAACCTGAAACGAGCATTGAACCTCGTGCGCTTCCCGGAACTCACGCAAGCCATCGCAGCAATGGCTTAAAAGGGAGGGCGGAAACCCCTTTTCCGGTTTCAACCCGCAGATAACTCCCCCCCCGCAAGCCTCCCGACTGGTTAGGTTTCATGGGTATCATCTGACAAACTCTTCAGCTTCTTCAACGACACAAAGCTCAAAATACTCAACCCCGCGAAAACCAACCACACCACACAAATCTCGGCGAATGCAGCGCCCCGGTCAGGCCGGAAAAGAAAACCGCAGAGAAAACTTCAGGTGGTTCCACCGGGCTTGTTCCACAACGGCTAGCTTCGATGCTCCTTCGCTCCGCTCAGTCGGTCAAAGCTGGGCTTGGAGGTTAGGCCACGTCTTCGTAATCACTCTGCCTCCTTCTTGGTGTAATGAATCGGAAACAGCGGTGGCTCTTTGTCGGTGTAGCCGATGACGCGAACGGCGTGAATGGTCATGTCTGAAGCAAGCCTCACATGCTGCGTCACTCGTCGGCATGGAAAATCACTCGTGAAGCGTGAACCACTGATGAAAGCTTCTGGCATCGAAGCAATGGGGGAAACGTCG
Organism: Verrucomicrobiales bacterium; assembly: GCA_947478865.1. Classification (GTDB taxonomy): domain Bacteria; phylum Verrucomicrobiota; class Verrucomicrobiia; order Limisphaerales; family CANJXF01; genus CANJXF01. The sequence goes on along the minus strand of CANJXF010000018.1, from coordinate 1,574 downwards.
CCAAACGTGAAGCGCGCCTGCCCGTCTGTGACGACCCAAAAGTCTGGCGACCAGTCGAGGTGTGGCATGACCCCGGCAACAAGAGCTGAAGAGCCAGCTTTGATGGCAACCACGTCGGTCTGTCCCGAATGTCGAACTACCATAAGCCTGACGTCTCTGCCGGTCTCATTCCGCACCTTCGCTGCCATGCGAACACAGCAGCCGCTGAGTAGGAGGGTGGCGAGTGCAATAGCTGGAATCGAGTAACGCATGGCGTGTGAAGCGGCCTAGACCGTATGGCTTAACGAAGGGTTTAAGAGGGCGTTTGGATCCGGTAGAACGAGGGTTGCCGGGCGTGAGCCAGGCCGAGCCGGAAGGCGAAAGGCCCGACGTCGAAACAAGGAATCATCCACAACCTCAAAAAGGAAACAAGCGCCCATGAACAAAACAGTGCATCACATCGGTTGGGCCGTCCACAAAGAAACGTTGCCCGTGGCCATCGCCAGGCCGTTTGTGTCCGCTTGCTCGAACCTCACGGCATTGCGAAAGCCTTAAGCCGACAAAACGTCGGCGGTGCGGCGTTATTGAAGGTCAGTCCGCGGAAATAAAATCAGCCTGTAAAAACACCAACGACGAACCGCACCGCAGCAGCTCACAGTCCCCTGAGAACAATTATGAGATCGGCCCATCCGCATTGCCACTTTGGACGCGGACTGGACGCCAGGGCAAAGTGGTGCCATTTTATTTGACGCAGCCACCAGGCCTCTCCGAATAAGTGAACGTGGCCAAAGGGTTGCCCAAACTAAATCGGATTAACCTTATGAAATCATACCTTCTTTCCGCCTTGGCCTTGGTGACGGCGGCGCTTCTCTTTCCGCAACCCTGCCTCGCACAATACCCGGATAATTCCGCCGGCTTTTATCTCCACGTGGGGGGCGGCCCTGCTTTCACTGAGGACAGCAAGATTACAGAATTCACCGGTTTCTCGACCGGCAACAAAATCAATTACCGCACCGGCTTCGCGTTCGAAGGAGCCGCTGGCTATGCGTTCAATCCATGGTTATCCACGGAATTGGAAACAGGTTGGATCGGCAACGAGATTGACCACATCCAGGGCTTCACCGTGAACGACACCTTCCTTTACAACGTGCCCCTGATGGCGAATGTGACTCTCCGATACCCGATCCCCCGCACGATCATCACGCCCTACATCGGAGCGGGCGCTGGCGGGTCCGTGACGGTCTTCGCCACCGACAACATCTCCAATGGGGCGGTGACCCTTTTTGACCCTGAAGACGACGCGGTGTTCGCTTATCAGTTCTTCGCCGGCGTGCGTTTTGATATAAACGAGAGCATGTCGCTGGGTGTCGGATACAAGTATTTTGCCACGGAGAATTCGTCTTTCTCCTACGAGTCAATCTCCGGCGGGCCGGCGGTAAAACTGGGGGTTCCTCGACGTTTGTAGTGGGTAATGATGTCGGGGGGAAGAATGCGGCAGGTGACGCAGAGGTTGGCAGCGGCTCGGAGAACACCGAGCTGCGCGCAACATCTTGCAGGAAACTTAAGAAACGTCGAGAATTGCCGATGGCAGGAAT
>CANJXF010000017.1 GCA_947478865.1 Verrucomicrobiales bacterium | reverse complement strand
TTCTCCCTGCTGAAACGAGGAGTTATCGGCGCCTGGCATCATGTCTCCCGCGAGCATCTCTCAAAATACGCCAACGAATTCGCGTTCCGCTGGAACACGCGCCATGACTCCGATGGAATTCGCCTGGCGAAATTCGTCGGATGCATCCAGGGCAAGCGTCTCATCTATCGCCACCTGTCCCAAACTTTATGCGTTTGCTAAGTATACAAGCCCATCCGTGGTTGTCGCCAGAAAAAATAGAGCACCCCATCCGCGCCCCGCGAAATGAGCTGGTAAGTAAACAGCCGCACCACGCCCGGGCGCACCAGCGAATTAACTTCCTGCCAGTTCACGTGCCCGGCTTTCTGCTCGATCACCCAAAAGCCTTCGCTGCCGTCGGGCATTTTCGACCCGCTCTTTTTGAGCGAACGCAGCAGATCGATTTCGCACGCGTTCTCGGCCGCGCGGGATTTGATCGTCGCATTGCTGTTCACACTCACAAAATCGAGCGCCTCCGCCACGTCGAATAAATCCAGATGCTGCGTAAACGCCCGCAAGTTCGTCGTCACTGGCGCGTTGGGCGTCAATTCGTGCAACAAGTCCGCTTGCATGCGCACGAAGGCCACCACGGTGTCGCTGCAGAAACGCATCCAATCCAGCACCAGCGCGGGATTGTGAACCGTCGGCGCAGTCATTGGCATCGGGACGTGACTGAAATCGCTCACCATCTGGCTCCAGAAACCGGTCCCCATCATTTGGTTGAGCCGTTCAATCGTTTGATATTTCGCTTTCAACCACGCGTGCCAATCGTGCCGCGTCTCCTCGTTGAAACAGCCATGCTCCGTGTAACCGCCGATGTTGTTATCAATCTGCCAGCCGATCAGATGCGGATTTTTTCCAACCGCACCCGCCATCGCGCGGATAATTTTCCTGGAATAATCCCAGAACACATCGCAGTTCAGGCAATTGGCGTGGCGCGTCCCCTCGTGCAGCGGCAACCCACTTTCGCCCAGCGGCAACAGTTCCGGATGTTTCCTGGCGAGCCAGATCGGCGGCGCGGCGGTCGGGGTGGCGAGCACAATTTTGATCCCGGCTTCGCCCAGCACGTTCATGACCCGATCGAGCCAGCCGAAGTTGAATTTGCCCTCCTCGGGTTCGCACAAGCCCCAGACGAATTCGCCGATGCGCGCCACGTTGACGCCGGCGTTCTTCATCAATTCGGCATCGACCTTCCAGCGGGCCTCGGGCTCTTCAGCGTTTCCGGCGTGGGGGAAGACCCAGTGTTCAGGATGATAATCGACTCCGAAATACATAATGCGTTCTCCGGTTTGAGGTGTGAATCGACTTTAGACTTTGCACCGCATTGCGCAACGAAAAACAGCTTTGTCCCGTCCCGCCGTTTCCCCCAGCATTCATTGGAGAAGCAAGAGCGGAGCCTGGAAATTAGGCCGCACGCTCAGGGTAAAAAGAAATTCGCCACAAGACTGAACAGCCGGCGAGCAAATACACTGTCCCCCAAATCAACGTGCTAAGTGGTTTGCCGTCCGATAAGAGTAACGCAATCGGCAGGATAACAATCTCCGCCGCTCCGAGAAACAGAAGAAAAGGCGCTGCCTTGTGAAGGTGGAATCGTTGCATAGCCCAGCGCGCAACGAGAACAAACGGAAGGACAACTGCGAAGAGCGCAACGGTAGAGTAGACCCCTGCGATAACAGGAACCATCACGATGGACATGGGATACCCGTCGTCATTCATCACGCCAGCCAGACCGCCCAGGGTCTCGATCCACGCGGCAAGGTAACAGATGACCATAACAACCAGCGCGGACACAAAACCTAGAAAACGATGACGCACGCGATGTGGCTTATTTGTGATGACCGCCAAAACGGCTCGCTTCGAAACCGAATTCCCGGTTTTGGCGGCCCGAGTCGGGTGTTTCGCAGCCTGATTGGAGTTTCACTGGCGCGACCTTAAGGCGGGGATTCGGTTCGCGCCAGCCTTTTAGATCAGCTTCCGCATTCGCCCGATTTTCCTCTCGCGCACGAGCCCGATAATCGAAAGTAGAATGAGGATGGCGCCCAACCAGAAGTTCTGCGCGTAAATTTGCTTCCTAAAGCCGGCTCGCTTGTGCAAGACGGCGGTCAATTCCTGCTTCACTTCATAGTTCGCAAGCCGGGCCTGCAAAGCATTGTCGAGCGAAATGGTCCAGCTATCCGGCGATCGTGCGAGCGCTGATGCTACGAACGCGTCCTTCGGAGTCGCATATGTGACCGCCTGCATGAGTACGGCCAGGTATAATCCACCCACGAGAGTGAGAATGTAGAAGAGCTTCATCTGATCGAACAATTGATATAAAAACCCGTGTTCATCGATTGAGGAATTAACAGCAACTTACAGCTCGTTTAACCCCTGTCGAACATTTTCAAAATGGATGCAAACGATACTCCCCAGAACTATTTCAGTAAAAAAATTCTGACCGTTCACCCAATTTCACAAGATCACTCTCGACCTCATGATTCAACCTCTGATAAATCTTCGCGATGCGAACTTTGCTAAAGCGAAAATTCTTATCCTGTTTCAGTCTGGCCATTCTGGCCCTTGCGCTTGATCGAGAGGCCGTTGGCGCTCCCGCCGCCGCACCCGAGAAGGCGGCGAAAAAGCCGGCAGCCAAAATGGATCTGGACCAGGATTTCCCATTCCAGAACGCCTGCATCGGCGCGAAATTTCCCGCAAAGAACATCGCGAATAAAGGCATCGCTCTAAAAATCGGCAACGGCGCATACATCTGTTTCGATACGGACCTGCTCCGCGTTTCGGCCGGGTGGACGGGAAATTACCTGAACTTCGACGGGGTCGCCTTCAGCGGTTCGCACGGGAGCCATCCGACGATTGCGGGCGAACAGAAGTTTGGGACGAAAGTTCTGCCCGGTTTCGCGGAGGTGAACGGGGTTTTCAAAGATTCGCGCCCCGAACCGTTCGGCCCGATTTCCGCCAGCCTCGGTCGCTGGAATGGTCTCTATGTAAACGGCAACAACGTCGTTTTCTCCTACACGGCGCTCGGCAATAATATCCTGGAACATTCCTCCAGCGTCTCGGCCAATGGCGAAATCGGTTTCGTGCGCACGTTCAAGATCGAAAAAATCAAGCAGGCCGTAGTCTTCGCTCTGTGCGACGTCGAAGGCGCCACCGGAGAACTGAAAGCGCAGCAGGCAATGCTGAAAACGGCTGATGCCTCCACGGTGGCCAGCCTCATCAATGCGCCCGCTGGAGTTTCTCTGGAAATCCAAGGCTGCCGGATCGTTTTGCGCGCCGGCAAAGGCACGCCGTCGGCCACCTTCAGCGTGGTGATCTGGAGCGGCGCAACGGCCAATCAGTCGAAAATCGCCGGCCTCTTGAAAACCGCTCCAACGATGCCCGACATCAAAAAAGGCGGCCCGCTGCGCTGGACGGAAAACGTTGTGACGAAAGGGGTGCTGAACTTCAGCAGCACCCCGGACGGCTCGTATGTGATCGATCAACTCACGCCGCCCACGGAAAATCCCTGGAAGCGCCGCGTGCGTTTCGGCGGGCTGGACTTTTTCCGCGACGGCAAACGCGCCGCGCTTAGCACCTGGGATGGCGACGTGTGGATCGTTTCGGGCATCGACGAAGGCCTGGAGAAATTGACCTGGAAACGGTTTGCGTCCGGCAGCTATGAAACGCTCGGGCTGAAGATTGTGGATGATGTGATCTACACCTCGGGCCGCGACCAGATCACGCGCTACCATGATTTCAACAAAGATGGCGAAGCGGATTTCTACGAAAATTTCAACAACGAGATCACGTCGTCGGAAGGTTTTCATGAATTCGTTTTTGATTTGCAGACTGACACGCAGGGCAATTTCTTCGTCGCGAAAGCCGGGCCGGTGCGTGGCGGCGGGCGCGGTTTCGGCGGCGATAGTTATGGATCAATCACCGCGCACGCCGGGACGCTGTTGAAGATTTCCAAAGACGGCAAAAAAGTGGAAGTGTTTGCGACCGGTTTCCGCGCACCGAACGGCATTTCGGTCGGGCCAAACAATGAAGTCACCACTGGCGACAACGAGGGCACCTGGGTTCCTGCCTGCCCGGTCAATTGGGTCGAAAAGAATGGATTCTATGGCGTGGAGCCGCTGGCGCATCAGACGCCGATGCCATCCTTCAAGCCGCCGCTTTGTTGGATGTCGCACAACGACATTGATAATTCCGGCGGCGGACAAGTTTGGATCACGAGCAAGAAATGGGGTCCGATGGAAGGCGAGCTGTTCCACATGTCCTACGGCAAATGCACGCTCTATCACGTGTTGAAAGAAAAAGTCGGAACGCAAATGCAAGGCGGGGTCGTGAAAATTCCGCTGAAATTCACCTCTTCCACGATGCGCGCCAAGTTCAACCCGAAGGACGGCCAACTCTACGTGGCCGGCTTGCAAGGCTGGCAAACCAGCGCCGCGAAAATCACCGGCTTGGATCGCGTTCGTTACACTGGAAAACCCGTTTATGGGGTCAGCGGTTTGAAAGTGAAGAAAAACGCCGTGGAACTCACGTTCACCCAGCCGCTGGATCCGGCTTACGCCTCCGACGTGCAAAACTACAGCGCCAAGCGGTGGAACTATCGCCGGGCTGAACAATACGGCTCGCCGGAATTCTCGGTGTCCGATCCCCAAAAACAGCAACGCGACGAGCTGCCCATCCAGGCCGCCAAACTTTCGGCTGACGGCAAAACCGTGACTCTCGCAATCGCGGATTTGAAACCGGTGATGGGCCAGTCGATTGGGTTCAACTTGAAAGCCAAAGATGGAACGGAAATTAATCAGAGTATCCAGCACACGATCAATGTCATTCCCTGAACGCTTCCGGCGCGGGTCGATGGAGCTGAAAGGCGCGTTCGTCGGTTTAAGCTGCCTGCTGTGCCTCAGCAGTCTGGCCGAAAAACCGTCGCCAGGCTTGGGCGTCAACTATTCGAGCGCCGGCGCGAAAATCGTTGCTGACCACGCGGCGGCGCAGAATGTTGCGCTTCACGTTCCGGCGGGAGAATCGCCCTCGCCGTTCTTGCCGGGCGGGAAGTTCACCGCGACCTGGACCGGTTTTCTTTCTGCGGATTTGCGCAGCGATTTTCAATTTCAAGCTGACCTGAACGGCGCGCTGAAACTGGAAGTCAACGGCGTGCCGGTTTTGGAAACAGTCGGAACCAACTCGACTTCCGCCCTCAGCCAGCCGATTCGTTTGAACAAGGGAACGAATCTGTTTTCCGCGACGTTCTCCAGCCCGGATTCCGGCAATGCGTTCCTCCGACTCCAATGGCAGCCAAAAGGCGGCTTCGCGCAGCCGATCCCTCACGGCGCGTTCACTCATGTTCCCAATGCCGAGGAAAGCGCCGGACAAATACTCCGCCATGGCCGCGACCTTTTCGTGGAACATCGCTGCGCGAAATGTCATGCGGGACCGGACTCCGGCATGCCGGAGCTGGCGATGGACGCGCCTTCGTTCGACGACATCGGCTCTCGTCGAAACGCGGAGTGGATCGCACGCTGGATTTTAAATCCGAAAGAACACCGCGCCGCCGCGCAGATGCCAAAGATTTTCGGCGGCGACTCAGCCCAGGCAAACAGCGAAGCGATCGCGACCTATCTCGCCTCGCTCAAGGGCAATGTTTCCAATGACGCGCCGAAGCTCGCGCTCGATAAAAGCGACGCAGGCAAGAAGCTGTTCGAAACGTTGCATTGCGCGGCGTGCCACAACGCGCCGGATTCTTCCGACGTGGCCGCCAGCCGGATTTCACTTAAGGAAGCCGGGCAAAAATTCAGCCCAGCCTCGCTCGCCGACTTCTTAAAGCGCCCTGATTTGCATTATGCATGGATCAAAATGCCGCGCTTCAAGCTGTCCGATGAACAACGCGCCGGGCTCGTAGCTTACTTGATTTCCAACGGCAACAAACCTTTGGCCTCCTTGGTTTCAACCGGTCCGGAAGCCGCCGAACGCGGAAAAACGCTGCTCCAAAATTCAGGCTGCCTGAACTGCCACGCGATGAAGCTGGAAAACAAATTCACAGCAAAAGGATTGGCGCAGATCAGCAATTGGAAGAGCGGCTGTCTGGCCGAGGGCGCGACGGGAAACTCGAAAGCGCCGCAGTTCAATTTTTCGACCGAAGAACGGACCGCGTTGCAATTGTTTGCCGCAACCGACCGCGCCTCTCTCGCGCGGCATGTTCCCGCCGAATTTGCGGAGCGACAATCGCGTGACCTCAATTGCGCTGAGTGCCACGGGAAAATCGAAGGCATTCCGCAATTCGACATTCTTGGCGGAAAATTAAAGCCCGAGTGGGCCGGGAAATTCATTGCCGGTGAAGTTGATGAGAAGCCGCGGCCCTGGCTTGAGTCGCAAATGCCGGCGTTTCCCAAGCGCGCGCGCTTGTTGGCGGAGGGGCTCGCCCAGCAGCATGGATATCCCGCGACATCGGTTTCCGCATCGCCCCACGCGGACCTCGTCGAAGTCGGGCGCAATTTGGTTTCCGCCCCGCCCGCAGGATTTTCCTGCATCTCTTGTCACACCGTTGGAAACGTTGGGGCGACCCAGGTTTTTGAGGCGCCAGGAATTAATCTCGCGAAAAGCGGCGAACGCTTGCTGCCGGGTTATTTCAAACGCTGGCTGCGCAATCCACCGCTCGTTGATTCGATGACCAAAATGCCGGTTTATTTTGATGACGAAGGCAAGAGTCCGCTCGCTGATGTCCTGGAAGGCAGCGCCGAAAAGCAGATTGACGCGATCTGGGAATATCTCCGACTCGGCGACAAAATGCCCGCGCCCAAACTCGATTGAGCGAAAGATTCAGCTCCTTGACCTCGGCGGAATGCTCGCATACAAGTCTCACCCGATGAACGCCACATTCACGTTTTTTTCGCTCCCAAATTAGATTATGAAACGATTCACCACTCTGTTTGCCGGTTTTGTTTTGGCCGGAACGCTGGCCGGATTTTCTGCCGAGAAAGCCAACGCAAAAATGAATCAGCTCTCTGCCGCCGAAAAGAAGGCCGGTTGGAAATTGCTGTTTGACGGCAAATCTCTGGACGGCTGGCGCGGCTATCAGAAACCCGACGCGCCCAAGCAAGGTTGGGTGGTCGAGGATGGTTGCCTCAAGCATCAGGCCAAGGCAGGCGGCGGAGATATTATCACTTTGGAAAAGTTCACTGACTTCGATTTGCGCTGGGAATGGCGACTTCCCGCCGGTGCAAACAACGGCGTAAAGTATCTTGTCAGCGAAAACCGTTCAGCGCCCGGGCCCGAATATCAAATGATCGATGATGCCACCGCGGGCCATGCGAAAAATCAAACCGCGGCGCTGTATGACATTCTGCCACCGAGCAAAGACAAACCGCTCAAGCCAGTGGGAGAATGGAATTCCTCCCGCGTTTTGATAAAAGGAAATCACGTGGAACATTGGCTCAACGGCAAGAAGGTTCTGGCTTACGACTTGGGCAGCGCGGAATTAAAGGAGGCCCTTGCCCAAAGCAAATTCAAGGGCATTAAAGATTTTGGCGATAAGAACAAAGGCCACATTCTTTTGACCGATCACCACGACGAAGCATGGTTTCGCAATGTGAAAATTCTGGAGCTGCCGGGCAAATAGAGGCGCGCCGCACAGCTGGCGAAAAAACCTTCGATTGGCCTCTTGCACTCTGTTCGAGTTGTGGAAGCTTCTCACGCCCATGAGGAATATATTTAGCCAAGGAATCGCGCTGTCGTTTGGATTTTGTCTTTGGGCGGGAGCCGCTGCCGGCGAGACCAAGGGTTGCCCTTCCGTCGAGCAGATCATCGAAAAGGCGGTTGAGAAATCTAAACTGACGCTGGCCCAAACTGCCCAACCGGAATACACGTTTACGAAAGTCACCGAACGCGAGGAGTTTGATTCAGAGGGAAAAATTAAGGAGCACAAGAGCAGTTCGAATGAAATGTTTTTCAAGTCGGGAATTACCTCCCGCAAACCAATTCAAAGCGCCGAACCAAATAGCGTTGCCGGAGGAGACGAAAAAAAGAGCAATTCGCTCAAATCCGACAAGCCAAAATCTTCCAACCGCGCGGACTACCTCAATCTTCTGACGCCAGACATGCTGGCAAAATATGTTTTCACGCTGGTGGCTCGCACCACCGTGAACGGCCGGACGGCATTCGAGGTGGATTTTACACCAAAGAAACGAAGCTCATCCGGAAAAACAGTGGTGGATCGCATTCTGAATCAAGCGGCGGGAAAACTTTGGATTGATGCCGCTGAATTTGAATTGGCCAGGGCGCAGGTTCACCTTGATTCAGAAATTCTGTTTGGTGGCGGGATTCTTGGTTCGGTGAAGAAGGCTTTTTTCATGTTGGAGCGAACGCGTTTGCCTGATGGCATCTGGTTTGATCAACGGACGCGAACTGATTACGAGGCCCGCAAGCTGACGGAATCGATGCGCGTGATCATGAAGACGGAATCATCTGGATTCCGGAGGCGATTGAGAGAAGGTTGATTCGGGTGGGATCGGCCCGCCGAGTGCGAATAGGCCCTCCGGGGAGCCCAGGCCTGACTCAATATTTTCACCAGACTTGGACTGAGTCTGCGGCAAAAATCTTTTCCAACAGGCTCTTGTAATCCGCGTCGTCCTTCGTCAGATCGACAACTTCAACCTGGTTTTCCGTTTCCGTTTTTTGTTTGGCGATGATGTCCGCCGCCAGCGCATCTTCGGTTTGCGTCAAAACATGGAGTAAAGTTCTCATCGTTAAAACCGGAGCACGTAATTGCTTTGCGCCGCCATCGCCGCAAGTTCAGCGTCAGAAATCTCCTTAAACTTCAGCGGCGATTCGCCCAATTCCGCAAGCTCCTTTGCATTTTGCTGCACATAAATCGGCCGGCCAAATTCTCCGACAATCGGCAAATAGCGCGTGTAATTATCTTCATCCACAAATTCGTCCGCGAATTCGCTCAAGGCGAGCACGGCGGAATCGCGCAGATAAAGACTGATGTCAGCCTTCTTCCATGCGCCCACGCCAGCGGCGATGCGAACAGCTTCCGCTGGACGGGGATTCGTTCGCGGATCGCCCGTGACAATGAAAAGAACTTTGGGGTTTGGCATCCTTGTTTGAGTTAGTTGAAGCTGAGGAACCGATCTGTGCCTGCGATCAAGTCGCTGACCACGGTCAAGCCCGCGAACGTCGCCCTGTCGCTCAACGGGATGCTTCGGCGATGCGCACCGTAAGCGCACGCGTATAGCTTCAGGCCGCGCTCTTTCAAGGCCTGCAGCTTCTGATCCGCGACGCCGGTCACCGCGTCATCAATGCAATAGAGATAAACATCCACTCCTTCAGCGAGCGCCGTTTCGGCTAATTGCAGACCGTGTTGAAACTTGGGCGAATCCGGTTTTGAAGAAATGAGCAGGCCCAATTTTTTTCCGCGCAATGACATTGAAAAAAGCGTAGGTGAACCGCGCGGGGCTGTCAAACGGGAGGCTCTTCCGCGAGCAAACAGCGAACCAGCGAAAGCAATGCCTGCGGGTGAAAAGGCTTGCTCAGGAACTCATTCACTTGCACCGGATGACCTGAGACGATGTCCGCTTCGACGGTTCCGCTGACCAGAATTGTTTTCAGCCACGGGATGGTCGATCGACAACGCTTGACCAACTCCAGACCATTCATCGAACCCATTTCGTAATCCGTGAGCAGCAGATCCGGTTGCAGACACTCCGCCTCCATCACTTTGAGCACCTCTTCCGGACTGGAAAAAATCCGGCAGCGATAACCCTCGCTGGTGAGAAGCATCTCGGCGAGCCGCATCAGGTCGGGATGATCGTCGGCGATGAAAATGAGCGGCGGTTGATTGCGCATCTGGGTTGGTTTGGTTGTGTCACTCATAAAACCCAAGCTGGGATAACCGCGATTAAAAACTGCTGGCGACCTTTTGCAAGCCTCGAAAAATAATTTGCGTGCGGGCGGTATCTCGACTTAGTTTCAACCCAGTTGTCTGCGGCAAGGTTCCCCCCAAAGCGCATCCAAAGCTTATGAAACCTGAAAACAAAAAATTATCGCCCAAAGCCAAAAGCCCAACGGTCAAGAAACGAGCGGCAACCCCGAAAAAAAAGACTGCTGCTAAGTCAAAAATTGCCGCCAAGAAAACCGCCAAAACTCCGGCGGCCAAGGCGAAGGCCGCCAAGACCCGCACCACCATCGCTCCACCCGCACGGGCAAATACCGTTAAGACGGCAGCCAGGACCACCACCCGCGCGATCGGAAAGATCAAGGCCGTTCCCGAAGAACCGATCGCCAAAACAAAACCTGCGCTTCGCGCCGCTCGCAAAACGCCTATGCAAATTCCCGCAATTCTTTTGGAAGGCGATGCGCCCGTCGCGCCAACTCCCAGCGGACCCGGCCAGCGCTACTCTCTCGGGCCGACGCCACCCCACGAAAATTTTTCTGCAGAAGGCGATTTACCCGAAGCATACGGCACAGAAAAACTTTTACTCACCGCGCGCGATCCACATTGGCTCTATGCGCACTGGGATTTAACCGCGGAACAGCTCCGCAGCTACAACGCGCGTTCCGATGATGGCCATTTGGTTGTGCGCGTTTATAAAAACGAATTGGCCGGCAAACCGGAGAGCCAGGTTCATGTGCACCCGGAGTCACGCAACTGGTTTGTCCATGTGGCCGATGTCGGCAGCAAATACCTGGCTGAACTTGGATATTACAGTGGCGACGAAGGCTGGGTGCGGATATCTGCGTCCGGGGCCACGTTCACTCCGCCCGATTCGCTTTCCGAAGATACCTCGGTCCGTTTCGCGACCATTCCCATTGATGTCCCCTTTGAAAGCTTGATCCAGATCGTCAAGGCGGCGGCGCGCGAAAGTATTCCTTTGGCCGAAGCCATCATGCAGCTCCGCGCAGAAGGATTCAAAAATCTGCCCAAGCCGAGCGAATTCGTTTCCACGAAATGGACTTCCGCACAAGAGACTGCGCTCGGCTCGATCATCACGATGGATTCCGTGCGCCGCGTTTGGATTGGTTCGCTGGAAATTACGGAGCTAATTCGCCGCCAATTAATGCAGGGAATTTCTTCGGCTGGCGTCGCGCAGTTTTCGTTGCCGAGTTCGGTTTCCGTTTCCAGCCTGTCAAGCCCGCTCGGCGGCATCGAACGACGCAAAGGTTTTTGGTTCAACGTCAACGCCGAGCTGATTATTTACGGCGCAACCGAGCCTGATGCAAAAGTGACCATCGGTGGACGCAAAATCCAACTTCGGTCCGACGGCACGTTCAGCTTCCGTTTCATTCTGCCCGACGGAAATTACGATCTCCCCGCCCAAGCCACTTCCGCCGATGGCGACGACTCGCGCAGCGCGCATTTGAAATTCAGCCGCGGGACAAACTACAACGGCGAAGTCGGCGCGCATCCGCAGGATTCACAGCTCAAAACTCCTGAAGTAGCGAATGTCGCTTGAGCTTTGGACGTTGATGAATCCTTACAGAAAGGCCGCCCTTTTCATTATTCGACTCGTTGCTTTCGCTTTCATCTTGTTCGGAGCGCTCCAACTCGGCGCAGATTATTTTACCCGTCGCCGAGGCCAGCCTAGCGCGGAAATGATATGGCTTATACTGGAGATTTTATCTGTATTGCTCGGCATCGTCCTCCTGCTAAAAAGCGGGACAATCGCGAAAAAGTTGACCGAGGACTTTGACGAATAGAAAAATGAACATCGAACATCGAATGGCCGAGTGCGGGAATCTTAAACTCAGAGTTGGACGTTGGATGTTCGATGTCCGATTTTTTCACCCCTAAATCATGCAAGGCCATCTCGCACTCGTTCTTCACGCGCATTTGCCGTTCGTTCGGCATCCGGAGCACGACAAATTCCTGGAAGAAAACTGGCTCTTTGAAGCGATCACGGAAACTTACGTCCCGCTGATTCAAAAAATGGACGGCTGGTTGCGCGATGGAATGGAGACGCGCCTGACGCTCACGCTTTCGCCGACGCTTTGCTCGATGTTGCTCGATCCGCTGTTGCAGGAACGTTATCTGCGACACCTCAACGGCTTGATCGAGCTTGCCGACAAAGAAATTCATCGCACGCATTGGGAGCCGTCCATTCATCAACTCGCCTGGATGTATCACGATCGGTTCACCGGGGTGCGCGACACTTATTTCGCCTATGGAAAAAATCTCGTGGGCGCGTTTCGCAAATTTCAGGAGCAGGGGAAACTGGAAATCATCACCACCGCCGCGACCCACGCGCTCCTGCCGTTGATGGCCGATCATCCGCAATCCATTCGCGCGCAGATTCTCGTTGCGCGCGATCATTATCGAAGCTGCTTCGGCTGTGACCCACGCGGAATCTGGCTCCCGGAATGCGCTTACGTCGCTGGCGTGGAAAATTTTCTTCAGGAAGCGAACATCCGCTGGTTCATTATCGACACACACGGGGTTCTCCACGCCAAACCGCGTCCGCGCTACGGCGTGTTTGCCCCAATCTTCACGCCAAACGGCCTGGCCGCATTCGGGCGCGACCTCGATTCCGCGCGCCAGGTTTGGAGTCGCGAACAAGGTTATCCGGGCGACGTTCACTATCGCGATTTCTACCGCGACATCGGTTTTGATTTGGATTTTGACTACGTTAAACCACATTTGCCGTCGCCGGAATTTCGCGGGTTCACCGGAATAAAATATCACCAGATCACCGGCGGAATCTCGGAAAAACTTCCTTACAATCGCGCTGCTGCATTGCAAATGGCGGCCGAACACGCGCAACATTTTCTCAACGCCCGCGTTGGCCAGGTTCAGCATCTCGCTGGCATCATGGGCCGCGAGCCGCTGATTCTGTCGCCCTACGACGCCGAATTATTCGGCCACTGGTGGTATGAAGGAGTGGAGTTTCTCGATTACTTCATGCGCAAGGCTTACTACGATCAGGACACCCTCGCGCTCACCACGCCGAACGAATACCTGCAGCGCAATCCCACGCAACAGGTCGCGACTCCAAGCGCATCCAGCTGGGGCGAAGAAGGCTATTGGCGCGTCTGGCTGAACGAGACGAACGAATGGATTTATCCACACCTGCACATCGCGCAGGAACGGATGACCAATCTCGCGCGGACTTTTTCCGGCCTTACTCCTTGTCCTAATCCTAATCTCACTCTTAATCCTTCGGAAGAATCTGAGATTAAGATGATGAGTAAGAGTAAGATCCCCTCGGCCCTTGAAGAGCGCGCCCTCAATCAAGCCGCGCGCGAACTGCTCCTCGCCCAATCCAGCGATTGGCCGTTCATCCTGCGCACCGGCACCAGTCCCGACTACGCGCGCAAACGCGTCAAAGATCATTTGCTCCGTTTCATTTCCCTGCACGAACAACTGACGGCGACCCGAATTGACGAAACCTGGCTCACGCAAATCGAGTCGATGGACAATATTTTTCCAGAGGTGAATTATCGGTATTGGGCGTGATTGTCTTTCGACATGTTGCCGTTTGCTTAGACCCAAACTCCGAAGTAGAGGGATGATAAAGCGGATTGCAGCCCCAAGTTTCAGATCATATCTGCTCCGATAGCCAGTCGGTCGTCTGGCGGAATCAACTTCAGCGACGCTATATTAGCCGATTCGCGAGCGCTTGTTTTCCCCGTTCACTTTTTGCCATACACGCGGACATAGTCCACAACCATGGCTTGAGGGAAAACCGTTTTCGGGTTTGGGTTGCCCGGCCAGTTGCCGCCCACGGCTAGATTCAGAATGAGATGGAAGCGCTGATCAAACGGAGCGGGAAAAGCATTCGTGCCGGACGTCCAGTTGGTTTGGGTTTCGTAGAGCCGGTTGTCCACGTACCAGCGGATCACGTTCGGCTCCCAATCCACACGGAAGACGTGAAAGGCTTCGGCAAATGTTCCGGCGGCAAGCGTGGTGTTCGTTCCCTGATAGGCGTGGTTTTTCTCCCGATTTGCGTAGTGCAAAGTGCCGTGAAGCTCGCCGGGTTTATGGCCGACGATTTCCATGATGTCTATCTCTCCACTGTGCGGCCAGCCGCCATAGACGTTATCGGTCGGCAACATCCAGATGGCCGGCCAATAGCCTTGCCCTGCCGGGAGCTTGGCGCGGATTTCAAACCGGCCATATTTCCAATCGCCGCGGTTCTTGGTGCGAATGCGTGACGATGTGAACTGGCGCGTCCCTTCCGGGCCGGTGTATTCTTCCTTGCGTGCTTCGATGAAGAGGCAGCCGTCTTGCACCCGGGCATTGTTGGTCACGTAGTATTGAAGCTCGTTGTTGCCGCCGCCTTCTGCGTTGACTTCAAATTCCCATTTCGCTGGATCAACCTGGCGTCCGCCGAACTCATCCTGCCAGATCAATTTCCAATGGCTCGTTGGATGAGTGGCACAACTCGTTACACCCAGAAGCAGGATCGCGGCGCAATACCATCCCGGCACAGCCGGGCGGGCAAAGGCTTTGGCGAATTGTTCGCGCAAGATGGAGATCGTTTTTGAACCGGTGTTGTGCTTCTGAATTGGCTTCACGCCACAGTCTAATCCGAGTTTGGTTTTGACCTCAACTATCGCGCCTTAGGGATCTGAGATCCCTCATCACCTGGTTTGCCGCTGGTTGCTGACTTTTCCTGTTCTTGCGGGAGCGATCCCGACTTCCAGCGCGGTGCTGGTGGGAACCAGCAGGACATGGTGTTGGTGAGCAGGATATCCATTCCGTCGGTAGAAATAGGTGGCAAACACGAACCAGTTTCTCAATCACCCTCTCGGCTTCACGTTCCAGAGAAACGCCAGCAAGATGATTCCCATCAGCGTGCAGCCTAGGATGCTCCACAAGGCGACGCTCCAGCCATGGTGGTCCACGAGCCAGCCGATTCCTTTGCTCTCAATGGTTCGCCCGATGTAACCGAATAGCCCGACGAATCCCGCCGCCGTGCCGACCGCTTTTTTCGAAGTTAAATCGAGCGACATCACGCCCGAAAACATCACCGGCACGT
This sequence comes from Verrucomicrobiales bacterium, assembly GCA_947478865.1. GTDB lineage: Bacteria > Verrucomicrobiota > Verrucomicrobiia > Limisphaerales > CANJXF01 > CANJXF01. The sequence continues at coordinate 54,990 of CANJXF010000017.1, read as the reverse complement.
AAACGCAGAATCCAATGATGCCAAACAAAACCATATCAATCCAAAGCTTGTTGGCGGGCAAAACGATGATGCCGTAAAAGGCGAACAAAAGCGGAATCATCGCAATCACGCTCACGCGCGCACGGCGTCCGCCGAGTTTATCCGAGAGCCAGCCCATCGAGAGCATGCCCGCCGCGCCCGCGAATTCGATCACCGTGGTGCTAAAGCCGCCCGCGCCGATGGTCGCCCCTTTCACTTCCTTCAAATAGGTCGGACCCCAATCGACCATGGCGTAGCGCGCGATGTAAACGAAGACGTTTGCGATCGCGAGTATCCAGAGCATTTTGTTCGGGAAAATGTATTTCAGCAGAAGCTCGCGCGCGGAAAGTTCCCGTTCGTGCTCTTCTTTTTCATCGGGCGGCCAATCGTTTTTATATTCTTCAACGGCGGGCAATCCAACCGACTGAGGGGTGTCGCGCATTCGCCAGAAGAGGTAAATCGCGCCAAGCGCCGCGATGATCCCCGGAACATAAAACGCCGATTGCCACCCCCAATGTTCGGCGCATTTTGCCGCGAGGTAGCCCGCGATTCCGCCGCCCACGTTGTGCGAGATATTCCAAATGCCGAAAACGGTTCCGCGTTCTTTGGCGCTATACCAGTGCGACAGCCCGCGCGAACAAGGCCCGTAGCCCATGCCTTGCACGAATCCGTTGATCGTCCAAAGGATTAAATGCCCCCAATAATTCGAGGTCGCGCCGAACAGGAAATTGATCGCCGCACTGAGCAAGAGGCCGGTGGCGATGTATTTGCGCGCGTCGCTGCGATCGGCGAAATAGCCCATGACGAACTTGCCGATGCCATACGCGATCGCGGTTCCGGCCAGGATGTCGCCGATCATCGATTTCGTGTAAACCAGCGCCTCGCCCATCTCCTTTTGCACCGGCGAAAAGTTATTTCGCACGACATAGAACATGGCGTAGGCCAGGAAGGCGGCTTCAAAAACCTGCCAGCGATAGCGCGGATAGAGCCGCTTGATTTCCGACTCGGATAGGCGGGGTCGATGTGGAGCGGGTCGAAACCAATTAAAAAATCCGGCAATCATTCAGGTGATAACGCCATTTTGGCGGCAGGCTTAAATTCTGGCAACGCTGTCCTGCCGAATTTTTCGTAGCGCTGGATCTGTTCCTCTTTGCTTTCGCTGCTCCAACCCAGAATCTCAGCCATCCAATCCGCAACTTCCCTGGCGCGCTCGCTCGCATTGGTAAAGTAATAATGCCAGCTGGTGCGGCGAATCATCACGTCATCCAGGTTCTTCGCCCATTCTTTCGCGCAATAATGTTCGACCACCGCACGACTGAAATCAGGCGGAATAATGCCGCTCACGCCGTTCGTTTCGCCGGTCGCCAGAAGCGGTTCGATCGCGGTGCGGCAGCCGGCAAATTTTCCGCCCAGTTTCCTTGCGATCTGATCGACGGCTTGTTCCGCCATCAACCGGTACGTGGTCAGCTTGCCCCCCGCGACATCCCACCAGAATGGCTTGGGACTTTTGATCTGGTGCGAGCGCGAAATGTCCGACGGTTTTCCGTTCGGGTCGGCGATGAGCGGACGCAATCCAGCCCAGGTGCTGATAACGTCACGCTCGCTCAATTTCGTTTTTGGAAAAAATTCGTTGGCGATTTGCAGGACGCAGTGAATGTCCCCGGCGTTGGCGCGAACGTCTTCGAGCGCACCGCTGTAATCGGTGTCGGTGGTGCCGAGAATGGTCCGCTCGCCCCAGGGAATCGCAAATAAAATCCGTTTGCCTTCCGTCATGACGACGGCATCCGGGACCGGAATTCTGGCGCGAGGGACGACGACATGAATGCCTTTGGTGAGGCGCAGTTTGACGTCGCTGCAGGGGATTTTGTCCGCCCAGGGGCCGGTCGCATTGACGATGGCGCGCGCGCGAACGGTGCGGCGAAGGTTTGTGGATGCGGCTCCAAAATTAGTCGAGCCCGGCAGACCTGAAGCCTTGGCCACGTCTGAAATGTCGCAACGCCATTCGCCCGAGTCGAACTCGGCGGATTCAAATTTGGCGTAATTCAAAACCGTCGCACCGTTTTTTTCGGCGGAGCGCAACGTGTCGAGGACGAGCCGCGCGTCATTGGTGAAGCCGTCGTAATAGCGAACCGCGCCGGTCAAATCGCTTCGGTTCAAACCGGGAAGATGGGCTGACACCTGTTGCGGGTTGAGCCAGGTCGAGTTGCCGAGGTTTTTTCCGCTGCAAAGGAGATCGTAAATTTTTACGCCGGTTTTTAGTTGCCACAGCTTCCAATCGGGGCGGGTCCGATAAGTTGGAAAAACAAAGGCCAGCGGATCGGCCAGGTGCGGGGCAATCTGATGCAGGATTTTTTTTTCGATGCTCGCTTCGCGAACCAGGCCGATGCGGCCTTGCGCGAGGTAGCGCAACCCGCCGTGCAGCAACCGGCTGGAGCGGCTGCTGGTGCCAAACGCGAAATCGAGTTGCTCAACCAAACCGACGCGCAGCCCGCGCATGGCGGCATCCCGCGCGATGCCAGCGCCAACGATGCCTCCGCCAACGACGAGCAAGTCGAGGGCTGAGGCGGTGAGTGCCTCGATTGAGCGGCGGCGAAAATCTGGGCCGACGGAGATCACGCTAAAATCGCTTTTGGTTTTATCTCGCGCAATTTCTCGCCGAGTTCTTGCAAGCTCGGGAAAACCAAATCTGGCGGCAGCACAAATTCCGCGGCCTCGGCGGCGGTTGCTTCCCCAGTCAAGACCAGGACGCCAAGCGCCCCGGCTTTTTTCGCCATGGCGATGTCGGTGTAAATGCGGTCGCCGACCATGGCGAGTTCGGCTGGTTGCAGCGAGTGACGCGCGAGAATGCCGGTGAGCATGGCTGGATCAGGTTTCCCCATGACTGCGGTTGGCGCGTGACCTGTGGCTGCTTCCAGGCAGGCGCAGATCGAGCCGCAATCAACCAGAAGGGTTGGTTCGTCGGTTGGGCAAACGCGGTCGGGATTGGTCGCCACATAAGGTTTTCCTTTTTGAATCCAGTAAGCGGCTCGGCAAAGCCGCGGAAAATCCAAAGTCAGGTCGAATGCAACCACGACCAGGTCCGGCTCATCCAGGTGGCTTTCTTCGGACAAAACAAATCCCGCCTCGGAAAACTCCTGGCACATGCTTGGGGTGCCGAGCGCGAAAACGCGTTGGGCGGCAGGATAGTTTTCGCGCAAAAAGTTTATCGTGCATTGCACGGAGGTGTAGAGCTGGGTTTCGTCTGCCTGGATTCCAAATTTTTGTAAATGGGCGAGGTAATCTTTGGCGCTTTTGGACGGGTTGTTGGTGAGAAACGTGTAGCCGATGCCGAGCCTGTTGAGCAGCGCCAGAAACGGTTTGGTGAAATCAAAAAGGGTTCCGCCCTTATAAATCGTTCCGTCCATGTCGAGGGCAACATGGCGGATTGTGGATAGGTCCTTCTTCATTTCGAAAAAGGCGGAAGTTTGCACGAAGGCAACCTTCCGCCCGCTGTTCAGAGCGTGTTGTTCAACTGTGGCTATTGCACCAGGCGATAAAACTTATTGCCCGCCGGATTGACGATGGTGACGACATTCTCCAAGGCTTGGACGACGGGTGTTTCAGAAACAGGCTGCCAGTTTGCTGAAGCGCCCAAAGAGCTGCTTCCGTAAAGGGTTCCAACCGCTGAGGCTGGCCACGAAATCAGGACATCATTGCCGGAATGCGAAACAGTTAAGGTAGCCGGAGTCACCGCGACATAGGAGTTTCCCGTGAACTTGATCGTATCCAGCCAAAGCGTGCCAGCTGTCGTATAGCCTCCGCTTGCCTGGACGCCTACATACCCATTGGTGCTGCCGGGAACTGCAGTGGACTCGAATTCGGAGACGATGCGCACGGCAAAATTTGGATTGTTGGCAACTCCTGCCACGCCCATGAAGGAGTTCGTCATCGGAAAAAAGGTTGTAACCACAAGATTGGAGTAGCTGAGCGCATCGGTAAAATTAACTCCATCAATCGAGTATTGGACCCGCCAGTAACGGCTGCCGCTGGCGCTGTTGTAATGTTCCCAGGTGAATTCGATGTCCTGAAACCCAACGGTGCTGAGACGGAATTCCGCCCCGCCGGTCTTGTTGCCAGTGTTTTGGGACGGAAATGTTCCCAGCCGCCAACGGGAATTATCTTCGCCATCCAAATCCGAGGAGGTTCCGTTTGCGCCGAACGTGCCATCTGCCACCAAGGGGGTTGCAAAACCGCTGCCATAAATGGCATTGGTCGTTCCGGTGCTGGTAATAAAGTCGCGCAACGGACTATTGAAATTCCACAAGGCAACCGTATTGCTTGCAACCACATTCAGGAAAACCGAGCCATTTGCGGTCAGAGAGCCGTCGGTTGCCGAAACGGTAATGATGGCGTAGCCCAATTCGTTGGCGGCCGGGGTAATGGTCAGGTTTCGATTGCTGCCCGATCCGCCCACAACAAGACTTCCAGGAGGAAGAAGGGTGCCGTCCACCGAGCTGGCCGAAACGGTGACCGCGCCCAAAAAGGAGCTGTATTCCGCAATATCCAGAGCAATGGTGCGGGAGGAATTCACTCTCATCGTTTGATTGGAAATAGCAATGGAAGGTGGAAGCACGGTGAGGCTGAAGCTGGAAGTGATTTTCTTCAAACCCTCGTCGGTGACGCCGACCGTGACCATGGTTGATCCCGATAGGTTAGCCACTGGAGTGATGGTGATGAACCGGTTGGTTCCCGATCCACTGAATAAAAACCCGGAGATCAAACCGGGGTTGGAGAACTCGGCAGAAAGGACGAGATTTGAGGCTGCGGTCTCGACATCGCCGACGATGAATCCGATGGGACTGGTGGCTTGATTGGCGTGAATCGTTTGATTTGAAATAGCACTGATGGTCGGGTCATTGTTGCCCGTATTGAGCGGTGAGCCGTTTACAGTGACCATATCTACCCAAAGCGTGCCAGCCGTTCCATAGGTGCCGGAGTTGCCCTGATACGAGCTGACGCCACTTCCGGTAGCTGTGGAAACCCATTCGCTGACGTAGCGGAATCCGAAATTGGGGTTGTTCTTAATTCCCGGAACCGTGCTCAAGTCCACCACCCTCGCCTTGAGCCAAGCAGTACCACCGGCCGCTTGAAGAACAGTATAATCAACCCAATCTGTGCCATTGGTGGTGTATTGGGCTCTCCAATAAAGACTGGCGGTAGCGCTGTTTTCCTGGTCAAAAACAACCTGAATCCCTTCGTATCCAACGGTGCTGACAAAGAATTGAATTCCCGCAGTTTTGTTGTTGGCGGTTGACGTGGGAAATGTCCCTAAGCGCAGGCCTGAATTGTCATTTGTTTCGGGATCGCTCGTCGCGGTCTGTCCCCCATTCGCTGGCGTGGCAAAGGAACCTGCGGTGCCGCCAATGTTCGTCAGCGTCCCGAATCCAATGGCGGGGGTAAAGGTTCCCGTAGCGGGGTTGGTGTCAGAAGTTGAAGAATTGAAGTTCCACAACGTAATGGTGGTCGCCGGCGAACTCGCTACGAGTCCGAGAACAGCGGTGAGTAGAAGAGCTGCTTTTTTCATGTTGATTTGTTTTTTTAGTTACGGTTGGTGTCTTGGGATAGGTTCCAGGCGTCGAGCCATTTTTCACGCTTAACATAGGATGCGTGGCCGTCGCAAAAATTCATATTCGCACCCTCTTTCCCGTGGTTGTCTTCGGGGTCGGGAAAATTGCTGTTACCGCCCGCGCTGAGATTAACCGGAGAACCGCCTGAACCATTGTCCGAGTCCACCATCAGAAAAATGTCGGCAACTGAAACTTTCTGCCCGTTATATTTCGAAGCGGCGCGAATGATCTGGTTGTTGACGCGCGATTCGGTCTTTTTGGGCTTCACGACTCCAGAGCCCGTGAATAATCCGAAGACCTCGTAGCTCAGGCCAAAGTTTGCGATCGCGCCCGTGGGCTTGGCGAGCGACCTCAAGTCCGTCAGCACTGTATCTCCGGTAGTCAGGTTCTTTTCTGTGACGCTCGTGCGAATGGAATGTTTTGTGGTCGGGCAATTATACGCTTTGGCTGTAGAAACATACGTCGGAAAGAGCCAGCTCAAGTCATCATCGCTGGCGGAACGATCAGCATCATAGGGGGCAATCAAGGCGGTGGCATTGCCCTTCTCGTTGATTGGCGTGGTTTTGGTGCTCGGCGCAGTGAAATGGCCTTTGTAGTCGCTGGCATACATCATGCATCCCATTCCCAGCTGTTTCAGGTTGCTCAAACAGGAAATGCGTTGAGCCTTGGCTTTAGCCTTGGAAAGCGCGGGCAGGAGCAAGCCCGCTAAAATGGCAATAATCGCAATCACGACCAGCAATTCGATCAGGGTGAACCCCGCGGGAGCTCCCGCTCTTCTTCTGTTTTCTACGGTCATACAGCTTTCAAAATCTTAGCCAGGACGACATCTGCGAATCCAGCGCAGTCCGGTCACATTTTCGTTACAAACGGGTCACGGTTCGTCCGATCCCAGCGCCACCCAGATGCCATATTTTTCAGGTGCAGGGGCGTTAACGCACTAACTAAACGAATTCACCGTTTTCCGTCAATCACATTTCAAGGAAACCGGTATTTTGAACCTGAACTGCGATTCAGAACAGCCAGTGCGTTCGCACATTGGGGAAATTTTACTGAAACCAGGTTTAATCGGGCGGTGGGGAGCGAATTCAGCGCACGGCAGAAACAGAAAACCGATACATATCGCCGCGATAATAGGAATCTTCCATTTCGACGATCAGGTTTTTCCCGGAAAAGGAAACGCCTTCCACGCGAAAAGCCGGGATCGGCTGCTTGCATTCGAAGTTTTTCATCCATTCGCCCTCGAGATGGACGGAGCTGAGCATCTGCTTGATTTCGACGAGTTGAATATTGTAGTGACGTTCGAAAATACTGTAGAGCGACTGCTCTAAATTGCGCTTTTGAATTCCCGGGCAAAGCTGCGTCGAAATAAAACGCGTCTCCTTCATCATCGGAATGCCATCAGCGCAACGCAGCCGTTCGATTTCGCAGTACGGACCTTTCAACACATAATCACGGCCATTTAAATTCAAGACGCGATCGTTTTCCCGCAGGTGAAACCCGAGCAGTTTCGTGCTCGGCTTGCGGCCTGCCTCAATCATGTTCTTGGTGAAACCAAAAATGCGGGTGACCGGGCGTTCAACGGTGTTGTTGCGAACAAAAGTGCCCTTCCCTTTGATGCGAGTAACCCAGCCGGCTTTTTCAAGTTCGTGCAGCGTCTTGCGGGCGGTTGTATTGCTGACTTTGTATTTCTCGATGATTTCGTTTTCGGAAAGAACCAAGGCCCCGGGAACGATTTTGCCCTGCTGGATCATCGAAATGATTTCCCGGCTGATATCGAAATACTTGGGCAGACTATAAGATGCAGTGGGCACGAGTTTGATTATTCCCCCAGTATAAAGATGAAACGCATCGACGCGTCAAGATCCGCACAGTGAATTGGAACGACTTTTCGCTGCTCCCGCGTGTTTAGGGATCAATCGAAATCGCATCCCATTTTTTGCCCTGTTTCTCAGCGTAAGCCGCGAGAACTCTCTCATGCTCGATGAGCACGGCGCGGACGACGGCTGAATCGTCCGCGTGGCCGAATTCAGGCACAGAATCGGGAATCAAATCGAATTGGCGATGGGCGTAAACGAGGGCGAAGGCGGCATTCGCGGCGGTGACGTAAGGCAAGTCCTCCGTGAGGCCCTCTGCGAAATCCTCGACCAGGTCTGCCAGAAATTCCAGCTGATCGGCGAGGTGCGGATATTTCGGGTCCTGCAGCTCGTTGAACTCCAGCTTGAGCAGGGGCAATTTCTTCTGAATTCCACTCAATACCTTTGGTGTGATTCTTGATGCCCCTTTATGCACAAATTTTACAATTTCACCCATGTGCCAAGGTTTGAGCAACGCGAAGAATTAAACAAGCTGGTTTTCAACCAATCAAGTTGTCGGGCGATTAAGGATTGGGAGTTGCCACTTTGTCCCAGCGGCCCACTCTGCTAGACGATTTCCAGCGGACATTTCGGCAGGGCATCAAGAAACGCCTGGCCATATTTTTTCGTGAGCACACGGTTGTCGAGGACGACGACAATGCCTTGATCACTTTTCGTGCGGATCAATCGGCCAACCCCCTGGCGAAATTTCAAAATCGCTTCGGGCAATGAAAAATCCATGAACGAATTGCCGCCGTGCGCTTCGATGTTTTCAATCTTGGCTTCGATCAACGGGTGATCCGGGACGGCGAACGGCAGCCGCGTGATAATCACATTGGAAAGTGCTTCGCCCGGAACATCAACTCCTTGCCAAAAACTATCCGTGCCGAACAGGACGGAGTCGACGTCCGCCTTGAATTTTTCCAACATCAGCGAGCGAGGCGTGCCGGTGCCCTGGACAAAACATTCCAGATTTAGTTCCATGAAGAGCGGCTCCATTCGCAGCGCGATTTGCTGCATCAATTTGAAATTCGTGAAAAGCACAAACGCTTTGCCATGGGTCATGCGCAGGAAATGTTCGATCCAATGCACCAGCGCGTCTTCATAGCCAGACTCGCGCGGGTCCGGCATTTTGCCCGCGACGAATAATCTCATCTGCTGCTCATACGAAAATGGCGAGCCGACCTGAAGCAGCGTGGCGCGCTCCGCCCCGACCTGCCGCGCAAAATAGCCCAAACCGGTTTTTCGAGTTGAAACCTGCGCCTTGCGTTTTCCCACCCAGCCGGGGCTGGGCTCCACTTCAGTGGCTTTTGAATCGATCGAAAGAGTGGCGCTCGTCATGATGATTGACGTGTCCGAACCAAAAAGGCGCTGGCGCAAGAACTCGGCGACGTTTACCGGCGCGGCATTGAGCGCGAGATTCTTCTGCGTTTTCCCGGAGCGCTCCACCCAATAAACGTATTCCTCTTCCGCCTGACTCAGGAATGTCGCGACCTCATTTCTTAACTCCGCCAATCGGCGATTGCACTCCATCAACTCCTGGCCGGTGTCTTTGTCCTCGCTGATTTTAATCAGCTCGCTCACGGCCTCGCGCAAACGCTGGATCGGCAGTGTCACATTGTCTTCAACGAGATCGTGCTGGCGAATCCGAAGCTCCGTCCAGCTGCGTTCCTTGCTGGAGCGGGATTCGGTTGAGCTTTGAATTTTCTTTTGTGCCGCCACAAGGTTTTCGCAAGCCTCCTCGACCGAAAGAAAAAATTGATCGATTTGGCCAATGAGATCGGCGACGAGTTTGACGGCGGAACCTTTTCGCAACGTGGCGAGCAAACCTTTCTCGGTGCGCGGATTCCAAAGCCGTTGCAGCGCGTAGCGCATTTGCCCGCTGGAAACGCTGAGCCCAATGTGTCTGGACGCGACATTTTCCACCTGATGCGCTTCGTCGAAGATGACGAAGTCGTTCTTGAACAACACGCCGCCCTCCACTTCTTCATCCACGCCCCCGAGGTTCATGAAGAACAACGTGTGGTTGAGCACCAGCACATCGGACGAAAGAATTCGGCTGCGGGTGCGCTGGAAAAAACAGGCGTTGTGGTTCGCGCTCTTGGCAAAGTCGGATTGATGCCCGCAAAGTTTCGGCGTGCAAAGACCGCGTTCAGAACAAACCTGCGACCAGACCTTTTGATCCGGTTCAATTTCGAAATCCGACAAGCTTCCGTTCTCGGTGCTTTTCGACCATTCGTAGATTCGTTTGAGTTCCTCGATCTCCGGCGACGTGAACAAGCTGTCGGCCTGCTGCATTGCTTTGTGCAAACGTCGTGTGCAGAGATAATTTTGCCTCCCCTTCAACATCGTGAAACTAAACTTCACCGGCGTTGGCAGCTGCCCGAGAACTGCTTCGAGCATCGGCAGATCTTTTTCCACCAACTGCTCCTGAAGGTTAATGGTGTGCGTGGACACAACGGCTTTCTTGCTGTTTGCGACCGCGAACAAAATTGCCGGGATGAGATAGGCGAGACTTTTGCCGACGCCCGTTCCGGCTTCCACGACGAGGTGTTCCTTCGTCTCTAATGATTTTGCCACCGCGACCGCCATTTGCTGTTGTTCCGGGCGATATTCAAAGTTTTTGGCTTTGGATAAAATGCCCGTCGGCGAGAAAATCTCTGCGACTTGCTGGACGAGATCGATGCCGGAGCCCGCGGGCTGCTGTTCGATGAAACTGATCATCTCTCGTCTCGCGGATGGCGTTCCACGATTTCCTGGGCGGCTTTATTTTTCACAATCATGTTCGCCGGTAAGATACTGCGCCAATTCGTGTTGGGATAGATGATTGAGTTGCGACCGATGATGCTTCCGGGATTCAAAACCGAGTTGCAGCCAATTTCTGCGAAATCACCGAGGAGCGCGCCGAATTTTCTCAAACCGGTATCGAATGGCTCGCCGTCCATATCGATAAACACGCTGCCGGGCACCAGCTTGACATTCGAAATTTTCACGCCGGCGCCGAGATGCGCTTTGTAGCCGAAAATTGAGTCGCCGACATAATTGAAATGCGGCACCTGGCAACCATTGAATAGAATCGAATATTTAATCTCGCTGGAATTTCCAACCACACAATTGTCACCGATGATGACGTGATCACGGATGTAAGCGCTGTGACGAATCTCGCAGTTTTTTCCGATGATCGCCGGGCCTTTGATCATCGCCCCGTCTTCCACAACTGTGCCCTCTCCAATAAAAACATCGCTGCCGATGAACACCTTTCCCTCGCAACGATTGTGCAATTCGCGCCGAAGGTTCGCCGCCACATAGTCCTTTAATTTCTTCAAAGCGTCCCACGCATTTTCGCAATCGTCGAAAATTCTCACGTGCTCGCTTTGACTCAGGTCGAACAAATCGGCTGGTTTGAACATGAGACAGAATTAACAGAATTAACAGAATTCCAAAAAGAATTCGGCTCCGCGTCTTTCCGGAAAATTCTGTAAATCCTGTTAATTCAGTCTCTAAAATCCGCGCTCGACAATCGAAATTCGGCCATCGAAATTCTCGTCATGGCTTTGACACCTTCCACCATGCTCGCGCTCGGCACGACGGCGCCTGATTTTCGCTTGCCGGATACAAATGGAAAAATCGTCTCGCTCGGTGATTTTGCCGGCGCTCCAGCGGTGCTGGTCATGTTCATCTGCAATCATTGCCCTTACGTGAAACACATTCGCGGCGAACTGGCGAAAATCGGTCGCGATTGCAAGGCCAAAGGCATCGGCATCGTCGCGATCAACTCCAATGATGCCGCCAATTACTCCGACGACAGCCCTGAAAAAATGCGGCAGGAAGCGAAATCCGCAGGTTACAGCTTCCCTTATCTTTTTGACGAAACCCAATCGGTGGCGAAGTCCTATCGCGCCGCCTGCACGCCCGATCTCTTTCTCTTCGATAGAAATTTAAAACTCGTTTATCGCGGCCAGCTCGACGGCAGCCGTCCGGGCAACGGAGTTCCTGTGACTGGAAACGATTTGCGCGCCGCGCTCGATGCGGTGCTTGCCGGTAAACCAGTTTCGGAAAAACAAACTCCCAGCGTCGGCTGCAACATCAAGTGGAAGCCGGGCAACCCGCCGGGCTATTGAGAACGGCGCCGCATCTGAACCCGTCCCCAAACCACCCATGAACCGTTTTCTTGGCATCGAAATTGGCGGCACGAAATTGCAAATCGTGGCTGGCGATGAAACTGCAACTATTTCAGAGCGACTTCGCTTCTCCATTTCTCCCACAGCCGGCGCAAAAGGAATCCGCCAGCAAATTGAAACCGGTTTGGCCGCGCTGCTCGAGAAAACGAAAGTCGCCGCGATTGGCGTAGGGTTCGGCGGTCCGGTCGATTGGCAGACCGGAGAGATTTGTTGTTCGCACCAGATCCCAGGCTGGTCGGAATTTCCCATCGCGCAATGGCTGGAATCGTTGAGCGCTGTTCCAGTTTTCGTGGACAACGACGCAAACGTAGCCGCGCTGGGTGAAGCAATCCATGGTGCCGGCGCGGGCTGCAATCCGGTTTTTTACGTGACGCTCGGCAGCGGCGTCGGCGGAGGAATGGTGGTGGACCAGAAAATTTACCACGGCGCAAAGCCGGGAGAATCAGAGATCGGCCACGTGCGCCTGGACAAAACCGGAACGATCGTGGAATCGCGCTGCTCGGGCTGGGCGGTCGATAAGCGGGTGCGGGCCGTCGTTGGAGAACATCCGGGCTGCGCGCTCTCCCAACTAATCGGGAGCGCGGCGGGTAACGAAGCCCGCTTTCTCAAAGCGGCTCTCGATCAAAACGATTCGATCGCCAGACGAATCGTGGATGAAACGGCGGATGACCTGGCATTCGGCCTTTCCCATGTGACGCATTTATTTCATCCGGAAAAAATTATTCTCGGCGGCGGTTTATCATTGATCGGCGAACCGCTTCGCGCGGCGGTCGGGGGTTCGCTTTCCCGCTATGTCATGGAAGCCTTCACGCCACGGCCCCAAGTAGTTTTGTCTCAACTGGGTGAAGACGCTGTTACGATCGGTGCTTTGGAATTAGCCCGTTCCCGGAGCTTGAAATGAGCCGCGCCTGAATTACACTCCACCACAATGAATCAATGGATCTCCAACTACATTAACGCTCAAAAAGCAGCGCTCGATTCCATTCCCGTCGACGGTGTGGCGCAAATCATCAAGACGTTGCACCAGGCGCTCAAGGATGACCGCCAGGTTTTCATTTTCGGCAACGGCGGCAGCGCGGCTAATTCATCCCACTTCGTCACAGATCTTGGCAAAGGCGCTTCCGACAAACTTCCCAAACGGTTTCGCGTGCTCGCCTTGAACGACAACGTCAGTTGGATGACCGCCATTGGTAACGACTATTCTTACGACGATGTTTTCGTTCGCCAGTTGGAGAACTACGGGCGCAAAGGCGATGTCGTTCTTTCGCTGAGCGTCAGCGGCAACTCTCCCAATTGCGTAAAGGCTCTGGAATGGTCCAGGAAAAACGGATTGCACACCGTCGCGCTCGTCGGCGCAAAACGCGGATGCATGGCGGAAATTGCTGACCAGGCGATCGTCATCAACGATACCCATTACGGCCGCGTGGAAGACGTGCAAATGGGCATTTGCCATATCCTCTGCTACGCCTTCATGGAGAATCCAGAGTTGAGCAAACTATAGGTTTGGCCCTCAAAAAACTCTCCGTCGTAAACGAAGGTGATCTCCGATTTGCTCCGTTGACGAGGCGACTCATTCAAAGTATCCGTGCTCGCGTGATTGAGAACCATTCCGCGCTTTTCCCCCGATTCGTCCAACTTGGAAAAGCCCTGTGCGCTGCCTCAATTCTCCTCCTCAATTCCTGCGCCACGACGCCTCCCGCCGATTTGGTGGAGGTGAAAAAAGTTGTGCCGAATGTTGTTTTGGAAATTCGCTATGCCACGACAAATAACTTCACCGGGCAAAAACTTTATGAGACGAGCCGCACCTTTTTGCGCCAGGCCGTTGCTCAGAGATTGCGCGACGCCCAGAGTGAGTTCAATGCGCTGGGCTTCGGCTTGAAAGTGTACGACGCCTATCGGCCGATTTCCGTGCAGAGGAAAATGTGGGCCGTTTACCCTGTGGAAGGATACGTCGCGAACCCCGCCAAGGGTTCGCGCCACAATCGCGGGGCGGCCGTTGACGTGACCCTGATTCGTCTGCAGGACAAAAAAGAAGTGCTGATGCCCTCGAGCTACGACGAGTTTACGGAGAGGGCGCATCGCGATTACCCAGGCGCCCCGGCTGAAGCGCTCCAAAACCGCGACTTGCTCGAATGCGTCATGATCAAACACGGTTTCGTTGGTTTGGCAACCGAGTGGTGGCATTTCGATGATGCGAACTGGAGAACTTACGAGCTGCTCGACATTGATTCTTCGAGAATTAAATTCTGAGATGACCTACACCGAAGCCGTTCAATTCCTTTACGGACTCCAATTGTTCGGCGCTAAGTTCGGTTTGGAGAACACCTTCAAACTCGCCGCATTCGCTGGAAATCCACAGGAAAAACTACGCTTCATTCACGTCGCCGGCACCAATGGCAAAGGTTCGACCTGCGCGATGTTGGAAGGCATCTATCGCGCGGCGGGTTTGCGCGTCGGGCTTTTCACGTCGCCGCATCTGGTTTCATTTGCGGAACGAATTCAAGTGGATCGGCAGTTTATTTCCGAACCGGACATCATCCGCCTCGTGGCTGAAATTCAACCGTTGTTGAAACAATTTTCCAGCGATGCGCATCCCACGTTTTTTGAAGTAGTGACCGTGATGGCCCTGAAATACTTCGCCGAGCATGGGTGCGATCTGGTGATTTGGGAAACCGGCATGGGCGGACGCCTCGACGCGACGAACATCGTCATGCCGCTCGCCAGCGTGATCACGAATGTGGCTTTCGATCACGAAAAATGGCTCGGCAGCACGCTCGCGGAAATTGCTGCGGAAAAAACAGGCATCATTAAACCCGGCGTTCCGGTGATCACCGCAGCGGGTGAACCTGAAGTGCTTGAGGTGATTGCCAGAACTGCGCGCAATAAAAATTCTCCTTTGACGCGGATCGGATCGGCCGAAACGAAAACACCGCCGCTCGACAACCTTGATCTTCCGCTGATCGGCGAACATCAACGCCTCAACGCGGCTCTCGCCATCGCTACAGCGCGTGTTCTGAACGCTACGATTCCAGTCTCCGAAGACGCGATTTGCGACGGACTCTCGCAAGTGCAATGGCCCGGGCGTCTTCAGCAAATCAAAACGAAATCCGGCCAAACCATTTTGTTGGACGGCGCGCATAATCCGTCCGGTGCAACTGCTTTGCGTGAAGCGATTGCGAAACATTTTCCCGGAAAGAAACCGACGCTCATCCTCGGCATTTTGCAGGACAAAGAGTGGTCTACGATTTGCGAAATCCTCGCGCCGCTGGCCGAAAAATTGTTGGTCGTTCCAGTGAGCAGCGAACGGACGGCCGCGCCGAAAGAATTGGAACGCGCCATTTGCAAATCAAACCCCGGCGCGAGAATCGTGGTCTTGAATTCCCTGGCGCTAGCGCTTGAAGCAACGGCCGAGGATTCTTTCGTCGTCATCACCGGCTCCCTTTATCTGGTCGGCGAGGCGTTGGAATTGTTGCAGTCCAAGCAGGGCCACAACGAACGCGCACTAAATGAATGGAGCGGTTGACCCTGAACTTTTCTCCATCCAACTTGTCTTCTCTTTATGCGAAACACAATTTCCAGCGGGCCGCCGTCGCCGGAGGAATTTCAGCGGCAATTGCAGGAGTTCATGCGGCAGCATTTTCAAAATGCGCCGGGAGCCGCTTCGCGCACGGAAATGTCCGGCGCGCCGGAATCGCCGGAAGCCGAGCCTGAGCCCAAAGATTTTTCGTTCGACAAAACGCCGCGCGAAGTCAAAGCGTATCTCGACCGATTTGTCATCAAACAGGAGGAAGCCAAGAAAGTCCTGAGCGTCGCGTTGTGCGATCATTACCACCACGTGCGGCTGGCGATGGAAGGCAAAGACCAGCCGAATTACGCCAAGCAAAATGTCATTCTCGTCGGGCCGACCGGCGTTGGAAAAACTTACCTGATTCGCAGCGCGGCGGATTTGATCGGCGTTCCGTTTGTGAAAGGTGACGCGACTAAATTTTCTGAAACCGGCTACGTCGGCGGCGATGTCGAGGATCTCGTGCGCGAACTTTTGCGCCGCGCCGATGGCGACGTGGAACGCGCGCAATATGGCATCATTTACATCGATGAAATTGATAAAATCGCCGCGGCCAACACGAATTCCGGCCGTGATGTGAGCGGGCGCGGCGTGCAAACGAATTTGCTGAAACTGATGGAGGAAACGGAAGTGCCCGCCCGCTCGCCGCAGGACATTGCCGGACAAATCCAGGCGATGATGGATTTGAATCAGCGCGGCAAAAAATCGCCGGGCAACATCAACACCAAACACATTTTGTTCATCGTCAGCGGTGCGT
Organism: Verrucomicrobiales bacterium; assembly: GCA_947478865.1. Lineage (GTDB taxonomy): Bacteria > Verrucomicrobiota > Verrucomicrobiia > Limisphaerales > CANJXF01 > CANJXF01. Next base: position 39,010 of record CANJXF010000017.1, on the reverse strand, counting down.
TCGGCGGTTTGGAAAAGTTGATTCGCAAACGTTTGCGCGATGCGACAATCGGTTTTGCGGCAACCCTTCAGCAACAAGTCGCCGAGGAAACGGCGCTGGAACAGGTGCAAACTCGCGATTTCATTGAATTCGGTTTCGAGCCGGAATTCATCGGGAGGCTCCCGGTGCGCGTCGTCTGCCAGCAGCTCAACGCTGAGGATTTATTTCTCATTTTGAAATCCAGCGAGGGCAGCATCATTCGCCAATACGAACAGACGTTTGCGGCCTATGGGATCGAAGTATTGTTTCGCGATGATGGGTTGAAACGCATCGCGGAGCTGGCCGCCGAGGAACAAACTGGCGCGCGCGGTCTGATGACCATTTGCGAGCGCATCTTTCGCAATTTCAAATTCGAGCTGCCCTCGACCAAGGTGAAGCGGTTCGTCGTCACGCGCGAGCTGGTGGACCGCCCGGATGCCGATTTAGAAAAGTTGCTTGCGGAACATGAGAGTGAGGAACGCGCCGTGGTCCGTCAGCTCGTGCACGATTTCGCCGAGCGCTTTCGTGAAAACCACGGAATCACCATTCGCTTCACCGATGCTGCGGCTGACCTGCTCGTGCAAATGGCGGTCGAACAAGGAACGCCCGTGCGCGATTTGTGTGCGGCCAAATTTAAGGATTTTCAGTTTGGCTTGAAATTGATCGCGCAAAATACCGGACAAAAAGAATTTGCCATCGGCCGCGATGCCGTGGAGGCGCCGGACAAAGTTTTGAGCGATTGGGTGGTGAAAAGTTATCGCAAAGAAGGCGCTTAATGCGTCGGCGGATAATCTCGCCATAACCATTTCACCGCTTCTGGAAAAATCGCGCCGCCATGTTTTGCGCTATGCTGGCCGTCGCCGAAAACAAACTGGTAATCGTATTTCGCAAACTTCAAGGCCGCAGCCATCGTCTGGTTGGCCAGCGGCCAGTTCCCAAACTGGTTGTCCAAATCATTGGAGCCATCCTGGAGAAAAACGCGAATCGGCTTCGGCTTCTCCTTGCGAATCCAAAACGGATAAACGTATCCGCCGCGAATATCCGTAAAACTTCCAATCGTGCTGAGAACTTTGCTGAATTCATTCGGGCGTTCCCATGCCACCGTGAATGCGCAAATGCCGCCGGAGCTGGCACCGGAAATCGCCCGGCTCGCGGCGTTTGTGGCGAGATTATATTTTTTGCTCACCTCGGGGAGAATTTCTTCCAATAGAAAACGGGCGTAGGCGTCACCCAGTGAATCATATTCAACGCTGCGATTCCTCTTCGGCTCGCGCCCGATTTCAGCCGCGGGGATCATGCCGGGATCGATGAACACACCGATGATTACCGGCAGTTCTTTTCGGGCGATGAGATTGTCGAAGACATTCGGAATGCGATATTGCCCGTTGGTTTTCACGTAGCCGTCCCCGTCTTGAAAAACCATCACGCACGCCGGCTTGGCTGGATCATATTGTTTCGGAACGTAGACCCAGTAATCGCGCGTCGTGCCGGGAAAAATCTTACTCTTGTCCCATATCCCTTTCGTCACCTGGCCGTGAGGCACCTCGGCATGGAACATGGAGTTTTCTCCAAGTTTGTAGTCATCGATGGCGAGCGCCGAGAAGTTGGACAGCATCAACAAAACGGACGGGATCACGAAGCGTGGAAAGAAATTCATAAGATCAATTCTGATAAACTTGTTGATTCTGTCAAACCAGCGCTCGCACCAAAGCATCCAATTGTTCTCTGGTGTGCTCACTGGAAATGGCAAAGCGAAAATAGCCGTCCTGCGGACCGCCGCCATATTTTATGAAAGACGGGAAAACCGCTGCTGCCAAACAGCGGGCTTTGATTCTTTCCGCTTCGCGAACGGTCTGCGGAATAATCGCCACGATCGGACTCGGCGGCGGGGAAATATTTGCGCCAGCTTTGCTTAGCTCGCCTTTGACAAAAGCCACATTTCGCACGAGCCGCTGGCGAAGGCTTTTCTCCGCCGCCAAAACCTGGACGGCTTTCAACGCGGCGCTGGCCAGCGGCAATGGCAACGGCGTGCTGCCCGCAAACATCCGGCTTCTGGCAAAAATCCTTTCCCGCAGCGAGCGCGAACACAATATCGCCCCGCCGTAAACGCCGAATCCCTTGCTCAAGGTGATGGTTTGAATGACGCGATGCCGGGGGGTGCCTTCGAGCTCAACGGCCCCTTTTCCCGTCTCGCCCAGCGTGCCCGCACCGTGTGCATCATCCACGAGCAGGACCGAATTGCGCGGCAAGATTTTCAGGTATTTGCGCAACGGACTCAGCGACCCATCGTGCGAAAAAACGCCGTCGGCGAGCAGAACCGACTTCGCCTGTTTGCCAATGCGTCCAACGATCCGGAGCAAATCTGCTGCGTCGCGGTGCTTAAATTTCAAAATCGGGCAGTCGAAAAAAATTGCGGCATCCAGCAGCGATGCATGCGCTTGCTCATCGACGATCACATGGGAAAAATCTCCCGCGAGCGCCTGCGCAACGACCAGATTGGTGACGTATCCGTTGGCAACAAGGACGGCGGTTTCGCACGCGAAAAATCGGACCAACGCTGCCTCCAGTTTTCCATAAAACGCATGGTTGCCAGTGGTCATCCGCGAAGCCGCCACGTTCAGGCCAAACTTTTTCGCCCCTTCCTGCATGGCTCGCAAAACCTTCGGGTGGCTCGCCATGCGGAAATAATCGCAGCCCGCAAAATAGCTAAGCTTTCGTCGTCCCAGGCGAACGTAGGTGCGGTCGATTTGTTGTAGTGGCGTGGGAAGTTTCACTAAATTAATTTTTTTAAATCGCGCTTCAATAAAGCAGAAACACTTTCATAGCCCGGCTTCATGCCGCCGTTCAATAACGGGAAATCGCCTCAACCGGCAGCCGGAACAAACTAACTGCGAACACGCTGGACGCTAAAGAGTTTTCCGGGGCAAGCCAAACAAAAGGCGCCGGGCCATTCCCCGCGCCTCACGGCCGAACGACTCGAAAATAATTCTCAGTCACATTGTTGGTCAGGAGGGCGTGGATGGTTCTCAAAGCGCCGTTGCCGCTCAGATTGGTGTAAGTCGCCCAGCTAGACGGATTCAGTGTGGCAGACGTTTGGACGACGTAATTTTCACCCCAGTCGCTGGCAAAAGTGAAGTTGAAATCATTACCCGCGATCTGCGGCGATAGAAGCGTGACCGGAGTCGCGACAAATGTTTCGACGCGAATGTTATCCAGCACCACGAAATTATTTGAGTCGCCGATGGAACTGAAATTGTCGTTGTAACCGAGCATGATATTGCCGTTGGTGTAGGCGAAACTATTTGTAAATTGCGCGACGATGGTTCCGTTGAGCAGCCAGGTAATTAGATTCGTTCGCTGGCGAATTTCGCCGCTGATCCAGCGCAAACCCGCAGTTCCCGGCGGCGTGGTCCCGTAGAGGGGAAAGGTTTGCGACGGAAATAGGTTGGCGAACCCAGCTTCATAATTTTCAAAGTTCGGAACCAGGAGCGGCGCGGGGCCGAACGTGGTGTTATTCGTAATCATCAAGATCGGTATTCCGCTGGTTCCGCCGCGAAACACGGAATAATCCCTTAGCGTCGGCGAGGTGGGCAGCGAGTCGTCATCGCCGGAAACGGCAAAGAACAATCCGTCGCTCGGCGTCTGCCCAATCCTATTGGTTACATTCCCGGAATGATTTATTCCCAGCAACGTGTGTTCGGTGGACGTAGTTAAACTCGCCCAGTTGATCCAAAGATCAAATTTCAACGAGTAATCTCCGCTGAAGACCCGGTTCGTCGGATACAAATTCACTGCTGCCGCCGCTGCATTGGTATCTTTGTTTGCTGTTAGGAAAAGCCCCTTGGTCGTGCCGCCTGTTGATTGCGGTGCGGACGGAATACTGGTCGGGTAAGTCACGCTTGAATAATCGAAACCAAAAATCGCTTTAAAATCCACCGCGCCCGAGGCCGCGCGAAAAACAATCTTGTAACCATTCGTCGTCCCAACATTCGTCACGAAGCTTGGTGACGCATGCCCATCGAAATTTTCCCGCGAACAAGAGATTGGTCTCAACTGTGAGCACCGCGACAGAGCTCGTGGCGCCGCCGCCTGAATTCGTCACGACGACGAAATAATTTCCCTGATGAACCGGCTGCGCATTACTGCGCGTAAAGCTCGCATTTGTCGCGCCGGCAATCGTTGCGTTATTGAAAAACCATTGGTAGTTCAGCGGCGCGGACCCGGTTGCAATCACGTCGAAAACGGCGCAAAGCGGAACCGGGTCTTTGAAATTCATGGGAGTTTGGATTTTGACCGATAAGAAGCGTGTCAGAACTTGAATCCAAATTCCTGCAAAAAGCTTTCGCGCGGCGCTTCAATCTTCACGCGGCGGCGATCAAACGGGTCCACGTAAGCCAGCGACACCGCTCGAAGCCCAATGGGAAATTGCAGTAGGGCTTGCTCTTTTTTCGGGAGCTTCGTGCCAGAGCCGTAGAGAGGGTCGTTGCTAATTGGGTATCCCGATTGGGCGAGATGAACTCGGATTTGATGCGTCCGTCCCGTCCGCGGATGCGCCTCAATCAGCGTTGTCCCGTCGTGACTTTTCAAGACTTTTAAAAAAGTCTCCGCATCTTTTCCGTTTTGCGCATCCACCTTCATTTTCCCAATCTCCGAGGCATTCGGCGCAAGCTTCAGCTCGCAGGTCCACTCCGTCTTTTTCGGGACGCCTTCGACGACCGCGAGATAAGTTTTTTCCATCTTCCGCGACTCGAACAGATCGCCGAACGTTCTCACCGCGCCGGGACTTTTGCCGAACAACAGAATGCCCGTCGTGTCCGCGTCGAGACGATGAATGAACTGGAGAAATTTCAAATTGCGTGAGCGCGCCCAAAAGCTTCCGGCGGCAATGGACGAGGTGATGGCTGCCTGGAGATTACGCGTGGTCTTTTGCCAGGAGAAGGGGACGAGCATCCAGCCCGCCGGCTTGTCGATGGCGATCACCGAACGATCTTCGTAAACAATGGAAATCTGCTCTGCCCGTTTTCCTTCGCCTAGTTCGATGTAGTTTGTTTTTGCCACGCCGACCAGCTTAGCCCGAATCGTTGAGAAAGGAACCACGAATGAATGGCGCAACGCGCAGCAGCCTTCGAGGCCGCTGGACGACCGACGCGCAGTGGAAAAAGGGCGCGCCGCGGGTAGATTGAATCTGAGGCAAGAACGATGAATAGCTTTGAAACGTTTCTTCAATCGATCCGGCCGGAACTTTACATTCTTGTTCAGGCGATGATTGCCCTGTTGCTTGGCGGATTGCTCGGTTGGGAACGCGAGACGGCGCATAAATGGGCTGGGTTGCGGACCCATATGCTGGTTTGCATGGCGTCGATGATGTTCGTGCGGGTCGGACAAATTTTAATTGCCGATTCCCAAAGAGTTCTGAATCCCGAAACGCTCCGGACCGATCCCGTGCGTATCATTGAAGCGATCGTCACAGGGGTTGCATTTCTCGGGGCGGGCACAATCTTTCGTGATCGCGCCTCATTGACCATGCGAGGGCTGACGACGGCTGCATCGCTTCTGATCACCGCGCCCATTGGAATTGCCGTCGCGCTGGACCGGTATATTTTGGCCGCTGGAACTGCGTTGCTGGCCTTGTTTGTGTTAAGAATCGTGGCCCATCTCGAACCGCGATTTCACGAGGCATCCGACCAGATGCCGCGACAATAGGATTACTCGATCAAACCTTTTTTGCGCAGCATTGCTTCCATCACTTTATCCATCGCCAGGTCTGCCAGCGGCTTGGTCACTTCATCCAAGGCAGCCGTTGCCGCTTTTAGTTTATTTGCATCGCCCGTTTTGGTTTTCGGCTCTTCGGTGGAGAGCGCTGCTTCAATTATTTCCAGGGCAGCATCAATTTGTTTTTTGTAATCCGGCTCAAGTTCCTTCGCGAATTCCGCCATGGTTTTTCGCGTGGCGGTGATTGTTTCCGCCGCGCGGATTTTCGCCTCGATCCATTGCCGCGCTTTCAAATCGTCAAACGCGTATTCGACCGATTCCTCAACCATTTTCTGCACATCGGCATCATCAACGTCCACGGCTGATTTCATCTGCACGACAGTCTGCCTGCCCGTTTTGATGTCGCGCGCGAGCACGTGCAAAATTCCATTGGCATCAATTTCAAATTGCACGCCGACGCGTGGCACACCTTTGGGCGCGCGTTCGAAGTCCAGCGTGAATCGGCCGAGGCTCCAGTTGTCTTTGGCGCGTTCGCGTTCGCCCTGCAAGACATGGATCAACATGTTCGGCTGATTATCCACCGCCGTCGTGAACATCTCACCCGCCTTGATCGGAATCGTCGAGTTGCGCGGGATAATCACATTCATCAAACCGCCGAAAGTTTCGATGCCGAGCGAAAGCGGCGTGACATCCAGCAATAGAACATTCTTGAAACCGCCGCTGAGAATCTCCGCTTGGATCGCGGCACCGAGGGCGACCGCTTCATCGGGATTTTGCGAGGTGTTGAGCTGCGGTCCTTTGGCTTTGTGATAATCCGCGCCAAGGCGAATTCCGCCGCGGTTTTCCTCAAACTCAGCGCATCCGAAGATTTCCGAAACCATCTGGCGCACAAGCGGCATCCGCGTTTGCCCGCCGACTAAAATGATTTGATCCAAATCTTTGGCTTCGAGTTTCGCGTCGGAAATCGAGCGCAGACAATGCGGGCGCGTCTTGGCGATGATGTCGCGCGTGAGATTTTCCAGTTCGGCGCGCGTGAGTTTGTAGCTGAAGCTGAAATCGGATGTCAGGAAGGGCAGCGCAACTTCGACTTCGGTTTCGGTGCTGAGACGGATTTTCGTTTGCTCGGCGACCTCGCGAATGCGCGCGAGCATCGGTAAATCTTTTCCGGCATCCGGCCCATGCGCCGCCTTGATCTTCTCGACCAGAAAATCGATCAGTTGTTTATCCAAATCATCCCCGCCAAGGCGCGTATTGCCGTTGGTAGATAAAACCTGGAACACGCCATGGTTCAATTCAAGAATCGAGAGATCGAACGTGCCGCCGCCCAAATCGTAAACTGCGATCTTCGATTTCTCCTTCAACTTATCCAGGCCGTAGGCGAGCGCTGCGGCGGTGGGTTCATTGACAATCCGTTCGACCGTCAGTCCGGCCAGTTCACCCGCGCGCTTGGTGGCGTTGCGTTGCGCATCGTTGAAATAGGCGGGAACGGTGATGACCGCTCTGGTGACGGCTTCGCCGAAATAATTCTCTGCATCGCGTTTGAGCTTCTTCAGGATTTCGGCGGAAATCTCCTCCGGCGTGTAGCTGCGTCCGTGAATCTCAATTGTGACCGGCCCAGCGCCCTCTCCTTTTACGGGGTAGGTGACCAGCATTTCTTCCCGTGAGATTTCCGAACCGCGGCGGCCCATGAATCGTTTCACGGAGTAGACCGTTTCGGCGGGCTTGAGCACGCGCACGCGATTCGCCTTGTGGCCGACGATCGGCTCGCCATCATCACTCGGAAAGTGCACAACCGATGGCGTGAGCCGTTGACCCCCGACATCCGCGATGACCAGAGGAATGCCTGAATCGATCGTCGCGACCGCCGAGTTGGTTGTGCCTAAATCAATGCCGACAATTCTACTCATATAAAAATTCTCCGAGGAAAATGCGGCCAACCAACCGAAAACGCAAAACGGAAACGTCATCCGTCACAGGTCAGCCCCTGAAACTGTTCAACTCAGGGGTAATCGGTCAGATGGCAAAAACTGCTTGCGCGATCATTTTGGGGCTTTGAACGAAGAGGGGCTTTCAAAATTGTGTAAGCGAAACACACCCACCTGTCCCATTTCGGTTGACCCTGCGAAAGCTTGAATGCCGTTTGGATGTCCTGTTTCTGTTATTTATTTTCGAAAAATATTTCTTTTGACATGTTTTGAGACGGTCAGCACGCATGGCATTCTCCCTGCTAGGCGGGGAGGGGAAGTTCGTGAACGAAAGGTGTTAAGAGACATGAAATTGACGGAGTTCTCTTTTGTCTCGAGGAAGAATTGATCGTTCGCGCGCGGAAAAAATTATGAGTTGTACCAAGCCAGCAATGGTTGAGAAGATTACCTTTAATCGCAGCTTGCCGATACGCCGAGCGCCTTTGGCGGGCGCTGCGGCCGCCGTTTGCGGCAGCTTGTTGCTCTGCCAGCCGCCCCATGTGGAGGCTGTGGGTTTTCGCCTACCCAACCAGGATCCTGAAGCCATTGCACGAGGAAATGCTTTCACCGCCACGGCCGATAATCCTTCCGCGATCTATTATAACCCCGCTGGAATCACCCAGCTGAAAGGGCAAAGTCTAAGCGCCGGAATTTATTTAATTTCAGCCAGCACGGAGTTCACCTCATCCACTGGAGCCAAGGCGGAAACGGACTCGAGTTTTCAACCCGTACCTCAGCTTTATTATGTGAATTCCGTTGAGAATAGGCCGTTTTCATTTGGCTTGGGAGTTTATGCGCCCTATGGACTGGCAATTGACTGGGGAAAAGATTCGCCTCTAAAAACCATCGCGCAAAGCGGAGATCTTCTCTACCTCACAGCCAATCCAGTGGTCGCCTGGCAAATCAATCCCACGCTTTCGATTGGCGCCGGGCCGACAATCAATTATTCCAAAGCACACTTCAAGCGAGCCATTGGGCTCACTCCAAACGACCAATTCAAGTTCGAAGGCGACGACACCGATTTCGGATTCAACGCCGGGCTGCAATGGAAGCCTTTGGAACAATGGGCGTTTGGCCTCAATTATCGTTCCGCGACCACCTTGGATTACGAAGGCGAATCAGAAGCCAAACCGTACGCCAAGCCCACTGATACTCATGCTGCAATTAAATTTCCCCAATCTGCCGCTTTTGGTATTTCGTTCAGGCCAGCCGAAGAATGGAATCTGGAATTCGACATCGATTGGACTGATTGGAACACGCTTGATAAGATTGTTTTCCAGGGGAACACGGGTGGTCCCACACCCCTTACTCTGGATTACCGGTCCAGCCTGATGTATGAATTTGGCATTACCCGGAAATTTTGTGAAAAATGGTTCGCCAGCGTCGGTTATATTTATAGCGAAAACTCCAGCCCGGATAAAAATTTCAACCCCCTGATTCCCGATTCAGACTTGCATCTGGTCAGCGCTGGATTCGGTCGCAAAGGGGTGCGCTGGGATTGGGCAATCGGATATACCTGCGCATTCAATCTGGATCGCAAAGTAACGGGGAGTTCATCCGGTTTGGCTGATGGAACCTACAGCACCTTGAACCACGCGATAAATATTTCGACCACTTTGAAATTCTAACTGAGAAAAAATTTCCTGAGTTGGAATTTCAGAACGCCGCTGGCTTGGACAGTGAACTGGCGAGATCAATCTGGATTTCCTTAACCCAGTTTTCAACCCAGGTTCGGGGCACCCCGGAATCTGTGGTCAGTTCGGGATGGGTTTGCAAAGTCAGACTTAAGCGATTTTGGAACGTCACACAGCCTGCTCCAACCAATTGGCAGCGCAAAACCGGCGGCGCAAAAAGCCATCCGCCCAGGCATTCGCTCTGCGCGATTCTCTTTTCCTGATCCCAGTCACCCAGGTTTGAAAACGATCCCAAATTCCATTGCGACATCGCCCGGTCCGTTGAAATTAAATATTTTCGCATCGCATTGTTGGCGAAGCGCCCGAGCTGATATGCGTGCCAGTTTGCCCAATGTTCGCCGCTTTCCAGTGCGGCGTAGATATTTCGATGAACATCGTGAACCGTCTCGTAGGATTTAATTTTTACCCCGACGTAGCTGGAAAAATTAGCCGTATCTCGGTCGCGAACTACTTTGCCCCGAAGATTGATCGGGATCATCCAAGGCACAATGGAAGATTGATCCTTTAGAAAAGGGCGGATCGACTTGGTTAAATGCTTGAGCAGAAACGAATTCACCGTGACGCCGGCTCGTCGGCAAATCCTTCGCACCTGAGTGGTGGAAGTCTCGTCGAAAATATGCCAGGCAACGGCCGGCGGCGGCTCGGAAACCGTGCTGGGGCGTTGCTCTCCCAGCGGTTCCCACTCAAGCCGCCGACGCGGCTTTAGATATTTCGGCAAAAATCTCAGCAGCGAAAATGGGGATGGCAAAGCTGGATGTTTTATCTGGGACAGCCGTTCCAGTGTCGCACCTCTTCCCCGGAGTATCTCCGCGAGCCCGCCGATTCCGTCAAAGTCGATGTGCCGAAGGAACATCCATTCTGGTTCGGTCTTGCCGGGTGCAACGCGCCCAAAACGAATCCCAATGTATTCGTTGAGTTCTTCTGCGGCGATAAACCAAGGAGCTATGGGATCGCTCGGTTGCTTGGGCATGGGCATGTTTTACTCGAAATGCGATTTCTTCTTCAAACTCTTTATGGTTTGCCATCCGTGGGCTTCGGCTGGGCGGCTTCCCACTCCTGCCGGCTGACTTTTTTCTTTTCGTGCAGGTGAACAAACACACCTTTTTTATTTCCCACGATCACGTCGGGCAATTTGTTGCCGTCGATATCCGCCGCCAAAACCTGGGTGCCCACGCCGGAATTATTGTCGATCTGGTGTGGAACAAAACTGACGGATTTATCTTTGTTGCGAACCAGTTGGAACCAGTACAAAACGGCGGGAGCATTTGGCTCTGCATCCCCGTGATTTCCGTGAGCCCAAAAACGTTTTCCGGTGACAATATCTTTCAAGCCATCTCCATCGACATCGACCAGATCGATGGCGTGGAGCTGTGAGAAGGCAATCCCGTATTCGTTCGGCTTGCCATCCTTGTCGAGAATGACGTGCGGCTTGAAATCGATTTCGCCCGAGGCATTTTTCTCCTTCAATTGCTCATACCAAACCAGGCCGTAACCGTGCGCCGCCAGAGACGTGATCAAATCAGCGCGCCCGTCGCCGTTCACGTCGTATGCATACATTTGCGACCCGCCCATGCCAGAAGCAAATGGGAAACGGTGCCGTTTCCAAATCGGATCACCGGCTAATGACTTGGGCTGCTCCCACCATCCGTCTTTTTCAAACATGTCCTTGCGACCATCGCCATTCAGGTCGCCGTAGCCGAGGCCGTGCGTGAACCGTTGCCAGTCGCCCTTGGTGGAAATGGGATGAAACGTCCATTTGGCCGTCGGGTTTTTCCAATCAGGCTCCGCATAACCCAAAACGCCGTCGGTGTGAAAAATTAATTCCGGTTTTCCATCGCCGGTGAGGTCGCCGAAGGTGGGCGATTCATTGTCCGTCACGGTGACGGCCACGTGGCGTGCCCAATGGCCTTCCTTTCCTTTTGGATTTTCAAACCACCACGATTCCGCGCCGGGAAAACCGAGGACCAAAATATCAGGCCAGCCGTCGCCATTAAAATCGTAGGTGAAAGAGAGGAAGTTTCTTGAATACGTGTTGTTCGATCCCAGCGCGCCTTCAAATCCGGGAATGGTTTCCTCCGTGCCGTCTTTCTTTTTCACGACGAATTTTTCCGTGGCCGGATAGAATTCGTGACTTTTTTTGTAGTCCGGCCCTTCGTACCAAAACGGTCCGGAGACGACATCCATTTTGCCGTCGCGATTGAGATCACCGATGGTAGCGCCTTCGCTCCAGAATTTGTCCGTCAGTTGAATTTTTCGGAACGAATGCAGTTCGTAATTTTTCGCGGAGGCGGTGATCGTGGCAGAAAACAACGCAACCAGAATTAAATGTTGGATCATACGCAAGTATGTCTGTCATTTTCGGGCGGACGGGTCAAGGACGCGATAACAGTTTGAGCAAATCAGATGTCGCGATGAAAAACGTTTTTGTCCTGATTTGCCCTTGCGACCCCCAGCAAACGGGCTTTGCAAAATGGTTGGGCCGATTAATGCCCAGAGGCGAGAACCGAGGGGGCACGCACTTCGAATTGAGCCAATTCCTCGCTCAAGCGCTCCAATGGCAGCCCGACGACGTTGCTGAAGGAGCCGGAAATTTTTCGCACGATCTCATCTCCGTGGTCTTGAATGGCATAGGCACCGGCTTTATCCATCGGATTGATTTTCGAGTGATAGTGCGCAATTTCCGCAGGGCTGAGGGAACGAAACGTCACTCGAGTGCGGTCGGCGAAAATTCTTTGGCGATGTCCCCGCAAATGAATGAGGCACACGCCGGTGACAACTTCATGCGTGAAACCTTGCAGGTCTTCCAGCATCCGCTGCGCGTCGGCCCGGCTGGCAGGCTTGCCAAATAATTTTGTGCCGAGCGAAACCAGCGTATCCATCCCGATGACCAGCGCGTCGGGAAATCTCTTGGAGACCGCTCGGGCTTTTCGATACGCGTTGATTTGCGAAAGTTCGCCCGAGGTGAGTTGCTCGTGGTGAATCTCGGTGGCGTCGCTTGGGATGACCTCGAATTCCAGGTCCAATTGCCGTAGAAGTTCTGAACGCCGGGGCGACGCCGAAGCCAGAATTACGGTTGGCAAGTTCATGAATTGTCGGAGGACAAAATAATTCGCTTGAGTAACTTTTGCCACAGTTTTCGCCTGAATTCAAGAAGCCCGGCTGCCTCCCGGCGAAGGTTGAAACAAAACCGCGCGTGAGCTTTTCCGGGCGAGTCGAGGCTTGCCGAAATTTTTCGATTCACCTAGTTTCGCACGCACAAACTATGAAACCTGCGATTCGCCTAAAATTTTCCGTGATGATGTTTTTGGAATTCTTTATTTGGGGATCCTGGTATGTGACCGGGCCAAATTACCTCGGCGCCCTCGGTTTCAAAGCGGAAGACTTCGGATGGACCTATTCGGTTGGCCCAATTGCGGGAATGATTTCTCCATTTTTTGTGGGCATGATCGCGGATCGATTTTTTCCAGCTCAACGCGTTTTGGCTGCGATGCATTTTATCGGGGCCGCCCTCATGCTTTATGCAACCACTTTGATGAAGGCGGGCGCTGCACCCACCGCCATCAATGGCGTGTTCTTCGGATATATGCTGACGTATTTTCCAACCCTTGCCCTGACGAACACGCTTGCGATGAAGAACATGACCAACCCGGAAAAGGAGTTTCCGCTCATTCGTGTCCTGGGAACGATCGGCTGGATTGCTGCGGGTCTCACTCTGAGCTGGCTGGGCTGGGATAAGACAATCAATATGTTTTATTTAACGGCGGGCGCGGCTTTGTTGCTGGGGTTTTTCAGCCTGGCCTTGCCACACACACCGCCCGTTGGCTCTGGACCGGTTTCCGCGCGGCAAATCCTCGGGCTGGATGCGTTGGTCATGCTAAAAAACCGATCCTATCTAACCTTCATGGTCGCATCCGCGCTGATTTGCATTCCCCTCGCCTTTTATTACCAAATCACCAGCCGAGTCGTGGAGATGACCGGTTTGCCCATTGGCCAGACGATGTCATATGGGCAAATGTCCGAGATCGTTTTCATGCTGATCATGCCGCTTTTCTTCGCCCGGCTGGGTGTGAAATGGATGTTGGCCGTCGGGATGTTGGCGTGGGTCGTCCGTTATGGACTTTTTGCCATCGGCGCTTCGGAGCAAATCCAGTGGATGATCATCCTTGGAATTGTGCTACACGGAATCTGCTACGATTTCTTTTTTGTCACAGGTCAGATTTACACCGATCAGGCCGCGCCGAAAAACATTCGGGCGCAGGCTCAGGGAATGTTGGTTCTTTTCACGCTCGGTTTGGGAATGTTCATTGGTGCGCAAGTGGCGGCAAGGATCGAGGCGCAACATTCTCCCAAAGCGTCAGTGTATTTTGCAAAAGTTGCTCCCGACAAAATTAGCGACATTAAAGCGTTGGAGGGCAAACTTGCTTCTGCTCAGCCAACCGAAGCCAATGAATTTCGCAAACAGCTCGATTCGTTATTGCAAAACCTTCGCGCGGGACTTTCCGATGAGCAAAAAATTGCGCTGCACCAGGAGGAGCTAAGATCGATCGATTGGAAGCCTCTTTGGCTGAAGCCCGCGGGTTTTGCAGCGGCAATTTTGATTCTGTTCATATCCTTCTTTCGAAACCCGCGCCGGACAACCCCCGCTTGAGCGAGCGAAAATCTGTTCAGAGGCTAAAGGCTTGGTCGCTCAGGCACGTGAAGAGTCTTGAATTGTTCCCGGCGCATTGCTCATTTTTTGGACAGCGGCGCGACCGGAGATTCCAAAATCAGGAAAATTGACCTGCAATCCTCTTTCCGCTAGCGTCCGAAAACGGCGTTATGCGTTTCTGGGCGCATTGACGCGGGGAATTATTTCATGAATTTAAAAAGAGTCCTGTTTGTTTTTGGATCCGTCCTTGCCGCGGTTTCTGTCACCACAGGCCGCTCTCAACCCGCGCCCGGCAAACCGATTTGGGAAAGGGTCGAAGCCATTGCAAAAAACCGTCCTGCATCTGACGCCTGGGTGCCGCCGGAAAAATTTCACGCCTTCAAAGTCGATCACGTGTCCCTCCGGGCGGCGCTGGAACGCGTGCCCAAAGAATTTTCACAGGAAGCAAAAATCGCTCCTGGAGAAATCAGTTTGCCCATGCCCGATGGAACCCTTGCCCGGTTTGAGATTGTCGAATCACCGGTCATGGCGCCGGAACTCGCGGCGAAATTTCCCGAGATCAAAACTTATCTCGGCCAGGGCATCGACGATCCTTCGGCCAGCGTGCGTTTTGACGTGAGCCCGTCCGGTTTTCACGGGCAGATCCTTTCACCAAAGGGCGCCGTCTATATTGATCCGTATTGGCGCGGCGACGCCGTCCTGCACACCAGTTATTACAAACGCGATTATCGAAAGGGCCCGGATGGATTCCAGTGTTTGGTTGCCGGCGGGAATGATGAAATCGCTCAACCGCTGGCGCAGGGAGAATTGCTGCGTTCCGGTGGAAATTTACGGACCTATCGGCTCGCTTGCGCGGCCACGGGAGAATACGTCGCTTATCACGGAGGCACCGTATCCGCTGGCATGTCGGCAATCGTCACTGCAGTCAATCGCGTGAGCGGGATTTACGAAGTGGAGCTGGCCGTCCGCATGGTCTTGGTGCCCAACAATGATTTGCTGGTTTATACGAACGCCAGCACGGATCCCTTTTCCAACTCCAGTGGTTCAACGATGCTTGGCCAAAATCAATCCACCGTGGACAGCATCATTGGCGATGCGAACTACGATATTGGACACGTCTTCAGCACCGGCGGCGGCGGGATCGCCGGATTGGGGGTGGTTTGCCGGTCGAACGACAAAGCGCGCGGAGTGACCGGGTTGACCGCTCCCACGGGCGACGCGTTTTATGTCGATTATGTTGCGCACGAGATGGGCCATCAGTTCGGCGGCAATCATACGTTCAACAGCGTGACCCTCAATTGCGGCGGTAGAAATCGCTATGCCTCGACTGCCTACGAGCCCGGCAGCGGATCCACGATCATGCCCTACGCCGGGATTTGTGGCGCTGATGACCTTCAGCCACACAGCGATCCTTATTTTCATTCGATCAGCTTCGATGAAATTTTGGCTTACACCACCACTGGATTCGGCAGCGGTTGCCCGGTTATTTCCTCGACTGGAAATACGGCCCCGACTGTGAATGCGGGCGCGAATTATGTGATTCCCAAAAGCACGCCGTTCACCCTGACCGCGAGCGGGAGCGACGTGGATGGGGATGCGCTGACCTATTGCTGGGAGGAACGCGATCTGGGCGCGGCGCAATTATTGACGGACCCTGACAACGGGAGCAGCCCCATTTTTCGTTCGTTCAATCCGACGGCGAGTCCTTCCCGGATTTTCCCAAAGCTATCGAGCATTTTGGCCAACAGCAGCTCGCTGGGTGAAAAGTTGCCCACCGCGAGCCGGACCATGAATTTTCGAGTCACAGCGCGGGACAATCGCGCGGGAGGAGGAGGCGTGAATACCGCCAACATGCAGGTCACAGTCAACTCCGCCGCTGGACCATTTCTTGTCACCGCGCCCAACACGGCGGTGAGTTGGTCGGGAGCGCAAACCGTGACCTGGGACGTCGCTGGAACAACCGCGTCGCCGATCTTTGCAACCAACGTCAACATCTGGCTTTCGACCAACGGCGGAAATACGTTCTCCATTCTTCTGGCCAGCAACACGCCAAATGACGGTGCTGAATCAATCCTGCTGCCGAATTTTTCCACGAGCTTGGCCCGCATTAAAGTTGAGGCGGCTGGAAACATTTTCTTCGATGTGTCCGATGCGAATTTTTCCATCAGCACTTTCACGCCGACTCCCATCGTGACGCTCGATTCAACCTTGCTCTCGGCGGAAAATTGCGGCGCAACCAACGGCGCGGTGGATCCAGGCGAAACGGTGACGCTGCAATTCTCCCTGAAGAACAGCGGCTCGGCCAACACGGCTAATTTGGTCGCGACCCTTCTGGCGACCAATGGAGTCATCGCGCCCAGCGGCGCGCAGACCTACGGCTCTTTGATCGCAGGCGGATCGCCGGTGGCCAAAGCCTTCACGTTTACGGCTAATGGAATTTGCGGCGGGACCATTCATCCGGTGCTGCAGCTGCAGGATGGATCGACCAATCTCGGTTTCGTCACCGTAATCTTGTCCCTCGGCAGCACGACCCCGCAGATCAACAGCTATTCCAACACGACCAGCATCAACCTTCCCGCAACGGGCAATATTGGAGCCGCGTCGCTCTATCCTTCGGCGATCACGGTGGCAGGGGCAACCGGTTCGGTGTTAAAGGCAACGGTTTCGCTCGTGGGATTGAGCCACTCCGGCCCTGACGATCTCGATATTCTGCTCGTTTCTCCGAGTGGCCAAACTGTCTTGCTGATGTCCGATTGCGGCGGCGGCTCTTCGCTCAATAACGTCAATCTAACGTTCGATAGCGCGGCGGCCTCGACATTGCCGGACGCAACGCAAATTGTTTCCGGCACATTTTTGCCCAGCAATTACGAAGCAGCGGCCGATCCGTTCAATTCGCCCGCGCCCGCTGGTCCGTATGGCGCAAACCTGACCGCGTTCGAGGGGGTCAATCCGAACGGAACCTGGTCGCTCTACATCATGGACGACTCCAACCCGAAAAGCGGCAGCCTCGCCAGTGGTTGGCGGCTCACCTTGACCACTGGAATCCCGCAGTGCTGCTCGGGAAACACGCCGCCGCAGATTTCTTCCTTGTCCAATCAAAACACGGATGAAGACGTTCCTTTGGCGGGAATCGCCTTCACGATTTCAGACGCCGAAACCACGGCTGATTTACTGGTTCTTTCGAAATCGTCCTCGAATACCAATCTCGTGCCCAACGCGAATCTGGTTTTCTCGGGCACGGGGACCAACCGGTTTCTGGCCGTCACCCCGGCGGCGAATCAGTCCGGCGCCAGCACGATTTCAGTCGTGGTCAGCGACGGTTCGTCCAGTGTGACTAATCAATTTTTGCTGACGGTAAACCCGGTGAACGACGCTCCAATTCTCGCCGGAATTGCGCCGCAGACCGTTGATGAGAAGACGCTGCTCCAGCTCACGAATTACGCGAGCGATCCCGATGGTGATCAACTCACGTTCAGCCTGGAACCGGGCGCACCGGCTGGCGCGCAGATTAACGCGACGAATGGCGTGTTCACGTGGAACCCGAGTGAAGCGCAAGGGCCGAGTTCCAATTCGATCACGATTCGCGTGACCGATAATGGTTCGCCGAGCTTGAGCGCAACGCAGACCTTCATCGTGTTGGTCAATGAGGTGAACGACGCTCCAATTCTCGCCGGAATTGCGCCGCAGACCGTTGATGAGAAGACGCTGCTCCAATTTACGAATTCTGCGAGCGATCCCGAAAATGGCGAACTCACGTTCAGCCTGGAACCGGGCGCACCATCGGGAGCTGAGATCAATCCAACCAATGGCGTGTTCGCGTGGACCCCGAGTGAAGCGCAAGGGCCGAGTTCCAATTCGATCACGATTCGCGTGACCGATAATGGTTCGCCGAGCTTGAGCGCAACGCAGACTTTCACCGTGTTGGTCAATGAGGTGAACGAACCGCCGTCGTTGACGCAGGTTTCCAACCAGACGATTTACGCGGGAACCACGCTCACCTTCACGAATGCGGCGAGCGACCGCGATTGGCCGGCGAACAATCTTCAATTTGGTTTCGATTCAACCGTGCCGGGCGCGGACTTAAATTCCACGAACGGCATTTTCGCATGGACCCCGACTAGCGAGCAAATGGGCACGAACGAATTTGCCATTCGCGTGAGTGATGATGGCGCGCCGGGCTTGAGCGACACGGCCAGTTTTTCGGTGCTGGTGGTCGCGCCGCCGACGCTGCAAGGCGAGGTGCAGCCGGACGGCAGCGTCATGCTCATTTGGAATTCCATTCCCGGCCGCGATTATCGCGTTCAATTTAAATCGACGCTCGACGAGTCGGAATGGACCGACCTGCCGGGGGACGTTTCGGCCACTGGCACGAGTGCGAGCCGACCGGGTGGCGCGCCTTCGCCGCAAGGTTTTTATCGCATTCGAGTCCTGCCGTAATCGCCGCGGCGTCGCCAAAGAGAGATTGCGTCCGGACGGCAGATGGGATTTGGTTTGCACCTTATGAAAATGAATTTTTCAAAATTCGACCTGAAACTCCGCCACGAGTGGACCGTCGCCAGCAGCCTGAACCGGGGCAAAACCGTTTTTGGAATTGTCCTGCTTGATTTGACCGATGACCAAGGCGTCGTCGGCCTCGGCGAATCGGCTCCCTCGGCGCGCTACGAGGAAAATGTCGGCACCGTCATGGAATTTTTGAAACAGGTCGATGCGAATAAACTCTCCTTCGACGACGTGGCCGGAAGCATGAATTATCTGGAAACATTTCCCGGCAATTACGGGGCGAAATGCGCGATCAACATCGCGCTGATGGACGGTGCGGCGCGCAAGGCGGGCCAGCCCATTTACGATTTTCTCAAACTCGGTTTCCAGGAAAACCGCCATGTCACCTCATTCACCATCGGGATCGACACGCCGGAAATGATTCGCAAGAAAGTTCTCGAAGCCGAGCCGTATCCCATTTTGAAATTGAAAGTCGGCGGGCCGGACGATCAGCAGAACATGACCGCGCTCCGCGAAGCGGCGCCGAAGAAAACCGTCCGCATTGACGCCAACGAAGGCTGGAAAACCAAGGAAGAGTCGCTGCGCAACCTCGAATGGTTCGCCCAGGATCCGAACATCGAATTCTGCGAGCAGCCGATGCATGCCTCCACGCCACGCGCCGATTGGGTCTGGCTCAAGGCCCGCACGCCCATCCCGATTTTTGCCGACGAATCGTTTCATCACGCCGCCGACGCCGAGTATTGCGCCGAATGTTTTCACGGCGTGAACGCCAAGCTGATCAAGACCGGCGGCATCAGCGGCGCCTACGAAGCGTTGCGAGCCGCGCGCAAGCTCGGCCTCAAGACCATGATCGGCTGCATGATTGAGAGCAGCATCCTGACTTCCGCCGCAGCGCACCTGGCCGAACTCACCAATCACCTCGACATCGACGGCAATCTCCTTTGCTCCAATGATCCCTACATCGGCCCGACCTCGGTGAATGGAAAAGTTTCCTTTGCCACGGCCACGGAAAAAACCGGCCTGCGCGTCCGGGCGAGATAGATTTTTGCCGCCTTTGCGGGATAGGTTTGGAGCTTGTTTCGGGAAAAGAACTAAGTTGGACAGGAATTCTCGTCCAGAATACTGTTTCAACCATGAACCCGGATAGGCTGCAAACCACGATGCCGAATATAAGTTATGCGGCAAAGTTCATGAAGCACACAGCGCTAATGCTCCTTGTCATCGTGCTCTCTGGGTGCGCTGCAACAGTAGATGAGGTAAGGTACACAGCCTACTCGAATCGATACAAAAACAACTTGTGGATCAGAGTCAATACGAGGGAGGGTTTGTTTCAGGGAAGAGAAAACTTCCTCAACTTCAGACGGTGCAACTACTCGTTCTCCATGACGACCAAAAGCAACCAATACACACAGAACGAGATGCAAATAAGCATTTTACCGAGCGATTCAGAAGCGGGTTTCAGACCGAAAAGCGCGGCAGTGAAAATCACGGAGGTAGATTCCAAGAGAATCCTCGTTCACATCAATGTTGACGATGACCGTCTCCCCAAACTCATCAACGGCACATACAAACTCAAAGTCGCAGAGGCAACAGCAGACCATATCTACTATAAAACCAAATAGACCGCATAATACCCAGATAGGCTGCAAATTCTCCTTTCCTTTCGCGCATCCACTTCCGCAACTCTTTCAAGGCCATTCCTGGAAAATCACCGCTCAATGCGATGCCGCTCCAAAAGGATTGTATAAATCAGCCCAAGGGCAGCTCGTTACCTCGCAACCCCGGGGTATGATGATAAGAGATTTACAACCCCAACGGGATTGCATCTTGCCGTCTTTTAGTTTGCCCCCCTCGCACCCCGCCGTTACAAACAGCGCATGTCTGACCCAATTGTTTTTCAGAAAGCGCCTATCGTGCAACTCGTCGAGCCGGGAACTTATTGGTGGTGCGCGTGTGGGCATTCCAAAAGCCAGCCGTTTTGCGACGGCGCGCATAAGGGAACCGGTTTTGGTCCGTTGAAAACTGAAATCGCGGAAAAGAAAACCGTCGCCTGGTGCGCCTGCAAACAATCCAAGACGATGCCTTTCTGCGACGGCTCGCACAGCCGGATTCCGTAGCGCACTTTCAGATTAGAAATCGCAGAATTGAACCGGGATGAAATAGATGGATAGGATAATTCTGCGTGGCCAGTGGTTTTCTGAATCCTGAATATCCTGCGCATCCCGATTAAATTTTTTCTGAAATGAAGAATCTCCCAGTGACCGAAGCCGCGCCGCCCGCTCCGATACGACGTCGCTGGCTGCTTTGGGGGTGCGGCGGCTTGCTGGTGTTGCTCTTGATTATTGCCGCGACGGTCGCCTTGACGCTCTGGTGGATTCAGCGCCCGATCAGGCCGATCGTGCTGTCAGCGGCAGAGAAGGCCAAAGTAGAGGAGAAGCTGCAACATCTCGGCGGCGGGTCGGATCCCCGTCCGGGCCGCCCGTCGGCGCGGGTCGCAGTGCCGAAGCCGGAACCGGATCGCACCTACACTTCCGGTTCAAAGTCGTTGCAATTGACGGAACGGGAACTGAACGGTTTGTTGAACGCGAACACGGCCCTCGGCCAAACCGTGCGATTCGAATTGGGTCGCGACGCCATTAACGCTTACCTCGCCATTCCGATCCCGCAGGATTTTCCGATCGGCGGCGGGAAAATGTTTCGGGCACGCGGACGTTTTCGCGTCTCGCTGAGCAACGACCAGGCGCCCTACGCCATTCTAGAAGATGTCAGCATCCTCGGGCTAAGTCTGCCCAAGGCGTGGCTGGGTGGGTTGAAGGGTGAAAACCTGATTGCAGACGCAGTGGGCGAACGCAACGGCAAGCCGGTCCTGCAAGGGGTCAAAAGCATCCGTGTGATTCCCGGCGCCATCGTGCTGGAAGTGGAAGACTGACGTCAGAGGCGCAGGGCAAAAGAAAACCGCAGCAAGTTTCCTCGCTGCGGTTGCGTTTAAAAATTACCGATTATTCCCGTCCTGCCGCCGCGATGAACGGCTTCAGCTCTTCCATCAATTTCGCAAAACCTTCGATCGTAAGTTGCTGCGCGCCGTCGCTCCACGCTTCGGCGGGATTCGGATGCACTTCGATGAGCAACGCGTCCGCGCCCATCGCCACGGCACCTTTGCACATGGCGACCACGAGATCAGAACGGCCGGCTCCCTGGCTCGGATCAATGACGATCGGGCAGTGTGATTCCTTTTTGATAATCGGAATGGTGGAAAGATCGAGCGTGTTGCGCGTGTAGGTTTCGAACGTGCGGATGCCGCGCTCGCAGAACATGAGGTTCGCGTTGTCGTTGGCCAACACGTATTCGCCGGCGAGCAGCCATTCTTCAATGCGCATCGAGAGGCCGCGCTTGAGGAGAACCGGTTTGCCTGTCTTTGCGGCGGCGATGAGCAATTGGAAATTCTGGGCGTTGCGCGCGCCAATTTGCAGGATGTCGGAGTATTCGGCGACGAGTTCGGCCTGCTGTTCAGAAAGCAGTTCGGTGATAATGGCGAGGCCGGTTTCTTTCCGTGCTTTGGCCAGCAGCTTCAATCCTTTTACGCCGAGACCTTGAAATTCATAGGGCGAAGTCCGCGGCTTGTATGCCCCGCCGCGGAGAATGGTCGCGCCCGCTTTTTTCACGGCATGAGCCGTGGTGAGCAACTGCTTTTCATCCTCGACCGAGCAAGGCCCGGCCATGATTTGGATTTTTTTTCCGCCGATGATATTGCCGCAAACGTTCACCGTCGAATTGCCTTTGTGCGCTTCGCGGCTGGTGAGTTTGTAGCGCTTTTGCACTGGCATGACCTTCTCGACTTGCGGCCAGGTGTTCAGCGCTTCGAGATTCTGATGAGTGCGTTCGTCGCCAATGGCCCCCACGACGGTGCGTTCCACGCCGCGCATGACGTGCGGTTTGTAGCCGAGCTTCTTGATCTCCTTGAGGACGGCGAGCTCGTCTTTCTTCGAAATATCCGGTTTAAGAACAATAATCATAATTTTCCTACGTTGCGCGGGTCGTCACAAAAAAAACCGCAGGGGCGACCTGCGGCTTGGGTTGTGTTTCAATCGAACGCAGCCTAGCGCAGGGAGGCGTGGCGAAAAAAATATTCGCCAAACCGGCCAGCACTAAATCGAAAGCTGCAAAAATTCACGCGACGGAAAAGGTAGCAAAGGCGAAAGACACGTCAAGCGCGGGAAAAGCTTTGTAAGTTGGGAGCGAATTACTAAATTCCCCGCGCCGTGAAAATTACCCGCATCGAAACCATTCCCGTCAACGTTCCCATCAAACCGGAACTGGCCATCCGCAGCGGGCGCGGCGGGTCGCACACGGCTTCGCCATTCCTTTTGGTCAAAGTTCACACGGACGATGGCTTCGTTGGTTTGGGCGAGGCGTCCTGCACTCCGCGCTGGAGCGGCGAAGATCAAGTCAGCGCCGCGCATTTCATCAACCATTACCTCGCGCCAAAATTAGTTGGAGAGAATCCAATCGAAGTCGAAAGGCTTGCGGGAACCTTTCGCCTGTCAGTCGCGGGGAATTTCTTCACGAAGGCGGCAATCGAAATGGCGCTCTGGGACATTGCTGGGAAAGCGGCGGGCAAACCGGTTTACGAACTATTGGGCGGCAAAGTGCGCGAATTTATTCCGACAAAATGGTCGGTCTCGGGCGTTGAACCAGAACGCGCCGCAGAAATTGCGCGGTGGGCCGTGGCACAAGGTTTCCGCGCGATGAAAGTCAAAGTGGGAATCAATCCCGATGGCGACGTGGCCCGCGTGCGGGCCGTGCGCGCAGCGATTGGGCCCGACATAAAACTAGGCGTGGATGCCAATGGCGGTTGGAGTTTGGCCGTTGCTGCAAAAACCATTGAGCGGCTTTGCGAGTTTGGAATTTATTTCGCTGAACAGCCGGTTTCCCCGGATGACGTCGCGGAAATGGCCCTGGTTCGAAAACAGATTGGTATTCCAGTCATCGCGGACGAAAGCATTTACACGTTGCAGGATGCGAAAACCCTGGTGCAGCTCGGCGCGGCGGATGTTTTTTCAATTTATGTGGGCAAAGCGGGTGGAATTCTGCCAGCAAAGCGAATCGCAGAGTTCACCGAGGCGGCTGGCTTGAAATGCACGGTCGGAAGCAATCTGGAATTGGGGGTGGGCAGCGCGGCCATGACCCACCTCGCGATGGCAACCCGCGGCATCGATGCCGAGCATTTTCCCTGCGACATTATCGGCCCATTTTTCTACGAACACGATTTGCTGGCGGAGAGCCTTCCGATCGTCGGCGGCCAGGCACGACCAAACCTCAAGCCGGGCCTCGGTGTCGAGTTGGACGAAGCAAAGGTCGATCAATTTAGGGCAACTTAACGGTTTGATCTCGATTGGAGATGCGTTGAAGAATTTCCATTCTCCAACTTGACACAAAACTGGGGAAACCCGTAGATTCCCGCTCCCTTGAACGGGTTTAGACCGCTTGCGGTGTCGTTCAAGGCTTTAGCCAGTTCGCATGGCTTTTCGTTTTTTATCACATGAATAAAGGCAAAATTGTTCAGATTATTGGACCAGTCGTCGATGTGGAATTCGGCGCAGCGCTTCCTTCTATCTATAATGCGCTGACGGTTAATTTTACCGTGCAAGGTTTGGAAACCAAACTGACACTCGAAGTGCAGCAGCACCTCGGTGACGGTTGGGTGCGCGCGGTCGCGATGTCCTCCACCGAAGGCTTGAAACGCGGTCTTGAAGTGACCGACACAGGCGCGCCAATATCAATGCCCGTCGGCGACGGCGTGATGGGACGCGTGTTCGACGTGACCGGAAATCCGGTGGACGAACGCGGTCCAGTCAAAGCTGACAAGTTTTACCCGATTCATCGTTCCGCGCCGCCGCTGGTTGACCAAGCGACTTCGCCGCAGGTTTTGACGACCGGTATTAAAGTCATCGATTTGATTTGCCCATTCTTAAAGGGTGGAAAAGTCGGCGCATTCGGTGGCGCCGGTGTCGGCAAGACAGTTGTGATCATGGAATTGATCAACAACATCGCCAAACAGCACGGTGGTTACTCGGTGTTCGCTGGAGTCGGCGAACGCACCCGCGAAGGCAACGATCTTTACCACGAAATGTCTGAAGCAGGCGTCATCAATCAAAAAGATTTGAGTAAATCCAAAGTGGCGCTCGTTTACGGACAAATGAACGAACCACCAGGAGCACGTCTCCGCGTCGCATTGTCTGGTCTGGCGATCACGGAATATTTCCGTGACGAAAAAAATCAGGACGTGCTGCTGTTCATCGACAACATTTTCCGTTTTTCGCAAGCCGGCTCCGAAGTTTCCGCGCTCCTCGGCCGCACGCCGAGCGCTGTCGGTTACCAGCCAACGCTTGCCGCAGAAATGGGTGATTTGCAGGAACGCATTACCTCGACGAAGAAAGGTTCCATCACGTCCTTCCAAGCGGTTTATGTGCCTGCGGACGATTTGACCGATCCGGCGCCCGCAACGACTTTCGCGCACTTGGATGCGACAATCGTTTTGGAACGTTCGATCGCTGAGTTGGGTATTTTCCCGGCTGTCGATCCGCTTTCCTCGAACTCGCGTGCTCTGACCCCGGAAATCGTCGGACAAGAGCATTACGACGTCGCGCGCGGTGTGCAAAAAATTCTGCAACGCTACAAAGATTTGCAGGATATTATTGCGATTCTCGGCATGGACGAACTTTCACCCGAAGATAAAACGACCGTGCTTCGCGCTCGCAAGATTCAACGCTTCCTCAGCCAACCGTTCACAGTCGCTGAAGTCTTTACGGGCCGTCCCGGCAAGCAGGTCCCCGTCGCTGACACGGTGAGGGCGTTCAAAGAAATTCTTGAAGGCAAACACGACGACGTTGGAGAAGGCAACTTCTACATGAAGGGCGGCATTGACGAAATCCACGAAGCCTAAGTTAAATTGAAAAGCTGGGTTTCAAGCGATCCTTAAAACCCGGCGACTTTGGAATCTAAAATGGCCAACACGTTAAAGCTCGAAATCGTTACTCCCGAAGCCAAGACCTACTCTGAAGACGTGGATATGGTCACGCTGCCGGGCGTTGACGGCGAGATGGGGATTTATCCGCAGCACGTTCCGCTGATGACGCAAATTGTCCCCGGCGAGATCGTGGCGCGCAAAAATGGTCAGGATTATTTCCTGGCGGTTGGCGAAGGCTTTGTCGAAATCACCGGGAACCGGGTTGCCATTCTGACTGACATGGCAATTCGCGCTGAGAATATTGATGAAGTCAAAGCGGACGAAGCCCGGAAACGTGCTGAAGCTCGCTTGGCTGAGAAGCTTGATGACGAAGAAACAGCTCTCGTCAGCGCTTCGCTCGCTCATTCTTTGGCTCAGCTTAAAGTAAAACGTCGCCAGCACTGAATCAGCGGTGCCACAAATTTTAAAAAGACGCCTGCCGGCGTCTTTTTTATTTCGCTCCCGCCCATTGCAACGGGAGTAGACTGTTTTTATAGTTTCGCATGCCGTCCATCAAAGTTTCCGTCCCGCATCAACTCGGAGTCGACGAAGCCAAACAGCGGATCATGCGTCTTCTCAGCGAAGCCAAAGGTCAAATGGGGAATAAAGTTTCGGATCTGGAAGAATCGTGGACTAACAACCGTGGAACCTTTCGTTTCAAAGCGATGGGTTTCGCAGTCTCAGGACATCTTCAGATCGAAGTCGATACAGTTAATGTCGAAGCCAATCTGCCGTTTGCCGCTTTACCGTTCAAAAACCGTTTAGAGGGCGACCTCCTCAAGAAAGCAAGGGACCTTCTCTCGTAGCGATTCATGCTCTGGGCTGTCGGCATCTTCTTATTGACACTGAGACCCATTCTCATTTAGAAATGACGCGCAACTTACAAAGCGTTGAAATGAAAAATAGAATCTCGATCGCCATTCTCGCGGGCAGCTTATGCTTTTCCGCTTACGCCAATGAGCGTTACTTCACTTACACCTACGAACCGGAAACCATGCCGGAAGGCGGAATGGAATTCGAACAATGGGTTACGTTACGCGCCGGGCGCAACGCAGCGGTTGGCCAGGAAAACTATAGCCGTTGGGATTTACGCGAAGAGTTGGAGTATGGCGTGACCGACAATTATACCGTTTCTCTTTATCTGAAGACAAAGTCGGAACGCTACACGGAACCTGATGGAAACAAGTTCTCTGATTTTTCATTCGACGGCGTTTCATTGGAGAACCGTTACATGGTTTTGAACCCAGCCGATCACGCCGTTGGATTGAGCCTTTACCTTGAGCCGAGCTATTCGGGCGATGAGGCTGAGCTCGAGGAAAAGATTATCCTTGGCCAACGGCATGGGAATTGGAAATGGGCGCTGAATCTCACTCACGCGACCGAGTGGGCGGATGATTTCAACGAAACCGAAGGCGAACTGGAAGCGACCTTTGGCGTTGCTTATCAGCTAACCAAGCGATGCGCGGTGGGAATCGAAGTTCGCGATCATAATGAATTGCCAGAATACGACCGATGGGAAAACACCGCGCTCTATGTCGGTCCCGTAGTTAGCTATAAGACTGAAAAATGGTGGGCTGCTTTGAGCGTCATGCCGCAGGTGTTCGGCGCCAACTGGGGCGGAGATCCAGATAAGAACTCGCACTTTGAACTCGAAGGACACGAGCACGTCAACGTTCGGCTGATTGTCGGTTTAAGTTTTTAATGCGGCTAATTTTCTTCAGTCTCGCCGCTGCTTTGTCTTGGACTTCCTGCCAAACGGAAACAGCGGTTTCAGGTGATGCTTTGCTGCCAAGCGATGCGCGCGCACTTTACGTGATCAAATGCGCCAAGTGTCACGAACTCTACGATCCAAAGAAATACGACGGCGCAGATTGGAAGAGGTGGATGGTGAAGATGAAGAAAAAATCTAAACTCAAACCCGAGCAATTCGATTTGATTCTGGACTATACAACAAAGCTGCGGGTGCCGGAGAGCGGGCCAATCGAAGTGCAGCCCGGCAGATAATCAACAGGAGCTCTTTTTTTTGCAGGCGCCCAGCTTTTTTAATTCATCGCAGCTACCGGTGATTTGCAGGCGGTGAGTCTTCACCGAAAATCCGAGGCGATGGCTGATTTCACCCTCAAGTTGCTCAATTTTTTCGCTGTCGAATTCCACAATTTTTTCGCAATCCTGACAGATGATGTGGTTGTGATTGGGATGATCCGCGTAGTTCGGATCGTAAACTTTGCAATCCTTCCCAAAATCCATTTCGTGGACCAAACCGCTTTCCGTCAACAGAGGCAAGGTCCGATAGACCGTGGCGCGGGAAACGGATTTATCCAATTTGCGCGACCATTCCAGCAATTGTTCCGCGGTAAAATGCTCTTCCGTATTGAAAACCGTGTCGATGATCGCCTGCCTCTGAGACGTGATCCGTAAACTTTTTCCGCCAAGAAACTCCATGAATTTCTTCTTAGCGTGGGCTTTTTGCGGTGCTGCCATGGGGTGGAAATATATTCGAGGTGGCGATCAAGTCAACGTGCTTGCCGTCAAACGTGGCAATCTGCAATTTAGCCGCGTTCCGCGATGTCAGCGGCACGATTCAAATGGAAATCGAAATCATCAATACCGGCAGCGAACTGTTATTGGGCCGTGTGCTCAACACGCACCAACAATTCCTTTGCAGCCAACTCGCAAATCTCGGCATGGTCGTGACGCGGCAGGTGGCAATTTCGGATACCGGGCCTGCGATCCAAAACGCAGTCCGCGAAGCACTCGGTCGAGCTGAATTGATTATTGTGACCGGAGGTTTGGGTCCGACCTCCGATGATATTACCCGCGATTTAATTGCTGAACTCCTTGGCAAAAAGTTGCGAGTGGATGCAGAAGCGCTCAGCCGGATCGAGCAATTTTTCGCGCAGCGGAATCGTCGCATGCCGGAAACGACTAAAGTCCAAGCATTAGTTCCGGAAGGTTCGATCGTTTTGCAGAATGCGCACGGCACCGCTCCGGGCCTGGTGATCGAGCTGGATCCAAATCCATTTGGCTCGGCTGGCAAACGCGCGGTTCTCGTCATGCTGCCCGGGCCACCCCGCGAATTGCGACCGATGTTTTCCAAGCAAGTCATTCCTTTGCTGGGAAAGTATTTTCCCAAGCTAACTGCATTCGTCTGCCGCACGCTGAAGACAACAGGCATCGGCGAATCGTATGTCGAAGAAAAAATTGCGGGACCGCTCAAGCATTTGACCGATGGAAGGATCGAACTGGGCTACTGCGCTCGGGTGGGCGAAGTCGATGTCCGATTGGTCGCGCATGGAGCCGATGGCGAGTGTTGCGTGGCGGAGGCGGAAAAGATTATCTCAGGTCTTATCGGCGCGCATATTTTCGGCAGGGACGATGATGTGCTGGAAGAGGTTGTGGTCCGACAGCTGATCGCAGCGAAGAAAACGCTGGCCATCGCGGAATCATGCACGGGCGGTTTTATTTGTCATCGCATCACCAATGTTCCCGGGGCTTCGGAAGTTTTCCTCAATGGCATGGTGACCTACAGCAACGAATCCAAGCAACGCTTGGTTGGCGTGCATTCTGAAACTCTGGCGCAATTCGGCGCGGTCAGCGAAGCAACGGCTCGCGAAATGGCCGAAGGCGCGCGGCTCCGCAGCAACGCTGACTACGCGATCGCCGTGACCGGAATTGCGGGCCCTGGCGGCGGCTCGACGGAGAAACCGGTTGGGACCGTTTTCATTGCTCTGGCGGGTGCGGAAAAAACCGTCACCCAACAGCACCTGCTTCAATACGACCGCGAGACATTCAAGTTCGTCACGTCGCAACTCGCGCTGGATTTATTGCGGCGAACGCTGCCTCTTCACCGTTGACGTTAGGGTTTGGAATGCGAAGGTTACTCCCGTGAACATAAAAACGGTTTCGCTGGTCAAAGTTTTCAAAATTGATTTTTCAATGCAAATGCGTCTCGTAATTCTCATTCTCGGCCTGGCGGTGCCGTTCACTTCGCTTTATGCGCAGCGCGTCCCGGTCACGGAAAAAACATTATCCAACGGCATGCGCCTTTTGCTCGTGCAGCGAAATGACGAGCCGACGGTTTCCGGCGGTTGGGTTGCGCACGTCGGCAGTTCGAACGAGCGTCCCGGAATCACTGGCATCGCGCATTTGTTCGAGCACATGATGTTCAAAGGCACGCCGACCATTGGAACGAAAGATTACAAGAAGGATTTGGAGATCATCGCCGAACAGGAGCGAATTCGCGACGAGATGCGCGAAGAAGAAAAGAAAATGCGGGCGATGTACCGCGCCGGTGAAATCGATGACGTTGCGAAAGTCGAGAACACCACCCCGCGCTGGCGTGAATTGGAGAAACAATTTCAAACGCTGATTCAACAACAGCGCGAGGTGTTGGTGAAAAATGAATTCGACAAGATTTACACCACAGCGGGCGGCTCGGGCATGAACGCTTACACCAGTGAAGACATGACCGCGTATTTCATCACGGTGCCTGCGAATAAACTGGAGCTCTGGATGTGGATGGAATCGGGCCGCTTGCTGCAACCGGTCTTTCGCGAATTTTATGCGGAACGCGACGTCGTGTTTGAGGAGCGCCGGATGCGCACCGACTCAACGCCGCTCGGAAAATTCGCCGAGGAATTCGAGTCGATGTTCTGGGAATCCCACCCCTATCACTGGCCAGTGATAGGTTGGCCTTCGGATATCCCGGCGATTTCCAAAGCCCAAGCGGACGAGTTTTATGGAATTTATTACGCCCCGCAAAACATCACTGTGATTCTTGTGGGCGATTTTCGTTTTGATGATGCAACGCAAATGGCCGAGAAATATTTTGGCCGCATTCCACCTGGAAAAAAACCGGCGCCCGATGTCGTCACCCTTGAAGTAAAACAAGTCGCGGAAAAAAGAATGTATGCCGAAGCCGAAACCAATCCGCAGGTCGACATCCTCTGGCACAGCGTGCCGTTTGGGCATAGAGATTCCTACGCGCTGAGTGTTCTCTCCCAAATCCTCTCCACCCGCACCGGCCGTCTATTCAAAGGGTTGGTCCTCGGCTCTCAAGTCGCGACTGAGACCTGGGCGCAGCAGGATCCACGCAAGTGGGCTGGCTACTACAACATCGGCGGCGAAGCCAAGGACGGACACACGCCCGAACAGGTGGAACAAAAACTTTACGCGGAATTGGAGAAGCTCAAAACCGAGGAGGTTCCGGCGGAAGAATTGCAGAAGGTGAAAAATAATTTTGCCGCGAATGAATATCGCAAATTGAGTTCGAACACGCCCATTCTCATGCAACTCCTGCACTACGATGGATTGGGTAATTGGAAGGAAATCAATGAAGCCAACGCGAAGATTCAGGCGGTCACCGCTGCCGACCTCAAGCGGGTGGCCAATCAATATTTCACGAAAGAAAATCGCGCGGTTGCAACCTACACGCGCAAAGGAACCAAACCTTCGGCAACCGCCGCTCAAAACGTCTCCCCGAAACAGAAATGAAACCGCTTTCTTCTCGCGCTCTTACTCTTATTTGCGCTTTTGCTATTTTTGGAACGACCGGATTGCGTGCCCAAACGAAATCTACGGACGCTACGATTCCGAGTCGTCCCGAGAAACTCACGTTTCCTCCTCTGAAATATGATCCGCCAAATCCCGCGGATTACCGCGTCCAATTAAAGAATGGGCCGATTGCCTACGTGGTTCCCGACCGCGAATTACCGCTCGTAAACATCGTTATCTATGTGCGAACCGGGGATTATCTGGTTCCCGTGGGCAAAGAGGGTCTGGCGGGAATCACCGGTTACCTGATTGCACGCGGCGGAACGAAATCCAAAACCGCCGAGGATCTCGAAGAGCGCCTGGCTTTTCTCGCGGCGCAATTGAACTCATCTGTCGGAGACACTCAGGGCAGTGTCAGCCTTAATCTTTTGTCCAAAGATCTTGAAGAAGGTCTCGGCATTTTGCGCGAAGCGCTCACTGCTCCGCGCTTTCAGGAGAACAAACTCGCGCTGGTCAAAGATCAAACCATGCAATCGATGCGGCAGCGCAACGATGAATCCTCGGCCATCGAATCGCGCGAACGCGGCTTCCTTGCGTTCGGTGAAAACTTTTGGGTGAACCGCCATTCGACCGAAGCGTCTGTTCAAGGCATTACCCGCTCCGACATCGAAACCTTTCATCGCAAATGGTTTTATCCAGCTAATTTCGTGGTGGCCGTGAATGGCGATTTCGATCGTGCGCAAATGGTGGAAAAACTGGAGAAGCTGTTCGCCGACTGGCCTTTCGTCGGGGACAAACCGGCCGAAATTCCAACCAACACCGTGTTTGCCGCACCAGGCGTTTACCTCGTGGACAAGGATGTGAACCAAGGCCGCGTTTCAATTCTTTTGCCCGGGATCATGCGCGATGATCCGGATTATTTCGCTGGAGTGATCATGAACGATATACTTGGCGGCGGCGGGTTCACCTCGCACATTATGAATCGGGTTCGTTCAGACGAAGGGCTCGCTTACTCGGCGGGTTCCAGTTTCCAGGGCGGGATTTACTATCCATTGACTTTCACGGCCGGATTTCAATCCAAGTCTCGCACCGTCGCTTATGCCATTTCCATCGTGCTCGATGAAATGAAGCAAATGGCCGCGAAGTTGCCGACCGATGAAGAGTTAAACACGAGCAAACAATCATTCATCGAACGGTTTCCCCGCGCTTTTGCGACAAAAACCCAGGTTGCCAACACTTTTGCGCAGGATGAATTCACCGGGCGCTATGCCAGGAATCCCGATTATTGGAAAAACTATCGCTCACGGCTCAACGCGGTTTCCAAGGAGCAAGCGCAGCGCGTTGCCAAAAAATATTTACTGGCCGAGAAGCTCGCGATTTTGGTGGTCGGGCAAAAAGAGGAAATTCTAAAAGGGCATCCGGACCACCCGGTTTCTCTAAAGGAATTGGCTGGCGGTCGCATTGTGGACTTGCCGTTGCGCGATCCGCTGACGATGAAGCCGATGACAAAAAATTAGCCGCGGGCCGGCCGGCTAATTCTCAGCTTTTTCCATCTGCCCGCGCGTGACGCCGAGTTGGTTTTGCAATTTCAATTCGCGCCACACCTTTGAACCGGCGATTTCGCCACGCAACAGCGCGCGATATTTGGAAACGGTTTGCACCACGTCCTCAGGCGATTCGTTAACGAACTCGATTCGGAATTGCCGGACGCCAAGTTCCATCAGACGCGCAACATATTCAGCGCCCGTCTGCGCGCGCGCGTTGAAAACGGTGTTGCGACATCCCACATCAGCCTTGAGCGGATGTTCCATGCCGACGCGGTCGCGAAGCTTAACATCGTGCGTGTCGCAGGGCCGGCCGCAGTTCGTGAAGTCTGTGCCTTTGGAAAGAAACGCGCAAAAAACACAATGCTCCATGTGAAACATCGGCATGTGTTGGTGGATCGTAATCTCAAACCATTCCGGCGGCGCCGATTTCACCAGCGCTTCGAGTTGCGTGAAGTTTAAGTCGTATGACGCCGTGAGTCGTTCCAGCGTAAATTTGTTTTTGAAATATTCTGCGGTGAGCGAATTCGCGATGTTCAGGGAAAAGTCTCCCACGCGTCGGCAATCGGCGAAAAACTTCAAGTGATCATAATTGCGAACCAAGTATCCGTCGGCATTGCACGAGCGAACC
This sequence comes from Verrucomicrobiales bacterium, assembly GCA_947478865.1. Classification (GTDB taxonomy): domain Bacteria; phylum Verrucomicrobiota; class Verrucomicrobiia; order Limisphaerales; family CANJXF01; genus CANJXF01. Next base: position 5,800 of record CANJXF010000017.1, on the reverse strand, counting down.
TGGTTCAATGTCCATTCTTCGCCGGTTTTGAAAATGCGCGGCGGCGCGACCCAAATTGTTTTTTCCGGATCAGAACAGCCAAAGGATTCATGCGCCATGCGAACGGCTTCGCGATATTTTTTTGGATCTTCAAATTCGCAGTAAATGGTTCGGACACCGCAGCGCAGTGTCGCCTCCAGTTGCGCCATATTGCGAACGAGGACAATCAAATCGGCGGAGTCTGAACCGGGCAGTCGCGGAGATGCGGAGTCGCTCGACGCCATTTTCCCGCTCAATGACTCTGCACCTTTGTGGTGATTTAGAATCCATTTCTTTGGCTGCGCTCGCAACGCTTCCAATTGGCTGACCGCTTCGCGCCGCAGCCGGTTCATCTCGCTCATCGGCAAAATGACTTCGCCTTCCAAAAAGTTCTTCAGGGCACCCAATTTAAATGGCGTGCCACCCAACCGGCCAAACTGCTCGCGCAACAATTCGGCGGTCAGCGGGCGTTTTTCAGCTCGCTCCAACGGTTTGGCCGAATTCTCTTTTACGACATGGCCAACTTCGTCACGCAGAATGAGCGTGAGCGGCAGACCGACGCTCCCGTGAACTTCGATCTCGATGTCGCGGTGAAACTGCGGCAACTCGCCCGCAAATGTTTGGCGCAGTCGTTTGTCGAGTTCAGGATCGCTCGTTTTCCAAACTTTGTCGCCGACATGAATGCGGCTGAAATCCAGGTTGCCCCAACCGAACGCGAGGGCGACCTGTTGGCCGCTGGTTTGAACCTCGTAAACGCGTCCGCCTTCTTCTTTTTCATCGGGTCGGCCCGCGTCGAAAACAATTCCGTCGCCCGGCTTCAACGGCGCTTCGAGTTTAAGCAAGACTTTCTCGCCCTGAATCTTCTGCACTTCGCCCAGGAACACGCCGCGCTTTTTTCCAAAGCGGGCGTGGACGAGTTTCTGGTTGTTGATTCCTTCAAACCAACCGGTGTAGAGGCCGCGCGAAAAACCCATTTCCAAATCGTAACGTGATTCGGTGGGGACACGTTCCAGCGCGTCCCTGACTTTGCTGGATTCAGATTTTTGCATCGGCGCCGGATCGATCCTGACCAGTTTGTCGAGAGCGCTCCGATAAACGCGCGTAATGTTCGCGACGTATTCCGGCGTCTTCAGCCGGCCTTCGATCTTCAACGAACTCACTCCGGCGCCCACGAGATGGGGCAGGATTTCCAATCCGGCCAAATCCTGCGGGCTCAGCAAATAGCGCTTGTCGCCGAGCGGAACCGTTTCGCCATCTGAAATCAAATCATAAGGCATGCGACACGCCTGAGCACATTCCCCCCGATTCGCCGAGCGCCCGCCGAGCGATTCGCTGGTCAAACACTGGCCCGAATAAGCGACGCACAATGCACCGTGGACAAACACTTCCAATGGCAAGGTTGTCGCGCGTTGATCGTTGAGCGTCGAGGGAAGGTCGCCGTGTGAAATCTCCAGCGCTCGGCCTTCGACATTCGTCGCTTGACCAATCTTCTCAATTTCCTTGATGGAACATTCGCGGGCGAGCACCACGAGATTGCAGCCCAACTCCTTTGCAAACTCCACACCTGCGGCGCTGGTGATGGTCATCTGCGTGGAGCTATGAATCGGAAAATCGGGCGAGAGTTTTCGGATCAATCGGCAGATGCCGACGTCCTGAACGATCGCGGCATCCACTCCCGCAGAAATAATGGAGCGCAAATAATCTTCCGCATCGTCCAACTCATTGGCGAAAACCAGCGTGTTGAAAGTGACGTAGCCTTTCACTCCGCGCCGATGCAAAAACTCCATCAACTTTGGCAAATCGGCGGCGGTGAAATTGTGTGCCCGCATCCGCGCGTTGAATTTTTCCAAACCGAAATAAATCGCGTCGGCACCATTCTCGACTGCGGCCTTGGCGCATTCCCAATCTCCGGCCGGCGCCAGCAGCTCAGGCACCCGTCGCGGTTTTGGGCCTGTCTGGTCAACTGTCACAGGTTCGATCGGCGTGATTTTGCTCATTTTAATTTTGGCATCGGCATGTAGATCTTCTCTGCGTCCGCCCGGGTGAAGCCTTCGGCTAATAATAGCCCGATTTGCTTTGTCTGAAACGCTGGCCAGTCCTCTTCTTTGATGACCTGCATACTCCCGTCTGCGAGGCACACTTCCCTCAACCATTCCCCCCACGGCTTGCGAAAATGATCTCCGCCCCGTGTTGGGTAACGGTCAAAAACCATCGCAATTTCCCGGTTGCCGGCTTCCCTCAGGCCCTGCACATACATGCGCGTGCAGCGGTCATCTGGCATGTGCGATCCCGTCCGGACGCACTCTTTCAGCAACTCTCCATTATCTCCCGGCGCGGTGGCGATACCGATAAAATCCGGAGAACATTCCTTTACCAACACCGCGAGCGCATCGCCAAATCCATTGGTGTGGAACGGAAAATTACCTTCGTGGTCGCCAGCATAAATTCTAAGACTTAAACCAGTGTTCTTGATGCAGTGTTCGTGCGCATGAAAAAGGTTGAAGTAAGCAATAGCGAAAAAACCTCCCAGAGAAAGTAGCAATACGATCGCAACACTAGTTGCAATGCTTACCAGCCACCGCTTTCTTTTTGACCACTTTTTCATCAGCGGCTTCAAGCTAACATTCAACGACCATCTCACAAACCCTGTTTGCGTCTTTGCTCACTGGCACCTTTGCGTTTAACTGTTTCAATGCGAGTTTTAATCATCGGCTGCGGTTACGTTGGCATTCCTCTCGGCGCGGAACTGGCTCGGCTGGGCCACGAAGTTTTTGGCGTCCGTCGATCGACCGATGCTGATGCGGAGTTGAAGGCGGCGGGCATTCATCCGCTGGTTGCCGATATTTCACGCCGGGAAGATTTGGACAAATTAACGGGCCCGTTCGATTGGGTGATCAATACCGTCGCATCAAGTCGCGGTGGCGCCGCCGAATACGAACAGGTTTATCTGAATGGCACGCGCCATTTGATCGATTGGCTCAGTGCCAATCCGCCGAAAAAATTCGTCTACACGAGCAGCACCGGTGTTTATGGACAGAACGACGGATCGCTCGTCAAGGAGAGCAGCCCCACCGAACCGCAGACCGACACGGGGAAGATTTTGGTCCAGACGGAAAAGGTTCTTTTCGATGCCGCGCAGCAGAAAAATTTTCCAGCCGTGATTTTGCGCGTCGCTGGAATTTACGGCCCGGATCGCGGCCATTTGTTCCAGCAGTATTGCCGCAATGAAGCGAAGATTGCGGGCAAAGGAGAGCGGTTGATCAACATGATTCACCGGGACGACGTGGTCGGTGCGATCATCGCCGCGCTGAAGAACGGCCGGCCGGGAGAAGTTTACAACGCCGTCGATGACGAACCGGTGGCACAGATCCATTTCTTCCGCTGGCTTTCGGAAACGCTAGGCAAATACATGCCGCCTTTTTCCGCCGAGGAAGACGTGGCGCAAAGCAAGCGCGGCGTCACGCAGAAGAAAATTTCCAATCGCAAACTGAAAATGGAACTCGGTTACCAGTTTAAATATCCGACGTTCCGGCAGGGCTACACCGCCGAGATCACGCGACTCGATCGCGCTGGCGAACTCGATCTCGCGCCTGAGCCGCGATAAAGCGGCGCAAACCGAAACTGTAGCACCAATAATCACTAAATAATCATTCCAAGATTGATTTTTGCGGGCTGCGCCTACAAAAAATGTTCAGCCCGATGATTTGATTTGCGAGACGCTCGTCTGGGGAAAGAAGCTTTGGCGAAACAGGAAAAAGGTTCAGTCTTAGCGTATGAAAGCGCTTCGGGTTCTTCAAGTGGTCTTGTGCTTTGCACTACTCAACCAGTTTTGTCAGGCAGACTCGCCCAGTGGACAAGTCGTATGGTGGGGAAAGGTTGTTTCCGCTGAACGAATTTATTCCGAACACACCAATGGTGTGATTGAGATTGGCAGCGACAGGCTGAGTAATGTGGTTACGGTTGCCGTTCGAAATTCACAAGGACTGGCGCTCAAAAATGACGGCACAATAATCGAGTTTGGTAACGAACCTTATCCTTGGGGTAAAATGCCCGCTGGTCTGAGCAATGTTGTCTCGATTTCGCTCGAAGGGGGTTCTGCTTGGGCGATTAGACGTGATGGAACGGTAGTCAGGTGGGGTGCCGACGAAGACGAGCAAAACGTGGTTGCCGGTTTAACCAATGTCACCGCAATCGCATGGGCAGGCTATAGAAGCTATTTGGCTTTAAAAACAGACGGCACATTGGTCGGAATGCGCTTGGATAATCCAGCGCCAGTTCTTCCAGTAAGAGTCCGCGGGCAAGTCTTGAGGAATGTGGTCGGTGTGGCCTCAATGGATTTCACGCCTATGATCCTCAAGGCCGATGGGACAGTTTTAAGATTGGGATTCCAGACGCCGGGCCGACCGCCAGCGGAACCCATCGTAACCCAAGCTGGTAAGAGAACCATCGCAATTGATATGGGAGGCGAGAGCCGGAAAACACCATATGACTACACTTCGGCCGATCCGGTTATGGTTGGCGGAAATGCTCTGAGCAATGTGGCGGCTCTCACATGCGGAGGGGGCCATTGTCTCGCACTCGCTAGAAACGGCACCGTCGTTGCATGGGGAAACAATTCCAGCGGCGAATCAACCGTGCCTGCAGATCTTTGCAACGTCAGCACAATTGCTGCCGGTTGGAGCGTCAGTTTAGCCCTTAAAAAAGATGGAACCGTGGTCGCCTGGGGCAGCAACGCTAACGGTCAAACCTCGGTGCCCGCAGGATTAAGCAATGTCGTCGCAATCGCTTCGGACGGCATGGTTAGCCTGGCAGTTACTACTGGAAGCATACCGCCGACTGTTTTCGTTCAACCCCATGGTCGATTGGAAGAAATGGATCGACAAGCGGATTTGATTTTCAAAGGACAGGTTCTTTCCACCGAGCAAATCACCAATGCGGCGTTTCGAGTCTCGGATATGTCGGTGCATGCGACCAAGCTCAAAGTCATTTCTACCATAAAAGGGGTCGTTCCGACCAATCTCATTGTTTTCCAACATTACTCTGGATGGCTTCCTGGAGGACATGGATGGAGTGGCGCGCATCCGCCTGCTTTTCACCAAATGGAACCAGGAAAGTCTTATCTCATTTTTGCTGCGAAAACCGACAAGCCCGACAAATACTATGCGCCTCCTCCTGGTCACCATTCCAAGCCAGAGGTATTTCGACAAATTGCAGATTTTCCAATCCAAGATGACGAAGGTGTTCTTCACACGCTTGATGCTCGCCCACTGAGCAGCCACTCCGTAAAAGATGCGCACTGGATTGAGCTGAACCTTCTGCTTCGGGAAGCAAACACGACAAATCAACTTTACGCCCTTAAACACTTGGACTGGATGAGCAAGACCTGCGCTCATCCTTGGGGACACAGTGACGATTTCAAACGCGAGGCGGTGTTGAAAACGGTGTTGCCATTCGCCACAAACGCCAACGACCACGTCGCCGTTTCAGCAATCAGCCTTTTTGATGTCGGCGGCAACCATGTGGATTTAATTGGTGATCTAGGCGGCCCACAAGATGGTTGGATGCCGAGTGTGGCTGGATGCGAGCGTATCAGAAAGATTGTGTTTGGGTTATAACTGGAGGAAAAAGCAGACATGACCAAAGAGCAGAAAGAAGCGAGGAGAAGAGCGGATGGATTGATTGACGAGTTACTGGCGGAGAATGGGATCAGCCGGGAGGCGGTGTTGGGTCGGAACGGGTTGGTGGCGCGGTTGACGCAGCGGGTGGTGGAGAAGGCGTTGGC
>CANJXF010000016.1 GCA_947478865.1 Verrucomicrobiales bacterium | reverse complement strand
TCCTGGCGCGTCGGCGGCTTGAAATCTTTGAGTTCGACAAACTCCCGGAAACGAGTAAGAGAAGGATAATCAATATTCATAGGAGGCAGAGGATGCCTCCCAAGGACCAATGAATCCGTCACATTTTAACCCTGCGCCAGCCCGCCGCACAGCGGCTTGGTTCAACAAGGCGTTGGCTCGCGTCACTACGAGCTGGCGCTGGTGTAATGTTTCATTGCGAAGCGCCAGCCGATTTCCGACAGCGTGAAACAAACTCCAGCGGTCGCGACGAGCAACACCATCTCCCAAGGCGATTGCAATTTCAGAGCGATTAGTTTCGCGGGGACATTTGCCACCAAGAGCATCGGAATTGCGAAGGTGAAAAATGCTTTGAAAAATCCCTGAAAAGCCGAGTCCGGCATACGGGAAATGTTGAACAGATTGTAATAACCCCAAACGATTCCTTGCGCCCGCACCGTCCAAAAACTAATCGTCGAGAGCAGAAACATCAGCGAGTAATGAATCAAAATTCCCGCCGCGCAGAGCAGAAAAAATCCGACGATGCTTAAGAACCCTGGCATGATGTGAAGTTGCTTTGCCGCGTAAGCCATGACGGCCAATCCGGAAGTTCCGTTCACAAAGCCGCCGAGATCAACCTGACGCAACGAGATCAAAAATCGCGTGTTCACCGGGAGCAGCAGCATGAAATCGAGTTTGCCGGTGCGAATCAGCTCGGAAAGCTGCGTGCAGTTCACGAGAAAAAATGCCTGGAAAATTTGCTGAATGAAATGGCTCGCGCCGATCAGCATCACGACCTGCCACTTCGTCCAGTCGCCGATGTGATCGGTGTGCAAATAAATCACGCCAATAAAACTCAGCTGCAACGCAAACCAAAGCAGTTCGACGAAAATCCAAAGAATGAAATTGGATTTGAAACCCATTTCGCGCACGACGGAATTACGCCAGAGCGCGCCGTAGATAGTGGAGTAGCGTTTAAAATTCATAAGCGGCGGGGAAGAGCAGGAATCCGATAGGAGCCCTGCGTCCAAAATTGAATTTCAATCCTGATTTGAATCCTTCGATGTTCATTTATCCTCCCACTGCGGAATATTTCTTGATTCCCCGACTCCAGACAAAGCGCGCGACGAAATAGAATATTACGACCCAAAAAGTTTGAATGATCAAACCGCGCCAGATCGCGCTGCCAGAAGTCTGGCCGAGATAGATGCTCACCGGGAAAAAGAGCTGGTAGGGAAACGGCGTGAAGTTCAGAACCTTGCTGACAACAGGCGGAAGAATATCCAGCGGGAACAAATGTCCGCCCGCGATGTATTCCAGCGCGAACAAAATAAAAATAAAAGTCGAAACCTCCAGCACCCAGAAGGCGAGCAACGCCATGGTAAAGGACATCAGGAACTGCAAAACCGCCGTCAACGCCACGGAAAACAGAAATAAGACGAATGTCGGCAGATCAACCGGCCCCACAAAAAAGGTGCGCAAATAGTAAATAAAAAGCCCGACGGGAATCAGCGCCACAGCCACGTAAATGAATCGCCCGGCCACAAATAAACAGAAGCGATAGGTGAGGTAATCAATCGGCTTCAACAGAAACTGGCTGATGTTTCCATCCTTGATGTCGGTGGCGATTTGCCAGTCGTCCTCGTTCACTGCCGTGAGCGCATCGACAATAGTGACGAGCAAATAATATGAAATCATGCCTGCCAGACTGTAACCGGCCACGCTGGAACCGACCTCTTTCCCCTCGTATATTTTCCGCCAGAGATAAATCGTCGCCATCAACGGGATAATGCCGAATGCCGCGCGAAATAAAAAATTCACGCGGTAAACCATCATGTTCTGAATGCCCGTGTTGATGACGTGCCAATATTTGCGCATCGCGGCTTACATTAAAGTCTCTTGCCCAGTCCGCAAGAAACAGAATGCTCCTCTCGCGACAGACAGGAAGATTGCGACGGGCAGTCCATTCGCCAAATTTCACTTTTGAGGCCTTCGCGAGACACCTTTTGAGTTTTCAACTTGGTGTTCGTTGCGCGCTTCGGTTTAATCTGCGGCGTGCCAACAAAAGTTATTGCGGTCGCAAATCAAAAAGGCGGCGTCGGAAAAACGACCACCTCCATCAATCTGGCCGCGTGCCTGGCTGCCGCCAAAAAACGCGTCTTGCTTTTCGATCTCGATCCGCAAGCCAATGCCACGAGCGGCGTTGGCTTGGAGAAAACAGAGGGAGCCAGCGCCTATCGTCCCCTGCTCGGCGAAGGAACGTTGCTGGAAAAAATCAAAACAACGGCGTTCGAGCGGCTCGAAGTGATTCCGAGCGAAGTTGATCTATGCGCAGCCGATATCGAATTGTCGCGCATGGAAAACCATCTCTTCCGCGTCGCGCAAAACTTAAGGCCAATCGTCGAATCGAACCGGTTCGATTTTATTCTGATCGATTGCCCGCCATCGCTTGGCGTGCTGACACTCAATGCCTTTGCCGCGGCCGACAGCCTGCTCGTGCCTCTCCAATGCGAGTATTACGCCCTCGAAGGCATTTCGATGATCAATCGCATCCTCAAACAACTGCGCGATGGTGGAACAAATCCTCGACTGGAATTAATCGGCGTGGTGATGACAATGTTCGACGGGCGCACGCGCCTGTCGCAACAAGTGGTCAGCGAAGTTCGCGAACATTTTGGTGACAAAGTTTTCGAAACGCTGATCCCGCGCACGACGCGTCTCGCCGAGGCGCCGAGCTTTGGCAAGCCGATCATTCACTACGACAAATACAGCGCGGGAGCGGCGGCTTATGAAGTTTTCGCGGAGGAATTCCTTAAACGCATTTCCTAGCTCGAATCTCCATTGCGCAAATTCCCTTCTTCGTTCAAGTTTTGGCCTTATGAACTTAAAGAGCATTGCGTTTGGAATTACCGTCATTCTGCTGGGACTCAATCGCGGTCAATCCGCCGACTGGCCGCAATACCGCGGGGCAAACCATGACGGCTCCACGCCGGAAAAAATTTCCACCAAGTGGCCACAGGAAGGCCCCCGCCAGGTCTGGAAAGCGGAATTAGGCGAGAGCTTTGGCTCTTTCGCGCTCAGCGGAGGGAAAGCATTTTGCTTCATACAACGCAACGTGAACGGGCAGGACTCGGAAGTCGCGATGGCTCTCGACGCCAACACGGGCAAGGAACTTTGGGCCGTGCCCATGGGCAAGCCAACCTACGACAAACAAGGCGGCGATGGTCCGCGGTCCACGCCGACGATCGATGGCGGCTCTGCTTATTTCCTCGGGGCGCATCTCATGCTGACTTGCCTGGACGCGAACACTGGGAAAACAAAATGGCAGCACGATCTCGTCAAAGAATACAACGGCAAGGTGATCAGTTGGAACCACGCCGGATCGCCGGTGCTCGACGGCAATTTAGTCTTCGTCAATGCCGGTGGTGAAGGTCAGGCGCTTCTCGCGTTCGACAAAAAAGACGGAAAACTGGTTTGGAAAAGCGGCAGCGATAAGCCGACTCATGCCTCGCCCGTTCCCGCGACAATTCTAGGAGTGCGACAAATCGTTTTCTTCACGCAAAGCGGGTTGGTTTCCGCCGCGGCGAACGACGGCAAAATTCTTTGGCGTCACCCGTTTCCCTACAAAACTTCGACCGCGAGTGATCCTATCGTCTGGAAAGACATCGTCTACTGTTCAGCTGGTTACGGAGTTGGCGGAGGCGCGTGCAAGATTTCCAAAACGGGCAATGACTTTTCCGCAACTGAACTGTGGCGCCAAGAAGGCGGCACGATGAATCACTGGACGACGCCAGTCTGCAAGGATGGTTTTCTTTACGGCATTTTTGGGTTCAAAGAATTCGGCACCGCGCCGTTGAATTGCGTTGAGATTGCGACCGGGAAAAAGGTTTGGTCGCAGCCCGGCTTCGGTTCCGGCGGCGGCACAATTCTCGTCGGCGGATCTCATGTTTTGGTGCAGGGCGACAAAGGACCGCTGGTCCTCGTGGAGGCCACGCCCAAAGCCTACACCGAAGTCGCCCGCGCCCAACCGCTGGGCGGAAAATGCTGGACGATGCCGGTGGTGAGCGGCGGACGGATCTTCGCCCGCAACACCAAGCAAGGAGTTTGCCTGGATGTCGCGCCAATGGTTGCGACCGGGAAATAAAATGCGACGTTGCGGGGATGTCGGGTCGTCATGAACAACGAGTCCCAAATCTCCAAGTTTAAAAAAAAGGCGCGGTCATTTCCATATTGGGTTCTGACGGTTTCCCTGCTGTTCACCTGCTGGGTCACGTACTATATCCATTCGGTTGACCAGGCGAAAAGTCTTGTTCGCTTCACCAATTCTGTCCAGGAATCAAAGGGCGCCCTGCAGGATTTTGTAAATACCTACTCTGCATTACTGCGCGGCGCTTCGGGGCTTTTTTCGGCCAGCGAGGAGGTAACGGCGGCTGAATTCCGCACTTATGTCGAACGACTGCGAATCCCGGAATTCTACCCTGGCATTCGCGGCCTTGGTTTTGCGCAACGCGTATTGCCCGAAGAACGCCAGAAGGTGACCCAACACATGCGCGAATCAGGCCAAACGAATTTCACGATCTGGCCTGAAGGCGAACGCGATCAATATTTCCCGATTGTTTATCTGGAGCCCTTGGATAATTGGAACGCCCGCGCCCTTGGCTATGACACGTATTCCGATGAAATACGGCGTGATGCAATGCTCCGTGCGATCCACCAAGGATTTTCGGTCTCTGGCATCGTAAATTTGGTCCAGGATTCCCAAAACCCAACCGAGCGGGGCTTTATGATTTACCTCAGCGCTTACCGCGGCCCGGAGGTTCCCAAGTCAGATTTAGATCGGAGGAATAAATTGCTTGGATTTGTCTATAGTCCGTTTCGCGCTAGTGATTTTTTCACGAAAATATTTGAAGGCAAAGACACGTCTTTGATCAATCTGGAAGCCTACGACGGGGAGCAAACTCCAAAAAATCTCCTGTATAAGTCACCGCTCAGGTCTCCCGCCAAACCGATGTTCAGGGCCGTAGAATCTTTTCCAATCGGCGGGCGGGTTTGGACTTTGGTTTATCGCAGCACGCCGGAATTCGAGCAGACGCTCCAAGGTTCCCATGCCATGGGAATATTTTTCGGCGGCTTGGTAATCAGTCTCGGAATTTTTGGTGTGACGGTTTTCATCGCCCGCGCCTGGGAACGAACCGAACGGAGCGAATTTCAATTACTCAGCGAGCGCGAGCGTTTGCGCGCCAGCGAGGAGTTGCATCGGACGATTTCTGAAACTGCGGCCGACGCCATTGTGACCATCGATGAGGCGAATGAGATTATCAGCGTTAATCGTGCGGCTGAACGCATTTTCGGTTATCCGCCCGAGGAAATGTTGGGTCGGGATTTCAGCATGCTCGTTCCGGAACGTATGAGGACGGGCAATGCTTTCAGCCTGAAAGATTTTTTAAGCCGTGGAAAACAAACCGCGCGGTCACGACTCGAGATGTTTGGCCGACACAAAAACGGCGGCGAGATTCCTCTGGAGATTTCTTTTGGCGAAATTTCCACCGGAAATAAACGCATTTTCACGGGAATCATTCGCGATATCACGGAGCGAAAAAAAGCCGAGGAACAAATCCGGGACTTAAACCGGGATCTGGAACGGCGGGTGAGCGCGCGAACCGCGGAACTGCAGGAAGCCAACAGTCAAATGGAAGCGTTTGTTTATTCCATCGCCCACGATTTGCGTGCGCCGCTGCGGGCCATGCGCGGATTTGCCCAGGTGCTGAATGATGACTACGCCTCATCGCTGGATGAACAGGCCAGAGATTACACAAAACGAATTGTTTCATCCGCGAAATTCATGGACGACCTGATCAACGACCTGCTGGCCTTCAGTCGGATCACGCGAAGCCAGGTCGAACTTTCGCCCATCAGCCTCGACGCAGCTTTACTGCAAGTCCGCCAACAGCTTGCCCCGGAAATTCGGGAGAAAAAGGCTGAGATCGAGGTTGTCGGCGCGCTGCCGATCGTCTTGGCTCACGAGGCAACATTGCGACAAGTAATAACGAATTTATTGTCGAACTCCCTGAAGTTCGTTTCGCCGGGAATTCAGCCCGTGATTAAGATCCATTCGGAAGATGCCGGTTTGTATTGGCGGGTGTGGATCGAGGACAACGGAATCGGCATTGCGCCAGAATACCGGAAACGCATTTTTGGTATCTTCGAGCGATTGCATGGCGGAGCTTATTCCGGAACCGGCATTGGCCTGGCGATTGTGCGAAAGGGAATCGAGCGGATGAGCGGAAAGGTCGGGGTTGAATCAGAACTCGGCAAAGGAAGCCGCTTCTGGTTTGAATTACCCAAGGCCGCCACGTAATTTTTCAGAAACGCGGTGGTGATTGTTCCTTTACACAAAAAAAAAGAAACTTATTCTCGGCCTCTCCGAACAACAATTTATTACCTATGGCTAAGCAAATCGCAGAAATGGTTATTGAAAGTGTCACAATGGAATTGCCGGACACGAAAACCGTCCGGCTGAAATGGCCAGAAGGTTACGACGTCGATTTCAAAACGGGCCAATTCATCACAGTCTATTGGCCAGACACGACCAACTACAAACGCGCCTACTCGCTTTCGTCCTGCGCGTTGGATCGCGGCGCATTTGAAGTCACCGTGAAACGCGACGGCAAGATGGGCACGCGCATCGTGGACTGGGCCAAGGTCGGGGACAAACTTTGGGTCATCCCGCCCGTTGGAAAATTTCTTCCGGTTTACGAGGACAATAAACATTTGATCTGCATCGCCGGCGGTTCTGGCGTGACGCCGTTCCGCGCGTTTGCCCGCGAAGCAACCCGTCGCAAGCTGAACACCAAAATTACCATTCTTTACAGCGTTCGCACGACCAATGACATCATCTTTAACGAAGAATTTCGCCAACTCGAACAGGAGAATCCGAATTTCAATTTCTACGTCACCTGCACGCGCCTTTCTGCTGAAGATCCCTGGACCGGCCGACGCGGACGCATCAATCCGGACTGGATTCGCGAGCATGTTCACGATTTGCCGAACACAGTTTTCTATGCCTGCGGACCCAACGAGCTTGTCGAATCCACCGAAAAACTGGTCGTAGACGAAATGAAAGTGCCGAAGGAACAGATGAAGACCGAAAAGTGGGGATAACTCGAAATGAAACGCACACCGCTTTTTTCCGCACATCAAAAACTGGGCGCTCGTCTCATCGATTTCGGCGGATGGGAAATGCCGGTTCAATACACCAGCATTGTTGACGAACATCTCGCCGTTCGCAAAGCCGCCGGAGTTTTCGACATCTCACACATGGGCGAACTTACCGTCAGCGGCCCGGCAGCCGTCAGTTTTCTGAATCACCTGTTCACGAACGACGCGAGCAAACTCGCCATCGGCCAAGGTCAATACACGCTGATGTGCAACGAAAACGGCGGAGTGGTCGACGACCTTTACGTCTATCGGATTGCGAAAGAATTTTTCCTACTCATCGTCAATGCGTCCGGCGTGGACGTCGATGCGGCGTGGATCTCCAAGGAATTGGAAAAATTTCCTCACCGGAACGAGATCCAATTCGCGGACGGTTCCGACAACTATGCGGCGGTCGCAGTCCAAGGACCGAAGGTGAAGGAGTTTATCACCCAAGTGATTTCCGGCAAATCGGTTGGAGGAACGACGGTCAACTCTGTCACGGAGCTGAACAAAAACGAGATCGGTATTTTCCGCTTTGAAAACGAGAACGTGTTCGCCGCGCGAACTGGCTACACCGGCGAAGATGGTTTTGAAATCATCGGATTGAACGCCGCCATTCAGAAAATCTGGGACAAGCTTTTGGAAGCGGGGAAACCGTTCGGATGCGTCCCGGCGGGACTCGGTGCGCGCGATACGCTGCGCACGGAAGTTTGCTATCCACTCTACGGACACGAACTCGACGAGAACACCACCCCCGTCGAAGCAGGTGTCGGGTTTTTCGTCGCGCTAGACAAAGGCAATTTCGTTGGCCGCGAAATTTTGGCTGCGCAGAAGGCGAACGGAGTGTCCAAAAAGTGTATAGCGTTCAAGATGACCGACAAATCCGCCCCGCCCCGCCCGCATTATCCAATTTGGATCGATGGCGCAAAGATCGGCGAAGCGGTCAGCGGAACGCAAAGTCCGTCGCTGGGCATCGGCATCGGAATGGGCTACGTGCCCACAGAGTTCTCAAAAGCTGACACGAAGATTGAAATCGAAATTCGCGGCAAACGCGCCCCGGCTGTGATCGTGAAGAAGCCGATTTACCGAAAAGGTTGAGATTATTTCGCGAAGAGGCGACGGCAGCGAAGGAAAAACTTTTAAACTTTATCATCTTCGCTTTCTTCGCGGGACATCGGTTTGCGGGCTTGAGTGAAATGAACATCCGCGTAACCTGCTGAAGCACTTAGAAATTTTATGAGCAACGTTCCAAACGAATTAAAATACGCCAAATCTCACGAATGGGTTCGCCTCTCTGGCGACACCGCGACCGTCGGCATCACCGATCACGCGCAGCACGAATTGACCGACATCGTGTTTGTGGAATTGCCCGCCATTGGGCGCACCGTGAAGGCAGGCGAAGCGTGTGCGGTCGTAGAGTCCGTTAAAACGGCCAGCGACATTTATTCCCCCGTCAGCGGAGAAATTTCGGAAGTGAACCAGGCTGTCGTGGATAAACCGGAATTAGTCAACACCGACCCGCACGGCAACGGCTGGTTTTACAAAATCAAACTCACGCAACCGGATGAAATCAATTCACTGCTGTCTTCAGCGGATTACACAAAACAGATTCAGGGATAAAAACCGTTGACAGCGGATTTTCAATCAATCAATGTATCCGCATTCGTTGATATAACGAATCTCATTCAGAGTGGTTGAGGGACTGGCCCGATGAAACCACGGCAACCGGTTGGAGCGTGTCTCCGATGTCCAGGTGCCAATTCCAGCTCAGACCGCGGCAGGTTTGGGAAAAGATGAGAAGAGCGCACGAAATTTTTCCGACCTCTTCTCTTCACTGGGAAGAGGTTTTTTATTTCCACGATTGGAGCGCCGGTATGCAACCGGCTTTTGGCAAGAGAAAGCACCAAGCCGGTTGGAAACCGTCGCTCCGCTAAAACAAAAATAAATTTATGGATAAACAAACTGGATTCATGAAGGCGTTGAAGTGCCGCGAGTGCGGACGCGAATATCCCCTCGCCGCAACGCATGTTTGCGAATTCGACTTCGGTCCGCTGGAAGTCGCTTACGACTATGATCGCATCAAGCAATCATTAACTAAGAAAGCGATTGAATCGCGCGGCAAAAACATGTGGCGTTACCGCGAGCTGCTGCCAATCGCTGGCGAACCGACGGTCGGATGCGAAGTCGGCTTCACTCCATTGATCAAGGCAGATCGATTGGCCAAACGGCTAGGCATCCGCGAACTCTGGATCAAGAACGACACGGTTAATTATCCGACGCTCTCGTTCAAAGATCGCGTGGTCAGCGTGGCTTTGAGCCGCGCCAAGGAACTCGGTTTCACCACAGTTGCCTGTGCCTCAACGGGCAACCTGGCCAATTCAGTGGCTGCGAATGCGGCTGCGGCAGGATTAAAAGCCTATGTGTTTATCCCCTCGGATCTGGAACAAGGCAAAATTTTAAATTCCCTCGTTTACGGCGCAAATGTCGTGGGAATCAAAGGTCATTACGACGAAGTAAATCGGCTCTGCGCGGAAATCGCGGGCAAATACGGCTGGGCATTTGTGAACGTGAACATGAGGCCGTATTACGCCGAAGGTTCCAAGAGCATGGGCTTTGAAATCATCGAACAACTCGGCTGGAAAATTCCGCAACACACGGTTGTCCCGATGGCTTCCGGTTCGTTACTCACGAAGATTCAGAAAAGCTATCAGGAATTCGTGAAGCTCGGGCTCGTGCAACAGAGCAGGTATTCCGTTCACGGTGCGCAGGCGACCGGATGCTCTCCGATTTCCGTGGCGCAAAAAGCGGGACTCGATTTCTTCAAACCAGTTAAGCCAAACACGATTGCAAAATCGTTGGCGATCGGCACTCCAGCCGATGGATTTTATGCGTTGAAAGTGATGAAAGAAACCGGCGGCGCAGCCGACGACGTCACCGATGATGAAATCCGCGACGGTATTAAAATGCTGGCCGAATGCGAAGGAATTTTTGCCGAAACAGCAGGCGGAGTCACGGTCGCGGTCGCCAAGAAGCTGGTCGCAACTGGAAAAATCCCAGCCATGGATTCAGCCGTTCTTTGCATCACCGGCAACGGATTGAAGACGCTGGAATCGGTGGCCGGCCACGTCGGCCAGGCTCGCGAGATTCGCCCGAGCTTGCGCGAATTTGAATCGCTGCTTGAAGCAGAAAACAAGTCCACCGTAACGGCGTAATATGCGAATCAAAGTTCGAACGCAGGAACCGTTGCGAAAACTCTTGGACAACGAGCAAGTTGTTGAAGTCTCTGGAACGACGGTTTTCGAAGTCATCAAAACGCTGCAGGTGCGCTATCCGCGATTCGTCGAAAGACTTTTGGAAAGCGACGGTTCCGTGCGTCGTTTCGTCAATGTTTACGTGAACGAAGAGGACATTCGCTTCTTGCAGAATCAACAAACGGCCTTGCGCGATGGAGATGAAGTAAGAATCATTTCGGCGATTGCCGGCGGTTAAAAACAAACTCCAACACTGAATCAACTTTATGCCTATTAACGTCAGAATTCCAACTCCGCTACGCAAATTGACCAACGAAGAGGAACTTGTGCAGATCGATGCCAAAACCATCAGCGACGCAATCGCGCAACTGCAAAGTCGCTTTCCTGGTATTCAAGAACGCCTCGTGGATGAAAGCGGCGCGGTTCGCCGTTTTGTGAATGTTTACGTGAACGAAGAAGACATCCGCTTTTTGCAAAATCAAGAAACAGCTCTGAAGGATGGCGATGAAATCAGCATCATCCCAGCCATTGCAGGCGGATAGGAAACTGGTTATGGCAAAAAAGAAAACCAAAGACAAACCGGCCAGCGGCAATCAATCGCAGCAAACGCGCCTGTGGTTGATGTTTCCGCCCAAACTCATCACCACCCCGGTGGTCTGGCAGCTGGCCAAGAAATTTCCGGTCATCACAAATGTTCGTCAGGCAAGCGTCACGGATGAAATTGGAATCGTCTCCCTTGAACTCGAAGGGAAACGGGCCGACATCAAGGCGTCGATCAAGTGGTTGGAGAAAATGGGCATCAAAGTTGAGCCTGTAGAGATCAATGTGATCGAGAGCTAATCGATTCGCCCTTGACCAGCCGCAGCGCCGTCGTTATACCCGACACTGTTTGTTGGCATCCCCAACGATAGTTTATGACAAAGCGCGATTTGGTAGTTCGGATCAGCAAAGAAACCGGCTTAGGACAACAGGAGATTCTCGATGTCGTTCAGAAGACGCTCGATTACATTGCTGAGTCTGTCGCCAAAGGCGACACCGTCGAATTGCGAAACTTTGGCGTGTTCGAAGTCAAGATACGTAAAGCTCGAATCGGCCGAAATCCCAACGCGCCGGAGAAAGACGTTCCGATCCCGCAACGCAGTGTGGTTAAATTCAAGCCAGGCAAAGAAATGCGCGAATCGGTTCTCAAGTTGTCAGGGATCAGTCCATCGACCTCCTCATAATACCTCCGCACTGAGTTTAGTTTTAAATTTCGGTCCGGCGGGACATTGACTGCGGAACCAGAAATAGCTTTTTCAATCGCTCTCTATTGTGCATTTTCGCCGTTGATTTATGGAACGTTTACCCGGTTTCCGCGATTTTTATCCCGAACCACTCCCGAATTCCGAGGCGTGGAGCGCGGACGCGCGCCAATACATTTTCGGCAAATGGCGCGAAGTCGCCCGGCGTTATGCATTCCGCGAATACGATGGCCCGCCATTAGAACCATTGGAGTTATTCACCCTGAAAAGTGGCGAAGAAATCGTGGGCCAACTTTACAATTTCGTGGACAAAGGAGAACGGGCGGTGGCGCTTCGTCCGGAAATGACGCCGACTCTGGCCCGCATGATTTCCAGCAGCGAACGAAATTATAAAAAGCCGATCAAGTGGTTTGCCGTTCCGCAACTCTTTCGCTACGAACGGCAGCAAAAAGGCCGATTGCGCGAACACTTTCAATTCAACTGCGATATCTTCGGTGAGTCCGACGTCTCGGCTGAAGCTGAATTAATCGCCCTTCTGATCGATACATTGCGCAGCTTTGGTCTGACGAGCGACGATTTCGTGATTCGCCTCAGCAGTCGCAATGCGTGGCAGGAATTTTTCCAGCAACGTTGCCAGGATGAATCCAAGGCTTATCAGTTTTACCAGATCATTGATAAAATGGAGCGCGAAGATCCTGCGCAAAGCAAAATCAAATTGGACGCACTTGGAATATCTGCAGACGAAGTCACCACGTTCATTAAAAGCGGCACGCCGACGGCAGAGTTGGATCTGATTCTGAAAAATTTAACCGCGCGCGGCCTGAGCGATTTTGTCCGAGTGGACTATCACGTGATTCGCGGACTCGCCTATTACACCGGGGTCGTATTTGAAGCGTTCGACAAAAAAGGGGAATTTCGCGCGATTGCCGGCGGCGGTCGTTATGACAATCTCGTGAAACTAATCAGTGGCGGCAAGGTGAACCTGCCCGCGCTCGGCTTCGGCATGGGCGACGTGGTATTACTGGAACTCCTCAAAGCCCGCGGTTTAATGCCGAAATTCGATTCGCACATTCACGCATTCTGCCTAATTGAAGACGAAGAACTGCGCCCGGCTTCGTTGGAATTGATTCACGATCTGCGCGACGAAGGTTATGCAATCGAATATTCGTTTACGCCCGCAAAATCCGACAAGCAATTTAAACGCGCGATGGAGTTAAATTCCGCGTACACGATCAAACTGGAACGCTCCGCTGACTTAGAGCTGACCGTGAAACTAAAAAATCTTCGCACCCGAGAAGAAAAAATTCTCGCTCCCGGCGACCTCCACGAAAACTTGGGCTAAAAAAAAGAGCGAGGCCGAAGCCTCGCTCGCGTAAATTCTAAAAGCAGCTGATTAAGCGGTAACCGCTTTCGCTTCGCTCTTTTCCTTTTTGTCGGCAGCAACTTTGGCTTTGGCCGCCTTTTTGTCGGCAGCTTGCGTTTCGCGTTCAGCAGCGGTTGTTCCGCGCTCCTTGACCAACGTGGCGCTCTTGCCGATACGTTTGCGCAAATACGTCAACTTCGCACGGCGCACTTGACCACGGCGTTCAACTTCAATCTTTTCAACACGCGGAGAATGCTTAGGGAAGATACGTTCGACACCTTCGCCGTAGCTAATGCGTCGCACAGTGAAGGTTTCGTTCAAGCCGTGACCACGCTTACCAATCACGACACCAGCAAAAATCTGGACGCGTTCCTTGTCGCCTTCCACAACTTTGGTGTGAACTCGCACAGAATCGCCAACCGAGAAGGCGGCGCCATCTTTGCGAAACTGTTCTGATTCAATTTTATCAAGTATTACCTGGTTCATAAGTCTCTTTCCTAAACGGTTCTGGACCGTGTTCTAAATTCTTTCCGATTTGCCGACGATCCAAACCGCCGCTGCAAAAATTATTCTAACAAATCTGGCCTTCTCTCTTCCGTGCGCAACTTTGCTTGCTCCCTGCGCCATTTTTCGATTTCCGCATGGTTGCCGGATAAAAGCACGTCAGGAACTCGCATTCCCCGAAATTCCGCCGGGCGCGTGTAATGCGAATATTCCAAAGTGCCGTGACTGAACGATTCATCCTGCGAGCTCTGGTCGTCGCCCAAAACGCCGGGCAAAAGTCGCGTAACCGCATCGATCACCACCATTGCGGGCAAAGCACCGTTCGTCAGCACATAGTCGCCGATCGACACTTCATCCTGCACCAACGTCCGAACTCGCTCATCAAATCCTTCGTAAGCGCCGCAAAGAAACAGCAAGTGTTCCTGTTGCGCCAACTCGCGCGCGAGTTGCTGATCAAACTTGCGTCCTGTGGGCGTTAGCATGATCACGCGAGTCGTCGCGTTGGCCAAATTTTCTACTGCTTCAAAGATCGGCTCCGGTTTGAGGAGCATTCCTGGTCCACCGCCAAACGGCTTATCATCCACCGTTTTATGCCGGTCGTGGGTGTAATCTCGAAGATTGACCACCCGCAAATTCAAAATTCCTGAATCCCTCGCTCGCTTGACCATGCTGAAATCCAGCGGTCCGACGAACATTTCGGGAAACAAAGTGAGCACGTCGATTTTCATGCTCAATGATCCAGCGGAAAACCGCCGCCAACCACTTAAGCCGGCTTCTCCTCAACGATTTCAATCGTGCAGCGCAAACCTTTTTTCGCGCTTCCCGCCAGCAGCAGCGAACGGATCGCATTAATCGTCATACCCTGTTTACCAATCACTTTACCAACGTCGTCCTGATGCAAACGCAGTTCATACACCGTCAGATCGTTTTTTTCGACAGGCGTAACCGTCACGGCTTCGGGATGATTCACCAGCCCTTTGACGACGAAATCAAGAAAGGCTTGCATGGTAGAAAATTAAGCAGCAGCCGCAGCGCGGTTGGCTTTCTTCAAAAAGCTCGCCACGGTGTCACTAGGCTGCGCGCCTTTGCTCACCCAATAGTTGGCGCGAGCCACGTCCACGGTGAAGTTTTCACCCTTCTTCAACGGTTGATAGGTTCCGATTTCCTCGATGAACTTACCATCACGGGGACTACGGCTATCAGCCACTACAATGCGGAATACCGGCGTGTTCTTGGCGCCGATGCGTTTCATGCGAATTTTTACTGACATAAATTTAAATTGGCTGCGGCAAATCCATTCCACCGCGTCTTTTCCTAGTTCTTAAAAAGGAGCGCAGAGCCTATGCGTCGAATTATCGGTTGGCAAGTCCTGTTTTTCCACAATCAGCCCGCCAAAAAACCGGCTAAAAACAGCTCTGTGAAAAGCATTGGCTCCACCAGATTA
The DNA here is from genome assembly GCA_947478865.1 of Verrucomicrobiales bacterium. GTDB lineage: Bacteria > Verrucomicrobiota > Verrucomicrobiia > Limisphaerales > CANJXF01 > CANJXF01. The sequence continues at coordinate 55,992 of CANJXF010000016.1, read as the reverse complement.
AAGCGCTTGTTCGACTTTCAGTTTGTTGATTTTCTTTCGGCAGGAATGTCAACCGGCCAAACAACTCAACTCGCGCTCCACTTTTCGCAGCCACAGCGGAAAACCCCTTTTGCGCAGCAAATTAGCACGTTCCAGGAATTTGGCCAGCCGTCGCGAAATTTAACGACGGAAGTTAAAACTGCCGGGGGCGAGCCTCGGCGCATCCCGACATACGTGAATGAATTCTGGACCGCCAAACAACGCGCGGCCAGCCGCCTCCAGGAAATTTCCTATCGCGCCTGTTTTAAACCGCAGCTCCCGCGTTTCTTCATCGAACGACTCACCCACCCTGGCGATATCGTCTATGATCCATTCATGGGCCGCGGCACGACGTTGGTCGAAGCCGCTTTACTGGGGCGAATTCCATTTGGCTGCGATATCAATCCGCTCAGCGTCTTCCTTACGAAACCAAGGTTGAATCCGCCCGCACTGGAACAAGTCGCCTCGCGTCTTGGTGAAATCGACTTTGCCGACCACGATGAATGGCCAGAGGAACTACTCGTTTTTTATCATCCCGAGACGCTCAAACAGATTGTTGCGCTGAAAAAGTATCTTCTCCGCCGCACGGCCAGCGGACAACTGGATTCGGTGGACGATTGGATTCGAATGGTTGCGCTAAACCGGCTCACCGGCCATTCGCCAGGTTTTTTTTCCGTATATACTTTGCCGCCCAATCAAGCGGTTTCCATTCAGTCGCAGCAAAAAATAAACCTGACCCGCAACCAGACCCCTCCCGAACGCGACGTCGCAAAAATTATCCTAAAAAAAAGCCGCTCCCTGCTCAGCGACCTGGATGCAGGCCTCCGCCTGTCCCTCGCGAAAGACCATGGGCGCGCGTTGTTCCTGACCCAGCCCAGTTCGCGGACACCGCAAATTCCTGAAAATTCTGTTTCGCTCGTCGTCACATCGCCACCATTTCTGGATATCGTGGATTACGCGGGCGACAATTGGCTCCGCTGCTGGTTCGTCGGCCTCGATGCGAAAACCGTGAAGCTGACCGTCCCCGGTAAACTGGAAAAATGGCAAGCCGCCATGACTGAGGTTTTTCGCGAACTGCATCGCGTTTTAAAACCCGGAGGACACATCGCATTTGAAGTCGGCGAAGTTCGCGGCGGAAAAATTAAATTGGAAGAAGCCGTTTTGCCCTGCGGCATCGACGCAGGACTGAATCCAGAACTGATTTTGATCAACGACCAGGAATTCACCAAAACGGCCAATTGTTGGGGCGTCGACAACAACGCGAAAGGGACCAATACAAACCGAATCGTCCTTTTCCGCGGGTAGCAACTCGCCTCCGGCGGGTTCGAATCTTTTCATTCAATGTCCAAGCGGGCTTAACCATCACTTGCCCGCCGGAGGCAAGTGCTATCTAAGTGCATTTGCACTCCAGCGTTCCCGCCGTTAGATTCCGCCGCGATGTTTAAAAAGTCCGCTCCAAAATCGATTCGCCTGCGCGGCGTGCGGCATAACAATCTCAAGAATTTCGACCTCGATCTGCCGCTCGGAAAACTGATCGTCGTCACCGGACTCAGCGGTTCAGGAAAAAGCTCACTCGCCTTTGACACGCTTTTTGCGGAAGGCCAGCGGCGTTACATCGAAACCTTTTCTCCCTACGCGCGCCAGTTTCTCGACCGGATGGACAAGCCGCAGGTGGACAGCATCGAGAATATTCCTCCTGCCATCGCCATCGAGCAGAGAAACACAGTCAAAAGCACACGCTCAACTGTCGGCACGATGACCGAGATTTGCGACTACGGAAAACTGCTCTGGTCGCATCTGGCGCGGCTTCATTGTCGGAATTGCGGGCAGCTGGTTCAAAAGGATTCCCCTCGACACGTCTGGGAATCTGTCGCTCGCGGAACCGATGACATCTTAATCACCTTCGAAGTTCCGCTTTCGGAAAAGCTTTCGTTGCAGGATTCCCTGGCACTGATTTCCAAGCAGGGCTACCAGCGCTTGCTCATCGGGCGTGAGATCGCACGCATCGACGATGCCCTTGAACCACTGCTCGAGAAAAAGCCGACCGCGATCACGATTGTTCAAGATCGAATCAAAACAACGGATGCGAATCGCAAACGCTTCGTCGAGGCCTGCGAGCAAGCATATCATTTCGGCAAAGGGAAATTGGCGGTCCGCGAACTTGGTGCAGCAGCTCCCCGCTTCTTTTCCAATCGACTCCACTGCGCTCATTGCGACATCGAATACCGCGAGCCATCCCCCGCCCTGTTCAGCTTCAATCACCCCCTCGGCGCGTGCCCGACCTGCCGCGGATTCGGGCGCACCATCACGATTGATTACAACCTTGCGCTTCCTGACAAATCCAAAACTCTCGCCGATGGAGTTGTCCGCCCGTGGCAAACCGGACAAGGCGCGGAATCGCAGCAGGATTTATTACGCTTTTGCAAATTGCGAAAGGTTCCGACGAACATTTCTTTCAACAAATTGCCGCAGAAATTTCAGGATTGGCTGATCGAAGGCGATCCCGGTTATGGCTCCGATTCCGCCCACGAATGGCCGAAAGCCTGGTATGGCGTGAAAGGTTATTTTCGCTGGCTGGAATCGAAATCTTATAAAATGCACGTGCGCGTTTTGCTCTCGCGCTATCGTTCGTATCGCATCTGCACCGATTGCCATGGAACGCGGTTTCAACCGGAAGCGCTCGGGTTCACAATTTCGCGCTCAAACACATCATCAAATACTGACAAAAAATCGGCGCTGAACATTTCAGATTTCTATCAACTCTCGATCCACGATGCGTTGCAATTTGTTGATTCACTCAGCTCGCAACGAAAGCAACGCAACCCTTCAGATCCGCTGACGCTTGCCCTCAAAGAAGTCCAAATGCGCCTCCAGTTTCTAGACGAGGTTGGACTCGGTTATCTCACGCTGGATCGCGCGACACGCACTCTATCCGGCGGTGAAACCGAGCGCGTTAATCTGACAACCTGCCTCGGCTCTGGCTTGGTCAATACGCTGTTCGTTCTCGATGAACCGAGCGTCGGATTGCATTCGCGCGACACCGATCGCCTGATCCAAATCGTGCAGCGGCTTCGCGACACCGGAAACACGGTTCTGGTCGTGGAACACGAGGCGAGCATGATGCGCGCGGCGGATCAAATTGTGGATCTCGGCCCCGGCCACGGAGAATCCGGTGGCGAACTTGTTTTTCAAGGAACCTACGGTGAAATCCTGAAATCCAAAGCGTCCCTCACCGGCCAATATCTGAGCGACAGGAAGAGCATTGAAATCCCCGAACGCCGGCCGGTTGGCGCTCAAACGCCGCAGTTAACCATTTCAAATGCCAGCATTCACAATCTAAAAAACATTTCGATGCAGATTCCGCTGGGCCGATTCGTCTGCATCACTGGGGTGAGCGGTTCCGGAAAGACCACATTGATACGCGAGGTTTTGTTACCGAAACTCGAAGCTAATCTGGAATCGAAGGATGCCGGGAACGAGCTGGCCACCGACGCTGCGAATGGGGATTCTGAAAACGGAGCCGATTCTGACGAACCGGAAATCGCTGGCGCGCCATCAATCATTGAATTGAGCGGCTGGGAGAATATTGGTCGCGTGGTGCTGGTGGACCAATCGCCGCTCGGCAAAACCCCTCGATCCAATCCCGCAGTTTACATCGGCGCATTTGATGAAATTCGCGAAATCTTTGCCCAAACCGACTTGGCGAAACAGCGAGGACTCAACGCGAGCGCCTTCAGTTTTAACTCTGCGCAGGGCCAATGCGAACGTTGCCGCGGCGCTGGCTTTGAGAAAATTGAAATGCAATTCCTGAGCGACGTTTTCATTCGCTGCCCGGAATGCAACGGACGCCGGTATCGCTCGCATATTCTTGAAGTTAATCTGGCGCCGAGTTCTGCGCCAAAATCAGATTTACTGAGTCGCAATTCAAAGTCAGACAAAGCAGCGGACGCGAAAAACATCGCTGATGTGCTGGAATCCAGCGTGGATGAAGCGATCGCATTTTTGCGGCTTTTTGCTGAATCGCGCCACGCAATTCGCGCGGAAGGGAAATTAAAACTCTTGCAGGAAGTCGGCCTCGGTTACCTGCGACTCGGCCAGGCCATCAACACTCTTTCCGGTGGAGAAAGTCAGCGGCTAAAACTGGTCAGCCATTTGACTGAAGTTGAAATCCGCGATCTCAAGGCGGATGGGGGAAAACCAACGCTGTTCCTCTTCGACGAACCAACCACGGGCCTGCATTTCGAAGATGTCCGAGTGCTCTTGAAAGTTTTCCAACGCATCGTCGATGCCGGGCATTCCGTTTTCGTCATTGAACACAACCTCGACGTGATCAAGTCGGCGGATTGGGTCGTCGACTTGGGTCCAGACGCGGGCGCGGGGGGCGGAGAAATAGTTGCCGAGGGTTCGCCCGAACTGGTTTCCACCTGCCGCAAAAGCCACACTGGTCTGGCTCTGCGAACGGCACTTAATCCCAAGAGAAAATAGTTTACCATTGGGTCACTTTCGCAAGGAATCCCTGACTCGGGCACCGCTAGTTTTTCGCTGATCTGCAAACAGGCCTGCCCTGATTGTAAACCCGAGCCTCTTTTTATGCTGGATGCCATGACAAAGAGAAGGGAATCAACGGCAACATGGAATCCTATGAAAAAATTAATCGGCAATTTAGGCGCAGCCATCTGTTTGGGTTTGGGAATCGCTGTGATCAACACGGGTTGTTCGGGTGACGCCTATCATCGGAGCACCGGAACCTATCTCGATGACAAAACCATTGAGGCCAAGGTGAAATCAGAACTGCTGGCCGATCCAGACGTAAAAGGACTCGCCGTGAATGTCGAAGTCAACAATGGGCGCGTGCAGCTGAGCGGTTTCGTGGAAACACTCGCTCAGAAAAATCATGCAGCGGAATTAGCGCGTAACGTTCAAGGGGTGCAATGGGTGAAAAACGACTTGGTCGTTAAATGAAGGATCAGCAGTCGGATCGGGAAAATATTGAAAAGTGCTGCCGGAAGGAATGACGCCATTCGGTTTGGTCCGAACGTCCGTCTCTTTTTTATTCCAGCAGTTTTTGCACAGTTTGTTTTTGGATGTTAAGAGTCTGGGGTGACTGACAAGACAACTGCTGCCCCCGCCAAGAAAGATGCCATCTGCATCCATGGCGCGCGTGAACATAATCTCAAGAATCTTTCCGTCGAAATTCCGCGCAACCAGTTTGTCGTCATAACCGGCGTCAGCGGCTCGGGCAAAAGCACGCTGGCGTTCGACCTTCTTTTTGCCGAGGGACAACGGCGCTTTCTCGATTCCATGAATGTCTATGCGCGGCAATTCGTGGAGCAACTCGCACGGCCAGATGTGGATTTAATCACCGGAATCCCACCGACGGTCAGCATCGAGCAGCGGAATTCGCGCGGTGGCGGAAAAAGCACCGTCGCCACTGTTACCGAAATTTATCATTTCATACGCCTGCTTTTTGCACGCCTTGGAACGCAGCATTGCCCTGACTGCGATCTTCCTGTGGAAACGCAAACCCGCGATCAAATTGCCAAAAAGCTTCAGGCCGAAATGAAGGCCCGCGGCGATTTGTTGTTACTCGCGCCCGTCGTAAAAAACCGAAAAGGATTTCATACTGATGTTGCGGAATGGGCCGCAAAACATGGTTACGGGGAAGTGCGGGCGGACGGAAAAATTTATTCCACCAGCGAAAGAATGCGGCTCGACCGCTTTCGTGAGCACGACGTTGAAATTGTCGTCGGCGTCCTGGAACGCAAACAGCCCAAGTCCGGGCCCACCGCGCAGCAGCTCATCGATGAAACGTTGCGACTCGGCAACGGCACGCTGTTCGCACTGGGCAACGACCGGAAGACGACTGTCCACTCCACCTCGCGATCGTGTCCGAAATGCGGCCTTTCATTCCAGGCGCTGGACCCAAAATTTTTCAGCTACAATTCATCGCAAGGCTGGTGCGGCAAGTGTCGCGGATTTGGCGAGCTGTTTTATCTCCCGGAAGTCGAGCGAGGGGCGCGCGCGGATGCAATCGAGGAATCATGGTTCGAATGGCAGGAAGGCAAACGCGAGATTTGTCCCGATTGCCACGGCACGCGACTGAATCCAATTGCCCGAGCCGTTCGACTCCACTCGCTCAATCCCAAATCGAAAACTCAGAATTCAAAACTTCCTCCGACGATTGTCGATATCGGCAATGCCGCCGTGGAAGATTCGGTAAAATATTTCTCCTCGCTCAAATTCAAAGAACGCGAAGCGGAAATCGCGCGCGACATTTTGCCGGAGATTCGCGAGCGCCTGAAATTTCTCTGCGAAGTCGGGCTTGGCTACCTGCAACTTGGCCGCAGCGCCACGACGTTGTCTGGCGGCGAAGCACAACGCATTCGGCTCGCGGCGCAGCTTGGCTCAAATCTCAGCGGAGTGCTCTACGTGCTCGATGAACCGACGATTGGCCTGCACGCGCGCGACAACGAGCAACTGCTTTCCGCGCTGTCGATATTGCAATCGCGCGGCAACTCGCTCGTCGTCGTTGAACACGATGAAGAAACGATGCGGCGTGCCGATCATGTGATTGACCTCGGTCCGGGCGCGGGAGTCCATGGCGGACGAATCGTCGCCGAAGGGACTTTGAAGGAATTGATGCGCCACAAAGATTCGATTACCGGAATTTGTCTGCGCGAGAAAAAACGTTTTCCGCATTCCGGAAAGCGTCGCGAGATTTCCAGAAATAATTCCCTCAAGCTTCAAAATGCAAACGTCCACAATCTAAAGAATCTCACGATCGATTTTCCGCTCAACCGCTTTGTCGCGGTTTCCGGGGTCAGCGGCTCTGGCAAAAGCACTTTGGTTCGCGAATGCCTGCTGCCAATGCTGCAAGCCAATGTGAAATCCAAGCATCGAAACGCCAAGACGATTTCGCCCGCTGACTTTCCCGCGCTGAAAACGATGAAGTTGCGTGGTCTTGAGTCCATTCAATCGGTTTACGAAGTCGATCAATCGCCGATTGGCCGCACGCCGCGCTCGATCCCCGCGACTTACGTGGGCTTTTTTGATGAGATTCGCCAGATTTTTTCGCAGACGCCCGAGGCGCGGATGCGCGGATTTTCAGCAAGCCGATTTTCGTTCAACAGCGCGCAAGGCCGCTGCCCGGAATGCGAGGGCGCTGGCACGATTAAATTGGAAATGAATTTTCTGCCGCCCGCGTTTGTGCGTTGCGAAACCTGCGGCGGCTGCCGGTTTAATCGCGAGACCCTGGACATCGAATACGGCGGAAAAAATATTGCGCAGGTCTTGGAGCTGAGCGTCGCCGAGGCCATTGATTTTTTCACCGCGCTGCCGCGCATCCGCCGTCCGCTTGAAGCCTTGCGCGACACCGGCCTGGATTACATCAAGCTCGGTCAGACCAGCCCGACTTTGAGCGGCGGCGAAGCGCAACGAATGAAATTGGTAACGCACCTGTTATCAGGATTTCGCAATCAAAAATTTGATGAAAAGATTCCAACGAAAGGCCAGCAGGCCGAACTTTCGGTGGCTCCACGCCGCAGCCCAAGTTCGTCAATTTTCATTCTGGAAGAACCGACGATTGGTTTACACATGGCCGACGTGCGCAAGTTGGTCGAGGTATTGCAGCGCCTGGTTGACTCCGGGCATTCGGTCATCGTGATCGAACATAACCTTGACCTGATCGCGGAAGCGGACTGGGTGATTGATCTCGGGCCCGAAGGCGGCGCCGGTGGCGGAGAATTGGTCGCCGAGGGAACCCCCGAACAAATTGCAGCAAACCGCCACTCGCACACCGGCCGGTTCCTGCGTAAAGTCCTGAACCATGCCTGAGCCTTACGAGGAAATCCTGGAGGGCGAAACGTATCTGCGCAGTCCGCCCGGCACGCGACACGAAAAAATTTGTTCATTCCTGCACGAGAAAGTTGCGGCCAGTTTGGCTGAAATTCCCGGATCGCGATTACTCTCGCCTCGCTCGGTGATCCGTCTTTCCGCTGGAACTCTGATAAGGCCCGATCTCGCGCTGGTCACCGCGGCGAATCACCGCCTCTGGCTGGCTGCTGAGATCATCAGCGCCGACGATCACCGTTTCGACACGGTTCTCAAGAAAACGATCTACGAAAGCACCGGGTTACCCCGTCTTTGGATGATTGATCCCCGCTACGACAACGTCGAAATTTATCACGGCAGCCAATACGGCTTGGCCCTGCAGCAGATTCTCGCCGCGCGCGAAAGCCTGAGTGAGAAACTTTTGCCCAACCTGCGAATCGGTATTTCCGAGCTGTTTGACAACGGTTAGCGGGCCAAATTTCTCTCAGCTTTTTTCAATCCACGCTTGCGCCGCAATCTGAGTTTCCATACAAAACTCCGCATGCCTGAGGGTAGATTTGATCTTAAGAAATTTCTGGAAGCGCAAACACTTTCCGTGAACCGCGCCCTGAGCGGGTTTTTGCCGAGCACCAGCACGAAGCCGGCGACGATTCATAAAGCGATGCGTTACTCACTTTTCGCCGGGGGCAAAAGGATGCGCCCTGCCGTTTGTCTCGCGGCGGCCGAGGCTTGCGGCGGCACAGAAAGAGACGCCATGCCCCTGGCCTGCTCCGTCGAATGCATCCACACCTACTCGCTTATCCACGACGATTTACCGGCCATGGATAACGATGATTTTCGCCGCGGCAAACCGACCAATCACAAGGTTTTCGGCGAAGGAATTGCCGTGCTCGCCGGCGACGCCCTGCTCACCCAAGCTTTTGAAATTGCCGCCCTGAGCAAAGGTTGGCCGCGCTATTCGCATCGCGACATTATCCTGGAAATTGCCCGGGCCTCCGGCTCCCTCCAACTCATCGCCGGGCAGGTCGCCGACCTCGAAGGCGAGGGAAAAAAAATCTCCGCCGCGCAACTCAAATATATTCACGAACGAAAAACCTCTGCCCTGCTCTGCTGCTCCGTTCGCCTCGGCGGCATGAGCGCAAACTGCACCGCAGCGCAGCTCAAAGCGCTGACCGATTTCGGCTATAACGTTGGCCTCGCTTTCCAAATTATCGACGACATTCTCGACATCACTCAAACCAGCGAGCAACTCGGCAAGACTGCAGGAAAAGATACCGCAGCCAAAAAGGCGACTTATCCATCCATAGTCGGCATGGAAAAATCCCGTATACTTGCCAAACAGCTCACTGCCCGCGCCTTTGGAGCACTGAAGATTTTCAAAGGCAAAGCGGTAGCACTCGAAGCGCTGGCGGACTATTTATTGCGCCGCGATCGATAGCCTCGGGGCGTCTCCGACTCACATCCCGCACCTCACGCTCTCGCGTAACCTGGAAGAGTTGTTAAAGGGAACGCGGGTGAATAATTTGTTCTTAAAATTTCTTGAAACGACACGAAAAATGATGGATTTTTTCTTAAATCCCTGAAGATATGTCGACTAAAAAGAAATTTTCGTTTGCGATGAAATCCGCGAGCCACGGTTCATCTCCAGCGTCCGTTATGGCGCATGGGTTCACCCTGATCGAACTGCTGGTAGTTATCGCCATCATAGCGATCCTTGCAGGCCTGCTTCTGCCCGCCTTGAGCAAGGCAAAAACGAAGGCTCAGGGCATTCAGTGCATGAACAACGGCAAGCAGATGATGCTAGCCACGCATTTATACACGAGTGATTATAATGATTTCATGCCGCCCAATCCTGATAACGGCAACACGACCCCTGGTCAAAATTGGTGTCCGGGTCAAGCCGGCATAGGTGGAGCTGAAGAGTTTAACAGTGACATCTTGAAAGACGCGACCCGTTCCCTGCTCATTCCCTATCTCGGAAAAAGTGTCAGCATGTTCAAATGTCCGGCCGACCTGCGGACGGGCATCTCATCCGCTGCTTCCACGGCGCGTCAAAGAGTTCCTGCGGCGAGAACCTTCTCGATGAACCAGGCGGTCGGCACCGATCCCTCATCGCCCAAAGGACGTTACGCCGTTAATGGCCCTTGGCTGGATGGAACCCATAATCACAGCAGAGACTGCTCGGGCAACAACTGCTACCAAGTTTATGGGAATATTTCAGCTTTTGCTAAACCTGGTCCCGCTCAGATCTTTGTCTATTTAGATGAAGATGCCCGCAGCCTTAACGACGCTGGATTTGCCGTGACTATGGTTGAGAACAAGCTTTTGGATGCCCCTGCAACCTATCATAACGGCGCCTGTGGTTTTGCTTTCGCAGATGGCCATTCCGAAATTCATCGTTGGAAAGATCAGCGAACAAAGATCACCGGCCCCACATTTTCCGCCGTTACCTTCAGTCCGATCAACCAGGATGTAGTCTGGCTTCAGGAGCACGCGTCCGTGCGGAAATAGTCATTATTTTCCGGCGTAATACGCGTCTACTTTCGCACTGACGTCTTTGTAGCCGATATCCACCTCGTAGATTTGCTTGAACTGCTCGATGGCCTCTTCGGCTTTCCCCATCTTTTCGAGCACACAACCGAGCGCGTAAATCAGCTCTTTTTTCTCGTCGTCAAACGTCAGTTTTTCCTTGAGAGCATCCTGTAATTTGCGGGCAGCCATGTCGTTCATGCCGCGCTGCGCAAAACATTGGCCGAGCAGACCCATCGCCTGCAATTTACGGTGCGGATTGTTCTGCGCTTTTTGCAATTCCTGAATCGCCTCGCCAATCTTTCCCGTATTGAAATAAAGCTGTCCAAGCTCAAATCGAATCTGCAGATCGTTCGGATATTTTTCCGCACGCCGTTTGCATTCCTCGAGAAAAAAGCTGTCTCGCTCCGCTTTGAGCCGGGCAGTCTGCGCTTCGTAATCTGCCGCCTCAGGATCGAGTTGCGCTAGCGCCTGCTCCAGTTTTTTCATTGTCACTTCGGAAATCGTTTTTTCCAAAGCTGAATCGGCCGCGCCGTCGTTCTCCGCAATCTTTCGATAATAAGTCAGAGCCTTGTCAAAATCCTTTTTTTGCACATACAACTCGGCAACGGACCGCAGTACCTTCATGTTCTTCGGATCGGCTTCGATGCGCAGTTCGTAGTCGCGAATCAGCCGGTCGGCGACATCCTCGGATTTAATCTGTCGGTTTTCCTGCTCAAGTGCAGTGGCTTCCTCTTTGTTCTTGAGAATGTCGCGGTAGGACCCGCCGCCGTCCGCGAGCGATTCGTAACCGCCGTCGGTCATCGTTTGTTGCGCGGAAAGATTCTTCAATGCTTGAGACAAATTCGGGTCGCCCGGATAAATGCGAAGCAAGTCCGAGTAAACGCCCTCGGCCTTGGCGTTCTGTCCGGAGCGCGCGTAAGCCTCGGCCAATTCCTCGTTTAGCGCGCGATCTTTCGGAGAGGCGCGCACCAGAATTTCCAGCGATAAAATCGCCGTCTTGGGAAAATCTGCAGCGAGCGCGGCATCGGCAACCAGCTTGTGACCCGAACCGCTATTGGGATCACTGTTCAAGATTTGCTCGGCGATGTTCAATGCGTCGAGCGGGTTGTTGCGCAAGGCCATCTGACCTTTGGCAATCAGCGGCGAAGAGCTGGCGCCGCTAAAAACTTTTTTAAAAAAACCGGTGTTCGCCCCCGCCTTTTTGAATTGCGTGGCGCGCAAAGCCTGACGGCAATCGTAAAAACCCGGTTCCTGCACCAGGACTTGGGTCAGAATCGCCATCGCGTAATCCAGATTGGATTGCTGAAAATTTTTGAGACCTTTGTCGTATTGCTCCCGCACCGCTCGCGAAACCTGATTCAAATTCTTCTCTGGCATAAAAAAAGATTAGTGGAACGCGAAAAAAAATCTACAGGAAACGCGGAAGATTGGAACAACGGGCAACGAAGAGCATTTGGCACAAAAATGCCTGCCCCCAACCAAAATGTGGTTGGCGCATTCCAAAATCCGCTTGCGGAGCGGTCCTTGGGCTGGTTCATTAATGCTCGGTTGCGCTTATGGTGGAATTGGCAGACACGCTACTTTGAGGTGGTAGTGGGGTAACCCGTGCAGGTTCAAGTCCTGCTAAGCGCACCACTTTTCCTCAACAAAATGAGACCCTCGGTTCTTCTGACATAGAATTCGGCTGAATCTGAACCATCCGTCGATTCTGAACCGCTGGAGAAAGTGAGATTCCCAAAACCAATTAAATTTCCTAGCCGTGTGCTTGCCAAAATTTTGACGTCCGGCTGTAGAAGGAGCTTTGTAGTTGCATCACCGCCGATGAACCAATGTTCATGGTGGATTGCAGAGTGTAATTGGCTTAATCGAAACCAGCCATATTAGGTTGCTCGAATCGCAGCTTGGGAATTTTCCAGAAGCAAAGCAATGGCTCGATAAGGCTCTGGATTTAGGCGACAAGGCAACGATTCAGAAAGTGGTTTTGGACGATCCAGATTTAAGAACCACTCCGAGAGCTTTGCGGTTTTTGACAAAAGTTGTTTCGAGGCTCTCCGCGTTCATCTGTTTCTGCTTTTTTGGTTTAAAAATTTCAAAACACCAACTTTTCTCGTTTCGCCGTTGCGTTTGAAACGCATTGAAATAATCTGGCGCGCAACAGCACGCGGGAAAAATGGATTATGATCTGGTTCGCTCCATCTGAAAAAGATACGGATAATGCCGTGCTGGAAAAGCGGCTGTGCTTCGCCGACGTGAGGTTGGATTTGCCTCTCGCCGCATGAACAAGAAAACCCTCAGCGAGCGCGACATCTGCACCAAGTTTATCACCCCGGCACTGGTCAAGGCCGGTTGGGACGTGCAGACGCAAATCCGTGAGGAAGTCAATCTCACCAAGGGTCGCGTTATTGTGTCGGGGCGTGTTTATCGGCGGGGTGAAGCCAAACGAGCGGACTACCTGCTGTAATACAAACCCAACCTCCCGCTCGCCATCATCGAGGCGAAGGACAACAACCATACCGTTGGCGCGGGGATGCAGCAAGGGCTTGGCTATGCGGACATCCTCAAGGATGTTCCCTTCATTTTCAGTTCCAACGGCGATGGCTTCCTGTTCCATGATCGCACGGTGAAATCCGGGACGGTGGAAAAGCACCTCACGCTGGATGAATTTCCTTCGCCCGAGGAATTGTGGCAGCGCTACTGCGCCAGCCGCGACATCCCCCCGGAAATTCAAGCGGTCGTCACGCAGGATTATTATCCCAGTCCTGAAAACAAGACGCCGCGCTACTATCAGCTCACCGCCATCAACCGGACCATCGAGGCCATCGCCAAGAGGCAGAACCGCATCCTGCTCGTCATGGCCACCGGCACGGGCAAAACTTACGTTGCCTTCCAGATCATCTGGCGACTCTGGAAATCCAAGGCCAAAAAGCGCATCCTGTTCCTCGCTGACCGCAACATCCTGGTGGACCAGGCTCGCACCAACGATTTCAAACCCTTTGGCGCGTCCCTGACCAAGATCACCAACCGCGAAGTGGACAAATCCTACGAAATTTACCTTTCGCTTTATCAGGCCGTGACCGGCAATGAAGAGGAAAGCAACATCTACAAGCAGTTCTCCCGCGACTTCTTCGATCTCATCGTGGTGGATGAATGTCATCGCGGCAGTGCGGCGGAGGATTCTGCGTGGCGGCAAATTCTTGAGTACTTTTCCAGCGCCACCCAAATCGGCCTCACGGCCACGCCCAAGGAAACTAAGGAGGTTTCCAACATTGATTATTTTGGCGACCCGATTTTCAGTTATTCTCTCAAGCAGGGAATTGAAGATGGATTCCTCGCACCGTTCAAGGTGGTGCGGGTGGACATCGACAAGGACGTTCTTGGCTGGCGGCCCAGCAAGGGGCAGCAGGACAAGCACGGCAACACCATCGAGGATCGCATCTACAACCAGCGCGACATGGACCGGACGCTGGTGCTGGAAAAGCGCACCCATCTCGTCGCGCAGCGCATCACCGCGTTTCTCAAAGGCACCGACCGCTTTGCCAAGACCATCATTTTTTGCGAGGACATTGACCACGCCGAGCGAATGCGGCAGGCGTTGGTGAACGAAAATGCCGATCTAATCGCACAGGACGCGAAATATGTCATGCGGATCACCGGCGACAGTCCCGAGGGCAAAGCCGAACTCGACAACTTCATCCTGCCGGAGAAGCGGTATCCCGTCCTCGTCACCACCTCCAAGCTGCTGAACACCGGCGTGGACGCCCAGACGTGCAAATTGATCGTCCTCGACCAGCGCATTGAGTCCATGACCACGTTCAAGCAGATCATCGGACGCGGCACTCGCATCAACGAAGATTATGGCAAACTCTGGTTCACGATCATGGATTTCAAGAAGGCGACCGAGTTGTTTGCCGATCCAGATTTCGATGGCCCGCCTATCCAGATATACGAACCCGGGCCAAATGATCCTCCCGAACCGCCGGAAGAAGGCCCGGCTGACGTTGACCCGCCACTGCCCGATCCGCCCAATGGCCGCGTGAAATACGTCGTGGATCAGGTCGAAGTCATGGTTCTGCGCGAGCGGGTGCAATACTTCGACAAAGACGGCAAGCCCATCACGGAATCCCTGAAAGATTTCACGCGCAAAGCCGTGCTGAAGAATTTCGCCTCGCTGGATGCATTTATTGATCACTGGGGCAATGCCGATCAAAAGCGCCTGCTCGTTGAGGAATTTGCCGGGCGCGGCATCTTCCTTGAAGCTCTGGCTGAGGAAGTCGGGCGTGATTTCGACCCGTTCGATCTGGTCTGCCACGTGGCCTACGACCAACCGCCGCTGACGCGCAAGGAACGGGCGGCGAACGTCCGCAAACGTAATTATTTCACCAAATATGGCGAGCAGGCCCGAGCAGTTCTTGATGCACTCCTGGATAAATACTCCGACGAAGGGCTTGAGCCGGTGGAATCCGTGGACGTGCTAAAGGTGCAACCGTTCAATCGTCTCGGCACGCCGGTTGAACTGGTGAAGATCTTTGGCGGGCGCGAGAAGTATCTGCAAGCCGTGCGGGAATTGGAAAAAGAACTTTATACCCCTGTTGCAAAACCATGATGGCCACCATAATTCCCACTCAATTGATCGTGCTGGTGTTCGCTGCGCTGGCCGTCATTGTCCTGCTTGTTCTGCTCAAGAAATTTCTCGCCGAGCCGGAGGCAGCCGTTGGCTACAAATCTCGCGAAAGAGTATTAACTCCCGCCGAGCGTTCGTTCTTTGGCGCCCTGGAAATGTCGTTGAGTCCTCAGTGCCGTGCCTTCCCGAAAATCCGGCTGGCCGATTTGATCGCGCCGGCTTCCGGCTCGGATCGTCGCGTATTTCAATCCGCCTTCAACCGTATCGCCGCCAAGCACTTGGACTTCACCCTCTGTCGGGAATCCGATCTCGCCATCCTCGGCGTCGTCGAGTTGGACGATGCCAGCCACGACCGCGCCGACCGACAGGCGCGTGACCGCTTTCTGGAGCAGGCGCTCCAGTCCGCCGGCATCCCGCTGCTGCGGGTCAAAGCGGCGCGCACCTACGACACCGTCCAATTATCCAGTCAACTGACCGCATTCCTTAACCCCAAAACCTCCGCAGCCAGTTCCAAATAACCACCATGTCCCTCTCCACCACCGTTAAATCCATCCAAGACATCATGCGCAAGGATGTCGGCGTGGATGGCGATGCCCAGCGCATCTCGCAGCTTGGCTGGATGCTCTTCCTGAAAATCTTCGACGATCACGAAAGCGAACTCGAAGTCCTGCGCGACAACTACAAATCCCCGCTGCCCTCGCGCTTGCGCTGGCGCAATTGGGCCGCCGACGCCGAGGGCATCACCGGCGACGAACTGACCGACTTCGTCAACAACGACCTGTTCCGCAACCTCAAGAACCTGACTGCCACCACGGGCCGCGCCGCCGTGCTGCGCGCCGCGTTTGAGGATGCCTACAACTACATGAAGTCCGGCACGCTCCTCCGGCAGGTCATCAACAAGATCAACGAGGTCAATTTCAACTCCGCCAGCGACCGTCACCTGTTCGGCGACATCTACGAGCAACTCCTCCGCGACCTGCAAGGCGCGGGCAACGCCGGCGAATACTACACCCCCCGCGCCGTCACCCAGTTCATGGTGGACATGGTCAATCCCCAGCTTGGCGAGCGCATCCTCGATCCCGCGTGCGGCACGGGTGGCTTCCTCACCTGCGCCATCGAACACGTCCGCAAGCAGGGCGTCAAAACCCCAGCCGACGAGGAAATCCTGCAAGCCTCCATCCACGGCGTGGAAAAGAAGCCGCTGCCGCATCTGCTCTGCACCACCAACATGCTCCTGCACGGCATCGAAGTGCCCAGCCAGATCCGCCACGACAACACGCTCGCCCGACCGCTCCGCGATTACGGCCCGAAAGACCGCGTGGATGTCATCATCACCAACCCGCCGTTCGGCGGCATGGAGGAAGATGGCATTGAGCAGAATTTCCCCGCCACCATCCGCACCAAGGAAACCGCCGACCTGTTCCTCGTCCTCATCATGCACCTGATGAAGGACGGCGGACGCGGCGCGATTGTGCTGCCCGACGGCACGCTCTTTGGCGAAGGCGTCAAAACCCGTATCAAGGAGGAACTGCTCACCCAGTGCAACCTCCACACCATCGTCCGCCTGCCCAACGGCGTGTTCGCGCCCTACACTGGCATCAAGACCAACCTCCTGTTCTTCACCAAAGGCGAGCCGACCAGGGAAATCTGGTATTACGAACACCCCTATCCGCCGGGCGTGAAGTCCTACAACAAAACCAAGCCCATCCACATTGACGAGTTCAAGGCCGAGAAAGCCTGGTGGAAGAAACGCAAAGAATCCGAACTCGCCTGGCGCGTGCCCATCGAGCAGATCAAAGCCTCCGGCTACAACCTCGACATCAAGAATCCGAACGTCGTTGATCCCGGCCACGCCGACCCGGACAAGCTGCTGCTGGAATATCAGCAACTTGTCAAAGCCGTGAACGACACGCGGGAGAAACTGAAACGTGAATTGCAGTCCGCACTGGAACGTTGAGCCATGAAATACCTCCAACTCGTCAAAGCCATTGATTCCGCCAGCCAACAGTTGCTGGCGCGGGCCGCCGCCGCCGTCAATCAAGCGCTGGTTATCCGCAACTGGCTTATTGGTGCCTACATCGTGGAATTCCAGCAAAACGGTGAGGACCGAGCCAAGTATGGCGCGCGGCTGCTCCCACGTCTCGCCGCCGATCTGAAAAAACGCAAGGTCAGCGGAGCGAGTCCAGACATGCTCGAGCGGATGCGGCAGGTGTATTTTGCCTATCCGCAAATCCGCTCCGAGATTTCCGCACCAGTGGTGCGGAAATTGACCGCTCATTTGCTGGAGGCTGTTGGCGACAAGAAATCCTCATCACTGATGAGGAAATCCGTTGCCGAAATGACTTCCCAGATTCTGTCACCAGTGGTTACAGAATCTTGCGAAGAGACAAAGCAGATTTCCGCACCACTGGTGCGGAAATCCTTCTGCAACATCACGCCCTTGTCCGCCAACGCGGTTCTACATTTCTCATGGACTCAACTCATCGAACTCATCCGCATTGACGACCCGCTCAAGCGCGCCTTTTACGAAAACGAATGTCTTAAGGGCAACTGGTCGAAACGCCAGCTTCAACGCCAGATCGGCTCGCTGCTCTTTGAGCGCACCGGGCTTTCTAAAAACAAAGCCGCCGTCATCAAGCGCGCTCGCGCCCAGGAGCCGCAGGAAACCATCTCCGACCTCATCCGCGATCCCTATGTCCTCGAATTCACCGGCCTCGGCGAGCGGCCCGAATACACCGAGAGCGATCTCGAAACCGCCCTGCTCAACCATCTCCAGAACTTCCTCCTCGAACTCGGGGCAGGCTTTCTCTTTGAAGCCCGCCAGCGGCGCATCACCGTGGGTAACGAGCACGACTACATTGACCTCGTCTTCTACCACCGCCACCTCCGCTGCCACGTCCTGCTGGATTTGAAAGTCCGTGCCTTCAAACACGGCGACGCCGGCCAGATGAATTTTTATCTCAACTGGTGGCGCGAAAACGTCACCGCCCCGGACGAACAACCGCCCGTGGGCATCATTCTGTGCAGCGACAAAGACCACACCAAGGTGCAGTTCGCCACCGCCGGCATGGACAACAAACTCTTTGTCTCGCGCTACCTCACCGCGCTGCCTTCCGCCGAGCAACTCCAGCGCTTCGTCGAGGCCGATCGCGACCGGGTGGAGGCGGCAATGCAACAGGATGGACGTGCGCGGCCCCAGAAAACGAAACGAAAGGAAAAGGGGAAAACCCAAAAACGAAAGGCCACCGGAAATTTCCAGTAGCCCTTCGCCGAACGGATAGTCCATTCCAAAGCCGCAAAATGTTTACCGCATGTTAAGCCGACTGACAAGCCAGCACTCCCGCCTTTTGGACTGCGCCGGCAGAGCGCAGCGGCGACGGCGCTTTCGCACGCCAAGCCGGAACCGTTTGGCCAAAACGATGCAAAAAGCCAGACATGGCCGCCGAAGCGAAGGAGCGCGGCATTTATGCCGCTTCAACGAGAATAACTCTTGGATGTTCGCTGGCGGCTGGTCCTGCGGAAGCCGAAGCGGCGTGAACGCCGCGCTCCGGGCGCGATTCAACGGTCGCTCAACGGCATCGCTCCGGCTGGGGGATGTTCAAAGTTCCGGGCGCATCCGAAAGCGAATGGCTGTTCGTCATCACCGACCACGCCGAACTGTTCAATTTTTCGGAGTTGTTTGGCCTTCACCAACTTGGTTTTGACCCCGTTGATTTGTTCAAGGAGTTCAACCGCTTTTCCATCTTTCGGATTCTGCGGGACGAGGCGGCCTTGGACGGCGAGTTGGAGGATGGCTTGGCGGAGTTGGGGGATGGCGTCGGGGGTGTCGTGGAGGAGGTGGAAATGGTCGCGCACGCGCTGCCAGGCGGCGGCAAAGGTTTGCGGCTCGCGGGCGGACAGCAGGTGATGCAGCGTGGATTGTTGGAGTTGGCCGCGCGCGTGTTGCCGCGCCTGCTGCCGCTGCTCCAACTCGTCGCACAACGCCATCAACTCATCCACCTTGGCCACAATCCGCCGCTGCTCGGCCAAGGGGGGAAGTGGGAACGGCGTGTTGGCGAAGTAATCCCAGGGAACGCGCTTTTGTCCGGCAGAGCCAGTCATGCGCGGCACACCCTCGTTGATGAATCTCGGCGTCTTGAAGAAAATGAGAACGTAATCAGGCACGACGCAGCCTGAATACTGGCGGAACACATGCAACTCGGTCGTGCCCGCGCCGATGCCGTTCTTCAGTTTGGGAATCACCGCAGACTTTCCGTTTTCAAAGCACGGTGTGATTTTCGCCAGCACCACGTCACCGTCAGCGAAATGCGTGAATCCCTTTTTGACTTCTCCCCACGGCTTAACCTCAAAGGAAACCGGCTCGCCATAGCCCGCCGAGATCAGTTTCATCGGCACGAACCCGACTTCCGATTTGTCGTTCGCCTCGTTGCGCGGGTTCGTGTCGCCAATTTCATCCAGACATGTCCAAACCCAACCGGCGGGCAGTTTGTGTGGAGGTTCTTGCGCCTCACTTTTCTCACGGTCACGAATCTTGCGCTCCGTCCATGCCTTCCGAGCGCGATCAACCAACTTGTGTGCTGGCTCGTCCTTGCCGCTTTGCTCAACGAGTTGTCCACGAACCGCAAGTTGCAGAACCAACTCGCGCATCTTGGCCACCGCGTCCGGTTGGTCGGCCAGCAACTCGAAATGCTTGAAGAACGTGGCGCGGGTCATAGGGGCAAAAACTGAAACGCTGAAATTCTGAAAGCTGAAATCAGACAGGCCGCGTCTTGGAGTGCGGTGGCAAGCGCAGCGCGACACCGCTTTACCCGAGACATGGACATGGACAAGGCTCAATGACGTTTTTGATGTCCGCGACGGAACGCACGACAGCCCAAAATATGTTTCGGATGGATTTCCGCTCGTAACTAGCAAGAACCTTTATACTGGCCGCCTCGATTTGACTGACGTGAAGTTGATTTCAGCCGAGGACCACCGGCAAATCTGCGACCGCTCGAAAGTTGATCGGGAGGACATCTTGTTTGCAATGATCGGCAGCATTGGCAACCCAGTCATCGTGGATGTTGAACCCAATTTCAGCATCAAGAACGTCGCCCTGTTCAAGTATTACGACCGGAATTTGTCAGAGCCGAGCTTCCTTCATCTGTATCTAATTCACGCTTCTGAGAGGCTGAAACGCATCACGGCGGGCGGCGTCCAATCATTCGTCTCGCTTGGGTTTCTGCGGAAATATCCGTTTCCACTTCCCCCCTTGGCCGAACAAAAGCGGATCGTGGCGCGGGTGGAGGAATTGCTGCGGTGGTGCGACACGCTGGAAGCGCAGTTGCACCAAACCCGCACCCTCGGTGCGCACCTCCTCGACTCCACCCTCCACCACCTCCTCGCCGCATGAGCCTCCTGGTTGTCACTATATTCCTGGCTTTGCCGGTTTACGCCGTGCAGCGACTCGGGCCGGATTATCAATGGCTGGGAATTTACGCCTTCGTCGTCAGTGCGGTGGCCTATTGGGTTTATGCCGTGGACAAACGGCGGGCCGAAGAAGGCTTGTGGCGCATACCAGAGGCGCAGTTGCATCTGCTGGAGTTGTTGGGTGGCTGGCCTGGAGCGTATCTCGCGCAACGCCGCTTGCGCCACAAATGCTCCAAGCGCAATTATCAAGTGGTGTTTTGGTTCATCGTGCTGGCCTACCAGTTTGTGGCCTACGATTCATTTCAAAACTGGCGCTACACAAACGTCGCGGTGAGCTATATCGAGCGGCACTCGGACCACCGACGATGACTGGATTAATGAAGCAAACCGGGTTCACCAGGCAGAATCTGGCGTGGCGGATACATCTGCACCAAACCCGCACCCTCGGCGTGTGACCGCTCCCGTCCAAGAATCCCAAAGTGATTCCATCCATCAGCCCATCGTTGGCGAGCCTGCTAGCCTGGCCTGGGTCATGCGCCCAAAATGTTTTCAACCCCAACGGAGATTGCTTCTGAACACAGCGCGAGCCGTAGTTGAGGAATTATGGGATCGGACGGAAGGCACATCCCTACACTCGCAAAATGGCTGCCTGCCTAATCGATGCAGGGCCAATTGCCCTGCAACTCAAACCTCCTCAAGAGGCTTGGAAGCATCGCCAAATTTCGGCAGGCGCAGGTTCATTTTGTCCATCATCGAGAGGTAGAGCCGGCAAAGCTGGCGCTCGGGTTTTTCTTTGTAGTCCAGGACTCGGCCGCCCTTGAGCCGTCCGCCCGCGCCACCGATCAATACGACGGGAAGTTGGGACGCATCGTGGTTGCCATTTAACATGGAAGAGCAATACATCAGCATGGTGTTGTCGAGCAGCGTGCGAGGGCCTTCCTGGATAGCGTCGAGCTTGCGCGCAATGTAGCCGACTTGTTCGAGGAAAAACTGATTTACCTTGAGCCAATCCGCCGAGTCGCTGTGCGAAAGCAGGTGATGAATCATGTAATCCACCCCGAGGTTCGGGAAGCGCAGCGAGCTGTGGTCGTTGTTCAGCTTGAGCGTCGTGACACGGGTTGTGTCGGTTTGGAAACCGAGCACAAGGATGTCGCACATCAGGCGCATGTGCTCGCCGATGTCCTGCGGAATGCCATCAGCGGGGCGCGGGATGTTTGGAGCGCTCAAGGTCGGCCGCCAGCCTTGCAACTCACCTTTTTGCCCGGCGTTTTCGATGCGTTGTTCCACGTCGCGCACGGAATCGAGATATTCATCGAGCTTGCGCTGGTCATTGGCGCTGATGTGGCGGCGCAGGTCTTTTGCGTCGGACAACACCGCATCAAGCACGCTCTTGTCGCCTTTGCTCACCACATCCTTGAACAACCGGTCGAATGCCAGGGCAGGATAAATCTCCAGCGGCGTCGGCGTGGTCGGCGAACTCCAGGAAATATGCGAGCTGTAGAGCATCGAATAATTTTTGTGGACCGATGGATTTGATTTCTCGCACCCAAGCACGAGGCTGGGAACTTTGGTTGAATTCCCATAACGCTGGGCGACCAATTGGTCGATGCTGGTTCCGGATCGAATCTCGCCGCCGGACGCCAGCGGAGCGCCCGAGAGGAGGTTGCCGGTTTGCGAGCTATGAATATTGCCCTTCTGCGCTTCCTCGTTGTAGAGGCCGCGGATGAACAGGGTCTTTTCGCGAAAATCATTGAGCGGCGCCAACACTTTGCCCAACTCCATTTGTTTCCCCTCGCCTTTGGCCCACCACTCTTTGGAATGAAAACCGTTGCCGGAAAATAAAACCGCGAGCCGCACCGGCGCTTCGCTGGCAGGCTTGACGCCCGCAGGCGGCGTGTCGCCCCACACGGTGAGCGATTCCATCCACGGCAGGGCCATCGTGACGCCGACTCCGCGGAGGAATGTGCGTCGGGAGAATTTGTGTGTGGTCATAGGATTGATTGATTATTCATTAGCACAATAAAACGGCGCGCGAAATGGAGAAATGCGGTTGATTTGTTCATTGGATTTGATTCACAACCTGACTCATTCCTCAAAGGCCATCTCCTTCCCCCGAATCTGGCGGAATTGCTGGCTCCGCACCAGCACGTCAAGGGCGGCGCTGATATGATAGTCGTGTGACTTGAGTTGGTCGCGCATCTCGGAAATCAACGGGCCATCCGAAAGCATCACGCCGCGGCCGAGCGAATAGCCGAGCAGCTTGCGGCAAAACTGTTTCACGAATACATCGCGCCGTTTTGTCAGCAGATAATTTCGCAATCCGTCGAGGCCTTCGATTTCCGTGCCGTCCATGACTTTGGCGTGCGTGTCGATGGGCCGATCGCCCAGATCACGATCGCGCCGGCGGCCGATGGCATCGAATCCTTCCAGCGAAAACCCATATCCATCGATCCGGCGATGGCAGCCGTAGCACTTAGGATCGGTGCTGTGTTTTTCCGTCAGTTGGCGGACGGTCAACGTTTCGGTCGCCTCGTCCTCGGGCAAACGAGGCACGTCTTTCGGCGGGCGCGGCAGTTTTTCGCCGAGCAGAACTTCGCCAACCCAGTTACCACGGAGAATCGGGCTCGTGCGCGAAGCACCGGATTGTTTCGCGAGCGTGGTCGCCTGGCCGAGAATGCCGCCGCGCGAAAATTTCTTCACGCCTTCGACCCGTTGCCAGTCATTGGTGCCTTCAAACTTCACGTTCGTGATGCCGTAATGTTTGGCGAGGCCGCCGTTCAAAAATGTGTAATCGGCGTCGAGAATGTTCAGCACCGAGTCGTCGCGCTGGAAAAAATCGGTGAAAAACCGGATCGTCTCTTCGTACATCGAGCCGCGCAAAGCCGTGAAGGTTGGAAAATGGCGTTCGCTCTTTTCGCCCAATTCATCGAAGTCGTAAATGTGCAGCCACGCGCAGGCAAACTCGGTCGCGAGACGGCGCACGCGCGGGTCGCGGATCATGCGACGCGTCTGTGCGGCCAGGACATCGGGCTCGTGCAATTTTCCGGCGATAGCGAGGCGACGCAACTCGTCGTCCGGCACGGATGACCACAGAAAATAGCTCAACCGCGTGGCCAATTCCCAATCGTTCACCGGGCCAGGCTTGTCGCCGGAGCCCGGTTTTTCGGCGCGATACAAAAACGCCGGAGCCACCAGGACGCGAGCCAGCGTGAGACGAATCGCTTGCTCGTGCGGGATTTCTTCATCGCGCATTTTTTGATAGAGCGCGCGCAATTCCTTTTTCTCCCCTTCCTCCAGCGAGCGCCGATAAGCGTTCTCCGCAAATTTCAGAACGGCCTTCAGATGCTGCGGCTGCGTGTCGACAACCAGCTTTTTGAACTCTTCGGCGCGCTGCTTGATCGGCTCGCGCATGGGCGTGAACGCGCTCGGGTCCGCGTCCTGAGTGGCGAATTGCCAGAGCTGCTCGAAGGCATCGACCAGTTTCAGCGCATCCTGACCAACGAAATGCAGCTCCGCCCAGAGACGCTCCAATTCGGCCGTCTGCTGATCGTCGAGCAACAAACGACGCAAGTGGTCGTCTTCGCGATAATTCAGCGTCAGCGTGACCACTTCATCGACAGGCACAATCTTCGTGTAGCAAAGCGCGGCGGGAAAAAGCTGGCGAAACTCGTCGAGCGCGGCCTCGATGCGCTTGCGCGACGCGCTGTCATTGTTCACGAGAATCGGCGAATCCGAAACCACTGGGCGTTCCCCGTCAGACCATGTGCCTTTGCCGCCCTGCGTTTTCACGCCACCAGCCGTGAGGCCCGATGTCGCAACCGGTTTTGTCGCCAACACCTGCATCTGCACGCTGCCTTCGTGGCCAAGTCTTTTCTCCAACGCAGCGGTCGCAACAAACTCGCAACCTTCCACGAGTTCCGCTGGCAAACGGACTTCGATGACGGACGGTGCGCGAACGCACAAGCTGTTTGAATTACCCTTGGAACCGTCGGGCAATTTGCCGAACAGCGCCGGATCAATTCCCCACGCGATGGGAGCCG
This sequence comes from Verrucomicrobiales bacterium, assembly GCA_947478865.1. Taxonomy (GTDB): domain Bacteria; phylum Verrucomicrobiota; class Verrucomicrobiia; order Limisphaerales; family CANJXF01; genus CANJXF01. The sequence goes on along the minus strand of CANJXF010000016.1, from coordinate 31,542 downwards.
GCTCTTTTCCAGCGCGCGCGAGGATCCCGACCGAGTTGTTCTTGGGGCTTTGCAAAATGGCGGCGTTCGCGGCTTTGTTAGCGGGCGCTTCCTTCGGTTGAGCCGAGGCTAAAACACTGGCAACAACTCGCGAGAACAACTTGCCATTCATCGAGGTCAGCTCGCGATAAAGCAGCGCATCGGGCGCATCTTTGACCACGTTGGTCGCGCCGCCAGCCAGCAGTTTTTGAATGTCCGCGGCAAGGCGATCCTTCTCCTGGGCGCTCGCAGCAGATTGCCATTTCACAAGGAGCGAGCCCGGGGGCAGAACCGTTTCCGGACCACCGCCGTTGTCCGGTTCGCTGTAAAAATGCCAAACGCCCGCGTTGCCCAGGCTGTCGGCGTGCGGATTCCCCGCGAGAATATTCGGCGAAACATCTTTTGCGAGATTCCAGGCGCGCGTTCCGTCTGTGAGATTCAAATCAACCGCAGTCAGATCGCAACTGTGATTGCCATCCCGCGGCCCGATGGCGATCGAGACGACATCGCCGGGCTTTACCACAACGTTTTCAACGGGGCCAAATTTAACTTCTTTGGCTCCCTGGGCCGTGCCTGCGGCAAGCCGCTGCCGTGAATTGCCCCGACGCACTTCCAATGTCCAGGTTACGCCGTTGCCGCACTCGGGATGCGCGTGTTGAACCGCGCCGTCGATGCGCAACGTTGCGGCCGCCGGGCTGCGCCAGCCCATGATCACGCGCTGCTTTGGCGAAGGATGCGCCGCGATGCCGTGAGGCTTCATCGTGCCCGGCACACGCACTGATTGATCGGAAGAATTCGCCAGAACGCTCAATGCATCCGCACCCGTCCATCCTTTGATAAAATCATAATTCTGCGCACTCTCCAGTTTTGTGGTGATGTGCGATTCAATCCGTGCTTCACCGCTGCCGATTCCGAGATAATCCAGCCACGCCGTCAGCAGTGCCGGTTCCACTCCATGTTTTTGCGCGAGTTGCGCCACTGCACTTTTGTCCGCCGCGCCACTGATTTCTGCTGCCGCAGCCAGACATTTGGCTGCGGTAGAAACCACTTTTTCGCGATGCATCGCCAGTGCCGTCACTGCGGCGCGCACGTCGCGCAAGGGCAAATCGGGCCGGCCAGCCGCAACCAATCGCGGATTCCCCCACTCAGCGATATCACTTTGATTTCCGTCGCCGCCGTCCGTGGACGAGAGATAAATCATTGCGTCCTGCCCCGCCGCCGGAGCGGGAATCTTCAAGCGGACTTCGCGCGCCTCGGCCAGCGGCACCACCGGAACCTGCCACGCTTTCGGACCGTCGCGTTTGCCGATATGGCCGACCGTGGTAAAGCGCCACAGCGCCTGCTGCCATTGGGCAATACTCTTGGTCAACCCATCGGCCTCGCCCGGTTTCGCCGCACGCCATTGCACTCGCACCTGGTCGAGCACGAGTGACGCGTTCGTGCCGTTCAGCGCGCTCCACAACGTCCCGAGATATTTCGCATTCAACCCCGCCACGCGTGCGACGTCAGCGATGGATTTCTGATTGGATTTAAGCGCATCGCGCTCGTTGAGCGTAGCAGCCAAGTATTTGGCGAGCGGCAAGATGCCGCCGTCTTTCGTGTCGAACTGGATTCCTTGAAGATTCACCGCGCTCCCGCCGCCGGTCTCCGTGAATCGGGCATAGAATCCGCGAATCGCCGCGAGCTTTTCCTCGGTCCAGTCGCGCTGCGACGTGCTCGGCGAGAATGCGATTCCATCCGGCAAGAGAACGGCATGGCTGCTCACATCTTTGGCGGCATCGAGATATTTCGTCAGCAGCGATGGAGACATCACGAGCGAATTACCGACGTTCATGAATCCTTCTCCCGAGGCGGAATCGGCTGGAAATTCTTTCGCCGGCGCGAGCGATTCCACGCCGGTCAAATCACGAATGGTGTAGGTGTATTCCGCGTTGGAAAGGCGGCGCAGCACCACCGGTCCGGGGTCGCCCCTTCGCAGCAGCGCGACCTCATCCAGCATTCCGTTGGCCCAATCCAGCAAGTGTTCCCGCTGGGAATCGGACGGTTGCGGCTTCTCTTTGGGAGGCATTTCGCCGAGGGAAAGCTGCTCAACCACTCCCTGCCAGACTTTGGGATGCTTCATCACCTCCTGGAGCGAAACGAAACGTTCAAGGTCAAGATCGCCTTTATGTTTCTGGGTGGAATGGCAGCCGAGGCAGAATTCCTTGAGAACCGGGTGGATTTCCTTTTCGAAATCCGCTGCGGCGCAAGTCAAGGCGGACGCAGTTATGAACGTAAGAGATTGGCAAAGCCGCCGGAGGTTAGAGTGGTTCATCACGAAAAAATTGGTAGGCAATTGCAGTCAGAACAGTTCATTCGATGCGATTTTTTCAAAGTGTTTCAGCGAGAATATTTTAAATGGTTGCAAAAGAAAAGAGAAACTGGAGGGACATCGTCCATTCGCTGCGTCTCACCATCAGATCGCCCATTCGACCGCTTCTTTATCCTCAAGACTGATGAATTAAATATCCAGAATCACAGTTGCGGACCAACCCGCAGCAGTTTTTTCCAGATTGAATCTGTGCAAGGTAACCGCTTTGACATCGACCCGCTGCGAATGGCGAGCGGGATCGAGTTTTTCTCCGGCAAGTTCGCCATCGAACACGTGCTTGCCGTGGATTTCACGAATTTGCGCCCGTTCCAACCGCAGCAATAATTGCTCGCTGTCTTTGAGGTAGATTATTTCTTGCAGGAAATCGAAGAGCAACAGGTCCAGCGCCGCGTTTTCGAGGTGAAGCGACCGCCGCTTCTTCGGCTCAATCGCGCCAAGGTCATCGATCATCGTGTTCGTCACGGCGTCGCCTGCGGAAACAAACACCTCTTCCAAAGTTTTTCCGGACGCGCGGAAGGCCTGGTCGGCTATCGCGATTTCTGGCAGAAATTCGTAGGACATAAGTCGTCGTGCGATTTACGATTTCAGCTCAGGAGATAAAGCACACTCGCATGCCTTTAACCGGCCAAGAATCGTTTCTTTCACGTTGCCCAGCTGTTTACCGATGAAAACCAATTCCGTTCCGTGATGATCGAAGGGCTCAAAATCCCAACGCCCGTTCACGAAATTGAACAGCTGATTTCCGTCTGAAAATTGAACAAAGCCTTTCGCGCGGTAAACCTCTTGACCGAGGCCATAGACAAATTTCCCGAAGCGCTCCCGATCAAAAATCCCGGGTGAAACATAGCTGAACGATTCAAACTCGAGCTGATGCGTGTGACGCGGCGGCGAGATTGCTTTTTGCTGCGCCAACCCGAGAAGCAAATCAACGTCTACTTCGCAACGCCGCGTATGCACCAGCGGGGCGGTTTCATTGATGGACCGCAGTTTTTCCTCGAGGAAATGCAAATCACCGGTTGCCACCAAATCGACTTTGTTCAGCAGAAGCAAATCAGCGGCTTCAATCTGCAAGCGTGTCGTTTGCCCAAGGGATGGAAATCTCAACAACCCATCGGCATCCATGACTGAGATGACCCCGTCCAGCCGGACGCGTGGCAGATTTCTTTCAATGTCGAACACGAGCGCGCCCGGTTCAGCCACGCCGGTGGTTTCGAGCAGGATGTTTTCGGGTTGAACGGTGTCGATGATCTCGTTGACGGCGGCTTCAAATTCGCCGATCAGCGAGCAGCAAACGCATCCGCCGCCCAGTTCCGCCAGGCGGATATTTTTTCCCTCGATAATTTTACTGTCGATCGCGATCTCGCCGAATTCGTTCATGATAATGGCGAGTTTGCGGTTCACACAATTGAGCACATGGCGCAACAGGGTTGTCTTGCCGCTGCCAAGCGGACCGCTAATGACGGTGATAGGTGTGCGCATTTCCATTTTCCTGGTAGCCACCGCGTCTTCTCGTTCAACCGCGCCTGTTACATCGGCTCCTCCATTAACCTTTGATATTTCCTATGGGCGTAAATCGAACCACGCGATGGCAAAGGCCGGCAACTTCCGCAGCATGGATGACCTCGTCGATATCCTTGTAAGCGCCGCCAGCTTCTTCGGCCAATCCCGCCCAGGAGGTGCTGTGGACATAAATCCCGCGCGCCTCCAAGTCGTGCTGCAGCGCCCGGCCTTGCCATTGGTGCCGCGCTTTGGTCCGGCTCATCGTCCGGCCGCTCCCATGCGCCGTGGAGAAAAAAGTTTGATCGCCACTGGGCAAGCCGACGAGCAAGTTGGAGCCGGTTTCCATGCTGCCGCCAATGATAACGGGCTGGCCGATCTGCTGATATTTTTCGGGCACTCCAACCATTCCGGGTGCAAACGCTCGCGTGGCGCCTTTGCGATGCACCAATAGTTTTCGCTCTTCGCCATCGACCAGGTGCCGCTCCAATTTCGCGGTGTTATGCGCGACGTCATAGACCATATGAAGCCCGAGTTCTTCAGCGGTGCTCCCGAACAGCTGGGAGAAAACTTCGCGAATGCGATGCAGGATGACTTGCCGATTGGCGAACGACATGTTGATCCCGCACTTCATCGCGGAAAAATAATTCTGGCCTTCCGGTGAATCAAACGGAGCGCAGGCCAGCTCGCGATCCAGGACTTGAATGCCGTATTTGCTTTCCATGACACGCAGGAAAACTTGCAGATAATCGGTCGCTACCTGGTGACCAAAACCCCGGCTGCCACAATGAAACATCACCACAACCTGGTCTGGAACCGTGATCCCGAACGCGGCAGCCAGCTCCGGGTCGTAAACGTGCTCCTTCCGCACGACCTGGACTTCGAGATAGTGATTGCCTTAACCGAGCGTGCCGATTTGTTCGAGGCCCCGGTCGATGGCTCGCTCGCTCACCAGCGATGCGTCAGCGCCCTCGATGCAGCCCTCTTCCTCCGTCAACTGAAGGTCTTCATTCCAGCCGTATCCATGACTGACACACCAGCGCGCGCCTTCTTCGATGACTTTGCGAAATTCATCGCGGGAAAGCTTTACGAATCCTTTGCTGCCCACTCCGGCAGGCACGCGCTGAAAAAGTTTTTCCACCAAGTCCTTGATGCGGGGCCTCACCTGGACCTCGGTGAGATTCGTCGTGACAAGGCGCATGCCGCAATTGATGTCGAAGCCAATGCCGCCGGGAGAAATGACCCCTCCGTTTTCGATATCCATCGCCGCAACACCACCGATGGGAAATCCATACCCGGAATGTCCGTCGGGCATGCAGAAGGCATATTTTGTGATTCCGGGAAGCGTCGCGACGTTGCTGATTTGTTCGTAAACCGTTTCATCCATCTGCTCGATCAGCTTTTCCGTGGCATAGATCCGGGCCGGAACGCGCATCCCTTCCTTGTAGGCGACGGGTAGTTCCCAAATCATTTCTGCAACTCGCTCCAATGCCTGAGTAATCATACCTCGAACAGAATTAGCCTCGTGGTTCCCACAACCAACTTCTCTACCTTCGAACCGCTTCTAAACTGGAACCTCAATCAACGCTACCTTTTCCCAGCGGCTTCAATCAGGGCAATGGCTGATTCGCTCGATGTCCGGCGGAAGACGGCGGGCAAGGTATTCTCCTTATTGTCCTGACTGCATCCAGGAAACAAACGCCGACTCTTGCGCAACGAAAGAACCTGGGGAATAGGTGACTAAAGAGACTTCCAGGAGGTAGCTATGCCAATATACGAATTCGAGTGCAAGAAATGTGGACATCAGTTCGAGCAGGTTATGACCATCGCGGAACACGATCAGAAGAAGGTCCACTGCCCGAAATGCGACAGCGACGAGGTGGAACATCTAATCGAGTCTGTTTACGTCACCACTTCAAAGAAGAGCTGATCTTCTTTGGTCCGCCTTTGACCAGCGCTGAAGCAGACCAACAGGTCCTCCAGCGACTTCGTGTTGATGACGTCTTTGGCCTCGATCCAGCCACGTCGCGCTTGCGCGATGCCGAAACGCATGAAATCCAGTTCACTCGTTTGATGCGCGTCAGTCGAAATAGCCAGACGCACACCGTGTTCCTTGGCCATCTTGCAATGGACGTCGGACAAATCGAGCCGATCCGGCTGGGAATTCACTTCCAGAATGCGGCCTCGCTCGGAAGCCGATTTCATAATTTTTTCCAGATCAAATCCGAACGGTGGACGCGCATTGATTAACCTACCGGTCGGGTGGCCGAGGATGCGAAAATAGGGATTCTCCATTGCGCGAAGGATGCGCTCGGTTTGCTTTTCAGCAGGAAGGTTCAAATGGTAGTGAACCGAACAAACCGTAAAATCCAGCTCCTTCAAAATGTCATTAGGCAAATCGAGCGATCCATTTTCAAGTATGTCCACTTCCGCCGCTTTGAGCAGGCGAATGCCTTCGAGCCTCTCATTTAGCCGATCGATTCGCCGAATCTGTTGCCCAAGGCGTTTCGCATCCAAGCCGCGAGCCATCGCCACACGCTTGGAATGGTCGCTAATGGCCAGGTATTCATAACCGCGTTCGCGCGCGGCCATCGCCATCGCTTCAAGGTCATCTTTGCCGTCGCTGTCCGTCGTATGGCAATGCAGGTCGCCGCGGATACCCGTCCGAATTTGTGCGGGCATGAGTGCAACGGTGGTCAGCCGGGCACTGCGCTCACGGAATCGGGAATGCGTGTAGGTGTCGGTCCGGCAGCCAGCACAGGTGATCAGAATGACACCCGCAACCAATGCCAGAACGCGATTGCACCGATGTTGCCAGGTAAAACCTGCGGTCATATCCATGCCAGATTGCGTAATTTTCATACGAAACATTCCGTTCTTCATCCAACTGCTCATCCATTCGTGCGCTATTCAGCGGCGATTCCCTTCACCAAACTTTTCGGATTCAACCCGGCGAACTGCGTTGCTGCTGGATTTCCCGAAACCGCCAGCCCGCCGAAAATATTCGCTTTGTCTCTCAGCCAAGCGGCTGGCTTCCGTTCGCTGCGCTGGCCCGTTTAGCTCCAGATTTATTCGCTGCTGAACACCGGCTCCTGACTGCATCCGCCGTAGAAACTTTTTTCATCGGCTCAAGCGGAAGAATGCGCTCCCACTCGAAATGGTATTCGTCACCGTAAAGTTGGTGCTCACGACAGCAACAGTGTCCGCAACAACTTGCCAGCAAATCGAGGGGGTCAACAGGCCGGTAGATTCAAGATGGACGGCTGGCCCATTGGTGGCCCAAGCGAGCACCACTTTGCTTCCGATTAGAGCTATGTTCAGCTTGGGATTGTTTCCGGATGTAGCGAAAAAGTTATCGCCGAACACATTGTCGGCCGAAACCACAGAACCCACCTGTGAGCTGCCAGCCACCGCAACCCCAAATACGCTGCTGCTGGTCATGTTCCATGCGGTAGGAACATTCGTGGCTCCAAGGAGCGTCCAGGAGTAGCCGCAAACAGGTCCGTTCTCGTCATAGTAGGCCGAGAGGATTTTCGTATTCGCGTCGAACGCGATACGCAAAGCGGCAGTAGTCGACGCGGTGACGACTCTCCCCACAACACTCTCGGATGAGTTGGCGCTGACCGCACTCTGAAATTTCAGCTGGTTGCCATTATCTTGAAACTGGTTCAACTCCACGCTGAAACGATTGGCAAAGAGCATATTCAGATCAGTGCCGGGGAAAACTACGAGGGGTAGTGAAATCCCCTTGAAGGGGCTCTGCGGCACGCTGACATCAATTTGTATTTCCCAGTTCTGTGTGGAGCTGCCGAAATTGAGGATCCATGGGCGCACTGCGACATCATTTCCCGTGGGGACACCGCTCGTGGTATATTCTAGTCTTCCGTTGGCCTCCGTGAGCTGGCCGCCAGCGACTAGATCTGCCCCCCATAACGCCGGGTCGTTAGAGTTGTCGTTAAAGTCGTCGGTGCCGTTGATATTTGCGCGACACTCGGCAATTAAAGCCGTCACCATCAGGGTGGTGATCCAAATCGCAGGGTAAGTTTTCATATTGTTCTCGTTCTCGATTGAAGCGCACTCGGCTGATTTCCGGGCCGGTTGCCCCGGACGTCGACTGCTCCAGATGAAGGTGCCTCATCGAATTTCGTAGTTTGCATGTGGAAAAATTCTTTCTTCACTTAGAAATGCGCCATTCGGCAGCCATTCCCCTCAGAACAATTCAAGAAATCTGTCTTGGTGGATTCCGTTGCTTCTGGATTTCCCGAAACAGCCAAGCCCGGGCGAATGCCCAGGTCCGCTCGACGGTGCTGATGGAAAGCTCCAAATGTTTGGCCGCTTGCTCCTGCGTCAACCCCACGAAGAAGCACAGTTTCACCAGTTCAGCCGCGCGGGAATCCACTTCCGCCAAGCGATCCAGCGCTTCATCCAACGCCAACAAATCGTCGTCCGGCATGGGGGAAGGAACGTCCGCCGCCTCCAAGTCAACCCGTGCCAGATTTCCGCCGCGCTTAAGCCGATTTTTTCGCCTGGCATTATCCACGAGAATGCGGCGCATCGCCTCCGCTGCCGCGCCGAAGAAATGTCGGTGCCCATTCCATTGCGGGTCTTCGTGGCCAACCAGTCGCAGGTAGGCCTCATGGACCAGAGCGGTGGCTTGCAGAGTCTGGCCCGATTGCTCGTTTGCGAGATGCCATGAAGCGAGGCGGCGCAGTTCGTCGTAAACTAGTGGCAGCAGTTCTTCCGCCCGCTGGCTTTCTTCCTGCGCACGCCCTGCCAGAATGTCAGTGATCTCAGCCACGGTTCACCTTTCCTTCAACCATCCGATTCACATTTGCGCGCGGATGGAAACCCACCTAACCAGTAGACGACCGCGCACCCAACGGAGCAAGTCAGAATCCATCCACATCTTTTGCTCTGCTGAACATGAATTTAAGCCAGCAATTTCCGATTCATCGGCAACTATGAGTCAGGCGGCGCGTTGCCGCGCCGCGCGTTTGACGAGGTTTAACCTTGCCAGGTAATACCGTTCGACTCCGCCCTCCGTTCCAAAACTGCCTCCGATCACCACCTTGTTGTCCGGCTGGATGGTGACAGTGGAAACCACATAGAACCGCTCCATCTTTCCATCCTCTTTTCCGGTCGGCGAGCCGCACGCCCTTTACGGCAGGCGCGGACGCCCGCGCTACTTCGCAATTCGGGTTCAACCTAGGCGCGAGGGAATGGAAAGGTGGATCAAGTCCACAATTGCCGGTCAAGCGAACGATATTGGATCGCCTCGGAAACGTGTTCGCTGGAAATCTTTTCTGCGCCCACCAAGTCAGCGATGGTGCGGGCCACTTTGAGAATGCGATCGTAGGCGCGGGCGCTCAGGTTCAAATCGCTCATCGCGAATTTCAAAAGCTCTTTCGTTGCTTCATCCAACTCGCAATAGTTTTTCAGCTCGCGGCTGCCCATGCGCGCGTTGCAGGTGATGCTTTTCTTTTCCGCAAACCGCCGGTGCTGCCGCTCCCGCGCACAGATGACCCGCGCGCGAATTTCTGCCGACGTTTCACCGGTTTGTTCGCCCGCGATTTCACGGAATTTCACCGCCGGAACTTCCACGTGCAAATCGATTCGGTCCAGCAGCGGGCCGGAAATGCGCCCGAGATAATTTTGAATCTCTCGCGGCGAACTGCGCGATTCACTCGGCATCTTCCCGTCCGGCGTGGGGTTCATCGCCGCCACCAGCATGAATTGCGAGGGAAAAGTCATCGTGCCGGCCGCGCGCGAGATCGTGACGATCCCTTCTTCCAGCGGCTGGCGCATCGTTTCGAGGACGCTGCGTTTGAACTCCGGCAGCTCGTCGAGGAACAATACCCCGTGGTGCGCGAGAGAAATTTCGCCGGGCGTCGGATTGATATTTCCGCCGAGCAAGCCGGCGTCGCTTGCGGTGTGATGCGGCGCGCGAAAGGGCCGTTGCGTGACGAGCGCTTGTCCCGGTTTCAACAAACCGACGATGCTATGAATTTTCGTCGTCTCGAGCGCTTCATCGAGCGTCAGCGGAGGGAGAATTGTGGTGAACCGTTTCGCGAGCATCGATTTTCCGGTGCCGGGCGGGCCGATTAAAATTAAATTGTGACCCCCGGCCGCGGCGATTTCCAAAGCGCGTTTGACTGATTCCTGGCCTTTGACATCCGCAAAATCATTTTCGTCATCCTGCACGTGTTCGAAAAGCTTGGTGAGATCGACCCGGGTCGGCGCGATCTTGATTTGTCCTTCAAGAAAGCTGGCCGCCTCGCGCAGATTCTGCACGGGAATGACCTGCAAACCGGCCACCACCGCGGCTTCGGGCGCATTTTCCGCAGGAACCAGAATCCCAGCCCTTCCCTCCGCACGGGCGCGCAGGGCAATGGGCAAAACGCCTTTCACGGGACGCACCGCGCCGGTCAACGCGAGTTCGCCCACCATGATAAAATTGTCGAGCTGATCGGTTTCGAGTTGCTCGCTCGCCGCCAGCATCCCGATGGCAATGGGCAGGTCAAAACTCGGCCCTTCTTTTTTGATGTCGGCCGGAGCGAGATTGATCGTCGTGCGGCCCATCGGAAATTTGAACCCGGAATTCCCGAGCGCGGTGCTGACGCGGTCGCGCGATTCTTTCACGGCGGCGTCCGGCAGGCCGACGATAACCACCAGCGTGTCACCCCACCCGGCATTGACCTCGACTTCGATTGGATACGCCTCAATTCCATTGACGGCTGCAGAACAGACCTTGGCTAACATGCTGGGATTTATCTTCGAGCGCGGGAGGAACTGCAATCCGCATTTTTGAAAAATTGATTGGCATCCTGCTGTTTGCCGATGCGGATGATTTTATTTACCAACATAGTTGCTTTGCTCGTAAGCGACATTATCTGTCAGCATTGTCCGTGCGTGCTGACCCGCTCAGTTCTCATGCCTAGGATTGACACGGTTCGCGGAATCAGGATGATTGGCCTATGCCTCGCAAGGTTCGAGTGGAGTTGAAAAGCCATGACAATTGTTCCCTATTACTCCAATGAACTACTTTCAACTATTTGCAAACGACCAAACTCACAACAACTGGCTGTTATTCAAGGAGAGTAAAGAAATGCCTTACTTGACTGTGGAGCCAGAATTTAACCGATTCGTGTGTGTGAAATGTAAGGCGATTAATCATGATGCGGCATTTGAGAATGGCTTTAGTTCTGACGTGAAAATTCGGGCTAGGGGAAATATTTTTATCAGTTCTGACGGATTCTTTTGTTTTGATGATACCGTGCGTCAAATCATTGAGACGGCCAAGTTTAAAGGAATCAAGTTTAAGAAGCTGGTTGGTACTGGATGGAACGTCATTAGTTTGACATGCCGTGTGCGGGCAGACGAAAGCGTATACGAATATAGTAAGCAAAAATGCGCAGCGTGCAAGCGTCCGCGGGAAGTGCTCGGATTCATTCGATTTCCGAGCCAAATCAAAGTGCCAGACTTTGCCGGAACATTCTTTACGCCTAAGTTTGATCGAGGAGGCAAGATGAATATGGATCGGGACTTGTTTGTTACTGAGGACATTGCTTTGCGCTTCAAAAAGGAAGGTCTGAAAGGCGGTTACTTTGAACGATTGCTCTCCAAGGACGAGGAAGTGAATTGCCGAAAAGCAATTGCAACCAAACAAGAATTCAAGTGGCCCAAAGGGACAAAAATCTTGCTTTAACTAAGCGCCATTCACTCACTATTGATACTGATTCCGAAATTTGGATGATCGGGAGATGCCGTGGAAGATGCAATTGGAGCATGAGGGAGCGAGTTATCCTGTAATCAATCGCCCGACTGGCAGGAGACTTAGAAACCTTGGCCGAAAGGTTAATTCACGGGTTAGTTTCTGTCGCTAGAGTTTTCTCCTCCGCCGTGAGGCTGAGAAACGTTTTTTCCAATGCGCCCGAGGCTCCGCTTTGTTTGCGAAGTTCGTCGCGGGTTCCAACGGCAATCAATTTTCCCTGATGAATGATGCCGATGCGGTCGGCCATTTCCTCGGCGACGCTGAGTTGATGGGTGGAAAGAAAAACCGTCATGCCCGCGAGCGAGCGTTCTTTCAAAATATCTTTGACGACGCGGACATGATGCGGGTCGAGTCCGACCATCGGTTCGTCGATGATAAAAACTTCCGGATCATGCATCAGCGCCGAGACGATGGCGACGCGTTGGCGCGTGCCGTGGGAGAGACCTTCAATCGGTTTGTTGATGAAAGCTTCCAGGCCGAAGCGCGGGACGAGTTCGCGACAGGTGGTTTGAATGCGTGCTTCCGCCATGCGGAACAGTTGGCCAGTGAAACGGAAGAATTCCCACGGCGTCAATTTGTCGTAAAGAAACGGAAAATCGGGAACGTACGCAACGCGTCGCCGCGCTTCGAGCGATTCGGTTTGCACATCGAAACCGGCAACTCGCGCCGAGCCGGAAGTCGGTTTGAGCAGGCCAGCGAGAATGCGGATCGTGGTGGTTTTCCCGGCGGCATTCGGCCCAAGCACCGCGAAAAACTCGCCGCGCGGCACCGTAAGGGAGACGTCGTTGACCGCGACGAGATCGCCAAATTTTTTTGTCAGATGAAGCAGCTCGATCATGAGGAAAAAACCACGAATAAACACCCATGGGCATGAATCATAAGGCCCGCCACTCCCATTCCAGTTTGGCACGCCTGAGATCCAGGATTGCACCCTCCCGCAGTTTGGTGATCTTCAGATAATTCAACATTTGCCCTCGGTTATAATCGCTAATTTGATCGATTGCTTTTGCGTCCACAACTACTGAATTATTCGCGTACATTCAGGGTGATTTGTGGTTCGAGATGCTTCTCAAAAATGGGTGAAGGCGTCGTTGCTCAAAATGAGTTTATCCGGCAATTCGACCCAGAGAATCTCGCCGACGCGGCTGACGAAAATAAAAGCTTCATAGCGATCGAACAATTTTGCCCGCAGCCGGTAAACGCGCACTTTGGAATGGCCGAAACGCATCGTGTCGTTGTTCGCGTCCCACTTGATCGGCAGCGCTGAAGGCGCGCTGTTGGTCGTGTCCGGCGCGCCTAATCCAAAATTTCCCATCGTGCCGAGAATTCCAAGCGCCAGCGGTCCGCCGAATTCGCGCAGGAGAACCTGCGGATTGCGCAGGTCGGCAAAGGTGAACGTCTGTTCCCAGCGCTCCACCGGGCCGTCGATGAGGAAGCGCGCTTTTTGATCGGCGGCGGTGGCATGAAGCTCCCAGGAGTCGGGGCGCATGTTGGCGCGGATGGTAAATTCTTCCCACGCTCGGTCGAGCGAGAGTTTCAGATTCACATCGAAACGCAGGCGATTGGTTGATCCGTTCAGCGTGGCATTCCCTTCCAGATCAAGGTTGTAACTGTTGGGTTCATCGACCATTCCTTCGGGTTCGAATTCGTCGGATGGTTTTTTGTTGGCCAGAGCGCCGACGCTGGTCACCCAGCGGCAAAAGCCAATTTTCTTGCCGTGATGATAGATTTCCAGCGAAGAGGCGTCCGGCGCGGTGAGAACTTTATTCCAAACCGTCTCCAGCGAGACGCTACTGCCAATCGGTTTCTGTCCGCCGAATTCGGAGCGCCACAAAAGAAAATTCATGGTCAGCCAAAAAAGCGCGATCAGGAAAAAAAGGAGGCGCGGGAGCATGGGTCGTCATTGCGCGGTTGAAGGAATGTTCAACGTTTGGCCCACCTTCAATCGGCGCGGATCCACTTTCGGGTTGGCGGCAAGAAAGACATTTAATTTCACGTCGTATTTAGCGGCGAGAGAGGTGACGGTTTCGCCCGTTTTAACCACGTGCGTTTTCGGGCGACTGGAACCCGTCCGGGCCGTCCGCGCCTCGGTATTCGTGGTGCGGGTTGTGGTCTGCGCGACGAGTTCCGACTGCGGGACAGGAACGGTGGAAGTGGCAAAATTGCCAGCCGGGACGGTTGCGCGGGTGGAAAGCTGGGTCTGCAGCGATTCGATTTGGCGCTTGAGCAAAAGATTTTCCGCTGTGAGCCGCTCCAGGTCGCGCTGCATTCCCTGGTTTACCGGTGCGAGAAATTCATTTTTAACGAGGTCGGTTTTGCAGGCGCGGATTCTCTCTTTGGCCCGATCGGCATAATCAGATTTCGGGCGCAAACGAAGATGCTCTTCAAAGTGATAGATCGCGGCGGCGTAATTGGTCAGTTGCTTTTCGTTCAATAAACCGAGCTCAAAATGAGCGGACGCGGAGTCGGGATTCGTGCGCAGCGCCTTGGTAAATTCCTCGAAAGCTCCTTTGTAATCCTGGCTCGAGTTCCTGCTGCAACCGCTTAAATAATTCGCATCTTTTTGCTCGTCCAAAACGCTGTCGGGGCCTGAATCGCACCCGGCGAGGCTCAGCAGCAGAATTAAAATAAGGCAACGCATTGCCTGAAAAATCATGGGTGAAAACGTAATTGAACCCGCCGCTTTGAGCAAGGAACGGATTGGAGAACTCTTCAAGTTGCCGGAATGAAACGCTGAAAGAGCAGCGCCGCAAAAAATAATCCAATAAAGACTGCCGCGACAATCGGGTCCGCACTGCCGACCGCCAACCAGTCCACCAGCACAATGCCGGCGAGCAACTGCGAAACCGTGAATCCGATATTGCTTTGCGGCTTCCAAAACGTGTGACGCAATGCCCAAAGGATCCAGATGGCAAGCGTGAAAGAAATCAGAAATGCGGGCCGTTGGTGTGCGCCGGCATTGGCCAGCAACGCGAGAACAATGGGCGCCGCAAGAAGATAGCACGGCCAACTTTCGATTGCGCTGCGGCTCGATTCCCGGCGCGCCAGATAGCTGAGTCCGATGATGTAGAACGCCAAGGCGAATGCACTCCAGATCGCGAGGCCGGTGACGCCCTCGGCCGTAACCGATGCCGCCATGAGGTAAAGAAAAAATCGGCAGCCCGCCATCAGCACAGGGGAAATGGCGATTGCCTTGTGGATTGCATCGTAAATGAGAATGCACAACACCAGAAGCAAACAGAAAATCGCCGTGCTGGCTCCCATCCAGACCAGAGTTCCGGAGCCGGAAAGCAGCAGGATAAACCCCGCAACCCAGACTTCGCGCTCCGGGATGGCGCCAGAGGGAATGGGACGCTGGCGGCGATGTTGACGGTCAAAATTGGCGTCGAAAGCGTCGTTCAAAAACATGCCGCCGACGTAAAGAAGGGTTGCGCCGATGCAAAGCCAGGTAAGGCGTGAAATCTCGCCGCCGCCACCCAAGAGCCAGCCGGCGAAACAATTGGACCAGACGGTGGGCAGGTTGGACGTGCGCCCCAGAATTAAAAAGGTTCGCAGATAACTAGGTCGATGTACGCCGGTCATTTTGGGAGAAGCAAAGCGGAAAAGCTTAGGCTTGAGAAAGATAATTCCGGGCCGTCACGCCGTTTTGTTTGGAGCCAGGCCGCGCTCGGCCAACCGGGCGAGACACCATTCGTATTCGTCAACAAGCTGATCGACGACGCTACGGTTTTTCATTTCCTCTGGCATTACTTCCCACGTGTAAGTTTCCATTTCGAGATGCGAGCAGAGTTTTGGATTTTTTGCCAATACGTCGAGAACGCCGAGCAAATGATCCGTGGTGTTGCCAAATAACTCAGTCGCCTGGCTGTGCAACGGAATGTGAAAATGAATTCTCCACTCTTCTCCAGCGGCTTGCGCGAGAGCATCCGGCAAATCTTTAAAGCGCTTGAAATGGCCGACAGCATCGCGCGAAACCACTTGATGCAGATACACGTCGTCAGAAAAAGATTTTAACGCTTCGCGAACTTCCGGGGTCGGCGTCACTTTCAAGGCCGAGCTTAAATGCAGTTTGCTGATCTTGACCTGGTGCTGCTGAAATGTTTGCAGCGCCGCGGCGGGCTCCTCGAATTCAACGGCCAGATGGCATGCATCGTAATTGACCCCTAAAAACTCATAGAGCCGCGGGTCGCCGTTATGTTCGGCGCGAAGTCGATCAAAGAAATGCACAGTCTCGCTGGTCGTTTCCAAGAGGCAAAGCGGTTCCGGCTCCAGTCCGAGATGCAACTTGCGCCCCGTCTGCTGGCAAACGCGCGCGATGTACTCCACGCATTGGAAAATATTCTTCTGGATCGCCCTGAGTTGATCGGGCGCCTTGATGAATTCCTTGAACGAACCGGGCACGGTGCTGACGCTGCCTTCGATTCCCGGCGGAACCAGTTGCGCCAGCAAATCAAAAAGCCGGTTGGTGTATGCCAGCCGTTCGTTTGAAGTCCAGTCGGGCGAATAAACTCTTTCCTTCACCGGGCCGCCGTGGAAACGCCCAAATGGAAATCCGTTAATCGTGAAAACGTAACAATTATTTTGATCGAGCCACCTGCGGAACGCCTTCATCTCGGCTGGCGCGGACAAATCGTGCGCTGCCCGGTCACTCAACCGGAGTCCAATGGCGTAAGGCTGGCCGGGACTCACGCGGTCCCGCACCGCCAGCGTATATTGCTGCAAGGCCTGAAAAGTTTCCGGCCAGGTTTCGCCGCGATGAATGTTGGTGCAGTAGGCCAAATGAAGGCCGTGGTTGAGTTTCACGAAACCGATTTAACCACAGGGGCATGGAGGACACCGAGAAGAATTTATATTGGCGTTAACCCAGTTTAAACTTCTCGGTCTGGCTCAAGAATTTTAACGGATTTTGGTAAACAACTTTATCAACCAGCTCGGCGGTGTGTCCGCGCCGCTTCATTTCCAGGGCGGTGCGCGGAACGGCTAGCGGAACGCTCACGCCCCAATCGCAGGCGCTGTTCATCCAGATGCGTTCGTTGCCGTAAACCTCCAGCATGTCAATGGCGCGCGCCGGCGTGCATTTGGACTCGGGATAAAGCGTCATGCCGGCCCAAAAACCGGCGTCGAGCACGAGTTGAATGGTGTGTTCCTCGACGTGATCAATGATGACGCGCTCGGGGCGGATGCGTTTGTCGCCCTTCAACGCGTCGATGATCAGGCGCGTTCCTTTGAGTTTGTCTTCGAGGTGCGGCGTGTGAACGAGCACCAGCTGATCGTGCTGCGCGGCAACTTCGATGTGCATTTCCAGCACCTTCAATTCGTTGCGCGAATTCTTGTTCAGCCCGATTTCGCCAATGCCCAACACGTTCGGGCGATTGATGAATTTGGGAATGAGAGAAATGACATCCTGAGCGAGTTTCACGTCTTCTGACTCCTTTGGATTGATGCAGAGCCAGCAAAAATGTGGGATCCCAAACTTCGCGGCACGCTTCGGCTCATGTTCCGTGAGCTGGCAAAAGTAGTCGTAAAATCCATCGGCGGAACTGCGATCAAAGCCCGCCCAAAAGGCCGGTTCGCAAACGCAAGCGCACCCCGCCGTTGCCATATCGACATAATCATCCGTCGTGCGACTGACCATGTGTCCGTGTGGTTCGATGTAGCGCATAAAGTTCAAAGATGGAACAGAGAATACATTTGGTCGCCCGCCGGTTCGATGTTCGGCGCTTGCGGTTGGATTTTCGATTTTCTCATTTCTCGGGCCACGCTCCCGATGCCGCCTTCGTGGTGGCTGCGGGAATCGGTTTATCAGTCGGATCGCTTAGTGATAGCAAAACGCGTTTTGCGCGATCGGCATTTCCCCTTTCCAACTCTTTCAAAGCATCGCGAAATGCGCGCATCCGGAAATCTTCTTCGCCCGGAGCGCGTTCAATCCGGTCCATAAACGCAGCCAGATCAATGACTTTGGCGCGCGCTTCCATAAAGTAGAGGTCCAAAAGCTTTTGGCGTGTCATAAGTTTCTCGACGCGATTATACCGCTCCAGGTTTCAGCCACAAACTTGTTCGCACGCAAGAAATGAGAGGAAAAGGGCAAGAAACCTGAAAAATATTTGAGTGATTTTCCGCAAAATTCATCTAAACTATCAATGAAAAATATGAAATGCCTGAAACCGATCGCTGTCGCCACATTGCTCATGGGATTCCTCGCCGCTCCATTTACTTCAGGGGCTGCCGACGAAAAGAAAGCGGAAGCAGCCAAGCCCTACAGCTTGAAAACCTGCCCCGTTTCTGACGAAAAGCTTGGGGAAATGGGTAAGCCTTATGTTTTTACACACGAAGGTCGCGAAGTGAAACTCTGCTGCAAATCGTGCTTAAAAGATTTCAAGAAAGATCCGGCCAAATACATGAAGAAAGTTGAAGCGGCCGAGAAGAAAGAAAAGAAATCGTAGTATGACGTTCTGGAAAACAGCTTTGGTGCTTGCGGTCAGCGTGATGCTGGTCGGAACCCAAACTGTTTTCGCCTTTGGACACAACCCGCAAACCGCTTCCGCTCCTCGGGAATGCCGCTGCTGCAGTTGCAAACAATTAAACTGCTGCGTTGCTCAACCTACTCCGGCGCCCGAGCCGGTCCCTGCCACCCCGGCTCGCGCCATCTCGCAAAGCAATCTCCAGATAATTGCGGCGTTCGTTTCATTGCTGCTGCCAGCGCCTGAAAAAGCAACCGCTCCCGTTTCATTTTCCCCGTCTATCTCTCCCGTCCCCACGGCGGTTCCGCTCTACGACCGGAACTGCAGTTATCTGATCTGATTTCGGCCTCCCCACTCCCGTAGTGTGCCTTTCGTAGGCGTAGTGTGTCTTTTTTCGGCCCGATTATCTCTGAAATTTTATGAAAGTTTATGTCCCAATCGTCTGGTGCGGTTTCACGATTGCATCCGTGCTGGCGCAACCCGCGTTCGCCGAAACGAATACCTTCGTCATCACGCCGGCATACATCAATGCCTTGGCGGACGAGGCGCGCACAAACAATTCCGCCCTCCGATCGGCGGATTCGCGTGTCGCCGCCGCGCGCGCGAACCAGCAAACCGTTCGCACTTGGGAAGATCCGATGGTGCGACTGGGCGCGATGGGAGCCGAACGCGAAATGCGCGCCAACGACGGCGATCTGCTTTATGGCGTGGAACAATCCCTTCCGCTTTTCGGCAAACCCAAGGCAGCCCGCGCAGTGGCAGAATCCGAAACGAAAGTGGAGAACGCCAACGCTGAACTTCAATTTCAACTTCTCCGAAAAGACATCGCGCAAAATATTTTCAAAACCGCCCTCGCCAATCGCACTTTGGAAATCGGGAGGGAAGATTTGACCTGGTTGGAATTGATGCTCTCTGCCGCCGAGCACCGATATGCGTTGGGCCAGTCGGCGCAGATCGATGTTCTTCGCCTCCAGAACGAGCGCTCCAAAAGAGTGGAGCAACTCAAGACCGATTCGCAACTGCTGGAGCATGAGCGCGTGAATTTAAATCGTTTGTTGAACCGCCGATTGGATTCGGCCTGGCCCGATTTGCGGCTGCCAACCGTAGCTCAATCCATTGTTTTCAGCGAACGACTGGCGACTTTGGCAATAAAGTTTGAGCCGAAGTTGAAGATGATGCGGCAGCAAATCGATCAAGCCGCCGCCAGCACGGAGATGACGCGGCGCGAGCGCTATCCCAATTTCAATTTGGGCGCTGAAGCGCGGAATTACACCGGCAATGGTGAATTCCGGCAAGGCATGGTCACGCTGAGTTTCAGTTTGCCCTGGGGAAACCGCAATAAATACCACGCCGCGATTCAACGCGATGAAGCCCGAAAACAAGCCGCGGAATTCGACGCCGCCGACTATGAGCTGGGGCTGCGCAACGAAATTCACAGCCTCACTGTAAAAATCGACTCTGCTCGACGCGAAGCATTGCTGTATCAAAACGAAATCATTCCTCGCAGCCGTATCGCGCTAGAGAGTGCCCGAGCGGGATGGGAATCGAATGCGGGCATATTTCGCGATGTGCTCGATGCCCGACGCATGCTCCTGGACGCGCAGTTGATGAATGCCCGGGCTGTCTCCGAACAATATCAAATGCTGTCCGACCTCGTCCTTTGCTGCGGCCTCGGCGACCTCGAAGCGCTGCAAATGTTCGATGCGCAATTGGGCAACCCAAAGAAATAATCTTATGAAATCGAAAACAATTATTCTGATTTTGTTAACAACCATTCTCGCAGCGGCAGCCGGGTGGTGGGCTGCGAAAAACTCCTCGCACCGGCACGAGACTGCGGCAGACACGCAAGCCGGCGGGCGCAAGATTCGCTTTTATCAATGCGCGATGCATCCTCAGGTGAAGTCGGACAAGCCAGGAAAATGTCCAATTTGCGGCATGGATTTGGCGCCAATCTATGAGGGGCAAGGCGGCTTCAGTGAAAACCTGGTCACGCTCGATTCCAACACGATCAGCGTCATCCACGTGCAGGCCGAGCCGGTGAAAAAACAAACGTTAAGCCGCACGTTGCGGGTGGCGGGCATCGTCGAGAACGATGAGACGAAACGACGAATTATTTCTGCCTACATCGACGGTCGGATTGAGAAATTATTCGTGAACTATAGTGGTGCGGAAGTCGTAAAAGGCCAGCCGTTGGCCATGTTTTACAGCCCTAATCTGCTGGCGGCAGTGCGCGAGTTTCTCGTCGTCGCCCAACGCGAATCGCCGAATCCGGCAGCGCTCCTGGAAGATGAGCATCAGAGGATGCTCAACGCCGCGGCGGAACGACTAAAACGATTGGGCCTGACCGAAGCGCAAATCCAAGAGCTTCGCAAAACTGGCAAAACCCCGCTCGCAACCGAAATCGAATCCCCCCTGTCCGGCACGGTCGTGGAACGATTCGTTTACGAAGGGCAATATATCAAGGAAGGTGAAAAACTTTTTGAGATCGCCGATTTCTCCACCATGTGGTTTCGCTTCGACGCTTATGAAAACGATCTCGCCTGGTTGAAAACCGGGCAAAAAGTTGAAGTCACTTCGCCTTCCATTCCGAACAAAATTTATGAAGGCAAAATCAATTTCATCGATCCAAACGTCAATGACCCGACGCGCAGCGCAAAAATCCGCGTCGAAATCCCAAACCCGGTCGTCGAGCGCGACGGCAAGCCGCAACGGGAACTTCTACGCCGCCTTTATGCTGAAGGAACGGTGAAAATCATGTTTCCTGACATGCTGGTGGTTCCGCGCAGCGCGGTTTTGAATCCCGGCGGAGAGCCGGTTGTTTACCTCGACCAGGGCGAGGGCGCTTATGAGCCGCGCAAAATCAAATTGGGTTTCTTCGGCGACGGCGGCTGGCAGGTGCTGTCAGGCTTGAGCGAAGGGGAGCGCGTGGTGACTTCAGGGAATTTACTCATCGATGCTCAGTCCCAATTCAATCAAGGTGGCCAATCGACCGAAGATCAACACGCGGCTTCCCCTTCCCCAGGAGCGGCGCCACCCGCTAAAACGGAATCGCTGCCACCCTTGAACGACGCGCAGCAGCAGGTCGCCGCCGAGTTTTTGATTGCAACCGATAAAATCTCGCAGGCATTGGCCGCTGATAATCTGAAAGATTTCAACGAAAATGCCTCAACGTTGCACAAGATCATTCCAGCGCTTTCCGGGGCGTTTACGGATAGCGAACGACGAAAACTAGTCGGGCAGATCGAACATACGGGTCATTGGCCAAACGCGGAGGATTTGGCGGCTGCGCGGAAACTCTTTGTGCCCTTCAGCACGGCTGCAGTAGAATTTGCGAAAACTTTGCAGACCGAAGCCCAATTCAAAACCCTCAAGTTTTATAAATGCCCGATGGTCAACCAAGCGGTTCCTGATGCGCCGAAAAATGGCTTCTGGCTGCAAACCAACGGACCGCTCCGCAATCCCTTTTTTGGGCCGGCGATGCTTAATTGCGGAAGCGAGGTGAAGCCGTGAACATTTTCTACAAACCTTGTCACACTCGGTCATTCATCGGAAAGGCGAGGCCGTCTTTTTCAAAACTTGGGCTCCCGGGCACGAATTTTTTCCAAATTTTAACCTTCAATTAACATGATTCGCCACGCCATCACATGGTCTTTGCGGAACCGCTTCCTCGTCTTGTGCGGAACCTTATTCGTCATCGCATTTGGTTTTCGCGCGCTCTACACCACCCCGGTCGATGCCATTCCTGACCTCAGCGAAAATCAGGTGATCGTTTTCGCCGATTGGGCAGGGCGCAGCCCCCAGGAAGTTGAAGATCAAATTACTTATCCACTCTCGGTTAATTTGCAGGGACTCGCTGGAGTCAAAACAGTGCGGGCCAATTCCATGTTCGGATTCTCGCTGATCACGATTATTTTCGAGGACAAGATCGATAACTACTTTGCGCGCACTCGCGTTCTCGAACGGCTCAATTATCTCAGCGGAGTTTTGCCAGGCGGCGTTACGCCGATGCTCGGTCCTGACGCAACCGGTTTGGGCTGGGTTTACCAGTATTATTTGGAAGTGGATCCAAAAAAATCCACGGATGGCGGCTACGATCTTGGCCAGCTCCGCGCGATTCAAGACTGGTTTGTTCGCTATCAATTGAATTCCGTTCAAGGCGTCGCTGAAGTCGGATCGCTCGGCGGATTTGTCCGGCAATACCAGATCGAAGTTTCGTCCACGAAGATGCGGGCGGCGCAGGTTTCGTTGCAGGAAGTGATGGATGCAGTTGAAAAAGGGAATTTAAACGTCGGCGGAAAAGTCATTGAAGAAAACGGCATGGAGTTCGTGGTCCGCGGGATTGGTCTCGTGCAAAAAATTGAGGATTTGGAAAACCTGGTTCTGAAGGAAGTCAGCGGCACGCCGATCTATTTGAAGAGCGTGGCGAATGTGCAAATCGGCGGCGACTTTCGGCGGGGCGCGCTTGATGTGGACGGGAAAGAGGTTGTGGGCGGAATCGTCGTCATGCGAACCGGTGAAAACGCTCGCGATGTGATCGTGCGGGTTAAGGAAAAAATAAAACAGATCTCGTCGAGCCTTCCACCGGGCGTGAGCGTCAAGCCGTTCTATGATCGGAGCGAATTGATCGAGCGCACGATTGGCACTTTGAAACACGCGCTCATTGAAGAAATCATTCTGGTGACGCTCGCCCACATTTTTTTCCTCTGGCATTTCCGCAGCATTTTTATCGTCACGCTGCCTCTGCCCATTTCGATTTTGATCTCGTTCATCCTCATGCGCCAATTTGGAATGACCTCCAACATCATGTCGCTTTCCGGGATTGCGATTGCCATCGGGGTATTAGTCGACGCTGGAATTGTCATGACGGAAAATGTCATTCGACACTGTGAGCAAGCAGAGGAAAAGAAAAACGAGCGCCTGACGAAACAAGAGACCTGGAAAATCACCCTGGAAGCTGCGCAGCAGGTTGGCCGCCCGATTTTCTTTGCGATGGTCATTATCATTCTCGCATTCGTCCCTGTGTTCGCGTTGTCGGGCGCGGAAGGAAAATTATTTCATCCCCTCGCCTTCACCAAAACATTCGCCATGATCGGCGCAACGTTGCTGGCCGTGACGTTTGTTCCAGTGCTTTGCACCTTGCTGGTGCGCGGGCCGTTTCATCCCGAAGACAAGAATTTCGTCATGCGCCGCCTTCTCCGCATCTACGATCCGATCCTCGACTGGGCACTCGAACATCGCAAATCGGTTTTAAGTTTTGCGGCACTTTTGCTCGCGGTTGCTTTGATCCTCGCTCTCGGTTTGCCTCGCCAAATCGTCCGTAAATTTGAAGAGCGCAAATGGATGACGCTGGTTCACATCACGAAAGGGATGGGCAGCGAATTTATGCCAACCCTGAACGAGGGAAGCTTGCTTTTCATGCCGGTGCTTTTGCCAAGCACGTCGCTGACCGAAGTGAAGCGCATCATGTCGTGGCAGGATCGTGTGATTCGGGAAACGCCGGAGGTTGCCTCAGTAGGCGGAAAGCTCGGACGCGCCGAAACCGCGACCGATCCTGCACCCGTCGAAATGATTGAGACAACAATCATGCTCAGGCCGGAATCTGAATGGAGAAGCGGCATGAGCCGGGAAAAATTAATCGCGGAACTGACGGAAAAACTGACCCGGGTGCCCGGCTATGTCCCAGGATTTTTACAACCGATTGAGAACCGTATTTTGATGTTGAGCACCGGAATCCGCGCGCAAGTCGGTGTAAAAATCCTCGGCGACAATCTGGATACGCTTCAGCAAAAGGCGTTTGAGATCGAAAAAATTGTCCAGCAAGTATCGGGAGCCGTGGGCGTCACCGCCTCGCGTGTGCAGGGAAAACCCTATCTGGAAATCGAGGCCGATCGTATCGCCATGGCGCGTTACGGCCTCCGCGTTCAGGATGTTTTGGATGTGGTTGAAACCGGTATTGGTGGAAAAAATGTCACCACCACAATCGAGGGACGACAACGGTTTCCGATTCAAGTGCGAGTCCAGCGTGAGGAGCGCAGTGACATCGAGCGACTTGGAGAAATATTAGTAGCAACTCCGTCCGGCAAACAAATCCCGCTGGGACAGGTCGCCAAAATCAAACGGGTTGTGGGACCAAGCGAAATCGCCAGCGAGAACGGACGCCTGCGCGTCTTCGTTCAGGCGAATGTCACCGACCGCGATCTCGGTGGGTTTGTGAACGATTTGAAACGCCGCATTGACACGGAAGTCAAACTTCCGCCGGGCATGACCATTGAATGGAGCGGGCAATACGAAAATCAGATCCACGCGCAGCGCACCTTGCAAGTCATCGTCCCCGCTGTGCTGATGATTATCTTCCTGTTGCTTTACATCGTGTATCACTCAGCCAAAGAGGCCGCGCATGTGATTCTCGCCGTCCCCTTCGCCCTGACCGGCGGAGTTCTCTTGCAGTTTCTGCTCGGTTACAATTTCAGCGTGGCGGTCTGGGTGGGCTATATCGCCCTGTTCGGAACAGCGATCCAAACCGGCGTAGTCATGGTGGTTTACCTGGAAGAAATGCTGGAAAAGAAAAAAGCCGAACGCGGTGCACTGTTTAATCGCGACGACTTGATTCAATCGATCAAAGATGGTGCGCGACTGCGCCTGCGGCCCAAAGTGATGACGGTCGCAACCGTCGTCGCCAGTTTATTGCCCATCATGTGGAGCACGCAAACGGGCGCCGAAGTCATGAAGCCGCTCGCGACGCCTGTCATCGGTGGAATGATTAGCAGCTTGATCCACATCCTGATTGTGACCCCGGTCATCTTCGCGTGGTTGCGTGAGCGCGAGCTCAAAAAATCAAACCAGACCTGATTTCAAAAAGAAAACGGTCGGTTGACCCTAGCCAACCGACCGTTTTGCATGAAAAGAAAGATTACTTAGCTTCTTCTTTTTTCGCTTCTGCCTTATTGCATTTTCCGCAAACTTTTCCGTCCTTAGCCGCTTCGACGCAGCAAGGATGCGTGCAGTCATTGCCCGCTTTTTTTGCTTTGTCGCAGCAACTGCCGGCAACAATCTTGCCCTTCTTCTTCTCGGCTTTTTTCTCTTCGGCCGTCGATGAGAGGGTGAC
Organism: Verrucomicrobiales bacterium; assembly: GCA_947478865.1. Classification (GTDB taxonomy): domain Bacteria; phylum Verrucomicrobiota; class Verrucomicrobiia; order Limisphaerales; family CANJXF01; genus CANJXF01. Next base: position 6,319 of record CANJXF010000016.1, on the reverse strand, counting down.
CAGCGCGAACGCGCACGCGGCAATGGCTAACAATTTGATGAGCTTCATATTTGAACCTTTGACTTATGCCAAACCTGCACCCAGTGGTCCCGTGGCGACTCAGCCAGAGATCGGTTGTCAGGATTGATACAGGTCGGTTTTTACAACAGCGGCCCGGATTTGTCCACAGGCATTTGGACGACTCGATTTTCCCTGTCGCGAGGATTACGTTGACCGTTTGAAGCTGCCGCTTTTAATTGCGCCTGGATGATTCACGTGCCGCCAGAGCTGGAAAAAATACTCTCTGAAACAGAGGAGTTGAAAAATGCCTACCTCGTCGGCGGTTGTGTGCGCGACGGGCTGCGCGGCCTGGATTGCAAAGATTTCGACATCGAAGTTTTTGGAATCAACTACGAACAATTGGTCAACTCGCTGGCGCGTTGGGGCAGGACAGATTTGGTCGGGCGCTCCTTCGGCGTGGCAAAGCTGACAACGCCCAGAGGACAAACGTTTGATTTTACCATCCCACGGCGCGACTCGAAAATTGCTCCAGGCCACAAAGGGTTTCAGGTCGAATTCGATTCCTCCATCACGCGAAAAGAGGCCGCGTCCCGCCGCGATTTTACAATCAATTCTTTAATGTACGATCCGCGCGCAAAGCAGCTGCTCGACTTCTTCGGCGGGGTTTCTGATCTCGAAAAGAAAATCCTTCGCCATACCAGCGCTGCGTTTCCAGAAGATCCATTGCGCGTGCTGCGCGGCATGCAACTCGCCGCGCGATTCGACCTGGAAACCGCTCCGGAGACGATCGAACTATGTCGTGAAATCAAATCACGCTACCGCGAGCTCGCCGTCGAACGCGTGCGCGACGAGTGGTTCAAGTGGGCCGAGAAAAGTGTTAAGCCGTCGCGCGGACTCGAATTCCTCGTTGCGACCGGATGGGTCGAACATTTTCCCGAAATTCAGGCGCTCATCGGAACGCCGCAAGAACCGGAATGGCATCCGGAGGGTGATGTCTTTGTCCACACCGCCCTCTGCTGCGATGCGATGGTGAAACTGACTGACTGGCAGTCCGCCGATACCGATTCACGCATCGTCTATTCCCTCGCGATTCTGGCGCACGACTTTGGCAAACCATCAACCACGCACCGCGCGTTGAAACGTGGGCAAATGAGGATTGTCTCGCCCGGTCATGAAGAAGCCGGCGTGCCGCTCGCAGAAAATTTTCTGAACCGAATTAACGCGCCGCAGTCCATTCGCGAGCGAGTCATCCCGCTGGTGTTAAATCACCTGGCGCATTTTCAGGAATTGACCGATCGCGCCCTGCGCCGCCTCGCCAAGCGGCTGGAACCGGAAAACATTCACGGCCTTTGCATTGTGATGACCGCCGATCATATGGGACGCCCGCCCCGCCCTGCCGTCGTTCCTGAGACGGTTAAACTTCTTTTGGCCCGTGCGCATGAATTGGAAATCCAGTCCAGCGCGCCCCAACCAATTCTCCTGGGCCGACATCTATTGGCGCTCGGAATGGCACCTGGAAAAGAGCTGGGTGCAATTTTACACGAGGCGTTCGAAGCGCAGATGGAAGGGAAAATTTTTGATTTACCCCAAGCGCTCCGGTGGCTCTCCCAACAGAACAAATTTCCACTGCCCGATTTCGTCCTGGAACAGCTGCGCAATGGTTAAATCCAGTCGCGCGGTTTTTGCACTCCACGGCTCCTGGGTTAAGTTGGATTTTAGGATTCGCAAGGAGGCGAATTGTTTTACGCACTGGAAAATTTCATAAGAAAAGCGAGGCGCAGTTTCAGTTTGACTGAATGGGCCATTCGCCATCTTGGAATTCCGGTCAGTGGCGATGCCAAACCGGAAGCGCCAGGGTTATTGCTCATTCAAATCGACGGACTGTCCCATCGGCAATTCGAGCGAGCCCTCCGGCACAAGCAACTGCCGTTTCTCCACAGCTTGATGCGGCATCAGCATTATCATTTGAAAACGTTTTACTCGGGAATTCCCGCCACCACGCCGGCGGTTCAGGCGGAAATCTTCTATGGAGTCCGCTGTGCGGTACCGGCTTTTACCTTTGTGAACCGTTCCACCAAAGAGTTTTCGAGCATGTACAACCCCGAAACGGTCAAACCGATCGAGGCTCGTTTGCGCAGTCAAAACGAGGGATTGCTAACGGGCGGAAGTTCCTGGTCCAACATTTACACCGGCGGCGCGACTCAGACGGAAAGCCATATCTGCGCCGCGAGCCTCGGCTGGAGCGATCTCCTGGAATCATCTTCCCTGCCCGGGTTGTTTAAGTTTCTGCTGCTGCAAATTCCATCGGCGCTGCGAATAATCACGCTGCTCATTGCTGAATTCTTCATCGGCATCTGGGATGTGATCGACGGGGTTTCTCATCGGCCCAAAAGCAGCCTCAAAGAAATCCGGTTTATTCTCAACCGTCTGTTTGTCTGCATCGGATTGCGCGAATACATCACGCTGGGCGGAAAGATCGACCTCGCGCGCGGGTTGCCGACCGTGCATGTGAATTTTCTTGGCTACGACGAACAGGCGCATCGCCGAGGTCCCAGCTCGGCCTTCGCCCATTGGAGTTTGCGCGGGATTGATGCCGCGATTCGCAAACTCTACTTCGCGGCACGCGCCTCGCATCGTCGTGATTACCAGATCTGGATCTTCTCCGATCACGGCCAGGAGACCACGCGCGCTTACTCTGAAATTTATCCCGGCGGAATTGAGCAAGCCCTGCGCGACGCTCTCAATCAATTCGACAACTCTGGAACGTTCGCAACTCTTGCGCCTTCCGCATCCGGCGGCGCGACTCGCCATCATCCGAGAGCAAATCGACGCCCGCTCTTGGAACGCTCGCTCTGGAAACAGCGGACACGTGAAGAGGCGAACTCGTTTTCCGTCACGGCGATGGGACCGGTCGGCCACGTTTATTTTTCGAGACAATTCGGCCTTGATGATAAAGAAACACTTGCCCGATGGCTGGTACAGCAAGCAGGTGTTCCGGGTGTTCTCATTGCCGTCACGCCAGGACGCGCCAAGTGGATTCGCGCGAACGGCTCGCTGAGTTTGCCTGGGGAAGGCAGCTCCATTCTTCCGCACCCCGAACCGATGCGCAAAGAAGTGGCGGAGGATTTGTTGGGCCTGTGCGAACAGGAAAATTCGGGCGATCTGATTTTGCTCGGCTGGAATCCGAACGCGCCCCACTTCACTTTTGAGGAAGAACGGGGCGCCCACGGAGGCCCGGGACTGGAGGAAACCACCGGATTCGCCCTCCTGCCCCCGCGCACAATATTGCCCGAAGGCAATACCGATTACCTGCGCGGATCAACTTTGCGCGCCGCAGCTCTGCATTATTTGCGGAGAAAACGGATCACACCTCCTCTGGTGAAATCTCCTTCACGAAATCTCCGTGTCCTGACCTACAACGTCCACGGTTGCCTTGGCATGGATGGAAAAATCTCCACGCAACGCATCGCTCGCCTCATCGATCAATTCGAACCCGGATTGGTCGCGTTGCAGGAATTGGATGCGAATCGCCCCCGGTCCGGCGGCGAAGAACAGGCGCACGCCATCGCCCACGAGTTGGGAATGCATTTGAGCTTTTATCCCGTTTTCGTCCAGGGAACCGAGCATTATGGCGATGCTGTTTTAAGTCGTTGGCCGATTGAAACAATTCGCATGGATCAACTCGCGTCGGATTCCGTCGATCGCGAACCGCGCGGCGCAATCTGGCTCCGCGTTCACTTCGATGGTATCCCGATTCATTTCTTCAATACGCATTTTGGACTCGGCCGCTTTCAACGCGTTGCGCACATGACCGATCTGCTTGGGCAAAAATGGATCGGCGGAGTCGAGCTCAACGAACCAATTATTCTCTGCGGCGATTTTAATATGCTTCCGAAAACACTGCCGTATCGCGCCGTGGTTTCGCGTTTGCATGACGTGCAAAATGAAATTAAAAATTTCCGTCCGCAAACCACATTTGCCACCGCGTCACCCATCTTTCGCATCGATCATATTTTCGTTTCGGGCCATTTCAAAGTGCGCCGCGTGCAGGTTCCGCGCAACCATCTGACCCGCCTCGCATCCGATCACCTCCCGCTGATTGCCGATTTGCATTTCAAGGATGAACACTGCAGCGCCATCGGATCGCCTGAGGAAAACTAGAGCGAAAAATAAATTCCAAGTTGTTGTTTGCCGAAGCCGTAGCTTTTCTGGAGTTCATTCATCCACATTCCCGTTTCAACCGATCCCAAGTTAATCCTGCCGCCTCATTTCGATCCGGGGTTTGGAAATGTAGATTGTTTGCAATTCATTGCGTTGCAGCCGCATCGACAAAAACATTTCGCGGGACGAAGTCAACGGGCACGAAACCTCGTTGAAACAAAAGGATCCGGCCTGCCTGACCGCTCAACCGCAAGCATCGTGGCAAAACGAGACTCAATTCTATGAATCGCACTGGAAGGAAAATGAAGGCGGCCGTCCTGATGGGACCGAATCGAGTGCGGATCGAGCAAGTGGAAATTCCCGAACCGGGTGAAGGAGCCGTGCGCGTGCGCCTGGAAGGATGTGGAGTCTGCGGATCTGACCTGGTTCCGTGGGAAGGTCGCCCGGGGCTCCAGTATCCCTTTCCGCCCGGACAACCGGGACACGAAGGTTGGGGAGAAGTCGACGCCGCAGGCCCAAACGCGCCGGATTTCAAAGTGGGCGAGAGGGTCGCCATGTTATCCCATCACGCCTTTGCCGAATACGATGTTGCCAGGGAGAATTCGCTGGTTCGCCTTCCGGCCTCAATGAACAAGCAACCGTTCCCAGGCAAAGCGCTGGCTGGCGCCATGAATATCTTTCAACAATGCGAAATCAAACCCGCCCAAACCGTCGCCATTGTTGGAATTGGTTTCCTCGGCGCAATCCTCACCTCGCTTGCAGCTCGGGCGGGCGCCTTCGTGATTGCCATTTCCAGACGTCCTTTCGCGCTCGATATCGCGCGGCACTTCGGATCCGGCCAGTTGATCGAGCTGGAGGATAACCGCCGGGTCATCGAGCGGGTAAAATTTTTCACAGAGGGACTTGGCTGCGAACGAGTCGTTGAAGCAGTCGGGCAACAAGGCCCGTTGGATCTCGCGACCGAACTAACTGCAGAACGAGGTCGTCTGATTATTGCGGGCGATCATCAGGACGGACCGGGGCAAGTGAACGTGCAGAAATGGAACCGGCGCGGAATCGACGTGGTCAAAGCAAACAAACGTGACCCGAAGGTTTACCACGATGGATTGAAAGCGGCCGTCGATGCCATTAGTCGCGGCGAACTCGATCCCGCACCGCTCTACACGCACATTTTTGCGATGGATGAAATTTCAAGCGTATTTGCGTCCATGCGGGAACGGCCCCAAACGTTCATGAAAGGGTTGATTACTCTATGAGCCTTCGTTCGCCCTTGGTTGGAGACGGAAAACGCCCAAACAACAACTGCCCCCAAAGTGCCACCACGACCAACGCCTTAACGAAGCGGCGTTTCGTCCGAATGCAATTCATGCCCCGTTCGAATCATGAAATCCGCTCCATTACCTAAGCATATTCTAATGACCGCCGATACGGTAAGCGGAGTCTGGACCTACGCCATGGAACTAGCCCGAGCTTTGGCCGATCATGACGTATCCATTTCCCTCGCGACCATGGGCGCGAGACTCTCCCGCGATCAACGCAAGCAGGCGCGCGGCGTTGGCAACGTCGAAATCTACGAGAGCAGTCTGAAGCTGGAATGGATGGAAAATGCATGGAACGACGTGCAACGCGCTGGAAATTGGCTGCTGGAGGTAGAGCGCCGCACCAAGCCGGATCTGGTCCACTTCAATGGTTACGCGCATGCTGCCTGGCCCTTTCGATCTCCCAAAATTGTCGCAGGCCACTCGTGTGTTTTGTCGTGGTGGAATGCCGTGCGAAAACAAAACGCGCCAGCCGCATGGGATTCCTATCGCGAACGAGTCCGGGCCGGCATCCAATCGGCGGACCTCGTTGTTGCGTCAACCCGCACCATGCTCGATCAACTTAAACGGTTCTATGGGCCGATGAACGGACGCGTCATCCATAATGGGCGTGATCATTCCGCCTTCAAACCCAGCCCAAAGGAGGAGTTTGTTTTTACCGCCGGAAAACTTGGGGATGAAGCGAAAACAGCTTCTTCGACGTTTGTAATGGGTATCAGCCATAATATGGAATCTCTAACTTCCCCGCGACGAAGTAGAGCATGGCAATCTGATACTCAGTGGAGCGGTAACCGCGGGCCTTCCGTTTGGTCGCCGAGAACAAACTGTTGAGTCCTTCC
>CANJXF010000015.1 GCA_947478865.1 Verrucomicrobiales bacterium | reverse complement strand
TTGGGTCATGGGCTTAATGATTCATTGTTCACCCAATCCTCCGTCCGTCAATTCGAAGCAACCTCAGTTTTCCAGGAATTGACAAGCTGAGACTCGTCATTAAGATGTCGATGCGCTTCGCCAAAGCGGGTGTAGCTCAATGGTAGAGTTCCAGTCTTCCAAACTGGCCACGTGGGTTCGATTCCCATCACCCGCTCCAATTTTTTCTCTATTCTTCGGTTTCAGCCATTTTTCAGATTTCAAAACAATGCTCCGGAAGGACGGACCGCAACCGCAGAGTAAGCCCTCAAAACATTCTCCGAAAAGCGCGCGTGCAGCCCAATCAAACTGAAATCAGCCTGGTCCATCAATTACGCTCTCGGATGTCTTGATGGAAAACGAGTTGTTAAATCGCAGTCGAGTTTTGAAATTTCTTCGCAGAGGATTTTTAGCTTTCGCCATTTTCATTTTTTGACTTAACTCCCGCCATGTTGTCCGTTGCCGACTACCACATGCACACCCCGCTTTGCCAACATGCGGTTGGTGAGCCGGTCGATTACGCCGCGCACGCCCTTGCTGTCGGATTGCAGGAAATTGGTTTCTCGGACCATTCTCCGATGCTGCGCGATGATTTTGACAATTGGCGGATGCGCAACGATCAGCTCGACCAATACGTGGAGAAAGTTCGCAAAGCGCAAAAGGATTTTCCCAACCTGCGCATCAAGCTCGCCCTGGAGGTGGATTATCTGCCCGGCCATGAGGGATGGATTCGTGATCTCGCCGCGCGCCATCCATGGGATTATTTCATCGGTTCGGTTCACTACGTGTCTGAATCATGGGACGTTGATAACCCGGCCAAGCTTTCTGAATGGAAAAAGCGCGATACCTTTGAGGTCTGGTCGGTTTACTTTGAGCGGCTGACGATGGCCGCGGAATCCGGTCTTTTCGAAATCATCGGCCATGCCGATTTGCCAAAGAAGTTTTGTTTCGTTCCCAAAGAAGATTGCACCAAGCTTTTTGCCCGATTCCTTGATGCCGCCAGAAAGACGGAAACAGCGATTGAATTGAACACCGCGGGCTTGCGCAAAGAGTGCAAAGAAATCTATCCCAGCCCAGCAATTCTGCGAATGGCTCGCGAGAAGAATGTGGCGATCACGTTTGGTTCTGACGCTCATGCGCCCGGGGAAGTCGGATTGGATTTCAGCGATGCCTTGCAGCTGGCGCGCGAAGTGGGCTACTCCAGCTGTTGCAAGTTCACCCAGCGCAAACGCGAGTTCATGAACTTCTGACCGGCAGGCTCCGGCGGAAAGAATCGGGCCTATGTTAACGGCTCTAGTGAAGTTTTTACCCGAAGATTGAATTGCTCTCCCGACCTGCGCATATTTCTCTAAATGCGATTTATTCGTGACATCTACGCCGCCGCAGAGGCCGCGCATCGTGCGGTTATCTCGTTGGAATTTTTTCCGACCAAAACCGAGGAGGGCGAACGCAATCTGTTTGAGAAAACAATTCCGGCATTGTGCAAGCTGAAGCCGGATTACTGCTCGGTCACCTACGGAGCCGGTGGCAGCACGCGTGACAAAACTTTGATGATTGTCGATCGCATTCAGCGCGAGCACCAATTGCCGACGATGGCGCATCTGACCTGCGTCAATGCGACGCGTGACGAAATCGCCAAGGTGCTGGAACAAGCCCGCTCGCTCGGCATCAAAAATATACTGGCTCTGCGCGGCGACCCGCCACCAGGCACGGGCGATTTCAAAAAGACGGAAGGCGGCTTTGAATTTTCCTATCAACTCGTCAATTTCATCCGGGAGATTGGCGGGTTTTCCATCGGCACCGCTGGATTTCCAGAAGGTCACATTTCCTGCAAGGAAGGAAAAGAGGTCGATTGGCAACGGCTTAAAGCGAAGATCGATTGCGGCGCGGATTTCGTTTTAACGCAGCTCTTTTTCGACAACAACGACTTCTTTGAGTTCCGCGATTATCTGAACCGGCTAGGCGTGACCGTGCCAATTGTTCCCGGCGTCCTGGCGATTCAGAGCGCGTCGCAGATCAAGAAATTTACCGCGCTATGTGGCGCGAAACTTCCGCCGAAACTTTTGTCGCGACTCGATGAGCTCGGGGACGATGACGCGGCTGTTTCAGAATTTGGGATTCAATACGCGACCTGCCAATGTGAAGAAATTTTGCGCGCGGGCGTCCCAGGACTGCATTTTTACACCCTCAACAAATCAGGTCCCACGACGGCCATCTTGAAGAATTTGGGTTTGGCGTAATCGGCTGCGCCGCCAGCGTTACTTGCTGATTCCCCGCTCACTGCTGCGGACAAATTGAATTAAATGCAGCAACTCAGGGGAGGGGACTAATTCGTCTTCGATTCGCTTCAACGCGTTGGGAATGGTCAAGCCTTCACGAAACAAAATCTTGTAAGCTTGCTTCATCGCGGATTGTGCATCGGCGGAAACCCCGTTTCGTTCCATGCCGACTTTATTAATCGTGCGTGTTTCGGCGGGATTTCCATCGGCCATCATGAAGGGGGGAACGTCTTGCACCACTTTCGAGCAGCCGCCAACGATCGACATCTTTCCAATGCGACAAAATTGATGAATCGCCGCCAAGCCGCCGATGACGGCGTGATCTTCCACGGTGACGTGGCCCGCGAGCGTGGCGACGTTCGACATGATCACGTGATGGCCGAGCGTGACGTTGTGCGCCAGATGGCAGTAGGCGAGAATATGGTTATTCGATCCGACCCGGGTGATTTCGCCATCGCTGGTTGCGCTGTGAACCGTGACGTATTCGCGAAAGGTATTATTGTCGCCAATCTCGGTTCGCGTGACGCCGCCCTTCCATTTCAAGTCCTGGGTTTTTAGACCAATGCTCGCAAAAGGAAAAATTTCGTTGCCGCTTCCGAGTGAAGTGAATCCATCAATTACGACGTGGGAATGCAATTTGCAATTAGCGCCAAGGACAACATTTGGACCTAGCACGCAAAACGGGCCGATGAAACAATTTTCCCCGATTTTTGCGTTGGGATGAACGACGGCCGAATAATGAATTTCCGTCATACTTTTTTAAGCGTCCACCAGCATGAACGTCACATCGGCTTCGCTGACCGTTTCTCCGTTCACGGTGCAAACCCCTTTGGCTTTGCCGATTTTTCCCCGAGCCTTGGTCAGCTGCACGTTGATGACCAGCGTGTCGCCCGGTTTGACCGGCTTGCGCCATTTCACACTTTCCGCCGACATGAAATACGCGAGTTTCCCAAAGTTTTCCGCGCGGCGCATCGTGAGAATTCCCGCCGCCTGCGCTATCGCTTCCAACTGCAAAACGCCCGGCATGATCGGATGATTTGGAAAATGCCCCTGAAAATAGGGTTCGTTGATCGTCACGTTTTTGATGGCCACCACTTTGTCGCCGTTGATTTCGGTCACCCTGTCGATCATCAAAAAGGGATAGCGATGCGGCAAAAGTTTCATCACTTGCGAAATATCCAACGTGACGGCGGCCACCGCCGCGTCCCAGGCTTCGCGTGCCGGCATCGGGATGCTTTCATTTTTCTGCTCGGCGACGGGAGGAGGTGCAAACGTTTGTGCGGCAACCAGCGGCTTGCGCATTTGCAACGTGATTTGCCGGGCGAGTTCGCAGTTGGCTGCATGGCTCGGTTTTACCGCGATAATGTGCCCCGTGATCGGCCGGCCGATCAGCGATAAATCTCCCACGATGTCCAACATTTTGTGTCGGACGAATTCATCGGGATAACGCAACGGTTCCGTGGTGAGAATAGCGTCTTCTCGAATCACAACCGCGTTTTCCAAACTGCCGCCTTTGATCAATCCGCTCTTAATCAGGAACTCAATCTCTTCGTAAAAACAAAAGGTGCGCGCATGGGCTAAATCGCGTTCCCACGTTTCCGGCGAAAGTTCGACGCTGTAAAACTGCGAGAAACGGCCTTTCTTGTCCGAGCTGGTGCAGCTGATTTTAAATTTTTCGTGCGGAAAAATAGCCATTGTCGTCTCGCCCATTTCCAGTTCGATGGGCGTATGCACTTTATAAACTTCTCGCTGCACCCCTTGCTGCACGACTCCCGCCGATTGAATCATCTTCACATATTCGCGCGCACTTCCGTCCGCGATCGGGGGTTCGTTGGAGTCCAGTTCCACGATCGCGTTATCAATTCCGCGTCCGGCAAAGGCGGCTAGCACATGTTCGACGGTGTGGATCTTGGCGTTGCCTTTGAACAATGAGGTGGATCGATTGGTCGCGCTGACGTTTTCGACGCGCGCTTCGATTTCCGGTTTGCCGTCGAGGTCGATCCGGCGAAAGCGCACGCCTGAATCCGCTGGCGCCGGGAGAAAAGTCATGTTCACCCGGTTTCCGCTATGAAGGCCAATGCCCGCAAAGCTGACTGGCTGACGCAAAGTTTGTTGCTGTAACACGGCGGCATTAGAACAATCGAGACCCGCATTGGCAAGCGCGAGACCTCGAATATTCAGGAATTCATCAGGCGGTTCTTCCGACATTTGTCCCTTCGATTTGCCGGGTTGACCCGCTGTCTGGCAGAAGCTGGACCAGTTCCTTCAAGTGCACTCTCGTTTGCCCAGCTTAGCGATTAGAATAGCGGGACATGGGCTAGAGGCCTATTCCGGACAGGCGACTATTGCTTCAAGCGGAAGAATTGCGCTTGTTCTCCGACCGGCAAAGTTGCGCTGACCGATGGGCCATTGGTGGTGAGGCCCGTGGCGACCGTTGTCCAGTTCGTTCCGATATTAGAACTGCTTTCCAGAACAAAATTGGTGGCGGATGCGGGCCATGACAAAAGAATTCCACCGGCAGATTTTGCAATCGTTAACAGCGGTCCCGGAACGCCGAGAACGAGACTCGCGCCGTTATAGGCGGCCTGCAACGAGTTGGCTGTTGCATCGGAAACTTCGCGCAAAATGGGTAGATCGGAAAAGGTCAACGGGGTTACGCCCGTGGCCGCAGGAGCAGCCACAAACGTCAATTTGATGACTTCCTGAGTGCCTGCGGGAAAGCTGCTTCCGCTTCCTAAAGAGAGCGCTACACCGACGCGACCTAAACCCACGCTATTCGTGTTAACATTCAGCAAAGCGTTAGGTGCGCTTCCACCGACCGTTACTCCGTTGAAAGTCAATGATTGGGGATCGAAAGAGAGGCTAAAGCCAATCGCGTTTTCGTTCCCCTGAGCAACCAGCCGTGCCGAAACGGTGTGGGTATGAGTCTGAGTATCCTGGTTGGTAGTTTCCAAACTCACAATGCGGTTCAGATCAGCAGGGGTTGGCCCTAATTTTCTTACGGATTTACGGGCCAGGAGGTCCGGCGCGGTCGGGCCGCCCACCGGAGTTAGCGGGTCGGCACCGGCAGCATAACGACCGGCTTGAACCCAGTCAGTAATCGAAATTGTGCCATTGCCCAAAGTAGAACGGGGAGCGCAGTCGGCCCGCTGGAATTCATCTGCGGAAGGAATATCCAACGCAGCTGCGAATCTCCCGACCTGCACCCAGTCAACCACGGTGAGTGTTCGGCTGCCACCGGGTCGCGGAGCTACGTCGCCTTCGAAATCCACTGCTGCCACCGCCACAGCCCCTCCCACAAAGGAGGAAGACAGGGTGGCTGCGTTGACATCGGAAATCTGGCGCGTCGTTGGAATGTCGCCGAAGTTAATGGTCGTGTTCAGCGCATTGGTTGTCACCGCAACATTGAAGGTGACGTTCATTATCCGCTGGTTGCCTGGCGCAAACGCATTGTTGGCGGACAATGCCACCGCTAATCCTAATTTTCCGCTGCCTAGCTGGTCCGTGTTTGAGATCAAAATTGCACCGGACAAACCGCTGTCCAAAGCAACCGCGCTAAAGCTCAGAATCGATGGATCGAAGGCCAAGGTGAAGCCGATGGCGTTTTCATTGCCTAATGCGGAGAGGTCGATTGGCAATGTGAAGCTGCTCGCTGAAGTGGCATTAGTGCTCACAACCCGTACCGTGGAAACATTTACGCTGAGCGCAGCGTTTGAACTGGTGACCGTCCCGAACGGGCTGCTCACAATCACGCGATAATTTCCTGAGTCTGAAGGCTGAAGAGCGCTCAAGCCCAGCGAGGAATTGGTCGCTCCGGGCAGTGCGCCCAGGTCTTTTTGCCATTGATAACTCAACGGCGCTGTCCCCGCTGCAACCACGTTGAAAGTGGCTGCGCTTCCCGCATTGAGTGACTGGCTTTGGGGCTGCGTTGTGACGGAAGGCGGAACATTGACCGTCAACAGTGCGTTCGAGCTGGTCGTCGAGCCGGCTGCATTTGCGACGATCACGGAGTAATTTCCCGCATCGACCGGTTGAACATTGCTCAAAGTCAATGAGACATTGGTCGCACCCAAAATATTTGTCCCATTGAATTGCCACTGAAAAGTCGCAGAACCAACGGTGCCGCTTTGAAAATATTTCTGTTTTAAATAATTATCGACAGCCAGGCGGTCGGACTCCGTGAGTGTGCCTTGGTAATAAATGACCTCAGCGATATCGCCTTTGAAATGATACGTTGAAAATGCTGAACCCGCTCCTCCGATGAAATACCCCGCGCCCGGAGTTGTGAGACCGCTCGTAGCACTGCTTGAAGTGCGGTTGGTTAAACCATCGGTATCAAAGTACTCGATTTGAGTTTTTGAAGAGTTTAGCCGGAAAGTCCAACTGTGAAATGTATCTGCTGGTACCGAGAGACCAGAATCATAATCATTCAGCCACGCAGCGAAGCCCATGGTATTTGGAGAAGCACTGAAAATATAGTACGTGCGAACCGCACTACTTTGACCTGGCACACCAATGAACACTGGAATATGGCCATCTATAATGAGGTCTTTTTCAGAACATACTAAAAAAGAAGTGAATCCAGCAGGAATATCCACATCCCCGCTTCCTTGCAGAAAGTCACCATTGCTGGCAGACAAAAGGCCGTCGAATCGAACAACGGGTTTGCCACTGATTGGCACGGCTCCGCTGACAAGCAGCGGCTGTTTGTTCGGATCGGCTTGAAACGCATGGTTTGTGTTGCTCGACTGGTCCTGCCATTGCGTAACCCGATTGCTGGTTGTGATTACCCCCGCGTCGGCTTTCAGCCAAAGTTTAAGAGTTCCCGAGCTTACCGAGGGGAGAGCCGCGTCTAATTCGACGCTGAAAGTCACGTTCGTTCCCGCAATCACGCTTTGGCTCTGGGGCTGACTCACGATGCTTGGGAATGTGTCTATGGTCAACGTGGCGTTCGAGCTGATCACGGAGCCGACCGCATTGGTCACGAGAACTGAATAGTTGCCCGCATTCGAACTCTGAACATTTGTCAGCACCAGCGTCGAGTTAGTTCCTTGTGCGATGGCGACGCCATTCAACCGCCATTGATAACTCAACGGCGCCGAGCCTGAAGCCGTCACGCTGAAACTCACATTGGTGCCCTGCACCACGCCCTGGCTTTGGGGCTGCGTTGTGATGGAAGGCGGAATACTCACCGTCAACAGTGCGTTGGAGCTGGTTGTCGAGCCGGCTGCATTTGCGACGATCACGGAATAATTTCCTGCATCAACCGGTTGAACATTGCTCAAAGTCAATGAGGCATTGGTCGCGCCCAAAACATTTGTCCCATTGAATTGCCACTGAAAAGTCACCGAACCGGAAGAACCGCTTTGAAAATATTTCTGTTTCAAATAATTCTCAACGGCCGCCCGATCTGTTTCGCTCAGTGAACCACGAAAATAAATCAATTCAGCAATGTCACCCGCATAATTGCGTCCCGCTGTTTCCAATGCATTGAATCCTCCCACGTAATAGCCTGCGGCTGGCGTTTGCTGCCCATTGATAGTGCGATTGATATTCGTGCTGGTGGCGGAGGTGGTGTCAAAAAACTCCATCGATGTCCGGTTCGTATTCATCCGATCAGTCCAGATGCGATAGGTGTTGGTTGGAATGATAAAGCCGGAATAAAAATCGTAGGCCCAACTCGCGAAGGACATCTCCCCGTTAAGCACGTAGTAGCTGCGACCCGCTCCATAGGTTCCCGGCACTCCGACAAACACAGGCATTCTTTCGCCGCTGCCTGCATAACTCATGGAATAGACCAAGAATGAAGTGTATGCATCCGGTATTCCGACATCACCGGTTCCTTTCAAATAAGATCCGGTCGAAGTGTCAACGCTTCCATTAAATCTAACCGTGGATCTGCCGCCAATTGCTGACGCAGAAACCAACGTGGGTTGAATATTCGTATCGATTTGAGAACAGTGATTGGTTTGTCCCGACTGGTCTTGCCATTGCGAAATTTTTCCACCGGCATTAGTAATTGTTCCTGCATCCGCTTTGAGCCAAAGCCGCAACGTTCCGGAACTTGTCGCGGGAAGGGCCGAGTCCAAACCCACGCTAAAAGTCACATTCGTCCCAGCGGCAACCGTCTGACTTTGGGGTTGTGCCACAATCGAGGGGAAGGTGTCGATCGACAACGTGGCGTTTGAACTCACGACCGAACCAACCGCGTTCGTCACGCGAACTGAATAGATGCCACCGTTCGAACCCTGAACATTTGTCAGCACCAAGGTCGAGTTTGTTGCTTGCGCGATGGCCACGCCATTCAACCTCCATTGATAACTGAGCGGCGCAGAACCTGAAGACGTCACGCTGAAACTCACATTGGTGCCCTGCACCACGCCCTGGCTTTGGGGTTGTGAAGAAATCGAGGGCGGCGTCAATACCGTTACCACCGCAGTCACACTCGTGACGGACCCGATTGAATTTGCGACCAGCACCGAATAATCCCCGCTGTCACTGAGTTGCAGATTGGTCAGCGTCAAAGAAGCGTTGGTGGAGGAGAGAACATTGCTCGAATTCAGAAGCCATTGGTAAGTGAGCGGCGATTGTCCGAAAGCAACAACGTTGAGGGTCAGATTGGTTCCGACCGCTGCAAACTGACTTAACGGTTGAGTTGCAATGGAGGGAGCGGACGACGCGGGTAGAATTTGAATGTCATCCAACGCCCAGTGATCGCTCGGAGATCCGCTATTGGCAAGCTGACGCCAGCGAAAAAGAGTGCCGCTGGTTTGTGCTCCGACCGGCAACGCAGGCTGCACCAGAGTCCAGTTGAAATAGGTGCTCGTATTGTAGGTTCCAATATTCGTCCACGAGGAGCCATTCAAGGAATATTCAAAGACAACTCCTTCGCCCGGCAGATCTACCGTTTCCCAAATCCCGGGCGCGCCGCCACTGGCCAAATGCAGATAGAAACTGATGCTCGCTCCGCCTGAAACATCAATCGCCCGCGTCGTCGCAAAACGAGAGCCGCTGCCACCGAACCAAAGTGAATGAGTTGCCGAAACAAAGCCGCCGTAATTTGTGGCCAGAACCGTCGAACTAAAAGCCGACCATTGAATTGAGTGGATGCCCGGTTCAAAATTCTCAAAGATAGCGGGGCCAGCGTTGATCACCGTCAACACCGCATTGGAACTCGTTACCAATCCGGCCAAATTTGTAATTACGACTGAATAATTTCCTGCGTCAATGGGTTGAACATTGCTCAAAATGAGCGAAGAAGTCGTCGCACTGCTGATGTTCGTTCCATTGAATTGCCATTGATAAATCAAAGGCTGGCTGCCACTGGCCACAACGCTGAATGTCACAATGGCTCCGGTGACGACTGTTTGACTTTGTGGTTGAGTTGTAATTGCCGGAAACGGCGAACTAATATTCCGATAAAGCGAAAGGACATCGCCATAGTTCGCGGCGGCAACGACATCAGGCCGCCCATCCCCATCCAAGTCGCCAACGCTCAAGGAGTGTGGATTTGCGGCTGCCGCAAAATCGATCCGTGGAGCGAAGGAACCGGGAACCAAACTGCCGTTCGTGCTGATATTTTGAAAAACTGCAACTTTGTTGGCCGTGTTCCCAGTCGTGACACACAGATCAGATTTTCCATCGCCATCAATGTCCGCAATTAAAACAGCAATGGGTTTTCCACCGGCAGCTAAACTAAATCCTGCGCTCAACGAACCAGATGTAAAAGTGCCAGCAGAACTGACGTTTTTAAATACGGAAATGGTGCTGCCATCGAAAACCGAAACTGCAATGTCAGGCTTACCGTCGCCATCAAGGTCTCCGATGGACAAACCACCGTAGGGCCGAGCTGGCGTGGAGAAATCAACTTTTCCAGCCAAGGTGATTGTCGCACTGCCGGCGGGCGTCATGTTCCTAAGAATTGATATGCCGCTGATTCCATCGCTCGATACCGACACATCAGGTTTTCCATCGCCGTCGAGGTCGGCAATCGCAAGCCCATGAGGGCTGGCAACGGTCGCAAAATCGACACGATTCGTAAAAGAGTTGGTTGTAATACTTCCCGGACTAGCAATATTTCGAAAAATCGAAATCGTATCATCGGCATGATTCGCAACCACTAAATCCAATTTTCCATCGGCATTCATATCGGCCAACATGACATGATTTGGCGCATTCCCCGTCGGAAATTGAACCCTCGGTTCAAATGAATTTGTCGTGAAAGTTCCCGGTGTGCTGACATTCCGGAAAATCGAAACAGAAGCAGCCCCAGAATCGGAGGCCACCACGTCAGGCTTGCCGTCGCCATCAATATCACCAACGGCAATCCGTCGCGGATTTGGTCCTACTGAAAAGGTGATTCTTGGAGCGAAAGACCCGACCGTTAATGTGCCGTTCGTGCTGATGTTTCTATAAATTGAAATCGTGCCGTCAGTAAAGTTTGCAACCGCTAAATCAGGTTTGCCATCGCCATCAAAATCTGCGTTTTCAATCCAAGATGGCGCAAGGCCGCCAGGCAGATTGGTCGCGGGCGTTAAAGAGGAACTGGAAAACGTCGTTCCTACATAAGTCACAATGAAAGGCGCGGGCGCAGCGCAAATCAATCCGCCCACGGTCACTGTGATCGGGGCTTGGCTCGCAAATGCTGGAACGTTGACGACAAGTTGCGTGCTCTGCGCCGAAGTGACAGGGGCGGCCACCGCGCCAAACCAGACAATATTGCTCGATGCAATCGGGCTAAAATTATCTCCAGTAAGAGTCACTGTTGTGCCGACTGGCCCGGAACTGGGGCTAAAAGAATTGATGACCGGGACTTGGGCTCGAATCATCTGAGTCGAGAGCAGCAGAGCGAGAACGGCAGAAAAGAACTGGATGTATTTATGTTTCATATTCCCTTTGATAAGTTTATTAGCAATTTTTGGTTGCTGCGCCCGTGAGTTGAATCGGCATTATAACCGGTGCGCCCCCCCCCCAATTGTCAATCTAGCAAATTGGGAAACGGCAGAATTGCAGAATTGAGGGAATGATTGACATCAACTTCAAATGGAATCTCAAAGACACGGATATTTCTTGCGCCCAAATTCATCCCAAAGTGTTCGGGAATGAGAAAAAGAACTCGTTGGTGGACATCTACACTTGCTCGGTTGAGGTCGCCGACTGGCTCCGTGGGGTCGCTGGAACGGTCCGCCAACCATTGGAACGATTGGTCATCCAATCGCATCCATGATAATTCCCTCTTTTTGTAAACGCTCAGCTGATAGCGGAGGGGACATCTCATGCAGCCTATTCGATCGGAAAGATCCATTCGGCAATTTTTCAGAAGTAACGGCTGGTAGCATGTGAACAGTTGTGGGAATAACGATTTCGCATAGAATTGGGGCTTTGGTATGTAAAACTGAAGTGAGAAATTCTCGAATCTTACTGAGTTTAGATTCTTTTGAGTAAACTAATCCATACGCCTCTGCAATTTTGCCCCAGTCTGGAAAGCTAACCCCAGTCGATTCGCTTGACGCCGCGATATTCCCATCGCAAAAGGTTGTTTGGGTATTTCGAATCGAAGCGTAGCCGTTATTGTTCAGCACGATAATGATGCAGTCCAGTTTGTGGTAAGCCACAGTCGCGAGTTCTTGAACATTGGTTTGCAAAGAACCATCTCCGGTAATGCAAATGATTCGTTTCGACGGTGCGGCAACACCAGCACCAATTGCAGCAGGCAATGCGTATCCCATTGCACCCAAACCACCCGACACAATGACGCGCTGATTTCCTTTAACTCGCAGCGCTTGGCCAACGATATAATACAAAGAACCGGCGTCGGTTATGATTGTTTCATTTCCGTCCAAGACATCGCTTAGAACATCTATCAATTTGTAAGTGTTGATTTCATCGTTCTGCATTGGATGTGGTTCTTTGGAAATTGGAAAACTCTGTTTCCATCGCGAACATAAACTTGCCCAATCTCGTTTTTCTGAAGCGTTAATATCAACCAACTGATGCGAAAGGATTGTGATAAATGAGCCGACATCGCTTTTGATTTGCAGCGAAGCGCCGATGTGATTCCTGCTCAGTTGCGCTTCATCAATATCCACCATGACTTTATATGCTGTGGGCGCAAATTGTTTTAAATCGTAGCCGGTAGTCGTGATGTGAAGACTCGATCCAATTACCAGCAGCAAATCACAACTTTGCACCGCAAAATTTCCAGCCCGATCACCGCGCAATCCGACGTGGCCAACATAAAGATTGTGGTCGTAGGGTAACAGATCGTTTGCCAATTGGGTGGTAACAACTGGAACACCCAATCGCACGGCCAACTCTTTAAAAGCTTGAGTCTGTTGTGCCACACGAATTCCATGCCCAGCCAAAATCAATGGTCGCTTTGAATTTTTCAGATGTGCCACCAACTGAGAAATTGGATCGTGCAACTCGATCTTTTGTGCGGCGGGAGGAGTGAACTGAACGAGCAAGGATTCCTCCACCATAGCGCCTTGGACATCGAGAGGAATATCCAAAAGCACCGGTCCCGGACGCCCGGACGTTGCGAGATAATATGCTTTTTGCAGATGAAAAAGAATTTGTGATGGCTCAGCAACAAAAACCGAATACTTCGTAATCGGTTTTGCAATATCAACGATGTTCACCTCGAAATTGCCAACCATACGAAGATCAGGAATGCCGGTGCCTCGCACTGTCAAATCTTTGCGGCTTTGTCCAGTTATGACCATCACGGAAGAAGAATCCAACCACGCGCCAGCAATTCCTGTAATCGTGTTCGTTGCGCCTGGTCCGCTGGTTGCATAACAAACGCCGATCTGACCCGTTTCCCGTGCGTAAGCTTCTGCACCAATTGCGGAGGCTTGTTCGTGATGATTGCAAATGTAGCGAATCGTTTTTGACTTACTCAACGAATCCAGCAAATGCATCATCATCCCGCCGGATAAAATAAAAACGTGACGAACACCCTTCTCTTCAAAAAAATTTCGGACGACGTCGGAAACTTTGACCTTCATTTTGATTTAGCAGCCTGAATCTTTTGCTCGAAAGCATCGCGAATGACTATCGTGTCTACTGTATAAACATAGGCAAACGCGCCAAGTCTTTTGTAGTAAGCGATCTCTTTCGAGCTTTTTACCATTAAGCACACCGGGTTTTTTGCCTTTCGACATTTTGCGAGAATATTGCTGATCGTCTTGACCAATTTCGGATGCAACATGTCTCCTTTGCAACCGAGTTGGACGGAGAGATCGTATGCCCCCACATAGATCATATCTATGCCTGGCAGAGTCAGAATACTCTGCAATTCTTCGACAGCGCTCAGAGTTTCAACGATGGGAACACACAAAGCGTAATCGTTGGTGAGCTTGTTTTCCTTTTTAGATTTTCCGCCGTAATTACCCGCTCTGGTAAAAGGATTGAAACCTCGCCGGCCTAGTGGAGGAAATTTCATGCACTCAACAGCGGATCGAAAGTCCTGCAAAGATCTCAATTGAGGAAAAACGATGCCGTGCGCACCCAAATCCAAAGCTCTTTGAACCTCGACGCTATCAATTCCCTTAACGCGAACCCAAGGAGAACATCCAACTAATTCACAATTACGAATGCCTTCTTGAACTGCGGAAAAATCAAAGTTGCCGTGTTCGCGGTCGAAAATCTGGAATTGAAAGCCGCTCAGTCCGATAATTTCTGTTAAGTCGTTTGATTGGATCAATCGCCAGATTCCAAAAAGCGGCTTCTGGTTTTTTAAACTTCGTCTGATTTCGCTAGGGTTCATATTAACGAGCGGTGTGCCACGTAATTGTTTTCTGCAAGGCCTCTGCCAAAGGCACAGTGAGTTCGACACCGAGTTCGCGGCGCGCTTTATCCACACACGGGACCAAGCGAGTGGTTTCATGTCCAGATTGGCCGACCCTGGTCAAAATTTCCGGCGACGGAGTAAAATGTTGGCTGATCATTTTCGCGAGCGACAAAAGATCAATCGGCTGCGGGCTGCCAATGTTGTAAGCGGCTCTGGGTGATCCTTGCGCCAGCGCGGCCAACACCCAAAATGCAAAATCGCTCGCATACATCAGGCTGCGGACGGTGGAGCCATCGCCCATGATTTTTAGAGGACAACCCGTCACGCTGTCGCGAATGAAATCAGTTACCGCCCAGGGCAGTTCCAAAGATTGATACGGCCCGACGAAGGCAAACGGACGCACGGTGACAAGTGGCAATTTGGATTCGCTGACAAACGATGTCGCCATCGCCTCAGCAAATCGTTTTGATTCCGCGTATATCGCATTGGCGTTATCGCACCGCATTCCGTTTGTATAATTTTCGTCGATGCGTTCGATGTTCAAAGCTTGCGGCCCGTAGACCAAACCGGAGCTGATCAGCACAACTTTTTTGAGATGTTCCAGAAGATTAGCGGCGCGCAAAAGCCGGATTGCGCCGAACGCGTTGACTTCACCGACCATCGTTGGATTCGAGGCGAACAATCGTCGATCGGTCAGGGCGGCGGCGTGAATGACGTAATCAGTTTCGCGCGGAAGTTCGGTGAGATAACGGATGTCGCCTTCCAGAAAATTAAATTCCTTGCGCTGGCCAAGATGCGGGAAGCGTTCGACAAACTTTTGCGGAAATCGGCTGAAGACGCCGACTTGAACATTGAACTGATATTTGGCGTTGAGAACTGAAAGGAGTTCCAGAAGCCAGGTGCCAAGAAAGCCCGTGCCGCCCGAAATAAAGATGCGGCTGTTCGCCAGCGGCTTGAGCAGATGCGTTCCCTTGGCAAGGACAGCTTCAGCATCTTGTCGGACGAGATCGATTCGGCTGGTCATAGTTTTAGGATTTAGGGAGGTCAGAAATTTTTTTGCGCCGCGCCAGATCGGTGGCGACTTCGAGAATCAAATCCTCCTGGCCGCCGACAACTTTGCGTTGGCCAAGTTCAAAAAATACATCTCGTGGATCAACGTCCATTTGTTTGGCCGCGCGGATGACTGGTTTGGCAAAACCAGAAAACACTCCGGCCAACCCGCTGACGATGGTCACAGCGTTGGATGTGGGAAGATTTTCCTTGAAAAGCTCGTCCGCAAGTTCAGCGGCATCGAGAACTTTATACAAATCCGCTTTGAATTTGTATCCGAGACGTTGCATCGCCGCGACCAGCAGTTCGATGGGGGCGTTGCCTGCGCCCGCGCCAAAACCGCGCGCTGTGCCATCGACGATTCTCGCGCCTGCTTCCAGTGCGGCAATTGAATTGGCGATGCTTAATCCGAGATTGTTGTGCGCGTGAAATCCAACCGGCACTTCCAAACCTTTTGCCAGAGTTCCGATCTTTTGGGTCACGTCATGTGGAAAGGAGGCTCCCGCCGAATCCATCAGGACAATTCCTTGCGCGCCGTAGGACTGCATTTTTTTTGCTTCTTCCAAAAGCACTTCTTTGCTCGTCATGTGAATCATCATCAGAATGCCCCAGGCTTCTTTGCCGACATTTCGCACGTAGCTGATATGCCTCTGAGTGAGGTCTGCTTCAGTGCAATGCGCGCCAACGCGAAACAAATCGACACCGAGATCAACGGCTCCGGCAATTTCCCGTTTGATCGTCGCAAATCCCGGCATGACGTGAACGCTCAATCGTGTCTGACTCAAACAAGAGCGCGCAATCTTTAGCATCTCGCATTCGGGAACCAAACTCAGTCCGACTTGCAGCGACGAGGCGCCGAGTCCGTTTCCGTGACCGACTTCCAAATAATCGACTTTGGCTGCTTCGGCGGCAGTGGCATATTTCAGGATTTGTTCCGCCGTGATTTGATGACTGCAAGCGTGCGAGCCGTCGCGCAAAGTTGGGTCGGTGACAACGATGGTTGCGCGGTTCATGCAGCGATTCCAGTCTTGGTGGCGACACCTTCGTTGCCAATTCTTTTTTGGGCGTAAGCCTCGGCCATCGCAATCGCGGCGCAATTAATGATGTCCAGATTCCCAGCGTATTTTGGCAAATAATCCCCAGCGCCTTCCACGCGCACCATCACCGCGAGCCGGCCATTTTCAATCATCGGCTCAAGGATCATTTGATAACCGGGAACATATTGTTGGATGCGTCTAACCATCTCTGAAACGGCTGCGCGGGTCTTTGCGAGATCGGGGCGAGGCATTTTGGCGAACACAGTAGTTTGCATGTGAACGCAAGGTTGAGCGGGATTGAGATTCAGAATGGCCTTCGAGTGGGTGCAACCAGAGAACTTCTGAATTGCCTCTTCCGTGGTGTCTAAATATTCGTCCAGATTGATGCGCGTGGCTGGACCCGCACTGCGCGAGGCAATGCTCGAAACGGTTTCGATGTATTCGATGTCATTATTTGCCTGGGCTATCGCAAACGCAATTGGAACGGATGCCTGTCCGCCGCAACTGACCATGTTCACGTTGTCGGACTGAAGGCATTCTTCGAGATTCACAGCGGGAACACACATCTTGCCAATCTTTGCCGGAGTCAGGTCAATTGCAAGGATGCCCAACTCGCGAAAAATTCCAGAGTGTTTAATATGGTCTTCCGCTGAGGTTGCATCGAAAATCAAATCCAATTCATTTCTTCTTTCGACAACCGCTTGGATCCCTTTGCTGGAAACAGGAACGCCCAGATGATCCGCTTTCATCATTCCTGGAGAGGATAAATTACGACCCGCGAAGAGACGACACTCCAGCCACGGCGAGCGTATAGCTTTAACCAGCAAATCAGTGCCGATATTGCCGGTGCCTAAGATGGCTATTTTTGTTTTCTTGTTCATGGTCGGGCCGGAATCCGTTGAAAACAGCTTCAATTAGCTTGTCCTAAAGTTAGTCGCGGGGGGATTGGTAAGGAAGAAATTTTTTAGGCGCGATCAGTTTGGCGTAAAAAAATACCGAGTCTTGCCTCAGCGGCATGAGCGTCCGTGGTATGAAGATGAAAGGCTCAGGATTATTTTGGCAAGCCATCAAGGAATCGCCCTCTGCAATCTTTGCAAGTCGGCCAAATCTTCCGCGTTGGCCGTGGATTGAGTGAAGCTGGTGAAGACTTTTTTGTAACGCCATTTCCATTTTTGCCCGTGCCCATCCGCAAAGGTGAGATTGGCGCTGCGATTGTGTCGATCGGATGCAAGATTCAGCCACTGCTGGCTAGGTGCGGGATAAAGCCCGAACGTGCCGTCCTCAATGGAAGTCTCATTTTCATCGATGAACACGAAAACATTCGCAGTGGAATTCGTAAACTGTGAAATCTTTTTGATTGGATTCGGTCCAACACCATTGATCGAAGGGACACTGTTTAAATGGATGTTCATGGCGTAACTCCGGGTTCGCAACAGATTGAAACCATTCACTTTGGAAGTATCAGCTGGGCAGTGAAAAACGGTGGCTGATTTCAAATGAGGAAACAAAACGCCCTTTTCAATTTTTGTAGCGTCGAGATCCACGAGCGTGCACCCCTCGACCCACGAATCAGGAAGGCTGGTGGGAAAACCGGACACAATGGCGTAGGTGTTTGGAGGCAAACGATCATTGTTATCCCCCAGATACATTTGCCAGGCGGCCTGCAACTGTTTGAGGTTATTCAGGCATTGAATGCCCTGCGCCTGAGTTTTCGCTTTGCTGAGGGCGGGCAACAAAAGCGCGGCCAAAATCGCAATGATGGCAATGACAACAAGAAGCTCAATCAGAGTAAAAGCTGCCCGGAGAAATCCTTGCGCCCAAAGCATGTTAAAACAGTAATGTCCCATCGTCCGTTGGCAATGAATTTTCCTTTGCAGGTGCCGAGATCAGCGGCATGCCCACCGGGCTGTTTTTGATATCGATGCGGTCAGGTCAATTGTTTCGCGCAAGTTCAATTCATCTTTCGCACGTTGGGTCGAAGGGACGTAACGCTCCGGCAATTCTCCTGAAACTGGTTTTTGCGCGACGAAGATTTTCAACTTGTTTTCAAACGCGCCGTTGACTGCTTTGGCAATTTCGGAAATCGGCAGGCCGTTTGCAGAGCCGACGTTGTAAGTCCGGCAATTCTTTCCGCGAAAAAGAATTGTCCAAAGCCAGATCGCCAAATCCGCCGCGTAAAGATAGGAACGATACGGGGTGCCATCGCCATGGATTTGAATCGGGCCGCCGTGCAATTCGTTGCGGATAAAATTGCCAATCGCGAAATGTGAATCGAGCGGCAGATAGGGGCCAACGAAGGCAAAACAGCGCGCAATTTTTGTTTCGAGCCCGTGTTGCTTCGAGTAGTGAGCGCACAAAAGTTCGGCCTGGCGCTTGCCCTCGCCGTAAGCGGACTCCAACGGACTTGATGGGCCGGAAAAATCTTCTGGAATGTGCGCCAGCTCTGGAGGTTGCGGCCCGTAAACTGCGCCGGAACTAGTCAGGAGAAATTTCTTCGCGCTGCACTTCACCGCAAAATCCAAAGTGTGTCGCGTTCCCTCCACAATCGTATCGAGCATGAGCAGCGGATTTTCCTGATTCATTTTTGCGCTGGCTTCGGTTGCGGCGTGGATCACGAAATCAAATGTTTCGTCCGAGAATTTGAAGTTTCGAACGTCGCCGAATTGAAAACGAATCGCGGGATTCTTCGCAAGATGTGGCGCCTTTTTCTGGAAATTTTCCGGGTGGCGAGTAAGCGCAACGGCCTCGGCCTTTAAATTTAATTTTTCATTCGCCCAGGCAAAACTTTCCAAAAGCCAGCAGCCGAAAAAACCAGTCGCTCCGGTGATGAAGATTTTTCGCCCGCGCAATTCCTCCCACAGTCCTTCGGTGTGGGCGAGGATGTGATCCAAATCTTCGGCGAGTGGATTTGGCGTGGCCATCGTGGAATTATTTTTTCCGGCAGAACTTTTGAATCGTTTCAACCACGTATTCCAGCATGGCGGTGGTAAGTCCGGGATACACGCCGATGAAGATGGCTTCGTTCATCAACCGGTCCGCGCCCTTTAAATCTCCGATGGTGCGCAGCGCTTCGGGATAATCCTTGCGCAGCTGCACGAACGCTGGCTGCCGAACGAGGTTTCCGCCGAACAACATCCGATTGCCGATTTTTGCAGCGTCAAGGGCTTGTGCAAATTCCAACTTTGAAAACGGCGCGCCAGGCTTGATCAACATCATAAAACCGAACCAGGAGCATTCGGTGCGGTGGCCTGAGTTATCCCAGTCAAACCCATTTTGCTTCGACCAACCGGTGGCGTGAGTTGGCAACGAAAAATCGATAAACTCCTCCAGATCGGCAAGCGCGGTGCGGAGAAAATTCCAGTTGTCGATGCGCGCCTGAATGAAATTTGGCAGCTTTTTCAATTGCTGCCGGCCGATCGCGGCTTGCGGATCAAGCGGTTTCAAATTGTAGCCAAGGTGGGAATAAATATATTTGTGATCGTAGCCTTTGGGCAATTCTCCGAGCTGCCAATCAAAACGGATTCCGCAGGTATTATCTTTTCCGCTGGCGCACCAACAATCGCGACCCCAATCGCGAAAACTCTCGACCAAGACTTTTAGGCGCGGCTGTTTCACAATGTTCACGGAACCGCCTTCGCCAAGGGTCAGATGATGCGGCGGATAAAAACTTTGCGTCGAAATATCGCCAAAGGTTCCGGTGAGTTTCCCGTCGTAACGGCAGCCGAGCGCATCGCAATTATCTTCGATCAGCCAGAGATCGTGTTGCTGGCAGAACTCGGTCACTGCCGAAAGATTAAAAGGGTTTCCCAACGTGTGCGCCATCATCACTGCTTTGGTTTTTCCTTCAACGAATGCCTCTTCCAGAAAACGCATGTTGGCATTTCCAGTGATCGGGTCATTGTCGATGAAAACAGGCACGGCGCCATTTTGAATAATCGGAGCGACCGTGGTCGGAAATCCTCCGGCGACGGTGATCACTTCGTCACCACGTTTAATCTGCTTCTCTTTTAGCTTGTGGGAAGTGAGCGCAGAAAAGGCAACGAGGTTTGCGGATGAACCGGAATTGACGAGAATGGAGCTTTTGACGCCGAGAAATTGTGCGAGTTCTTTCTCGAACGCTTCACCTTCAGGTCCGAGCGTCAGCCAAAAATCGAGGGTTGATGATATCGCGGCTTCAACTTCATTTTCATCAAAGACCCGTCCCGCGTAGGGCACAACTGTTGTGCCGGGAACGAAATTGGGGCCGGTGATTTTTTCGTAGCCCGGGTGATTTTGCCGATGGACAGCGGCGGAATATTGCCGGGTCAATCGCAAGATTTCAGCTTTGATTTCCTGGGGAGAATTCATTTTGTCCACGGTAATTCGAGTTTCTCCGCGCGGTTGACGTAATCGCAAATCTGGTTTTGGGTTAGCTTGCGAAAGGAATCTGCGTCTTTGATTTTAGCTGCATCAACATACCAAAGAACGGTCTCGCGGATTGCATCAGAAAAATTCCACGCTGGCGACCAACCGAGAAAAGCGTGCGCTTTATCGGTCGCGAGCTGCAGCAATTTTGCCTCGTGAACGGCCTTGGGGTCGCTCTTGTCTTCCCATTTTCCGGGAGAATGTTTCAAAACTTCTGCAACCAACTCAGCGACTGTTCGGTTGGATTCATGTCCGGGGCCAAAGTTGAAAGCGGAGGCGACCAGATGCGGAGCAGCCTTGGCAAATCGCGGATTGGCCAAAGAAGCAGCGAGCCAAAGATATCCGCTGAGTGGCTCGAGGACGTGTTGCCACGGACGTGTTGCGGTTTTGTTGCGCACCGGTATGGCTTGGCGTTTTTGCAAAGCACGAATGCAATCCGGCACAATTCGGTCCGCCGCCCAGTCGCCGCCGCCGATAACATTTCCGGCCCGGGCGCTCGCAATCTCGACCGGATGATTTTGGAAAAATGATCGACGATAGGAACCGATGATGATTTCCGCCGCTGCTTTGCTGGCGCTGTACGGATCATGTCCGCCGAGCGGATCTTCTTCGCGATAAGCGTGAACCCATTCGCGGTTTTCGTAACATTTGTCGGTGGTGACAAAAACAGCTGCGCAATCCTTTTTCAAGTGGCTCAGCGAATCGAGCACGTGCGCCGTCCCCATGGCGTTGATCGCAAAGGTTTCCGATGGCTTTGCGTAAGATTCGCGGACCAGAGCTTGCGCTGCTAGATGGAAAACGAAATCGGGTTTCGCCGCGTGAAGCGCCTTTGACAGCTTGGAGGAGTCGCGAATATCGCCTTCAATATGTTTCAGCCGTGAGGCAAGTCCGAGTTGTTCGAAAAGAGACGGTTTGGTATTCGGCGGCAGACTGTAACCAGTGACTCGTGCGCCAAGCGAAAGCAGCCATTCCGAAAGCCACGCGCCCTTGAATCCGGTGTGTCCGGTAAGGAAAATTTTCTTCCCGCGAAAGGCTCCGCCAAATGAATCTTTCATGTTCACCAGGTTTTCCAAGGCGCTTTTCCTTCCGCCCACATTTTGTTGAGGAGTGTGAATTCCTGGAAGGTATCCATGGGCTGCCAAAAACCATCGTGGCGAAAGGCTTTCAATTCTCCTTCGCTGGCCAGTTTTCGCATGGGTTGTTGTTCAAGCAAAACATTGTCACTGTCTTTCAAGTCATCGAAAATTTTTGTTGAGACGACGAAAAATCCGCCGTTGATTCGCCCCTGGGTCACCTGCGGTTTTTCATTGAACTCCGTTACGCCGCCGTCGTCATTGATATTCAATTCGCCGAATCTGCCCGGAGGACGAACCGCAGTGAGAGTCATCTTTTTTCCGTGCTGCCGATGGAATTCCAATTCGGATTTGATGTCCACATTGCCAACGCCATCGCCGTAAGTGAGGAAAAATTCCGAGTCGCCGGCGACGTGATCGCGGATTCGATTCACCCGGCCGGCCGTCAACGTTTCTTGCCCCGTATCAACCAAAGTCACAGACCAGTCTTCTTCTTCGTGGTGATTATGAAATCTCACGCCCGGTTTGCGGCCAAGCTGAAGCGTCACATCGCTGGTCATCCAAAGGTAGTTTCTAAAATAATCTTTGATCATTTCCCCTTTGTAACCGAGGCAAAGGACAAAATCTTTAAAGCCCTGCGCCGCGTAAATTTTCATGATGTGCCAGAGAATCGGACGATCGCCGATCGGCACCATCGGCTTGGGACGATATTCGGTTTCTTCACGCAAACGGGTCCCTTTGCCACCGCAGAGTATGACGACTTTCATTTTTGGCAGCGTAATCACAGGCAAGTTCTGACTTCAAGCGACATATTTGTTGTTAGTTTTTACTGTGCGTTTCAGAGGAATTCAATATTGTGCCGACAAAATGTATTTGGGCTTTTACAATTTCTATCGCAGCTACAATCGGAACCGGATGTTCACTGACGCATCCTCGCCCATCGGTGATGATTTAGGTTATCCTACGTATTATCTGGCTCAAAAACTGAGGGAGCTCGGTCATCGCGTGGCAACCATTGACACCGA
Organism: Verrucomicrobiales bacterium; assembly: GCA_947478865.1. GTDB lineage: Bacteria > Verrucomicrobiota > Verrucomicrobiia > Limisphaerales > CANJXF01 > CANJXF01. The sequence continues at coordinate 50,361 of CANJXF010000015.1, read as the reverse complement.
TGATCTGGAAAAATTTGATGCGGTGGTTTTTTTGGATTACCCGACAAAACTGAACCCGCATTTTAGGAAGCTGGTCAAAAATAATTTTCAGAAGATCTATTTGTTCATGTTGGAAAGCCCAGCCATCCGGCCGGACAATTGGAATCGAGCCAACCACGCGCCCTTCAGAAAAATATTCACTTGGAATCCCACTTGGGTGGACAACGAAAAATATTTTCATTTTTCCCTTCCGAACAAATTGCCGGAACCCTGCATTTACGCGCCTTCGCAAGCCGTGAAATTCTGCTGCACCATTGCGAGTCAGAAATACGGGAATCATCCCAACGAAATATACACCGAACGCGTGCAGGCGATTCGCTGGTTTGAGCAGAATCACCCTGAAGAATTTGATCTTTATGGCATTGGTTGGGATCGATTCTTTTTTAAGAAAATTTCTTTAGCCAATCCAGTTCTGAGCTTGCTGTATCGTAAGTTTCCGCTCCCGAGATGGCGATCATTTCCTTCGCATCGTGGTCCGGTAAAATCGAAGCGCTCCACTTTGCAGCAGTATAAATTTTCCCTGTGCTACGAGAATTCAATTTTCCCCGGTTATCTTACCGAAAAAATCTTCGATGCTCTCTTTGCTGGCTGCGTCCCGGTTTACTTGGGTGATCCAGAAGTTGAAAAATCGATTCCCGCCGACGCCTTTGTGGACAAAAGGCATTTTGCAACTTACGAAATACTGTATGATTTTTTGAAAAACATGACTCAGGAGGAATACGAAAGGTACCGCAGGGCGATTCACAATTATGTTTTCGGTGAGGCGGTTTATAAATTCAGTGCGCAAGCATTCGCTGATCTAATTGTGAAGGAAATAGTCCAGTAATGACGAACGCACCACTCATTTCGATCTGCGTTCCTACTTACAATCGCCCCATTTATCTGGAGCACGCTCTTCGTTCCTGCCTCGCGCAAACTTGTCAGGATTTTGAGATCATCGTCACGGACAACAGCACAAACGACGTTTCCGAATGGATGATTCAGAAGTTGAACGATCCGCGCATTCGCTACTTTAAAAATGAGAAAAATTTGGGCCCTTGCGGAAATACCAACCGAGCTACCTCTTTAGCAAGGGGCAGATATATCAAGTTTCTCATGGATGACGATTTGCTCAGGTCCCAGTGCCTGGAAAAAATGGTCGAGGCGCTGGAAAAAAACCCAACGGCGGGTGTGGCAATGGCGCCGATGGACATCATCGATGAAAATGGCGTTTGTTTCTTTCCGCGGTTTTATGTTTTTCGGAAAATGTTCTATCGCTACAGGTACCAAATCGGCGACGGGCTTATTGAGAAGCGCAAGATACTCAAAGATTTTCTCACGAGGGATTATCCCTGCACCGTTCCCAGCGGAATTATGATTCGTGCAGAATGTTTTCAGCGCTTTGGATTGTTTGATGAAGAAGCGGATTTCGCCGGCGACCTGGATAAAGTTATGCAAATCGCAACGGAATACGATTTCTATTATATTGATCAGGTGCTCTCCTCGTGGCGGCTGATGACCAATAACCATACGGCGTCACTTCATCAGAGCGGGTTGAAAATCACCGCGTTTTATTACATCACACGAAAGATTCTCTATCAGACCAAAGCATTGGAACTCTTTCCTGTCGGGGAGCGCGAAAAAATTATTCGAGATAGTTTTTTCTTTTGTTCGTGCCGTGCCTTGCTGAACATTTTGGCCGGTTTTCGCGCTAGGAGTCCAAAGTTGATTTTGGATACGTTCGAAACGATCCTAAAAGAGGATGGTCGTCTTTGGAATATATTGCGTCTGCCGGTTTTCGTCATTCGTGAAATCTGGGTTTCAATATTCCCTCCGAAACTGCCTCTTCCTAGAGAATAAGCCTGCTTGAATGCCAAATTTGAATCACAACACGTGGGGCTTGCAGGTCAAAACAGCTCTTTGTTATCATCAGAACTCAAGCTGCTGTTCCGAGTTGCGAAAACTAGTTCCGACGAATACGTATAATCAACCGTGGCTTTGCAAGCTATTTTGGTCCCAATCAATCATCATCTATGATCTTGTTTAATACCCCAATTACCTTTTCGGAACTCATGCCGCCCCTCGCGACCAAAGTTTGGCAGAAAATTCCATTCGGGAAGAGTAGGTTTCACCCATTTGATGCCATTCCGTCTGAAATTATTCCTCAAACCATCCTCGATGTGGGGGCGAACGAAGGGAAAGTGGCCGAAGCAGCCCTTCGTTCTTATCCTAACTGTAAACTTATTTGCTTTGAACCGGTTTCCGGAACTTTCAATGCTCTCAAACAGCGTCTTGTTCACTATGGAGATCGTGTTACCTATTTCAATGAGGCGCTGTCCGACGTCAACGCCAAGGGGGAAATAAACCTCACCAATTTTAACGGCGCGAACTCGATTCAAGCGCAACCCGCTTTTCATAAATTTTTCAACCCGCACGTTCGCGAAATTGGCAAAGAAACCATCACCCTCTCACGGTTGGATGATATTGCCTCCAGACTTCCAACGCAAAAAATTGACCTGATGAAAATTGATGTCGAAGGCCATGAACTGAAGGTTCTCCAAGGCGGCGCAAAATTCATCCAGCAAAACGTAGACACTATTATTGTAGAACTGTCCTTGATGCGCGACGCCTCATGGTCTCAGCAGGCGGTGTTCGAAATTTTTGCGCTCATGAAAGAGCTCGGGTTTGCACTTTTGAACATCTTCGATTTGAACCACGCGAATCGGTCCGACATGCTTTTGGTTCAAATGGACTGCGTTTTTCGCAAGCAAACTTCGTTAAAGCCGCCTGTTTAACGGCAGCTTTCGTCAGAAAGCTTCGTGAACTTCCGGGTGGATTCTCAACCCTGATTTCCCAGTTGCGATTCCGAAATGTTAAGGAACAATGTGAGTCCGACTTGAGGCTTGCGCGATTGATTCCGCAAGGCTGAAAAGCGGCGCGCGGTTGTTTCAATTTGTCATGCAAAACTATCCAAAACATTATTGCGGTGTATTCGGGATTTTTGGGCATCCCAATGCCGCGGAACTGACTTATTACGGACTCTACGCGTTGCAGCATCGCGGGCAAGAGAGCGCTGGCATTGTCAGCTTTGATGGGAAAAACTTTTGCACCCATAAAGGGATGGGACTCGTCTCGCAGATTTTTAACGGCGATGTTCTGCACAGCCTTCCCGGCACTGTGGCGCTCGGCCACACCCGTTATTCCACCACCGGTTCATCACATTTGCGCAACGCCCAACCATTGACGGTCGATTGTGCTCGCGGGCAAATCGCCATCGCGCACAACGGAAATCTCACTAACGCCGCCGCGTTGCGCGAAGCGCTCGAAGCCAACGGTTCGATTTTTCAAACCACCGTTGATAGCGAAATTATTTTGCATTTGATGGCCCAGCCAACGCTTGGTGGGCACGAAAATAATCTCGTGCAAACGGTCCGGCGGATTGAGGGTTCTTATTCGCTCGCGATTATGACTGAGCAGGAGTTGATCGGCGTGCGCGACCCGCATGGCTTTCGTCCACTCTGTATCGGAAAAGTGGGCGATGCGTGGGTTCTGGCGAGTGAAACGTGTGCGCTGGATTTGATTCACGCCAAATTTGTTCGGGATGTGGAACCCGGCGAAATCGTGATTATTAACAAGGACGGGTTACGCAGCATTCAAGCTTTTCCCGAACACGAGCGACGCGCCTTTTGCATTTTTGAATACGTTTATTTCGCCCGGCCGGATAGCAACATTAATAACCGGAATGTTTACAAAGTCCGCGTTGAAATGGGGCGTGAATTGGCCCGCGAACATTCGATCGACGCGGACCTGGTGATTCCAGTGCCCGACAGCGGCAATAGCGCCGCGTTGGGCTATTCGCTCGAATCCGGCATTCCGTATGAAATGGCGTTCGTGCGCAATCATTATGTCGGCCGCAGCTTTCTTCAGCCGTCGCAATTGATTCGCGACTTCAATGTGCGCGTGAAACTCAATTTAATCGCGGAGCTCGTCAAAGGTAAACGCGTCATCATTGTCGATGATTCCATTGTGCGCGGCACGACCTGCAAAGCGCGCGTGAACAACTTGAAGGAAGCCGGCGCAAAGGAAGTTCACGTGCTCGTCAGTTGTCCGCCGCACATGAACCCGTGCGTCTATGGAATTGATTTTCCCGACCGCAATAAATTGATGGCTGCCAATTACTCCCTGGATCAAATTCGCAGTTATCTCAGCGCCGATTCGCTCCATTATCTATCGCAGGACGGAATGGTGCGCGCCACGGGTTTGCCGAAGAACTCTTTCTGCATGGCTTGCTATGATGGAAATTATCCCGTGGCTTACGATCCACTCGTGGATAAGCACATCATGGAACGCCGCCGTTCGAAAATCGAGGGACTCAGCGAAGCCATTGCCAAAGAGGAATTGCAGGCGCGCTTACTCTAAAGGAAGCCAGACCATGCCGTTGCCGGATGCCCAGGCAATTTTCAACTTGGAAGAAACCATCTTTCTCAGCTTAAGCTTGCGACGGTTTTAAAAAATCAGTAACCACTGCGCATGGATTCTCGGGAAGCATTTGTGGCGCTGAATATGATTGAGCACGTCGGGCCGGTTCGCGTGCGACAATTGCTCGAATATTTTGGGGAAGCGCCCTCCATTCTTAGCGCCAGCAAAGGGCAACTTCTCCAGGTGCGTGGCATTGGGGAAGAAGTCGCTGATTCAATTTCCAATTGGGAGAAAACGATCGATCTCAGCGGCGAGTTGAAACGCATTCAGGAATACGGTTGCCATATTCTTATCCAGTCAGACGAACACTATCCGGAATTGCTGCGACAGATTTACGATCCGCCAATCGTCCTTTACGTCAAAGGCGAACTTACGGCCAAGGACAAAAATTGCGTCGCGATGGTCGGTTCGCGCCTGACGACCCATTATGGAATTGAGATCGCGCGCAAACTCAGCTACCAACTCGCTTACATCGGCGTGACTGTTGTAAGCGGCGGCGCGCGCGGCATCGATACCGCTGCGCACCAGGGCGTGTTGAGCGCCAAAGGCCGGACGATTGCCGTTCTTGGTACGGGTATAAATATTGTATTTCCAACGGAGAACGCCGAGCTGTTTCAGCGAATTTCCGAAACCGGCGCGGTCGTGACGCAATTCCCGTTCAATCGCAAGGCCGACAAACAAAGTTTCCCCATCCGCAACCGAATTGTCGCAGGTATGACAATGGGAACCGTCGTCGTGGAAGCCAATCTTACGAGTGGGGCATTGATTACCGCGAACATGGCCGTTGAATACGGCCGGCAGGTTTTCGCCGTGCCGGGGAGAATCGATTCCCCACGAAGCAAAGGCTGTCATGAATTGATTAAAAAAGGGGCGAAACTTTGCGAAGGCGCGGAAGATATCTTGAGCGAATTTGAATATCTTTTTCCCACGAGCAATCGACCCATCGGCGCGAGTGAAACCGGGGTCTTGCCCACGCTTACACTTTCCCAAAACGAACAGGCAATCTACGACTCGCTGAGCAAAGACGCCTCCAGCACCGACGAAGTCATTCGCCGTTGTGGATTGCCCAGCTCCACCGTTTCTGTGGCCTTGCTTGGGCTGGAGATGAAACGGCTGATCCGCCAGCTGCCCGGAAAAATGTTTGTGCGCAACGGTTGACCGCGCGCGATTTCTATTGGATATTCGCGCGTCACCTTGGGGGGGCGTACTGGTTTCGACTTTGGAAATACGCCAGAGGCGGCATGCCGAGGACGGTTCGTTGGCCTCGTAAAAAATCGAACCAAAACATAAAAGCAAACGAAGAGTTAGCTCTCGCAGCCTAAGGCTCCGACGTTCACCACTGAACACCTGCTACGGTGATTGGACGTAAACAGCAGGCATGGCTGGAAATGGAGACCGCGCGTTTTCAGCCGAGAAATTTCATGCGGACTAGGCAGTGTGACTCGAGTCAGAGCGCCATCACATAGCAGAAAATATTACTCTGGATAAGCATGTAGTCGCGGCTGGTTTGTTTACTAAGGACCCGGGTTCAATTCCCGGCGCCTCCACCACTTCTTTAGCCCTGTTTTCAGGGCTTTTTTTGTTTCCCACCGGTTTTGTATACAAATTTCTGACGGATTTCTGAAAGTCCGCTCGAATTTCTTCGGTTCTCAGTTGCCATGAAGACGAACCGAAAATTCCCACTCCAAGTAAAACATGGCAGCACCGTCGTGACTGTCTACGAACATAAATCCTCTCGCGGCTATGTGTCGTATCAGTTGCGATATTTCAACGGTCACAAAGTGGTGCGTTTTGTCCGGTCAAAGTTTGACGAAGTTCACAGCGAAGCAATGTCCGTTGCGAAAAACCTATCGAGGGGCGAACTGGACGTATTGGCGCTCAAAAGTGACGATCGACTTTCTTACGTGCGATCATTGACGACACTGATGCCTACGGGTGTGAGTCTTGAAAAAGCTGCGGAAATTTTCGCAGAGGCATTTAGCCTTGTGGGTGATTCCAAGCTTATTGTCGAAGCGGCCCGGACTTTTTCTCGTTCACAGAAGATCATTTCAAAACCAGTTGATGAAATTGTAGACGAGTTACTTTTGCACAAGAGACAAAACGGTCGCAGTGCCGTTTACATGCAGGATTTGAAGCTTCGCTTGGCGAAGTTTAGCAAAGCTTTCAAGTGTCCGATTGCCAGCATTACGACAGCGCAGATTGAAGATTATCTGTCTTCGCTCGGAGTTGGCGGACGCACCAGAAATAACGTTCGCCGCATCCTAGGAACTTTGTTCGAATTCGCCAAAAAAAGAGATTGTCTGCCCAAAGATCACCGGGGAATTAAGGATGTTGACCGGGCAACCGAAGTTCACGATGACATTCAAATTTTTACACCTGAAGAGTTGTCCAAGCTGTTGAACGTAGCGCGCCCGGAGCTAATTCCGTTCCTCGCGCTCGGTGCATTCGCGGGCATCAGACACGCCGAAATCAAACGACTTGAATGGCCCGACATCGATTTTGCACAAGGGTGTATCCAAGTGCGTGCAAGCCACTCAAAAACTAAAATAAGACGGCTGATACCTATGTCGAACGCGCTTCGAGAATGGCTCCGTCCGCATGTGCGTGAATCGGGGCCGGTCGTGCCTTTTGCGAATATGAGCAAACAGCTTTTGTGGCTGGCTGAAAAAGCCGGGGTAATTTGGAGGCACAATGCCTTGAGGCATTCTTTTATTTCTTACCGAGTCGCCGAGACTCAGGACATTCCGAAAGTCGCATACGAAGCTGGAAACAGCCCACGGATCATCGAACGGAACTATCTGAAGCGGGTAATGCCCGCCGTCGCTCAATCCTGGTTCAACGTCAGACCAGTCAGCCCCAACAATATCGTTTCGTTGCCGTCTACAAACGTCGCGTGAGAATCCCTGGTTCTTACGGGAATGAACGAAAACGAAATTCTTAGCAACAATGTATACGCCACCCTGGACTTTTTAACGAAAGAACACGTCCGAGACATGTTGGACTTGGGAACAATCCGAACCGTCGATGGCTGGATAAAGCGAGGCATTTTGCCGCACTACAAAGTCGGTCGGTGGGTTCGTTTTAAACGGCAAGATATTTTGGATCATTTAGAAAAATATCGAGTGTGCCGCCAAACCAATTGGCATCCCGACCGGCATTCCGAAAAACTTCATAACGTAGCGATCCGAATTCTGCCAGCGGCACGTGGGAATTGATCTGCGAGAACGTAGAGTTTTTGTATGCAAATGTTTCATCGTAATATTTAAAAAAAAACCGGTTCTTCTTGCTGAGGCCCATTGAGTGCGCTTCACCGAACTTGTAAACAACGATATGTGCCCGGCCCATTGAGTGCGCCGCGCCGCCGAGTAAATAATAAACGCCAGAGTGCTGTTTGAGAGTCGAAGGCCCGTTTACTCCTCTCAAACATACAATACCCCTGCAGAGCAGGCGGATTGCGTCGGGTACAGACAGTGACTCGTCTCGTATAAAACATAAGTCCAGGAGAAATGGGCAGGTGTTAACACTTGCTGAAAGCTAGATTTGCCTGAGGGATGGGTATGGTTCCCACAAAAAGTCCTTCAGGTGGTGGAGCGATCAGTTAGCCCAGGAATCAGAGTGCCGGGTGCCGTAGTGACCAGTATTTGGAAAGTTTGAGGAACAGAGACAGACTTCGAAGCCCAAACCGAAAGAGTATACACGCAGCACTAAGTTCGGCCCCAGTCGTGGAAGAAACGCCACGGCGCATACAAACCTACCAACACCCTCACTGTGTACAGCCGTCAGGCAGTGCATCGAGTTTTCCAATTTCCTCGCAGTTCGACTTCATCATCGAACTCAGCAATAAATTGAGTTATTCGCTGTATGAGGGAGTCTGTACACAGACCTCCCTGTTTCAACACAACGTGGTGTGTACTGACCACACCTTCTAAACAAATCTCTTGACGCAAAAAATTATGAGTCGTTGAGCAAACAAAAACTATCTTCTTGCGTGGTTGCCCGGCAGGGCAGCTTTGTGTGGCGAGGGGACTTTCTTCTGGTTAAAATCCACGTGAACAATATCGTTCGCGCTCTGTAGATGGACAAAACAACAACGCTTCAACAACTTGAATCTCATCTGTGGGAGGCCGCGAACATTTTGCGCGGCCCGGTTGACGCATCGGATTTTAAAACTTTCATTTTTCCGTTGCTGTTTTTCAAACGCGTCAGCGATGTCTACGACGAAGAGTTCCAGATCGCGCTGAAGGAATCTTCAGGCGATATCGCCTTCGCCCAGTTTGCCGAGAACCATCGTTTTCAGATTCCACAGGGTAGTCATTGGAGCGATGTCAGATCGAAGACGACGAACGTCGGACAAGCGATCCAGCGAGCGCTGCGCGAAATTGAAAAAGCGAATCCGAGCACACTCTACGGAATTTTCGGTGACGCGGGCTGGAGCAATAAAAACCGTCTTTCCGACGCGCTCCTGCGCGATCTCGTTGAACATTTTTCCAAAATTTCCCTGGCTAACAAAGACATCGACGATGATGTCCTGGGCCAGGCTTACGAATATTTAATCAAAAAGTTCGCCGACCAAACCAACCGCAAAGCGGGTGAGTTTTACACGCCACGGAGCGTCGTCCGATTGTTGATCCGCATTCTGAATCCGAAAGAGGGCGAGACGATTTACGATCCCGCCTGCGGCACAGGCGGCATGCTCCTTGGCGCGATCCAGCACGTCAGAGACGCTGGAGGCAGCGTCAAAAAACTATGGGGGAAAATCTACGGGCAGGAAAAGAACCTGACGACCGCTGCTATCGCGAGGATCAACCTGTTTTTGCACGGCATCGAAGATTTCCAGATCGTCCGAGGAGACACTCTGCGTGAGCCTGCGTTTTTCTCCGGTGACAGGTTGTCTACATTTGACTGCACCATCGCAAATCCACCGTTTTCACTAGAGCAGTGGGGCGAAGACGCTTGGATCAACGATCGTTACGGGCGCAATTTTGCTGGTGTTCCGTCAAAAAGCAGCGGCGATTACGCCTGGGTGCAGCACATGGTTAAGTCCATGTCTACAACGGGCCGGATGGCAGTCGTGTTGCCTCACGGGGTTCTGTTCCGCATGGGAGTTGAAGGAAAAATTCGTCGTAAAATTTTGGAGATGGACACGCTCGAAGCCGTTATCGGCCTCGGCCCCAATCTTTTTTACGGTGCAAGTTTGTCCGCTTGCCTTTTGATTTTCCGGGCCAGAAAGAAACCGCCTCGTCGCGGCAAACTGCTGATTATCGATGGATCAACTTTTTTAAAAACCGGTCGTAAGCAAAACACTCTGGAACCTGAGCATGCCAATCAAATCTTTCAGTTGTACGCCAATTACGCCGATGTAGACGGTGTGGCCAAAGTCGTCACTCATGACGACATCAGCAGAAACGATTGGAACCTAAATATCCCTCGATACATCGAACGCGTGAATACCGAAAAACACATGACCGTTGCCGAAGCTGTTAAAAATCTCCAAAGCGCTTTGGCGGACGCCTATGCAGCGGAAGACAAACTTTCAAAACTATTGCAACGCGAAGGACTGACGAAATGAACAAGAGTCGCGTCAGCCAGCAACAACTTGAATCGTATTTGTGGGGAGCAGCGATTCTGCTGCGTGGATTCGTTGATGCCGGAGACTACAAACAGTTCATTTTTCCGCTCATCTTTTTTAAACGGCTCTCCGATGTCTACGATGAGGAGTTTGAAATGGCCCTGAAAAAATCGGGCGGGGACAAAGACTTTGCTTCGTTCGCGGAGAATCATCGATTTGTCATTCCAGACGGCGCGCACTGGCAAGACGTGCGCAATTCTGCCAAAAACGTCGGGAAAGCGATCCAGAGCGCAATGCGAGCCATTGAGAAAGCGAACCCGGACTCGCTGTTCGGAATTTTTGGTGACGCCCAATGGACAAACACAGATCGGCTTCCTGACCACGTCCTAAAAAACATGGTCGAACACTTTTCCTCACTGACCCTTTCAATCGCGAACGTGCCGGAAGATGAGCTTGGCGTCTCTTATGAATTTCTCATCAAAAAGTTCGCTGACGACAGTGGCCACACGGCGGCGGAATTTTACACCAACCGGACTGTTGTGCATCTGATGACATCCATGCTCGCCCCGCAGCCTGGGGAATCCATTTACGATCCGACATGCGGTAGCGGTGGAATGCTTTTGTCTACACTGACGGAACTGCAACGCCAGGGTAAAGAGTTTCGAACACTGAAACTTTACGGGCAGGAACTCAATCTGATGACCTCTTCGATCGCCCGGATGAATATGTTTTTGCACGGAATCGAAGATTTCAAAATTGTTCGTGCCGACACGCTTGCATCGCCCGCGTTTACAGATGGTGACCAACTTCGCCAGTTTGACGTGGTGCTTGCGAATCCGCCGTATTCCATCAAGCAGTGGGATCGCATCAAGTGGTCAAAAGACCCGTATAAACGAAATTTTCTCGGCACGCCACCACAGGGACGCGCCGACTACGCATTCTTCGGTCACATCTTGGCCAGCTTGAAACCCAAGTCGGGGCGTTGCGCCATTTTGTTTCCACACGGAGTTTTGTTTCGCGACGAAGAGCGGGATATGCGATCCAAACTGATTGATCTGGATCAGATCGAGTGTGTGCTCGGACTCGGCCCCAATCTCTTTTACAACTCGCCAATGGAAGCGTGTGTCGTGATTTGTCGCACGACAAAGGCAAAGTCGCGTCGAAACAAAATCCTGTTTATTAACGCGGTCAACGAAGTAACTCGCGAGCGTGCGCAAAGTTTTCTCCGGGACGATCACTTACAAAAAATTGTAGACGCATACAAAACCTTCGAAAATGTGGAAGGCTTCGCAAGCGTCAATTCTCTGGACGATGTGCGCGCCAACAAGGGAAACCTGAGCATTCCACTCTATGTTCGGCAACGTAACAAAACGGATGCAACGGCTGGTAGCGAGGAGCAGAAGTTATCAGAAACCATTCAAAATTGGCGGGAAAGCTCGAAGACCCTTCGCCGATCGATGAATGACTTGCTTGAACAATTCTCGAAAAAAGAACAACACTGACGCATGGCCCGGCTCAAACAAGAAGTCCTCTTCGATCCTCGATTCCTTGAACAATACACAGGAAGGGCATTGCTGAGCGATCCAGTCACTGCGGTAGTCGAACTCGTGGCCAATAGTTGGGACGCCGGATCGACAAATGTTCAAATCGACTGGCCTTCAGCGATGGGGGAGCGATTGAGAATATCCGACAATGGGCGGGGCATGACGGAAGAACAGTTTCTCCGCCGCTGGAGAACATTTTCGTACGACCGCTTAAAAGAGCAAGGGGAAACGGTTTCCGTCCTGGGCAGACCGGAACTTCCGACGCGCCATGTTTTCGGACGTAATGGAATTGGACGTTTTGCGGGATTCTGTTTCGGCTCCGAATACATCGTCACAACCTGCGCCGATGGAAAGCAAGTTGTCTACACCGTCCGCCGAGGAATTGCTCAGCCGATTGAGGTTGAAAAACGAGCGGAGAATGAATGTGCTGAATCCGGCACTACCATCGAGATTATCCAAAAGAGCCAGTCTCCTTTGTCTCCTGATTGCATTCGGTCAGAATTGGGAAAACGTTTTCTTACAGACCCTGCTTTTGAAGTGTCCGTCAATTCGGTTCGCGTGGACTTTGAAGACATCAGCGAAAAAGGAATCGACCACATCACTATTCCGATGGGCGACTTGCCACCGATCAAAATTCTCATGATCGATACAGAACGCACTGATCGCACAACCAAACAACATGGGGTCGCGTGGCACGTAAATAAACGCTTGGTTGGAACGTGTGGTTGGTCAGGAAATGGATTTGATGATTTGGTTGACGGTCGACGCGTTGAGGCGAAGCGTTACACATTCATAATCTTCGCCGACTGTTTAGCCACCACAGACGCGGTCAAATCAGACTGGACAGGATTTAACGAAGAAAACGAACTTTACAAAAAAGTGCGGCAGGAAGTGATACCTGAACTTCGTCAGCGTCTTCTCTGCTCATTAAAAGAGCGCCGCGAGCAGACCACGAAGGAAGTTCGTCATTTCAACGCTGATAAACTTAGGCAAATGGCTCCACTGAGCCGGGAAAAATGGAACGAGTTTGTAGAGTCGATTCAGGAAGCCTGCCCAACGCTATCTCAACCGGAGCTTCAGAGTTTGTCCGGCGTTTTGGCTAACTTGGAAATTTCACACTCTCGTTATGGTCTTCTGCACAGGCTCCATGAATTGAATCCAGATCAGCTTGATGATCTGAATAAAATTTTGGCTGAATGGACGGTTGATATGGCCAAAATCGTTCTCGATGAACTACAGGTTCGATTAAAGCTCGTGGATGAACTTTTGGCCAAAACTTCTTCTCCAGACACACCGGAAGTTCAGGGACTCCAGCCGTTATTTCACCGAGGACTTTGGATTTTTGGCCCTGAGTTTGAGACGATTGAGTTCACGTCAAACCAAGGGATGACGACTGTAATTCAAAACTTGTTTGGCAAAAAAGGCAAAGGATCGTTGAAGCGCCCTGATTTTGTTGTGCTTCCCGATGGATCATCAGGTTTTTATTCGTACCCAAAATATGACAGCGAAACGAATGCGGAGGTCGGAGTGGATCATCTTGTCATCGTGGAATTAAAAAGACCGGGCGTTGTCGTCAGCAGCGACCAGAAAAATCAGTGTTGGGAATATGTGAAAGAGCTTTTCAAAAAGGGACTGCTCGTCGATTACTCTCGTGTCACATGTTACGTGCTCGGTTCAAAGTTGGAAGCCGCTGAAAGCGGCCTGCGAAAAGAAATGGATGATCGAGTGCGCATCCTGCCAATGACTTTTAACACGGTGCTACAGCGTGCGAAAAGCCGTTTGCTCAAACTTTACGACCGTGTGAAAACCGCACCGTTTCTCCAGGGAAAAGAAATTGAAAAATTTTTAGGTGAATCTGTCGAACCCTCAGATGAATTGTCACTGAATGTCGAATCGGCTAAAGAAAAAGGAAGTCAGGAGTCCGCGATAAAGGTCTGATAATCCCTTCCTCCTCATGGAATTTCGACTAGATATACCGAAAAACTGGCAGGATTTTGAAACGCTTTGCCAGAAACTTTGGCGTGAAATCTGGAGTGATCCGAATGCACAAAAAAACGGACGCTCTGGCCAACCTCAATGTGGCGTCGATATTTTTGGAAAACCTTCGTACGGCAGCATAATCGCCGGAGTTCAGTGTAAGGACAAAGATTCATCTCTTGGAAGCGAACTCAAATCTGCTGAACTCAGCCGCGAGTGTAAAAAGGCAATCAAATTCAAACCCGGTCTTAGCAGCTTTACAATTGCGACGACCGCCCCGCGTGATAAATCGTTGCAAGAGCATGCGAGAAAATTAACGGCGAGCGGAAAGTATCCGTTCGATATTCACGTTTGGTCATGGCACGAAATTGAAGAAGAAATCCGTTTTCGTCCTAATGTGCGGAACGCGTATTATCCCAACGTAGAAATTCAGCCGGGGGAGGCCACAACTGTAAAGATGTCGCGATTCTCTGCACGGGATCAATTTTATGCCTTTTTTTCGAGACCGGACGTAAGCGCGCTGATAGCCCCTCGGCTTGGAGACTTTTTGATTCGGTTGGCATATGAACTAAGTGACAACGCCTACCTTCACGGGAACGCATCTCAGTTTAAAATTACGTGTGCCGATCGAACGGTTATTTTTGAAGACGACGGTGTAAACTTTGATCCAACAGTTAGCCTCGATTCTTCGAAGACTTCGGCTCGAAGTCATGTTGGAAGTTACGTTTATGCGTCCTTTGTTCAGGAGTTTAAGGATAAGGTCGCAATTCGCCACGAATCTGTTCAGCACGAGAGAAAAAACACCAACAGATTGGCACTAACTTTTAATGATGGCCTCGCTTCATTCGGGAACGTGGATACCCACAATGTTACTGTAAAATTAGCTTGGGCTTATGGAAGAAAGGGCGCAGAGAGGCTGGCGGCATCAATTGCAATCCCATCCGGCACTCAAGAGTTAATTGTCTCTATTGATGATGTTTGGAATCTAAGTGGCTTTGCCGAGTTCGTTCGTGCCATGCTCCGGCGTTTGCCCAACGATGTGCAGCTAACGATATCTCTCCCCCGTGATCCTATGCTTGAGAAAATCCACGAGTGGTTCGACGATCCTCGCCTTCGTATTAAATTAAGATGAAAAAGCTTTCCTGGCGCCGAGTAAAGTTTAGCGATATGGCGGATAACATCGGCGACCGTGTAGACAATCCGGCTGAAGCGGGTGTCGATCGCTACGTCGGACTGGAGCATCTCGATCGTGAGTCGCTGAAGATTCGGCGGTGGGGAACCCCGGATGAAGTCGAGGCGACGAAGTTGCGATTCAAATCCGGCGACATCATTTTTGGAAAGCGCAGGGCATATCAGCGCAAATTGGCCGTGGCCGATTTCGAAGGCATCTGCTCTGCGCACGCTATGGTTTTGCGCGCACGGGAGGATGCGATCGCAAAAGAGTTCCTGCCAGTTTTCATGCAGAGCGACATCTTTTTCGATCGAGCAATTTCAATCTCGGTCGGCTCTCTATCGCCTACCATCAACTGGAAAACCCTCGCCGCACAGGAGTTCCTAATACCGCCGAAACCTGAACAGCAGCGCATTGCTGAGATTCTTTGGGCTGTTGATAAAACGTTAAATTCTTATCAAGCGGTTGCCGCCAATTTGAAGAAGACACTCGCGGCTTTCCGTCATGAGGTTGTCTGTGCGTCGTCGCACCCCAGGCAGAAATTTGGCAAATTCTTGTCAAATATTGTGCCGGGTCGCAGCGTCTCAGGGGTTGGTGAACCGGCGCAACAAAAGGAATATGGTGTTTTAAAAGTGAGTGCAGTTGGCCCTAAAGGCTTCGCCCCTGGCGAAAACAAGCGATTGATTTCACCTGCGGATTTTCGCCCTGAATTCGCTGTACGAAAAGACGATTTTCTGATTACTCGTTGCAATACTCGTGAACTCGTTGGACGCGTGTGCATCGTCGATGATGATTATACTAATTTGATGTTATGCGACAAAACGTTGCGACTGGAATTCAAGAATCAGGTATCCTGTGCCGGTTTTTTTCTTGAAGCATTATCCAGTGAGGAGGCGCGCAGACAGATCGAATCTTGCGCAGTTGGCACTGGGGGGGCCATGAAAAATATCACCCAGGACGCTGTAAGGAACTTAACTTTACCCGTACCGGAAAGGTCAGTTCAGCTTTCGATCGACAAGAAGAGCCGACTTCTTATTCAAGAAATGCGTGATGTGGACGCGAGTCTCCAATCCTTGCATTCACTAAAATCCGCGTTGTGGAATAACATCACCAATGTTTAACGAAGCCAATAGCGTTGAGGATTACGTCCGCGATTTGCTTTGTGGCAAACAGGACGCTGCGGTGCGCGAACCGTTGTTCAAAGGCGCATCGTTGCCCGCTCTGGCTGCTGGCCTTGGCTGGACGTTTGTTCCTGCCGACCAACTTCAGCGCACGCATAATGATGTTTTGGTTGAGGATCGGCTTCGTGACGCGCTGATTGCGCTCAATCCTGAAATCAAAGAACTGCCGGAGCGTGCTGACGAAGTCGTCTACAAACTTCGGGCTATTATTCTTTCCGTGCAAAGCGAAGGTCTGGTGCGCGCCAATGAAGAATTTACTGCGTGGTTGCGTGGAGAGCGTTCGATGCCCTTCGGCCCGAACAACGAACACACGCCAGTCCGACTGATTGATTTCGACACGATTGGCAACAACGATTTCGTCTGCTCTCAACAGTTCATCTTTTCGCAAAAGAAACTCAGGCCCGATCTCGTGTTATTCGTGAATGGCATTCCACTCGTCATCGGTGAGGCGAAAACTCCGGTGCGCCCGGCAATCAGTTGGGTCGATGGTGCCGCCGACATTCACGATGATTACGAAAACAATATCCCGGCACTGTTCGTGCCGAATGTTTTTTCATTCGCCACGGAAGGAAAGACTTATCGGTTCGGCTCAATCCGAATGCCTCTTGAACTGTGGGCACCGTGGCGTGATGCAGATTCGGAAACCATCGGCGGACTGTGCGAGCTAGAAAAAGCTGTGAACAGCATGTTGCAGCCGAAGATCGTGCTCGATCTCCTGGCGAGCTTCACCCTTTTCGCGACTGACAAAAAGCGTCGAAAAATAAAAATCATCAGTCGCTTTCAACAGTACGAAGCTGCGAACCAAATCGTTGAGCGCGTGCTCGTCGGGATGGTGAAGAAAGGTTTGATCTGGCATTTCCAAGGCTCAGGCAAAAGTTTGCTGATGGTGTTTGCCGCTCAGAAACTTCGTCTACATCCGGCGCTCAAAAATCCAACTGTCATCATCGTTGTAGACAGAATCGATCTCGACAGCCAGATCACCGGCACTTTCCACGCATCCGATATTCCAAATGTGGTGCCAGCGCCTTCGCGCCGTGACCTTCAGCAGATGCTTGCGCAGGATACACGCAAAATCATCATCACGACGATCCACAAGTTCGGCGAAGCGCCAGGTCTGTTGAACGATCGCAAAAACATCATTGTGATGGTGGACGAGGCTCACAGAACTCAGGAAGGCGATCTGGGTCGAAAAATGCGTGAAGCGCTGCCACACGCATTCCTGTTCGGTTTAACGGGCACTCCGATCAATCGCGCTGATCGAAATACGTTCTGGGCTTTCGGTGCTGACGAGGATGAAAAAGGTTACATGAATCGTTACTCGTTCGAGGAATCGATCCGGGACAAAGCAACGCTGCCTCTGCATTTCGAGGCGCGCCTGGTTCAGCTACGAATCGATCGTGCTGCCATCGACGAGGCATTTAAAAACATCACCAGCGATCTTTCAGAGGAAGATCAGAGCGAACTCTCGAAGCACGCCGCGAAAATGGGCGTGCTGGTGAAATCGCCAGAGCGCATCAAAACGCTCGTCGCAGACATTGTTGAACACTTCCAGGCGAAAGTTGAGCCGAACGGTTTTAAAGCGCAGGTTGTAACTTTCGATCGTGAGTCATGTCACCTGTTCAAGCGGGCACTGGACGAAATCTTACCAACAGAAGCGAGCGCCGTCGTGATGACGGTTCAGGGCAACAACGATTACAAGAATTTGTATACACGGAGCAAAGACGATGAAGAGAAATTGCTCGATCAGTTTCGTGATCCGGCGCATCCGTTGAAATTCTTGATCGTTACTTCAAAACTATTGACGGGTTTCGATGCACCAATCCTTCAGGCGATGTATCTGGACAAGCCGATGAAGGATCACAATTTGCTCCAGGCCATTTGCCGGACGAATCGTCCGTATCCTGATAAAACTCACGGGTTGGTTGTGGATTACCTCGGTGTCTTTGATGACGTGGCCCGTGCGCTCGACTTCGATGAAGAGTTGCTGAAGAAAGTCATCACCAATTTAGAGGAAGTTAAGGCTCAACTGCCGGTCATTTGGAAAAAGTGCGTGGATTATTTCCCTGGAGTGGATCGCACGATCAGTGGCTATGAAGGATTGATCGCAGCGCAGCAATGTTTGCCCAACAACGACAAACGTGACGCTTACGCAGCGGACTTTTCTGTTTTTGCCACAGTGTGGGAAGCGTTGTCGCCGGACGATTGCCTCAATGTATACGAAAATGATTACCGATGGCTCGGCCAGGTTTATGAATCGATCAAACCACCAAGCGGCAACGGCAAACTCCTATGGCATGCGCTCGGAGCCAAGACCATCGAGTTGATTCACAAGAATGTTCACGTCGAGAAACTCGTTGATGATCTTGAAACGTTGGTCATGGATGAAAAAGTCCTGGCGCAAATCATCGATGCCAAAGACCCGAAGAAGATCAGGGAAATCGAAATCAACATCATCGCCCGAATCCGTAAACATTTAAAAAACCCAAAGTTCATCGCACTGGGCCAGCGCCTTGAAGATTTGAAAGAGCGGCACGAGAAAGGTCTGTTGACGAGCCTGGCGTTTTTAAAGCTGTTGTTGGAACTGGCTAAAGACACGGTCGCTGCGGAAAAGGAATTCGTACCGGCCCAGGAACAAGAGCATGGCAAAGCTGCGCTGACTGAACTGTTCAAAGAAGTAAAGACGGCGACGACGCCGGTGATCGTGGAAAAAATTGTCGGCGACATTGACGCCATCGTGCGCGCCGTTCGATTCGACGGTTGGCAACAGACCACCGGTGGGGAACGCGACGTAAAAAAAGCCCTGCGCAGCACACTGCTAAAATATCAACTCCATCGGGAGCAGGAATTATTTGACCGGGCATACGAATACATTCGCCAATATTATTGATCTGCAAACATCACCCCAACCCAACAACATATGAACGAAGAAAATATCCCCACTGCTCGCGCCGGAAAACACGGCGAAAAAATGATCGAGGTTCGCGTCCGTTTCTGGACTGACAAAATCGCGGACGACAAAGACACAGTTATTCCGAAGCATGCCTGGGACAGCGGCGTTGTGGTAATGGATGGCAACAAGACCCACGGCGTAACGCCAGCTTCACCCCAACCGTTCAACTCGATTCTCGACCTCACTTCTGTCCTCGCAAAAGTTTTAAGCGAACACGGGATTACTTTACACGCCAACAGAAAGCTTCGAAAACTTATCAAGCCGTGAAGTGAGACATCAAAATTTCGCAGAAAAAACAGCGCTGTTCTTGGATGAAAAGCGGGTCAAAAATCGAGTGAAAATTTAATTCAAAAATAATTCAAAATAATTAGTTAATAATTAGTTATTTAATTATTCTTAATGGTTTCCCTGATGTGGCTCGTTTTTCGGCTTGAGCAGTAGTAACAGCCACTTCGATAGGCACTTGCATATATTTTCAGGGCAAAAATGCTCGATTTTGAAAATCAGCAGTGGTGTGAATTTTACGGCGCGCCGCAAAATAATTAAATAATTACCTTTTTAGCGCACTTTTCTGCGTCAGAAACCAGCGTTAAGGATGCGGGGATCGACACCACGAGAACACATGCGGAACCATCTAAGTTTTTTTAATGTTCGATCTTTGAAAAAGGGTGTTCCAATCGCAGCCTAGTGCTTTTTGAAGCCTTAAAACTGTTGCGAGGGAGGCATTCACGGCACCAGCCTCAATCTTTTGAAGGGCGCGTGGATGGAGATCACTTTTCTCAGCAAACTTCTCCTGGGTCATTTGTTTTTCGGTTCGTAATCTCTGCAGGTTCAAACCGAACAGCCGCAATT
Source organism: Verrucomicrobiales bacterium (assembly GCA_947478865.1). Classification (GTDB taxonomy): domain Bacteria; phylum Verrucomicrobiota; class Verrucomicrobiia; order Limisphaerales; family CANJXF01; genus CANJXF01. Next base: position 30,620 of record CANJXF010000015.1, on the reverse strand, counting down.
CAGTTTTCTTTTGGCGCGTTGATGGCACGCCCTATTAGCCGTGAAAGTCAAGTTGACTTCCACGCCCTGTAGGGCGTATCAATTCGGCACGGAATTTAGGTTTTAATTCTCACCCTGCTCAAACATATGGAACTGTTTTCATGCCGATATTGCGGAAGAGATACCCTGCCAAATGATCCTTGTTCTGAATGCGGTGATGAAGGGCCTCACCGGCCCAAAGTATCTTCATCACCTGCAACGCCCGAAACCCAGGAGAAAGATGCAAAAAAATTTAGAGTTTTTGCAACCATCGCGGTTTTGATCGTGCTTGCCTGTGTCGCCAAAGTTGGAGGCTTCATTCCTGATGGTAAGGTTTCTGAAAATTGGGAACTGGGTTACACAGCAGGCCACACATTGGCCAATGGCTCGTATTTGGCTGGCGACCATCGTCTGAGCGAGGAAGAGTTGGATGTGACCGCCCGCAGGCTATCCAGCCGATTGACATTTGATCCCGCAAAAGGAACTCGCAATGACTGGAATAATGGCTTCGTCGCTGGTTTCGAATCTGGATGGAAACAGGCAAAGTCCGCACGTTAAGCGCCAGCCAGGCTAAACGATTTCGCTTTTGCATTGGCGTGGTTTACTCGCACGCAAAACGCGCAAAGAAAATCCACGTCCGTTCTCGAATGGTTCAACAGTCGCGACCACTTCCAGCACCGGATACACAGATCGTCACCATGTCGTTGGTCGGGGAATGGGATTTGTCCCGTTCTCCGGCCAAGCGGTCGATTCCGTTGCAAGACTCACAAAACTATAACTTGTTTTTGTTTGAACAAATAACATCTTAGGTTCATCTATACGCTGTGCGCTGGATCAAATCGATTTTAGTGGTGCTGTTTGCCCTTTTTTGGATTGGGACAACATCGCATTGCACCCTGGAGGCAGTGCCGGGGCTGGAATTTCTTTCCTGCGCTGGAGAAGAGGCCGCTGCTGAAGATTCGCACTGTGAAGATGATGGCTGCGAGGAAGTTGAAAATGGACTTTATTTCCATCAGCAAATCAATCCCGTTGCTGCTCACGTTCTGGCAATTCTTCCGTTCGATCTTTTTGCCCCTCTCGAAGATTTTAAGTCTGACGCTGTAAAGCCAGGAACAATTTTGGATTCCTTTCCAGAACTGCCTCCATCCTGGCAATTTGTTTATCGCACTGCCTTGCCCGCTCGCGCTCCGTCCTTCGTTTCCTAACTGAGTCCTCATTCTGAGGGCTTTTCCACGTGTCAACGGCCACTTCGTGCCGCCTTTCGTTGTTCGTTTAAATTGCTCGTTATCTGTTATGAAAATAAAAAACTATTTCAATTTGTCTTTGGTGCTGGCCTGTGTGCTGGCGCAGCCGGAGAAACTTTTTGCACAAAAGGAAACCAACGCGGCCCCTGCGAAAGAAGAAATTTCTCTGGATGCTCTCGTGGCTGAGGCATTGGAAAAAAATCCTGAGATCAACTTTTACAAAGCGGAGATTGCCGCAGCCAAAGGCGAGCGGCGAACGGCTGGAGCTTTTCCCAACCCGGAGTTGAGCGGTGACATCGGGCGCAAGCGAGTGAGCGGCGGTGGTCTTTCGGCTGAAGGAACAGCGTGGTCTGTCTCTGTCCAGCAACCGTTTGAATATCCGGGACGGATTACTTTGCGAAAAGCGATTGCGAATCGCCAAATTGATCTGGCGGAAATTGGCTACGCACAATTTCAAGCAGCACTGGTGGCGCGGGTGCGAACTCTCGGATACGGGCTTGGCGTTGCGCAGCAAAAGGCGGCGGCGGCAGAACAAGTCGCGCAACGCGGTCAGGAACTGGCTGAAGTAATTGTGCAGCGCGACCCGGCTGGCATTACTCCTTTGCTCGAAACGCGAATTATTGAAGGAAGTGTCATTGTCGCGAAACGCCGGGCTGCTCTCGCAACGAAAGATGCGCAAGTCGCGCTCTACGAGTTAAACCAATTACGGGGCGCGCCTCTTTCTGCTCCAATTGTGGTTGCCGCCAGCGATCTCAAATTTCCCGAAGCGCTCTCGGTGGAAACGCTCATCGCGATAGCGCGAACCAACAATTTTGAAATTCGTTCGCGTGAAGTGGAATTGGCTCAACAAGGTTTGAAAGTTGATCTCACGAAAAATGAACGCTGGCCCACCGTCACGGCAGGCCCCTTTTATTCACAGGAAAAGGCGGGAGACAAAGAGCGCATCTTGGGAATTGGTGTTTCCATGCCTTTGCCATTGTGGAATCGAAATGCGGGCAACATCGAAGCGGCGGCGGCTCGGACGCAACAGGCCGAGGCGGCGTTCTTCGTCGCACTTCGCCAAGTTGAGAGAGATGTTCGCGAACAAGCTTCGGCTTACAACGCGTTCGTTGAGCAAATGTCATTCTGGCGAACAAATACGCTGGATCAATTGCGCGAGGCAGCGGAACTAGGCGATCGGCATTATCGTTTGGGATCGTTGCCCGTGGCGACCTACGTCGAGTTGCAGGATAAATTTATCGAGGCGACCGAAGCGATTTTGGACACCCAACTCGATGCGATGGAAAGTCGCCAACAACTGGATTTGCTCACCGGCAAATATGTCCCCGTTACTGAATCACCCCGGAAAGAATCGAAATGAAAATTTCGCGTAGCGTTTCGGCTTTATTTCTGTCGGCCTGCGTTGCCTTTATTGGAACAGGGTGCGGGAAGAAACACGCTGAAGACGACGGGCACGATCACGGGAAAGAAGAAGCTCACGGCGACGAGGACGGTCATGGACACGGCGAAGAATCCCCTTCGGGGGCGTCGTTCAAAGCGGGCAAAGGCGTGACGATAACTGAAGAAACAAAAAAACTTCTTGGGGTAGAAATTGCGGATGTAACGGAGCGTAAAGTGCCAAATCAAATCCGCTTCACGGTGCAGGTGTTCGGTGAGAAACATCATCATCTCGCAAACCAAAAAGATCACTCTGGCTGCGATGTGCATGGATCAGGATTTCTTTCCTCGAATACCGCTGCGGTCGTAAAAGCCGGGCAACCGGTGCAACTTTTTAAAGGAACGAACAATCCCTTGGAAGGCGTGGTTCTCGCCGTGCAAAAGGCATTGGCACTGGGTGAATCTGAAATCGTGATTGGCGTTTCCAATGCAACGGCGTCTCTCAATGCAGGCGAATTTGTTCCAACCCGAATCAACTTGCCACGGGATAAAGCGGTCGTCGCTATTCCGCAATCCGCTTTATTGCGCACGTCCGAAGGAACATTTGTCTATGCCGTAAACGGTGACGCCTACTTTCGCACGGCAGTCAAAGTCGGCTCACAAGCCGATGGATGGGTGGAAATCTCGGATGGGCTATTGGATGGCGATCAGGTGGTAACGAGACCGGTTGAGACACTTTGGCTGATTGAACTGAGGGCGACCAAAGGTGGAGGACACTCCCACTAATTTTATGTTAAATCGCCTTCTTGAATTTTCTGTCCGTCAGCGCGTGTTTGTTTTGCTCGCGACCGTTGTCCTCATCGGAATCGGTGTTTATTCCGCCCTGCGTTTGCCGATTGATGCCGTGCCGGACATCACCAACATACAAGTGCAGGTCAACACGCAAGTTCCGGCCCTCGCGCCGGAGGAAATTGAAAAACTCGTCACGTTCCCAATCGAAAATGAAATGGCGGGTATTCCCGGACTGACTGAACTGCGCTCGCTTTCCAAGTTCGGTTTATCACAAGTGACGCTCGTCTTCGAAGAAGGCACCGACATTTATCGCTCGCGCCAGTTGGTGAGTGAACGATTGCAGACTGTAATCGAGGAACTACCTTCGGGCCTCACGCCCAAGCTCGCCCCCATCAGCACCGGTCTTGGCGAAATATTTTATTATGTCGTCGAGTACACCGCTGAAGCGACGAACAAACCGCCGACACGCGAGGCGCAATTGATGGAGTTAAAACTTATCCACGATTACACCGTGAAACCGCGACTTCGATCAACGCCTGGCTTGGCTGAAGTCAACACGAGTGGTGGTTATGAAAAGCAAATCGTCATTCAACCGAACCCGGACAAACTAAAAAGTGTTGGGATGTCATTCAGTGAAGTGGCCGACGCCGTGGCGGAGAATGTCGAAAACGCGGGCGGCAGTGTCATTCAACTCGGTGGCGAACAGGTCGCGGTGCGAGCGGCTGGTCGCGTGCAGACCGTAGAAGATATCGAACGATTGCCACTCAAGTTCGGCTCGCGACCAACAGCGGTGCGGGTAAAGGACGTGGCGGACGTGGGCATCGGGAAAGCGGTTCGTTCCGGTGCATCAACTTACAACGGCGAAGAAGCGGTGCTTGGTTCGGCGCTGATGCTTGCGGGAGAAAACAGCCGCCTCGTGGCGAAGGCCGTCGCTGCTAAACTCAAAGAAATTCAACCGAAGTTGCCCTCCGGTGTGCAGATTTTCCCCGTTTATGACCGAACTGTTTTGGTTGATCGCACTATTCGCACCGTCGAAATCAGCCTGTTTGAAGGTGCAATTCTCGTCGTCGTCGTGTTGTTGGTGATGCTCGGAAATTGGAGAGCCGCGCTGATCGTGGCAATGGCGATTCCGTTGTCACTCCTGTTTGCGATGACAGGCATGGTGCAAAGCCGTGTGTCGGGAAACTTAATGAGCCTCGGCGCAATTGACTTCGGCCTCATTATCGACGGTGCCGTCGTGATGGTCGAAAATATTATCCGCCATCTGGCCGAGAAACAGCACAAGCTCAAGCGACGACTCACAGCAACAGAACGCGCCCACGAAGTTCTCGTTTCGGCAAAAGAAGTCGCCAGCCCAATGTTCTTCGGGGTCATCATTATCACCGTGGTTTATTTTCCGATTCTCGCGTTGACCGGCATTGAGGGAAAAATGTTCAAGCCGATGGCGATCACCGTGATCTTTGCTTTGATGGGGGCGCTGGTTTTGGCGCTCACGTTGATGCCTGCACTTTGCTCTTACTTGCTCGGCGGCGATATCAGCGAGAAGGATTCGTTCCTCGTGAAAGTGGCGAAAAAAGTTTATTCGCCTTTGCTCAACTTCTCCCTTCGCGCCCGCTGGCTGGTGACGGGAATTGCCGTGGCCTTATTTGCACTTTCAGTCGTTGTCTTTACCCGACTTGGCGCGGAGTTCGTCCCGCAGTTGGATGAAGGTTCATTTGCCACCCACATGATTCGCACCACGAGCATCGGGCTGGACGCGAGTATCGACATGCAGAAGCGCGGTGAAAAAGTGCTTTTGGAAAAATTTGCAGAAGTCGATTACGTCTTCAGCCGCATCGGCACCGCCGAAGTTGCGACTGATCCAATGGGCGTGAACGTGGCGGACACTTACATCATGTTTAAACCGGAAAACAAATGGCGAAAAGTGGACGGCAAAACGGTGACGAAAGATCAACTCGCCACGCTGATGACCGAGGAACTCGGCAAGCATGTGCCGGGCGAAGCGCACCTTTTTAGTCAGCCGATTGAAATGCGTTTCAATGAAATTCTCGAAGGCACACGCGCTGATATTGCGGTGAAAGTTTTCGGCGAAGATTTCGCGGTGATTGAAAAAATTGCCACGGAAGCGCGAGAGATTTTGGAAAAAATTCCGGGCGCGGCGGACGTTGAATTTGACGCGCTCGGCAAATCGCCTTTGTTGGAAATTATTCCCAAGCGTGAAGCGATGAGTAAATACAATCTGCACGCAGCGGAGGTAAATAATGTGGTCAACACGGCGTTGGCCGGTCAGGAAGTTGGAAAGCTCATTGAAGGCAATCGACGCTTCGACATCGTAATTCGATTGAACGAGGAGTTGCGGGAGAAAGTGGATGAGTTGAAGCGTTTGCCTGTGCGCATCGGGGACGGTGGTCTGCTGACCCTAGACCAAATCGCAGACTTTCGGGTCGTTGAACAAGTCGCCGCCATCGCACGCGAATACAGCCAGCGCCGCGCCGCCATTATGATTAACCTGCGCGGGCGTGACGTGGAAAGTTTCGTGCTTGAAGCACAAAAGAAAGTCACTGAACAAATTAAACTTCCCGATGGTTATACTATCGAATTTGGAGGGCAGTTCAAAAATCTTCAGGAAGCGAGAAAGCGGCTTATGGTCGTCGTGCCCGTCGCGCTGGCACTCATCTTCATTCTCGTCTTTATGGCGCTCGGCAGTTTGCGTCAAACATTCCTCGTCTACACCGGAATTCCGCTCGCTGTTACAGGCGGTATTTTCGCCCTCTGGATGCGAGGACTTCCTTTCAGCATTTCGGCTGGTGTTGGATTCATCGCCCTCAGCGGTGTGGCGGTCTTGAATGGATTGATGATGATTAGCTTTTTTAACCTGCTGCGCGAACAGGGTCGTGACGTGGGCACATCCGTCCGCGAGGGCGCGATGACCCGGCTACGTCCCGTGCTCATGACCGCGCTAGTTGCAGCGCTTGGCTTCGTTCCAATGGCGTTTGCCGGTGGAGCCGGTGCCGAAGTCCAGAAACCTCTGGCGACCGTCGTGATCGGCGGAATTCTCAGTTCCACTTTCCTGACACTTGTTTTGCTTCCGACGCTTTACGAGTGGCTTGAACGCAGAAAAGAACGCGGGGACAACGCGTCGAAGAAAACGCCTTCTGGTGAGGGCGGGACTTCTCCCGACGCCGCATCCGCAACAACATAAAAAGAAAGACACCATGAAAATAAATATTCGCATCCTTAGTCTCGCTCTGGCGCTCTGCGCCAGCCTCGCACTTCCGGCCCAAGCGGAAGACAAGCACGACCACAGCAAACATAAAGTTTCGCCAAAAGGCGGAAAGCTTCTGGAAAAAACCGAGCCGCACGCTGAGTTTGTCGTCGAGAAAGATCGCACCGTCACCATCAACTTTTACAATGATGAAATGAAGCCGGTCGCAGCAACTACGCAAACCGTGACGACCATTGCTGATGCAAAAGACGGCAAGGCCAAATTGGAATTTGAGAAAAAAGGCGACTCGCTCGTGAGCAAAACAAAACTACCGGAAGGCGACGGTTACAATGTCGTTGTCCAGTTCAAGCAAACGGCGGAAGCCAAACCGCAGAACATCCGTTTCAAGCTGGAAATGCACACTTGCGGCGAATGCAAGCTCGCGGAATACGCCTGCATCTGCGAACACTAAAAAAGAATGTAAGCCGCGTGGCCAGGATTCGCCACGCGGCTCAATTATTGAACGTTGATGGAATCTGATTGCTGCGTTATTCCTAAACCGTGAACCGACTGCATAAATTTGTTGCCACGCTGGTGGCGCTTGTTTGGTTGCCAGCGGTTTCGTGCTGCCTGATTGATGCGTCAGGACTGCTCGACAAAAGAGATTGTTGCGCACATGAACAATCCGGTTCCGTTCCAGATCGCAACGAGTGCGACAAGCCCTGCGGCGCTTTGGCGTCCGCTTCATATGTTGCGCAAGATCAATTGGTTTTTATCCCGCTGGCCGTTTCAACTCTGGAGATTGATTGCTCCTCCTTCGAGTTTCAAAAAACAATGGGCATCGAACACGATGCTCCAGCGACTGCGCCGCCTGAGTTGGCCAGTCATTGGCAGTTCTCATTCCGCACGGCTCTTGCGCCGCGCGCTCCCTCGTCCGTTTCTTAATCCGTTCCGTTGGCTTCCTGCGTAAATTGCGCCGGAAAATTGTTCCCTTGGTTGGTTTAAGAATTTTTGCATTGTGCTATGAAACGAAACTTTTTGTATGTGACTTCGGCGCTTCTGGCCGCGCTGTTGACATGCGGTTGCAAATCGAAGCCCGGCGCATCACCCGAAGCGGAGACGGTTGAAATCGGCCCGAAATACAGCGCAACCGATGGCTTGCTTGTTCCAAACGAAACAAGGCAATCACTCGGCGTCAAAATTGTTGAAGTCACGGAAGAGAAGGTTCCGGCAACACTTGCTTTGCAAATGCGCGTTTACGAAACCGGCAAGGAATCCATTTTGACCAGCGCAACGGTTACGTTGGAAGAAGCGAAACTGTTGAGGCGCGACCAAGAAGTTCGCGCCGAGTTCAAAGATTCGATCCTCCTTGGAAAAGTGACGCGCATGAACGACACATTTCAAAAAGCCACCGGCATGGCCGAAGTGCTGGTTGAGTTCGGCAATGCTTCCGGTGCCTCTGTCACTGACGCTTTTTTTCCGGCGAGTGTAAATCTTGAATCCGAAGCGACGGTTGTCGCGATTCCACGCGCGGCGCTGCTGGAGAACAGCGAAGGGCATTCGGTTTACACCGTGAGCGGCAAACATTTCGTCCGCACGCCCGTCAAGGTTGGCGCAACGAGCGGCGACCTTGTGGAAATTAAAGACGGTCTTTACACCGGCGACGAAGTGGTATTGCAACCGGTGATGTCGCTTTGGATGACGGAACTGGCAGCGGTCAAAGGTGGGCAAGCGTGCTGCGTGGTGCCAGCAAAAGGGAAATAGCGCATGGTTCTCAAAATCATAGAAGCTTCACTCCGTCAACGAACGCTCGTGCTTTTAGCCACGGTCGTTCTCATTGGCGTGGGCATCTGGTCCGCGGTGCGTTTACCGATTGACGCAGTGCCGGACATCACCAATCCGCAAGTGCTCATCAACACCGCCGTGCCCGCGCTCGCGCCGGAGGAAATCGAAAAGCTTGTAACGCTCCCACTCGAAAGTCAGATGGCCGGTTTGCCCGGTATGATGGAATTGCGTTCGCTCTCGAAATTCGGCCTCTCGCAAATCCGCATGACGTTCAACGACGACGTTGATCTTTATCGCACGCGGCAATTGGTGAGCGAACGTTTGCTCGGCGCGGCAGAAAAATTGCCCAACGGATTACAACCCCGCCTCGCACCCATCAGCACCGCACTCGGAGAGATTTTTTATTACTCGGTTAACTTTACAGCAGACACGACGAACAAACCGTCCACGCGTCAAGAGCAGTTGATGGCGCTCAAGGAGATTCAGGAATATGTCATCAGCCCTTTGCTTCGCGCCACGCCAGACGTTGCTGAGGTGAACACGAGCGGCGGTTACGAGAGGCAAATTGTTGTCATGCCGAATCCGGCACGCCTGGCCAGCGTGGGATTGAGTTTAGATGAACTGGCGCACGCAATTAGTGAGAACACCGAAAATGTTGGCGGCGGCTTAGTTGAAATCGGCGGAGAACAAATCGTGATACGCGCGAACAGCCGTGTAAGCACTGCCCAAGAAATTGCACAACTTCCGCTCAAGTTCGCTGGTTCAGTGCAGCCATTGCTCGTGCAAGACGTGGCCGAGGTCGGCATCGGTTCGGGTTATCGCACGGGCGCGGCCACGGTGAATGGCGAGGAAAGTGTTGTCGGCGGTGCATTGATGTTGGCGGGCGGCAACAGTCGCGTCGTCGCGCGGGACGTAGCCGCAAAGCTCGCGCACATTCAGGAAAAACTTCCACCGGGCGTGGAAGTTCGTCCGCTCTACAATCGCTCCGACCTCGTGAACCGCACGTTGCACACGGTCGAAATGAATCTATTCGAGGGTGCGTTGCTCGTGGTGGTGGTTTTATTTGCGCTGCTTGGAAATCTGCGCGCCGCATTTATCGTCGCGTTGGCAATTCCACTTTCCATGTTCTTTGCTCTGACCGGCATGGTGCAAAGCCGCGTGTCGGGAAATTTGATGAGTCTTGGGGCGATTGATTTCGGACTCATCATTGATGGCGCGGTGGTGATGGTGGAAAACATCATTCGACATCTCGCGCACAAACAGAAAGAACTTGGCCGTCAACTCACCGCTGCCGAACGCTTGAACGAAGTGCGTTACTCTGCGAAGGAGGTCGCCAACCCGATGTTCTTTGGCGTGCTCATCATCACGGTGGTTTATATTCCGATTCTCGCGCTCACGGGCATCGAGGGAAAAATGTTTCGACCGATGGCGATCACCGTGATCTTCGCGTTGATCGGTTCGCTCGTGCTGGCGCTCACGTTGATGCCCGTGCTGTGTTCGTATTTTCTGCGCGGCAAAATTCGCGAGCATGACAACTGGCTGGTGCGTTTCTTCAAGGCGCTTTACACACCGTTGCTCGCGTGGGCGCTCCGGTTCAAAATCGTCGTGGTAGCAGCAGCCGTAGTGTTGTTCGGTTCGTCGCTGTTGGTCTTTACGCGTCTCGGTGCGGAGTTTATTCCCCAACTTGAAGAAGGAACGATGTTGCTCCAATTCATCCGTAGCAGCAGCGCCGGGCTGGATGCCTCAACTGATTTGCAGAAAAAATCGGAAAAACTCTTGTTAGAAAAATTCCCTGAGATTGACCGGATGTTCGGCTTGATTGGCACAGCGGAAATCGCGGTTGATCCAATGGGGCCAAACCTTTGCGACACCTATATTGAACTCAAGCCGCAAAAGCAGTGGCGCAAAATAAACGGACGACCCGCAACCAAGGAACAGATAATTGACTTGATGCGGCGGGAGCTTGCCGTCCATGCGCCGGGCCAAACCTATTTGTTCACTCAGCCGATTCAGATGCGGTTCAACGAAATGATGGCCGGTGTGCGCGCCGACCTTGCAGTGAAAGTTTTTGGGGACGACTTCAAGGAACTCGAACGAGTCTCCACGGAGATTCGCGATTTGCTGCGCAAAATCCCCGGCAGCGGCGACGTGGAATTCGAGGCATTCGGACGCTCACCGTTGCTGGAAATAAAACCCGACCGGGATGCGTTACGCCGTTACAACATGCAGGCAGGCGATCTCAATCACTCTATTTCCACGGCGTTGGCGGGTGAGGAAGTCGGCACGGTCATCGAGGGGAACCGGCGCTTCCCGATTGTGGTTCGCCTCGCAGAAGACGCTCGTCGCAATGTGGACACGATGAAACGTTTGCCAGTGCGAACGGATGCGGGCGGATTACTCACGCTCGGCCAAGTCGCCAAGTTTCAAATGGAGGAACAAGTCGGCGCGGTGACTCGCGAATCCGGCCAACGACGCGGAGCAATTTTGGTGAACTTGCGTGGACGCGACGTGGAAGGCTACGTCAAAGAGGCGCTTGCCCGAATCAAAGCTGAAGTGAAATTTCCACCCGGTTACTATTACGAATTCGGCGGGCAGTTCGAGAACCTGCAAAAGGCACGTGCGCGACTCGCGTTGATCGTGCCGATGGCTTTGATATTTATCTTCATCCTCATCTTCCTGAGCTTCGGCAGTTTTCGGCAGGCCGCGTTAATTTTCGTGTGTGTTCCGCTGGCCGTAACTGGTGGCGTGTTTGCTCTTTGGGTGCGCGACATGCCGTTCACAATTAGTGCGGGCGTTGGATTCATCGCCCTTTCGGGTATCGCCGTGCTGAATGGAATCATGCTCATCAGCTTTATCAACCAACTACGCCGCGAAGGCCGCAACGTTTGCGAAGCAGTCGTCGAAGGCACGCTCACGCGATTGCGTCCGAAACTGATGACAGCGCTGGTGGCGAGTTTCGGATTCGTGCCGATGGCAATTGCGACCGGCGCGGGTGCAGAAGTGCAACGCCCGCTCGCCACCGTCGTCATTGGCGGCATCATCACTTCAACATTTCTGACGCTCGTGCTGTTGCCCGTGCTTTACGAGTGGGTGGAAAATCGTAATGGCAAAACTGACTTAATGACTCATTCAAAAAATTGAAAATATTAAAATTGGGAAAACATTAACTCAGGAGGTTTCTATGAAAACTTTTGCGAAATCTAAACTGTTCGGATCGCTATTGCTCGCGTCGGCGCTTTTCCCGGTGACCGATGGATTTGCGCACACAACGCGTTCACGCTCCGTTGAGGCAAGCGTCAAGTCTATCAATCTTGAAACTCGGACGCTGACGATTGCCCCGAAAAAAATGAGGAGCCATCGATTTTGACGCTGACCAAGAACACTAAGTTTGTTCACAACGAAAAATTTGCGCCCGCGAACGAATTGAAGCCGGGCACGCGCGCAGTGGTTTATTACCGCTCCCCATTTTTCGGAAAACCCTTCGCCACGAAAATCGTTTGGCGCAACGGAAATCAATCGTGAGGAAAAAGGAATTGTGAGCAAATGGAAATCACCACAGATCGCGGCTAAAAGAACGAATCGCGAAGCCAAGAAGGCGGAGGAGATTCGTAAAGAAAAGCGCAAAAGCTGGATTCTATTGGGATGTATTATTTTTATTATGATCGGAGCAGTCGTGGCGGATTATTTTTGGATTAGAAGCAATGCGCGGCAGCATCATCAACGCCATCACCACCAGAGCGGACAAACGAACTCTTCCGATTCATCGAAATCAGTAGAAACAAATTCGGCGAACCACAAGTAGTCCAGCAATATTTATATGGAACACCAACACGACGAGGGCCACGAAAAGCATCAGGTAAAATGTTGTGAAGGTGACAAGACGTGTGACAGCAAAGCGCCGCAAACGGTTGCCCTAAATCCCAAAGTCGCGGGCGGCTCTTCCACAACATTACGGGTGGCAGGAATGGATTGCGCCGATGAAGTCGAAGCGATTCGGCGAGTGTTGCAGCCCGTCGCTGGCATCCGTGATTTCAAAGTCAATCTGATGGCGGGAAATGTGACGGTCGCGCATGACGCTAGCGTGACGGAAGAAAGTCTCATCCAAACCATTGGGAAGGCCGGATTGAAAGCGAGCGCGATGGCGGAACACGGCGACGAAGATTCATCGCCGCACGCGCAACGAGCGCGGCTACTTGCGGTAATCGTTTCCGGTATTTGCACGGGCATTGGACTGCTGTTCCGCTGGACGGATTTGTTTAAGCCTTACGGCGAAATTGTTTTCTTTTGCATCGCCATTATTGCGGGCGGCTGGTTCATCCTGCCAAAAGCGATTCGTGCCTTACGTCAGTTCGCGCTCGACATGAACGTGCTGATGACAGTGGCGGTGATTGGCGCGGCGTGCATCGGCGAATGGTCGGAAGGGGCGGCGGTCACATTTCTTTTCGCGCTGTCCGAAGCATTGGAAGCTTTCAGTTTGAATCGGGCGCGAAGAGCGATCCAATCCCTTTTGAAACTTGCACCCGAAACGGCGCTGATAAAACAGGGCAACGATTTCAAAGAAGTTCCCGTCCAAGAGGTAAAGATCGGCGGTGCGATTGCGATTCGTTCCGGCGCAAAAATTCCACTCGATGGGCAAGTTGTTTCCGGCCAGTCCTCCATCAATCAGGCTCCGATCACAGGCGAGTCGATGCCGGTGGAAAAGAAAACGGGCGACATTGTGTTTGCGGGAACGATCAACGGTGAAGGGTCACTAGAAGTTAAAGTGACCAAAGCTCATGCCGACACAACCCTGGCCCAAATCATTCGTCTCGTCGGCGAAGCGCAGTCACAGAAAGCGCCTTCGCAAAGATTCGTTGACCGCTTTGCCAAAATTTACACACCAAGCGTGTTCGCGGCTGCATTGCTCGTTCTTTTTACAGGGCCGCTCGCATTTCACGGGGAATGGTCAACGTGGATTTATCGCGCACTGGTTTTGCTGGTGATTGCCTGCCCATGTGCGCTGGTGATTTCGACGCCCGTTTCGATTGTCTCTGGACTGACGGCAATGGCGCGTCGAGGTGTGTTGATTAAGGGCGGCGTGTTTCTGGAAGAAATTGGCCGGTTGAAAGCGCTGGCGGTGGACAAGACTGGAACTATTACAGAAGGGAAGCCGCGCGTGCAAAAAGTCATTCCACTTAATTCAAAATCGGAAGAAGAAATATTGCGCGTGGCTGCGGCGATTGACATTCATTCCGACCATCCATTGGCGCAAGCAGTCGTCAAATACGCGGAAGAGAAACAAATCAAATTTCCCCGAAGCGAAAATTACCAGGCGCGAACCGGTCGCGGAGCGGAGGCAACAATTGACGGCCATTTATATTTTGTCGGCAACCATCGGTTCGCCCATGAATCGGCGGTTTGCTCGGAGGAACTGGAAAAACAACTCGCTGAACTTGAAGCGCAGGCGATGTCCGTAGTCGTCGTGGGTCACAAGCCGCACGAAGATTGCAAGGGCGACGTGCTGGGCATACTCGCGGTGGCGGACACGATTCGTCCTCATGCCGTCGAAGCCATCAAGGCGCTGCACGCTGCCGGAGTGGAAAAAGTCATCATGTTGAGTGGCGACAATCAGAGGACGGTGGACGCGATCTCAAAACAGGTCGGCATTGATGAAGCGAAAGGAGATTTGTTGCCGGATCAAAAAATCGAGCGCGTCCGGGAACTGCTCGCGAAATACAAACACGTCGGGATGATTGGGGACGGCGTGAATGACGCCCCGGCGATGGCCGCTGCCAGCATTGGCATTGCGATGGGCGGCGCTGGAACGGACACGGCGATTGAAACGGCGGACATTACTTTGATGCAGGACGATTTGAGCCAGGTCGCGGAAACGATTCAGTTAGGCCGTCGCACTGTCCGAATCATTCAGGCGAACATCATTTTTGCAATCGGAGTTAAAGGAGTGTTTTTAATTCTGGCGCTGCTCGGACACACCAGTCTTTGGTTGGCGATTTTGGCCGACACGGGCGCGACGCTACTCGTGATCGCGAACGCGTTACGACTATTGCGAGGTAAATGATTTTCGAGAGGTGATTATATCCAACGGGCGAACATACCGTCTCATAAAACGACCGTTAGATAAGACACTCACACCGCGACGTTTTAATCCAGGGTCTGCCTCTGATTTAAAATCTCATAAACTCGTCTCACTTATCATTGACTCATCAACTCAAAATTGTATACAAATTGAGACATGAACGAAAAATCACTGGGCCGGTTAGTCGGATATACCAGAGTGTCGACGAACGCTCAGGAGTTACATCTTCAAACAGACGCATTGAAGAAAGCCGGGTGTTCACCCAAAAATATTTTCCACGACAAAGTCTCTGGTTCGAAGTCGGAGAGACCGGGGTTAAATGCGTGCCTGCGAGAGTTAAAGAAAGGTGACACCCTGCTTGTTTGGAGACTGGATCGACTTGGCCGGAGTCTCAGGGACTTGATCGACCTGGTGGAACAGCTTCGCGATCGTGGCATTGCATTCAAGTCAGTTAGTGATGGCGCGATCGACACGAGTTCTGCGAGCGGCGAGTTGATTTTTCACGTCTTCAGTGCCTTGGCACAGTTTGAACGAAGGCTGATCCAAGAGCGGACGCGGGCGGGATTATGCGCGGCGCGTGCTCGTGGTCGCCTCGGTGGACGAAAGCCACTTTCCAGCAGCAATCCAAAGGTTCAGACCGCGAAGAATCTTTTTGCAGATCGAAAAATGACGATCCCTGACATCTGTTCGACTCTGGGCATATCGAGGCCGACATTGTATCGGTGGGTGTCAATCCCCCCATCGCCAACAACATTGTAGACAGAAGCTCGAATTCATTTCGGGAAGCCGTGCTGGACACCATTAAGAAGCTCGTTATGGTCGTGGCAGAAATCGCATGAGTGACCGCAAACTTTTATTCTCAGACGCCGCGCTATCAGATTTCTTGAGCCGGTGTGAGCGCCAAATTTCAGTCGAAATCGACGAATTCACGAGCGACTACCTGTTGGGTGTAATACGGACTGATTTGGCAGATGCGATTGAGGCCAAGCACCGACTTGATCCCATTATCCTTCATCGCGAACAAACGTTTATTGGAAGGAACGGTGATACCAAAATTGATGTGACGGGCCAACCTCAATACGGATTGAGAATGAGCACCGAACCACTAATTATTCCTGGGACGTTTGCCGAGTTCGTTGTTCCCTTCGAGGGGGACGAGCGGATTCTCATGTTGCGCCCATCGACTTTCAGCACTGGATTACCCAGGGCTAAGATTGTGCGCCAGGAAATCAGGTTTTATTATGCGCGGACGGATCACGATCAAGTCGCCATGCGCGCCTCGTTCGATCGCGACATTGAACTGGTGGAAAAGTATGTTCAATGGGGTTCTGAAGAAGTGAATTCTTTCAACACTCGGATTGTTCAAAAGATTCGCGATCGACTGGATCGAAGATTGGAAAAATTTCTCAAAGATAAAGGCTTAGTAGAGAGCTTGGGCTTTCCGATTAAAGCTCGCGAGAAGATTACTTCTTACGCTCCGGTCATTCGCAAGAACCTGCCATTGGTTTCTCCAACGAAGGCGCAGCTTAACCCTGAGCCGAGATTAGAGTTAGAGCAATACGAGCACATTCTCTCTGTCATCTCCGATATGAGCGTGGTGATGGAACGAAGCCCAAAAGCATTCAGTATGATGGGCGAGGAAGACCTACGGACGCACATCCTCGTTCAGCTAAATGGCCATTACCAGGGTCGTAGTACTGGGGAGACCTTTAATTTTGATGGCAAGACCGACATTTTGATCCGTGAACACGGGAAGAATATTTTTATCGGCGAATGTAAAATTTGGAAAGGGGCAGAGGTTTTTACCGATACTATCAACCAGCTTCTCGGATATGCTGCCTGGCGTGACACAAAAACAGCCATCATTTTGTTCAACCGCAATAAAGATTTGACCAATGTTCTGTCCCAAATACCCGGCGTTGCGAAGAAGCATGCGAATTTCAGACGCCAGGTTTTTGAATACAAAAACGAAACAGGTTTCAGGTTTATTTTTCATCACCGCGATGACCCCAATAGGGATTTGATGATAAGTGTGCTGGTCTTCGACGTGCCTATAAACTTGAAGTAATCGTGAACGAAGGTAAGCGCGCTTTTCTAACCATTTGAGAAGAAATGGTGTGTTGTTGTCTATTGTTACCATCCTATGAAAAACAACGTAATCATTCTTGAAGATTCGTCTGTTCGAATCGAGCGCTTTCGCCAAGCAGTGTCGGAGCTTGGGCCAGGGTTTCGACTCATACTTTGGAACTCAGCACACCAGATGATTCGTGAACTGCCAGAGTGCATTGACGGCGTGGTTCTCGCCTCGCTCGATCACGATTTGGCTGATCTCGCGGACGGCACGAAGGCAGGTTGTGGACTGGATGTCGCAAAGTATTTGGCGCGCCATAAACCAAGTTTTCCGATTCTGGTTCACAGCAGCGCTGCTGATTGTCGTGCCGCGATGAGCCAGGCGTTGATAGGCGCTGACTGGGATGTCTACAACGCTGGTGCAAACGGTTCTGATTGGATTGACGGCTGGCTAAACATAGCTCGCGCTCTGGTGCAGAGAGATGGTAGCGTGTGAGATGATGCACGTCGATTTTCGGGATGTTTTCACCCGAATGCCACTCCATTGAGTCCAGCGGCAGTCCCGGTAGTTTGCGGACTCCATTCAGTCCCGTTTGCCGACGTTAGGGCAATTCCAGAGCCACCCATGCCCTCGGTAAGTTGGCTTCAAAGCGGAGTTGACGGGGATGTCTACAAAGTTGCTGCAAGCCGGAATGGAGAATTTGCGCCGTCTTACGAAGCCTGTTGAGCTGCTGGAAACCTGAGTTCCTCACGGCACTTTTCAAAAACTCCATTTTGCATTCGTAAATAGGACACCCGCAGACCGCGTTCGCCTCCGGTGTAGACGAAGTAAATACCAACATCCTGTGCGCCGGGTAAAACTACTGGCTCTTCGTGCCCAACTCTGATCCCGCCGAGTCTTAGAACACGACGCAGCCGTATTTTTCTCCGCTCAAGCTCCCACACATCTCCAATAGGAAATCCAACTGCAATTTCCCAGTGTCCGTCGCGAGCGCGGCGCTCAACATAAAATACAGGCGAGAAAACCTCACTGACCAACGCAAAAATTTTGTCATGAACCGTGGGCCAGGCGGAAATTCCTTCGCGCACCATGAAATCCTTCAAATCGAAGTCTTCATATCGAACGATGTCGTTGTGTTTCATGCGTAAGTTGTGGTCGAAATCTCTTGAAACAGGGAACTACTCTGCCCTCACGGATACGAGCAAATGTTATTCGCTCATAGCAGTCCTGCGTCAGGTGAACGAAAATGATTTGCATCCGTTGGCCCTTGCGAACCAGAAACGGTTCTTCGCGTCTTACGCGAATGCCAGCGTCAGCCAAGAAGGTTCGAACGAATGCTGCCGTCGCCAAACTTTCGAAATCGAAGCGCCCAGTTCTCGCCACCTTCACCGTCCAGATCGAGCCGATCGAGTTCTCAACAAAAAACACCGTGGCTCCTGCCCTGGAGAAAGTCTCCGCAATGTGCTGATGCGCGCCAATGGGGATGATGCCATGATCGAGCATGAAATCTTTCAGCGAATAATTGTCTGTGAAGTAATCGGAGCTTGTTTTCATCAGCGTTCACGAGTCGGTTTAAACACGTTGCGGGCACCGGCTGCTGCTGACAAGCCAATCGTAAAAAAATGGGGTGGTTACCGCTTTAAATCACCCGCTAGGTTTTATGAAAATTTCTGAAAGTATTTTTTCACGTGCCGCGTAGTCTCGTGTGTGTAAGCTTTGACCGTGATGCCGCTTACATCAACAACAACGCCGTTTTGCTGGGGTATTGAGAGTTTTCGAAATGGCACTCTAACAAGGTTCAATTCCCGGCGCCTCCACCATCTTGAAGATTGTTGAGAAAAATCGTTGGTGCTGCGCACCGCGAGGACGGTTTCGCTCTCGTTGGGAGCTTCTGAATTCCGAATTGCCCTTAAACTTTTCTTGATCAGCCCGCGATAACTTCGCAACAGTATGGCGAATCATGATTAATTTCATTCGCCGTCTCATTGTTCTAATTTGCGTCTGTTTTGCCGTTCCTCTTCTCGCGGCGCCCCGTGCGGAACATGTTTTCATTATCAGCATTGATGGTGGGAATCCCGACGAGATTCAGAAGAGTGAAATGCCCGTGCTCAAACAGCTTGTCGAAGAGGGATCGCACACTTGGGTGGCCGAGACCATCACGCCCAGCCTCACCCTGCCAGCGCACACCTCTATGCTGACCGGCGTGCGTGCGGAAAAGCATAAGATTCTCTGGAATAACTGGACGCCTAGCAATGGCATCGTGCAGGTGCCGACTGTTTTCGGAGCGGCGAAGCAGGCGGGCTTATCCACCGCCATGTTCGTGGGCAAAGAGAAATTCCGCCATCTTCTCCAACCTGGGACCGTGGATGAATTTAATTTGAATCGCGCGGCGGCAGTCGTTGTTTCCAAAAGCGATAGCGGCGGTGCGGAAATGAAAAAGGAGGGCAACGTTTTTGCTGCAATCGTTGCTAACGATGCTGCCGATTACATTGTAAAAAAGAAACCGGTCCTCTCGTTCATTCATTTCACCGATCCAGATACCGTCGGTCACAAATATGGCTGGGGCTCGCCGGAGCAACGCAAAGCGTTTGCCGACACGGATGCAGGTTTGAGAGTCGTCTTGAAAGCGATTCGCATTTCCGGCATTGCAGAAACGAGCGTGATTATCATCAGCGCTGATCACGGCGGTCATGATCGCGGGCACAGTGGAGGTCTTCCAGCAGACATGCACATTCCGTGGATAGCATGGGGTAAAGGTGTCAAAAAAGGCTTTAAAATCCCTGTGCCGGTCAACACCTGCGACACTGCGGCGACTGCGCTTTGGCTTCTCGATGTCAAACCGATTTCTCCAATGGACGGTCGGCTTGTAAGCAGCGCCTTCAACTAGGCGGATTGGCGTGCAGAAGATGAAATCCTGGTTTCGCCTAGCTTTGATATATGCATTTTTGCGGGGGCTAGAACCTCAATATGCTGGCTGTTAACGTGGGATCGAAACCTCAACTCTCTATTTCAGAATGCTGACAACGCACTAGACGTGTTCAATGGATTCATCTAAGTTCGCTTAATGTCGAAACCTGCCAAAAACGGCGGCAATCAGGATTTGCCTTTTGAAGAGGCGCTGAAAAAACTCGAGTCCATCGTTGAATCGATGGAAGCGGAGGATTTGCCCTTGGAAACATTGCTGGTCCGTTTCGAAGAAGGAACCCGGCTGGTCCAAGTCTGCCAGACCAAGTTGTCCGAAGCGGAATTGAAGATTCAGGAATTGGAAAAAAATGCCGCAGGCAACCTGATTTTAAAACCGACACAGCTCTCTGGCGAACCGGTTCACGAATAATTTTTCTGTCCCACACTTCAAACCTAAATTATGAGCCGTTATCTTGAAATGGTTGATCAACCGTCCCACGTAAAAAAACTCACGATGCCGCAATTGGAGGAATTAGCGGAAGAAGTGCGTCATGAACTTATCACCAAACTCTCCACCAACGGCGGTCACCTTGGGCCGAACCTTGGCGTGGTTGAGTTGACCATTGCACTGCACAAGGTTTTTTCCACGCCGCACGATAAATTTGTTTGGGACGTCAGCCACCAGGTTTATGTCCACAAACTGTTGACGGGCCGCAAAGATCGTTTTCACACCATTCGCACGACGAACGGGCTCAATGGTTTCGCCCTGCGCTCCGAGAGTGAACACGATTGCTTTGGCGCAGGTCACGCCGGCACGGCTCTGTCCGCGGCCCTCGGTATGTGCGCGGCACGCGATCAAAAGGGCACAGACGAAAATGTTGTTTGTATTTTCGGCGATGCTGCATTGACTAACGGGATTTCTTTTGAAGCGCTCAACAATATTGCGCACACCACGAAAAAATTCATCGGCATTCTTAACGACAACGAATGGAGCATCGCAAAAAATGTCGGGGCGATTTCGAGCTACCTGAACAAGCTCATCACCAATCCGCGTTACAACCGGATGCACAGCGACTTCGAGCGTTGGTTGAAAAAATGGGGATCCAAAGGTGAGCTCGCGCTCAAGCTTGGTCAAAAAGCGGAAGAGGCGTTGAAAGGGGTCCTCTCTGACGTCGCGCTCACGCCGAACATGGACAAAGACTTGTCCGATGGACGCGGCGGAGCGGGTAGCAGTTTGATTTTTGAAGAACTCGGCATCCGTTACTTCGGGCCGATCGACGGACACGACTTGCCATTGCTGGTCAGCGTGATGGAATTCGCCAAGACGTGCGAGATGCCGATCGTCATTCACGTTCTCACGAAAAAGGGCAAAGGATTTGAAGCCGCATTGAACCAACCCGAGAAATTCCATGGGCTCGGGCCTTACGACGCAAAGACCGGTGCAACGCCAGCGCCCAAAGCCGGAACGCCTCCGAATTACCAGGACGTCTTCGGCCAAACCATGGTCAAACTTTGCCAAAAAGATAATTCCGTCGTCGGGATTACTGCGGCAATGCCGACTGGCACCGGCTTGAAATACTTGGAAAAAGCGATGCCGAATCGCTACTACGACGTGGGCATTGCCGAGGAGCATGGAGTTATTTTCGCGGCGGGCATGGCGACGATGGGTTTTCGCCCGGTCGTGGCGATTTATTCCACCTTTCTGCAGCGGGCATACGATTGCATTCATCACGACGTTTGCCTGCAGGATTTGCCGGTGATCTTCTGCATGGATCGCGCAGGTCTTTCCGCAAACGACGGACCGACGCATCACGGCCTGTTCGACATCTCCTATCTGCGTTGCCTGCCCAATGTCATCGCCATGGCACCCGCCAACGAAGATGAGTTACAAGACATGATGTTCACGGCGACTCATGTCAATCACCCGACCTTCATCCGCTATCCGCGCGGGGCAGGGGAAGGCGTTCCCGTCAAAGATCAGCCGAAGCTTATCGAAGTCGGCAAAGCCGAAGTCGTGCAAAATTTTGCCAACACCAAAGGCCGCAAAATCGCGCTGTTTGGCTTGGGCAACATGCTCTCTGTCGCCAAAAAAGCTGCCGAACAACTCGCCGCCGACGGCTTTGATTGCGCAGTGATCAATCCGCGTTTCACCAAACCGATTGACGCCGCCTGCACGGAATTTTTCTCACGTGCCGCCGACCTGGTGGTGACCTTGGAAGATCACGCGTTAATGGGCGGTTACGGAAGTTCGGTTCTGGAGGCGCTCGCAGATAAGCGAATCGCCACGCCGGTCGTACGCATTGGTTGGCCGGATGTTTTTATCGAGCACGCTTCGACCGTGGATTATCTTCGCGAGAAACATGGGTTAACGGCTGAAAACACAGTGGCACAAGTGCGTGCGCTATTCTCGGCGCCGAAATCCATTGCTCTGACCGCAGTTGCCTAATTGATCAAAGCAAGTTTTCGAGTTGGCCGGTGGTGGATGTGAGTTCGCATTCCCGCCGGCTAACTTTTTCTTGGCTAGCGACAATTGTTCTGATGAGAATTTTGTCCACGCGCAGGGCAAAAATTGTGATGGCTTGGTCTGGGATTGCTGAAAGGAGCTTCTTTTGCTTGATTTTCATCGCATTCCTCCGTCAACTCCTCGCTCAATTTTAATTCAACAATAATCATGGCCTACAAAGACATCACACCTCCCGCTGGCGGCAAAATCACCATTGCCAATGGCAAACTCACTGTTCCTGAAAATCCCGTTATCCCTTTCATTCGCGGCGACGGCACCGGCGCTGACATTTGGGCGGCAAGCGAACGGGTGTTCGATGCTGCCGTTGAAAAAGCGTACGGCGGCAAACGGAAGATATCCTGGTTCGAAGTTTTCGCTGGTGAAACGTCATTTCAGAAATTCAACAACTGGCTTCCCGATGACACGGTCGAAGCATTCAAAGAATATCTCGTCGGCATCAAAGGGCCGTTGACGACGCCGATCGGCGGCGGGATCCGTTCACTCAACGTTGCTTTGCGCCAGATGCTCGACCTCTATGTTTGTCTGCGGCCGGTCCAATACTTCACCGGCGTTCCGTCTCCCGTGAAACATCCCGAGAAAGTGGACATGACCATTTTCCGAGAAAACACGGAAGATATTTACGCAGGAATCGAATACGTCGGCGGCTCGCCCGAAGCGCAGAAGATTTTGGATTTCATCGCGAAAGAATTTCCGAAGGACTTCAGCAAAATCCGTTTCGGCACGAAAGAGAGGATCGCCGAATACATGAAGCTCGCCGCACCCGACCACGACGCGTCGAATATTCCAGTGCAAGTCGGGATTGGCATCAAGCCGGTGTCGAACATCGGCACGGTGCGTCTCGTCAAAGCGGCGATCGAATACGCGCTGAAATTCAAACGCAAGAGCGTCACGTTCGTGCACAAGGGCAACATCATGAAATACACGGAAGGCGCCTTCCGTGATTGGGGTTATGCCGCGGCGGAACGGATTTTCGGCGACAAAGTTTATACCTGGGCACAATGGGAGAAAACCAAGAAAGAAAAAGGCGAGCCTGCCGCAAACGACGAACAGAAAGCGGCTTTGAAAGGTGGCGCATTGCTGATTAAGGACGCCATTGCCGATATCGTTTTGCAACAGGTTCTCACGCGCCCCGAAGATTTCGATGTCATCGCGACGTTGAATTTGAACGGCGATTATTTGAGCGACGCACTGGCGGCGCAGGTCGGCGGGATCGGCATCGCACCGGGTGGAAATATCAATTACATTACCGGCCACGCGATCTTCGAAGCCACGCACGGCACGGCCCCGAAATATGCGAACCTCGATAAAGTGAATCCCGGCAGCGTGGTGCTCTCGGGTGAAATGATGTTGCGCTACATGGGCTGGACCGAAGCGGCCGACCTGATCATCCAAGGACTAAACGGCGCGATCCGTTCCAAGCGCGTCACCTACGATTTTGCTCGGCAGATGGAAGGTGGCAAAGAAATCAAATGCTCGGAGTTCGGTGATAACATCATCGCGCACATGTAATTTGGGAACTATTTCTTCTGCAAAGCTGCCAGCCAACCGCTGGCAGCTTTTTTTTGCGTTTCTCTCTGAGTTCCTGATGTATTTGTGAGTTGGGCGTTGTTCTGCCTTTCAAATAAAGATATGATTTAGAATATGTCGTTGTGCCGTTTCTTTGCGTGTTGTGTATCCCTTTTCATTCTGATGTTATGCTCGAACAGCTCCGCACAAATCAGCAAAGGAAATCAGATTTTACTGAATCGCGGATTGCAAATTCAGGGCTTGGTCCAACCGGACAACTACTTTCATTTGGACACCTTCTCCAATGCGAATTACACCGCGATAAACTTTATCTTTAACTCAACCGGGAATCTGGGGCCGATCTCAACCTTCGCGGGTTCCACACCGGGATTTCCCTGGGCGCGCTGGGTCTCTGACGAAATGAATATGCCCACGATGGGCGTCGGTCAGACTGGAAACGGAGATTCCTTTTCGCGCACCAACGAAATTCCCTACACCAACCAGCTCGTCAGCATTCAACTCGGTGATGAGTGGAATTTGAATGACGACACAGTCCGCACTCGCTTGGTGGATTGGTTTGTTGCGGTTCGCAGCAATTGGCCTAATGCAATTCTCTATCACAATAATTGGGGCGGTCAGATTGAAGACGCCAAGCTGTCCGATTTCATCAGCCGGGCGCAGCCCGACATGCTCTGCTTCGATACCTACCCATGGGAATCGGTATATGACATCAACGAACCGAACCACACTGGGGCGGTTATCCCGGGACCGGGAAGCGCTCAGATTAAAAACTGGTATGGCTTCTTGCGCCAGGATCGCGAGTACGCCCGGGCTTATGGAATTCCGTTGGCCATTTACCGGCAAACCTTTCATGCGGTTCAGGACTACGACGGACATGTCTTTCGCGATCCTTCACCATCCGAGCTTCGGCTCAACACCTTTGCGGCGATGGCATTCAACGTGAAAAGCTTCACCGATTTTACCTATAACACGAGTGCTGGTTCCCTGTTCACGAAAACGTTCAATGGTTCGGGGGACAGCGTCACTAACTCCAACGGGCTCTATACCGAAATAACGGATGTCAACAAACGCGCGCGAAATCTTGGAAAAGCTTTGCTGCGATTAAAACCAATTTACGACCTGCACAATACGAACACGGCTCTTTTCCCCAATGGAGTTCCTCCCGGACCGGGCAGCGATGATCCTAATTTTCCGGTGGGCGGCTACACGACCAGCATCCTGTTCATTCGCGGCAAATCTATCAGTGGCGGTGTCACTAATTTCAGTCCGATCGCCGATTCTTTCCTCAACGATCCGCAAGCTTCAGTGAATTCCAGTTTGCGCAATTCGCTCGGTTACAGCTGGTGGGAGAGCGGGAAGAATGATCCATACTTGACGGGATTCTTTACGACGAACACAGCCGCGGTGAAAAACAACGGGCTGCATGGCGATGGGGTAATTGCCTGGTTAACCCCGCTTGACGAGAGCATGGATGGGCCAGCTTATAGCAATCAAGTTTACATGCTGGTGGTTAACGGGCTGACCGATCCCACTGGGACGTCGGCAGATTGCATGCAGACCATCGTGCTGGATTTTTCCAATCTCTCTGGATCCCTGACCAATCTCATTATGCTCGACCCATCTACGGGACAGTTGATCACCAATGGACTCCCGGCATTCAGCACGAAGCGCCGGCTCAGTCTTAACCTAAATGGCGGCGATGCAGCTCTCTTAAAATTCAATACCGGCGCCCCCTTTGTCGGCTTTTATGCGCAGGCAGCCCAACTCTCCGCGCAATCGATGGAAAATGGGCCAGCCATCACAATTCGCGGAACCATCGGCGCACATTATCAACTGCAAACGACCTCTTCACTGTCAGACACGAATTGGACAACTTTGACGAATCTTTTTCTTCCTGCCTCACCCTACCTGTTCGTCGATACGATTTCGTCACCTGTCAACCAGCGTTATTACCGTGCGATCGGGACGCCATGATGCCGTTTTGATTCGTTGTCAACGCCCTCTACGCTGAAGCGTTTAGCGGCATTGCAATTTTCACTCGAACGGCGGGCAAACTCTGTTAACACTTTCGCCGGTTGAAAAAAGTTCTCATTCACACTGACGGCGGCTGCTCTGGAAATCCCGGTCCAGGCGGTTGGGCGGCCGTTTTGAAGTTCAGCACGCACACCCAGGAAGTCAGCGGTGGCGAGAAGCTCACCACCAATAATCGAATGGAATTGCAGGCGGCCATCGGTGCCCTGCGTGCTTTGACCGAGCCTTGCGAGATTGAGATTTTTACGGACTCGTCTTACCTCAAAGGCGGGATGACTACCTGGTTGCGAAACTGGAAAATGCGAGGATGGCGAACGCTCGACGGCAATCCGGTTAAGAATGAAGATCTCTGGCGCGAACTCGATGGATTGACCAAGTCGCATCGACTAGCCTGGCGTTGGGTCAAAGGTCACGCTGGCCACGCCGAAAATGAACGCTGCGACGAATTGGCCGGAGAGGAGATTGCAAAAGTTCGAGCGCAAAAAATTTGCCAAGAGACCCTCGTGATTGCGACCGAATCAATCTCCACGCGCAGCGGGCCACCGACGCAAATGGATCTGCTCTAGCCTGGTTACTTAATGGAGCCTAGAACCTCCGCCTTGGCTTCTGCCAGGTCACGGCGAAATTCAGCGCTGGCCATTAGTTCGCGGACGATGGCCTGGCCGAGAACTCGTCCGGCATAAACATCGGTCGGAAAATGTTTTCCAATCAACACGCGGTCCCAACCGATGTTGCGGCCGATTTGCAAAATAGCGTCGCGTTTTTCAGGAAATAATTCCGCCAGGATCAAAGACTGCATAGCGCCACGTGTGGAGTGTCCGCTCGGATAGCTGAAACTTTTTTCCGGCTTACCCAACGACAATTCGCCGTCCAATTCGTAGGGCCGCTTCCGATGCCAATGGTCCTTGGGAAGATTTATGACGTCGCTGACGTTGGTCTTGACTCTCTCGAAGAGCGCTTCCGTTTTCGGAAACTTTCCCGGTTGAAACTCTGGCGCGATGGCGGGCGCAAAGTTGAAGATCGAAAGTGTGGCATCCTTGAATGCGCGAGTTTCCTCCGAGGTCGTGCGCGCTTTGAATACAGCTCTGGCCGAAGCAAGGTCGGCAAGTTGCTCGGCAGAATCGATCGCGGGCGGGGAAGGTAGCAGGGCGACACCATCCACTTGACCAACGCGAAGATACGGCGCCGCAAACAGGGGGAGGGCTAGGGAGAGCACGAACAGAGTTGTTATCCATGGAGTGCGTTTTCGGTTAGTCCCAGAAACGTTGGCGGATCTGGAAGAAGTCGAGGCGACGACTTCGGCAGGATGAATCGATAGTGAACGGCGCGCGCTCTGGATTTTCATAAATTTTGTTTAGATAGCCAAGAAACGATACGAAAAAGGATTTGGATTTCACAAATTGTTTTTTCTCGATGGCTTGCGCTTGCAATCGCATGATGGCTGGATGGGTCACTGATTCATACCCAAGAGCCCGGCTTACCAAGGAGAAGTGCGCCAGCAATGCGAAAATCTGGCTCCAAATACTTGGGATTCACCTCAAAAATTGATTGAGATTTCCCCCTGTTTTTGCTAGTTTTTCCCCGCGCCATGTATCCTTCTTGGTTTCTAATTTTATCCCTGCTCCTAGCCTGGTTGCCTGAACTGCGCGCTGGAACCCCGCCGGAATTTCTTTGGGCAAAAGCGGGCGGAAGTACAAGTGATGATTATGGCAACAGCATTGCGGTGGATCAGAATGGAAATTCGATTGTGACCGGGCGATTCACCGGGACGGCTAGCTTTCTTGGAACAAATATGGTCAGCAGCGGACTGGACGAGATTTATTTGATGAAGCTCGACAGCAACGGAAGTCGAGTCTGGCTGAAGAGGGCAGGAGGAACGAACACGGATGAGGCCTACAGCACTACCTTGGATAGCCTCGGGAATATTTATGTCGCCGGGCGATTTGCCAGCACCGCAAATTTTGGCACCACCAATCTAACGAGCGCAGGAACGCACGATATGTTTCTGGCCAAGTACGACTTGAATGGGAATTTTTTGTGGGCTCGCCGCGGCGGCGGAACCAACGTTGATTATGCCAACGCGGTTTGCACTGACACCGTCGGGAATGTTTTTGTTGCGGGAATTTTTTCAAGCTCGGCAACGTTTGGTAATACTGTTTTAACTAGTGGTGGGGGTAGAGATGTTTTTGTGGCCAAGTACGACGCAGGTGGGAATTTGGTCTGGGCAAATTCGTTTGGCAGCCCTTCGGATGATGTTGGTTTTAGCATAGCTGCCGATAACTCTGGTAGCGTTTTTGTTTCTGGATGGTTAATAGGCGCGGTCACCTTTGCCGGAAAAGTAGCTAACTCTCTTGGTGCTCAGGACATTTTTCTGGCGAAGTATGATTACAACGGAATAGCGCAATGGCTTCGGCGAGCGGGAGGAAGTGCCGCGTATGACTATTGTTATTCCGTCGCAGTGGATACGCTCGGCAATCCATACGTCTGTGGATCATTTCGGAGCACTGCGACCTTTGGAAACACAAACCTAACCAGCAGCGGAAGCGCTGATATTGCTCTGGCAAAATATGACACAGCCGGAAATTTTCTTTGGGCGCAAAAAGCGGGGTCATCCACCGGGGATGACGAAGCATACGGCGTCGCCGTTGATCGGGTTGGAAACGCTTTCCTCACTGGATATTTCCGGGGGACTGCTTCGTTTTCTGGAACGAACATTACCAGCAGTGGACAGCATGATCTATTCATTGCCAAGTATGCTAGCAATGGGACGTTTAGATGGATTCAAAAAGGAGGGGGCACTAACTACGATTACGGAAACAGTATTGCTTTGGACAGTCTCGGAAACGCCTTTGTGGGAGGTGTGTTCTTCTCCAGTGCCTCGTTCGGAACGAACACGGCCACCAGCGCGGGTGGAAGTGATTTCCTCGTGACTAAGCTCAGCACAACCACAAGGCCTCTTATTTCTGACGTCGGCGACCAAAGCCTAGAGCAGGATGGTATGGGCGTGGTGATTCCATTCAATGTAAGCGACTTGGAAACGCCCGCGTCGAACCTGGTTGTTGCAGCCACATCATCTAATACCTCCTTAGTCCCGATATCGCGTCTGGTTTTCGGAGGAAGCGGGACCAATCGCACCGTTTCCATATCGCCTGCAACAAATCAGTTTGGAACAACCTTGATAACATTGGCTGTAACGGATTCTGATGGAATTACAAACAGCGACACTTTTCTGTTGACGGTCAACCCGGTAAACCATGCGCCAGTCTTTACGCCACTCGCCATCCAGGTCGTAAATGAAGAGACTTTGTTGCTTGTCACCAATCTCGCGACGGATGTCGATAGCCCTTCCAACACGCTGACCTTTTCTCTCGTAGAGGCACCATCAGGCGCAAGTCTTGCGAGCAACGGAGTGTTTTCATGGACACCGACCGAAGCTCAAGGACCGAGCACGAACCTCATATCCGTAAGAGTCACGGACAATGGCATGCCAAACTTGAGCAGCACAAATTTTTTCACCGTGATGGTGAATGAAATCAACAAGGCTCCAACAATTTCAGCTGCTTCGAACGCGGTAATCGATGTGGGAAAACCATTCTTCATGACGAACTCTGCGATGGACCCTGACGTGCCCTCCAACGTTGTCACGTATTCATTAGTAACTTCACCGGAAGGTGCTTCTATTACTGGACAAGGAGGTTTCAGTTGGACGCCGATTGCTAATCAAGCGGCAACCACGAACCTGGTCCGAGTGCGAGTCTCGGATAATGGGTCGCCATCTCTCAGCAGCACGAACAGTTTTTTTATCGTGGTGAATCCTCTCGGCGTCGAGAAAATTCAACTCCAAAAGCCATCTTACGTTTCCGGTTACACAAAACTTTATTTCAATGCACAGGCCGGACAACCTTACAGGATCGATTACGCTCCGCTGACGAACGCACCTTGGTCTGAGCTGAAGAGTGTTGCGGCACCACTTGTTACGACGAACGTCGTTGTGAACGATTTGGTTTACGACACCAACCGGATCTACCGGTTGGTCCTCGCTGAGCTACCGCTGCGAATTGATCGTGCTACGCCGAATGCGCAGGGCTTGGAGATCGTATTTGGCGTCGAGGGCGGGCGCACCTACCAGGTGGAAACTCGAGGGTCACTGGCAACGGGTGCGTGGGTCGTTGCGACCAACTTCACTGCTGGTCTCAGCACCAACCGTTTCTCTTATTTTGATTCACGTAAGCTCACCCAGCAATTTTATCGGCTGGTCCTAGCTGAGCCACCGCTGCGAATCGATCGCATTGCCCAAAGCGCCCAAGGGGTTCAGATCTTTTTTGCTACCGTTGGCGGGCGGACCTACCAGGTGGAAACTCGAAATTCGCCGACGACAGGTTCGTGGAGTGTTGTGACCAACTTTACGGCTGCGGTTAGCACAAACAGTTTCTCCTATTTTGATTCGAAGCAACTTAGCCAGCAGTTTTATCGGCTTTCGATTCCGGCTCGCCCATCAGAATTCAGCAAGATCGAGAAGCTTCCGGCGCAGTTCAGCTTTCAATTCAGCGGGCAAGCGGGAATCAATTACACCGTCGAGTATCTTCCTTCCCTCACCACGAACGGGTGGGCCATTTTGACTAACTTGACCCCTGTGATTGCTACTAATGTTTTGATTATGGATAATTCAGCGGCGGAATCCCAACGTTTGTATAGGGTAAGAACCAATTGAGGCAATTTTCATTAGCCTAAAATCGCGAAGTGCGGTGGCTTCAACGCAATTAGAGCCAATGCACCACGAGATGGTTTCAGGAATTGCTGGGTTCACCTCTACATCTTTTCCTCTTTGCGTTCCCTTTTGCGGCTATTGGAATTTCAGACCTTAGGCTCGAGAAAGAAAAAAAGAGCCGACGTGGCTGGACCTCGTCGGCTTTTCTTGTGTCAAAGCTCTTTAGAAATGTCCCCTCTTTAACTCAGGAGAGAATGTCCCCTTGGTTGTTTGGTTCTGCTGTTTGGTTTTCTTCGACCTGCGGTGCGGGAGGCAGGGAGGCCGAAGCGGAGCGTAGGCCGACCGGAGTCCCGCACCG
>CANJXF010000014.1 GCA_947478865.1 Verrucomicrobiales bacterium | reverse complement strand
AGCTAAGGCTCGAAGACGCGCTCCCTGCTCGTTCTAACTCGCTGCCAAATCTCTTGAAACCAAAAACCAAACTGCTATAAACAACTCACCTCAGACTGGCTGGTTTTGATTCGACCCTGCCTGGCTGGTTTTGATCCGACCGGTGACAGAGAGATATCAGTAACAAGCGCGACGTTCTCCCGCGCGGTAAGGCTGGGGATGAGGTTGTAAAACTGAAACACAAACCCAACATGTTCACGCCGATAATGGGTAAGGGCAGTATCGTCATATCTGGTCAAATCGTGGTCCAGGTACCGGACAGTGCCGCTAGTGGGCACATCCAGCCCGCCGAGGATATTGAGCAACGTCGATTTTCCGCTTCCCGATGGCCCAAGTAATACCACAAACTCACCTTGAAACAGATCCAGATCCACCCCGCGTAAAGCGTGAACCTCCACCTCCCCCATGCGATAAACCTTCGTAACACCGCGCGCCTGGAAGACTGCGGAGTCACGGGCTGCCAGGCGGATTGGCGTGTGAACCTCGGCATTCATTAGTCGAATTTCCTTCGCTGCTGACCCTCTTCATTTCAGGCGTTGGCCTGTGAAATCTGATCTGAGTCAGATAAAATCTGACCGCTGTAGCACACTACTATCAAGCGGACCGGCGGGCAAATCGCGGGGTCGTAACAAGTCGGCTTACGCAACCGAAAATCCGAGATCAACCGATATGCGAACGTTCGTAAAAAGCATACCACCGCAGCTCCAATTACTGAGAATTGGCAGCCTTTGGAATCCGGCTTTTAAACCCCGCAAGCTTCGATTCAAAGTCTGGCCCGCCTTCCTGGAGAAACTGGATTTTCTCGGTCCTTGCAATTCGCTCAAACGCACCGACGACCCGATCATAATCATCAGCGAAAAACTCCGGTCCGCGCATACATTTGACGTAAAGTAATGGGAGCTTCGCTCTTTCAACGCGTCTCACCAAAACATCGTCTCCTAGAGCCAACTTTCTGGCGCGGGTGAAGATTTGCGTCGCTTTCACCACAAATTCCAGATTGAAAAATGGCGAGTCCATCGGGTAGCGGATACCGCCGGCCGGTGAAGCCATTTCCTTTGCATACTCGGTCCGCATCTGGGCCAACAGAGCTTCGTATTCCTCGATCGCTGGAGCCGCCTTGCCGTAATGTCCACGGATAAAGTCGAGCGCGAGCGCTTTTTCATCCCACGCTGGATTCCACAACAGTTTGGCTGTGACCCATGATTTAAGCTCATCACGTTCCGCCGGTCCTTGATAACCTCCCTGCAACATGACTCCTTCCGCATGGTTGTTGATCCAAAAGCGAATGTTCGCCGCCATGACATCCAGGTTCGGCATGGGAGCGAGATAATGGCTGAAGTTGACGTTGTAATCCCAAATCGAAATGCGGTTATGCACTTCGCTCCAGGATTTCACGAAGTTGGCCACGTCGCATTGCGCCGCAGGGGTGAACGGATGTGACCATGCTCCAACGGAATCATTGCACAGCCGAATCACCACGTTTTTGCGGGGCCGCACCGTCTTTGGGACCTGAATCGTTTCAAGATAAGCAAGCGTGTCGATGGCGACCATGGGATAATCCTTTTCCACAGCTTCAGCCACTTGGTTCACGAGGAACAACTGATTCGCCATATCCGAACCTTCAGCGTCGCGGAGTGTTTTACACCGCTCGCAGAGGCAAACCTCCGTGTTGTCGTTCTTCGAGACACTCACGATTTCCGTATGCGGATTGTCCTTCAACATCTGCCGCACGTAGTCAATGGCTATCTTGGCCACTTCGGGATGGGTTGGACAAATCTGTGTGGTCGTGCGCGTGCCATCGGCTTTTTGCGCGAAGTAATCCGGGTGCGCCGCAAAATACTTTTCCGCCGGAAGAATCTGTGAGGCTGTGTGGACAAACATCGCGGCATAATCCATGTGCCCACCGTATTCCTCCGGCACCGGTGCGGTCGGCGCGTTGGATCGATTGCGAATGGACCATACCTGGTCCGAAGCGCAGCGGTAGAACGGTTCGCGAATCTTCAGTCGCGGGATATAGCGACGGGCCACGGGCGCGATGATCAGCGTGCTTGTCTTGGGCAATCGGACCGACTCACTCGTATAGAAGCGGCAACCCATATCTTCCTCCAGAAGTGCGTAGACAGAGTTAATTACCCCGCGCTGCGTCCCTCCAGACAGCACGATCTGACCACGCTTCGCGGAGATTGCATAACCTTCCTCGCCTAGCGTTGGATCGGTCACAATGCTGATAGAGACGCCCCGTGGCTTGCCGGATTTAATTTCGATAGTGACACCTGTAATCCCATGAATCCACTGCTGCAGGTCGGCCGCAGCTTTCGACTCGTGCACAGTCGGATGCTCCTGCAATTGGATAGTGGCCGCTGATTTACCCCCCTTGACCACCTTTACTTTAGCCGCCGGCTCGCCCTTCGGCCGGAGCACGTTTTGCCATTCGCCGGGAGCGGCAGAGGCAGATATAAT
The DNA here is from genome assembly GCA_947478865.1 of Verrucomicrobiales bacterium. Classification (GTDB taxonomy): domain Bacteria; phylum Verrucomicrobiota; class Verrucomicrobiia; order Limisphaerales; family CANJXF01; genus CANJXF01. The sequence continues at coordinate 71,851 of CANJXF010000014.1, read as the reverse complement.
TAAAAGGCTCACAAGAAAACCAACGCCGCATTTTTTCATCATTATTATAGGAATTAAGGAGGTTGGCTCTTATTAGGAAATGCTTAACCAATAGACCTGAGATACAAGCATTCTGGAAGATTTTTAATGTCCGATTGAACGGGATAAAACACCGAGGTATTAAAGGTCATGACCGGTTTTAACGTCGCCTCCAATATTTGGCACACCGGGATTCTTGACATCTTTTTCGTAGCCAAACCAATTTGGATCATAAGGGCTTCCAGGAACGCCCGTTCCATTCTGCTGGAACTGCACTTTCCAGAGCGAAGCATGGCAATCCGCATAAACCGCGTTCAAAACAGGCTGAACGATTGGATACCTGTCTTTCAACATCTTATAGTGATAATCGAGATCTTCGTGATAAATGATCTGTGCGGCCGGCCGGTAGAATTGGGTATCCTTCAGGCCCGGATACAATGCGCTGTTCCACCAGATGACCCAGCGATAAGTGTAGGAAGTATAGTTATCCGATGCCAAAGAGTTGGTTGGTTTGCGCAGCCTATCGCTTGGACACCAAAAGGCCCGGTAGTTCCCGACGTTGAGGGACCTGGCCACTCCGGAATAAGTCCAGGTTTGATAATATCGATCCGTGCATGAGGTATAATTACCTGGCGTGGCTCCATAGGTCAGCGCGGACGGCATGCGCCCCTGGGCATCATCCTTATACATGGTCAAGGCCAGCCCCACCTGCTTCAGGTTGCTCATGCAGGAAATTCGTTGCGCCTTGATTTTTGCTTTCGAAAGCGCCGGCAAAAGGAGTCCTGCCAAAATCGCAATAATGGCAATGACCACAAGAAGTTCGATCAGTGTAAACCCAGGAATATTTCGATTTCGATGCAGCGCTTTCATTGTTTAGCGAAAATACGTGCGGCGCGGCATATAGTCGATCTTCATCAGCAGGCACACATGAAATTCAGGCTAGCGTGTGCTTACAATTTGCCAGAAGGAGTCGCGGTTGGAGAACCGCGACTCCCGCTTCATAAGTTAAGTTATGGAAGGTAAAGCCGATAGAACACTGCGCCGTTCGTTGCGTTGATCGGAAGGAAAACTTCGTTCGTCGTCGTGGAACCGTCGACTGGGAACCAGTTGTTACTGATGCCGACATTCAGCGAATTGGTTTGCGCCTGAAGAGTCCAACCGGTGTGATCCAGCGGCCAGGAAAGGTGCAACTGCGTTCCGCCGCCGACCACCTCAGAAACGATGTTGGTTGAATTCGTTGCGATGCCATTGGCAATCCTGAGCGTGCCGTCCGTGGTCAACGTGCTCGTATCCCAGACGAGTCCTGCATCCGGAACCGTCGGCACAATGTTGGTGAACGCGCCAGAATAGGTTGTGGCATCGAACAACTTGATTTCGTCGCCGACATAGAGGGGGTCGCCGCTCAAGATGACATGGAGAGAGCCACCGTAATTCAAGTGGGAAATGCTTTGAACTTTGTCGTTACTAATGATCGCGCCGCTTTTAAACACCTTCAGTTCGATCGTTCCTCGGTTGGTCAGGTTGCCGACGACGTTCATGTTTCCGTTACCCTTGAGCGTCTGCGCCGGTTGCAACGTCAAAGAACCATCCGATCTGGTAGCCACATTGAGGGACGCTCCATTTCCGATATTGATCGTGGCACTATTTGAAATACTACCCGATCCAACCAGCGAGAGACCGCTTCCACTCGATATAGTTGTCGGGCCGCTGTAGGTGCAGTTGGTGGTGAATTGTTGCGCCGTCGGTCCAGAGATGGTGATTCCAACCGTGCGAGTGCCGTTTGAAATAGAATCCTGAATCACTCCGCCAAAGACACCGCCACCGGTTATTGTGAGCACCGAGTCCGAGGTAGTGCTGCTGTTAGCGATGATGTTCGTTGATGTGGTAACAGACGCGAGATTCAAAGTGGCAATCTGCTGGTTAAAGCCAGCAAGGTCGAAAGTCGCGGCGGAAGCGCTTTGCCCCATTTGAAGAGTCAGACCGGTAGGCAACGCATTGTTTGCTCCCAGGCGCAATACGCCAACATTCAGAGCGGTGGAGGACCATGAATTTCCAGTGGAATAAATGGTCCAGTTGCCCGCATCGGCTTTGTTGACAAACGCATTGGGTAAATTGACCGTGCCGTTGAGTTTGCCGATCGTAGCACCACGCAGAAGGAGTTGGCCGTTAAAAGGGGTCGAATCATCTGGATTAGCCGATATCGCACTATTGACGGAGAATTCACCCAATCCGCTGCCGTTCAGTTGGACAAGGCCGTCGCCGCTGCAGAGAATAGGGCCGTTAAAGGAATTCGTTCCTGGGTTACCCAACAGGTTGCAGCGCATGTTAAGGGACGATGATGTGTTGGTGCATTTAATGGTGGTGGTTCCGGGAAAGGATATCCCGCCTGCGAGCAAGAGCCGAGTACCAGCCGTGCCGACGGTTGCGTTGATGATTACCGTGGGCGAATTGCCGGCAGCAGGCGCGTTGGAGAGGATCAGTGAGCCAGCGTTAAGGGATATCAAGCCGCTCATGGTGTTCGCCCCGAATACGTTGATAGTGCCAGCTAACGCATTAGTGAACGTTCCAGCGCCGCTCAAATTACCAGTTAGAGCAAAGTGCCCGTGCGGCTGACGACGAGGGCAGAACCGTTTGAGATTGAACTGCTGCCGAGAGTGCCGCGGCCGACGCCATTGCCAATCTGCAGGATGCCCGCCTCGATCACCGTGGGACCGCTAAAAGAATTGTCAGTATCGACAATGAGTTTGCCTGAATTCCGTTTAGTCAATGAGGTCAGGCTGGTAATACCGCCCCCGGTAACATTTGTGGTAAAGGTGTAGTCGTTCGCCGCGTCCACCACAACTGTTCCCGGAGTCAGGCCGACATCAAGCCTCACCACCGGTTGGGCAATCCCAGTTCCATCAAATAGCACGTTGTCACTCGCCGCGAAGTTCGTCAAAGATCCAGCTACTGAATTGGTCCAATTCAGGCTGCTGGCATCCCAAACGGCGGTGGTTGGAAGCCAGGTCAGGTCGGCGGCCAAACTGTTGAGGCACACCGCAACAACGGCGAGCGTGGCAAAGCATAGTTTCTTCATGTGATTTAGTTCTAGGGACTAGCGATTTATCGTGAATTTGAGGTGCATCTTACCTGAGCTTCCATTGGCGGCAATCGGCAATATTGCCGATTGCTCGAACTGGGCGAGATCGACCCGATTATCGAGAGCGTGATTAAGAGATTCTCCTAAACTAAATGGCACCTGCGCTTTGAATCTTCGGAAAATAGAGCCAGAGATGGCCAAGGTTGTCGTTCTCGCCAAAAATAATTTGACCGTCGCGTCCGGTGACGGCGTCGCCGAAAGCATACCCGTAGCGCCGCCGCTCGAGCACGGACACCGCAACGCCAAGATTCGCCACTGAACGTGTGGCTGGATTGTAACAAAACATTTTGGCCAAGTCGGTTCCACAAAAGCCAAAAACGCGCCCATCGTAGGTGACGGACATCGGCCCAACGGGCGCAAGCAAAGTCTTGCCCAGCGTCGAGCTGAAACCTCGTTCCTCGTCAAAGGAAAAAAGATTTCCGCTCGCGTCGGCGGTGTAGAGCAATCCACTGCGATGGTCTCTGCCCCACGAGAGAGGTGAATCCTGCCAGTTGCCGCTCGGCAATTTTACGTTGCGCCGAAATATTCTTCGCTCCGGAACATCGTAGCGCCAAAGGTGTTCCGGCCCGTCTTGACCGAAGATGCCGCCCTTCGTTCCGACCGCAATGCGCCCACGGCCCGGCACGTCACCAATGATCTCGATTTTCCCGCGCTCGGCATCCACGGTGAACAAACTATTTGTGGTAGTGCCGATGGCTGAAGTTTTGGAATTATCAGTCACGGCGTGAACGATGGGTTCGCCGTTCACTTTGCCCCAATCATCCAGCGATGGGCGACCAAACCCCCATTCCTGAAGCAAGTCGAACGGCAATCCTTGAAATGAAGAGGCGATAACGCGTCCACCGCTCGAGCCGTTGACGCAACTGATGACCTTGGATTTGGTGCAGCATACGGCAGCGCAATGATTGGCTCCAACCACCGTTCCACGGTCGAAAACAATTCCAGTGACACCATGAAAAATCCCAACAAAAAGATGGGTCGCATGCCCGCTGGTGCCACCGTAAATCATTCCGTCGGTGGAAACATCGAGCGCAGTGATATGGCTCTCGTCTCCGGGAATCGAAATCGTCGCGCCCGGAAAACAGGTCGGGAAGGCCGCCATCGTGCCCTCCTTCATAAAAGTGCCATGGACAATTTCGTCGATAAGCGCTTTCGCCTCCGGCGACTTTAGGTTGAATTTCTGCTTGGCCTTATCACTCATAAAATTTTCAACCCCATACCCGAATGGGCAAGTGCGCGTTCTTTTTGCGCCGCGCGGCAGGCAAATCCACTTTGAAAATACCGACCGGGCTTGTGCCAACAATGCCGAAGAAAAGATTTCCGTTGTGGTCCACCGCGCCGCGCGAAACATATTGCGCAGGACTTTTCGGGTGTTGCAAAACAGCGACTTCTTCGCGCTGGAGCGTCCTGGGGTTCAATCGCCAGACCACGCCTTCGCGATCGTGTTTGCTCCCCGGCATCGGATTGTAAACCGGATCACGCCAGCGTGAGGCCACGAAATACAATTGGCCATCGCCGCCGAAGACCAGCCCGCCGCAATGGTCCGTAAAGGTGTCGGTGGGAAAAGTCGGATCGCGCTCTTGCGTAACCGGCCCAAGGTCCTCGACGCGCGGCCACTCGCCTTCGTTCGGCCAGATTCGCATGAGCCGCGGCTGCGCAATCCAGGTGACGGCAAAAACGCTTTCGCGGTCGGGCGCGGCGACGACGTCATAGAAGACACTATGCCAGCCATTTTGAAATTGCGGGTTGTGCGGCAGGACATAGGGAGAACGCTCGAGTCGATCTTTTTCAGGATCGTAGCGCACCAGGTGGCCGTAATCGTCCGTGGTCCAGACGCGGTGTCTGCGATCAAGGAAAAGCGTCTGTGCGTTGATCGAACCGATGCGGCCGAGATCGCGCCGCGTGCGTTTCTTGGTGTCGTAGATGATGAAATGATCACGCGGGTAGCTGAGCGAGTAGAGAAGATTTCGCTCCTCATCATGCAAAAGGCAACGGCAGCCTTCCTTTGGAATCATCGTGTCCCACCAGAGAACCTTGTCTCTTTTTGTGTCGAAGGCGACGAGTGCGCTGCCGCGAAAGCAACGTTTCGGATCGTTCCAAGAAAGCCAAGGCGAGTAGGCCGGTTGATCAATTGGCGGGCCAGAAAGATGTGTCGCCATGTAGAGCACGCCGTCGGACATGGAAGGGGCGAAGCTGTAATGAATTTTACATTGGGTTGCACGGCCGGAATCGCCCGGATCGTCCACGACTTCGTCGAGGGAAAAAAGATAATCGAGTGAGTCCGAATGCTCGTTGTAGCGTGCTAATTTCACCACTCCACCCGGAACACTCTCAGCGCAAGCGGCGGCGTAAATGCGACCGTCCGGCCCGGCAGATAGCGACCAGCACGTGTCCGCATCAGGATGGCCGGTGAAGGGATACCACGAGGTTTTGTAGGGTGCCTCGGCCGAGGCTTTGACGGATGGCACCTTATCCGACTTGGCAGCCGCTCCCGCGGGCAAGGTCAGCCATGCTGTGGCCAGGCCCGCCCCGCCTTTGATGAATTCGCGTCGTTTCATTTCCGGTTAATCCTTCTGCATTTGGGATTCTAAAAACTGATAGGCCTGTTGCCGCACTTCTGGCGGGAAGTCATGTGGCGCATCGGGATGCACGTAGACCAATTTTTTCCCCGCGCCGAACAGATCATAAACCGGCCGAGCCGATTGCTCGCACACCTTGACTCCTTGAAGACTGAAATTGTCATCTCGTTTTGGCGCGTTCGTGAACAAGCCGCGAGGCGCAATGGCCGCGACCAACTCAGGCCAATCAAATGGCACCGCCTTCAAGTCCAAGTGGTAGATATTTTTTAATCGCGGCATATAGCCATCGTGCGACCAACCGGCAATCTGGCCCTCGTAATAGTTGGGAAAGGCATTGTAGCCACACGAGCTGACGACGGCTTTGATTCGATCATCAAACAGCGCCACAAAAATGCTGTTGTGACCACCGAGTGAATGGCCGATTGCCACTATCCTTTTTGCGTCCACCTCGGGGCGGCTTGCCAGCACATCGACCGCGCGCATGTGGTCCCAGATGCCTTTCATCGTCGCTGAATCCCAGCCCATTTTGTAGGGATCAACAGTTCGTTCGCCATACCGGTGGTAATCCGGGCAGAGGACCACGTGACCGCGCTGAGCCAGCTCCTTCCCGTAATTGAGATTGGTCAAACCGCCGATCCCCGCCGGTTCGTCCTTGCCAATTTTGGTCGTCTGGTGGAGCGCCAGCACCCCGGCGCGTCGTTCATTAGGCCGAATTCCTTTTGGCAAGAGCAACCACGCCGTTGCGCGGTCGCCTGGTTCCACTGCGTAGCTGATTTGCAGCCGAGTAAAAGCGCCTTCGTCCGTTGATGCGCCAATTTTCAGGTCCAACGGCACGCGCCGTTCACCACCGGGAAACTTTCCGGCGACTTTTTCAAACGAAGCGACGATGTGCGCGCGGCGAACTGCCCAATCCGCCTCGTTTTGAATGGGTACCTCCCGACCGGCTGCGTCGCGCAAAACCAGCAGGTTGGTGTGATCCAAATACGCCGGGAGGTTCGGGACTTGGGCTTCGAGCTTGGAAATTGTCACTGTGGTTAGCGCCGCGGCGACGAAACAACGGAAGCAAGCTGCGCTGAACCTTGCGCATCGCCGGTTCAGGTTGGAGGACGAGGAGAGCGGAATGGTCATGGGAAGATTATGGCAGAACGAAACTGCGGATGCGACGTTTTCCAGATTCGGCGAAATCGGCCAGGATCAGATTCATTCAAACGCGCAGATATTTTGCGACGGCTTGGGCGCGAGATTGCACATGAAGCTTTTGATAGATGTGTTCGATGTGCGTGTGCACTGTGCTATAACTGATGCGCATCAATTCAGCCGTTTCCTTGTAGCTATAACCTTTGGCCAAATAGTCCAGCACGTCGCGTTCGCGCGGAGAAAGTTGCCGCGTTTCGTCTGGTTCGGCTCCGGCCCGCTTAAAGGATTGCACGACCTTGCGGGCAATGTTGCTGGTCATGGGCGCGCCTCCCGCATAAACATCTTTGATGGCGGCCAACAGCTCTGATGCGCGAACCGGTTTGAGCAGATAGCCCGACGCGCCGGTGGCCAGCGACTCAAAAATTGTGTCGGTATCCTCATTCACAGTCAGCATGAGAATCTGAGTCTCCGGCAGCAAATCGGCCAGCTGGCGGACGCATTCGACCCCGTCCATGCCGGGGAGGTTGATGTCCATGAGAACTACTTGCGGAGCCAGCTTCGGCAGGTCGCGTAGAGCATCCTCGGCGCAGGCGAACGCGCCCAGAAAACGGCATTCCGCTGCCCGCTCCAGAATGCCGGTCATACTGGCGCGCAACGGGGCATCGTCCTCCACAATCGCAACGGTTATTGGCATGTTCTTGATAGCGGCCATCAACGTTAAGTTACCGGAATCCCTTTCTGCTAACTATCGGCAATTCTGTGGATAAATAATTCGACAGGGTTTCGTTCACATTAATCCCCTTGGGCTGTTGGTTGATTCAAAAGCAACGGCACGATGAGAACGGTGCGTGTGCCTTGTCCGGGCTGGCTGTTTTGTTCGAATCGACCATCAATCTCGATCATGCGCTGTCGCAGGTTGACTAACCCGTCCTCGCCGCCAGACGTTCCTTTGTCGGCGTGGAATCCTCGTCCATTATCCTCGATGACCAGGGTCAGTTCCCGTTCACCGACCTTGAGGCGAAGCCAGACTTCGGTAGCCTCGGCATGTTTGACGACGTTGTGCAGTGCTTCCTTGAACGCGAGGTAAAGGTGGTGACGCGCCTTCGCCGGCAGAAGCGTCGAGGGCAATTCCATGGGCACGTCGAGGCGGCATCGAATTTCCGCCGAACGCAAATATTCTGGCGCAAAAGTGCAGAGATGCGCCGCAAAACGGTCAAGGCTGTCGTTGCGCGGATTGACGGCCCAAACGATCTCATCCAACGAACGCGTGACCGTGCGCGCGGTGCGAAAGATCTGGTCAATGTGCGAGCGGGCCTGGACGGGTTTTTCGAAATCGGTTTGCGCCAGTTCGCTCAGCATCGCGATCTGGCTCAGGTGCGCGCCCAGATCGTCGTGCAGATCTTTGGCGATGCGCGCGCGGTCTTTTTGCACGGCGGATTCCTGTTCGAGCAGTTGGAGACGTGTCCGCAAGCGCCGGAAGGAGACATAGCGCACCACCGCCACAACACATCCTACGAGCACGCCGAGCAGGCAGGGGTAGAACCACCATGTCTGCCAGAAATAAGGTTCAACCACAAAACTCATGATGGCGCCCTGCTCGTTCCAGATGCCTGAATTATTACATGCCGTGACATGAAACCTGTAATGCCCCGCTGGCAGAAGCGAATAAGGGGCCACGCGTTGCACTCCGGTTTCAATCCAACGCTCGTCCAGCCCTTCAAGCCGATACCGGAATCGGACACTTTCCGGCGCTCCCAAACTCAACCCGGTATAATGAAACTCCACACGCCGTTTCCCAGGCGGAATGGACAACTCTGTTTGCTCCACACCATCTACTTTGGCGACCTGCCCTTGATTTAAAGAATGAGCTTTCGCCCGCCTCACATCGCCATCCACGACGACTGTTTCGAGCAAGACTGCGGGCGGTGAAACATCGGCGCGTTGCTGTTTCGGATCGACCACCACAATTCCCTTCGCTGTGGAAAAATGGAGAAGTCCGGCGGCAGTCTTCAGTCCGGCATGGAAACCCCGCATGCATTGTTCGGACGGCATTCCGTCGGAACGGTTTAGAATCAGCGGATGGACAAATCCGGTTTGCCCTTCGGCAAATTCATTTAACTCACGCTTGCTCACGCGCAGAATCCCACGATAAGAGCCCAGCCACATATAGCCCGTGTCGTCCTCCACAATTTGCGCAATCGTTTCGCTGATCAATCCCTGCTGCGTCCTTAACGTCGTCAGTCGCCCCCCTTCCAGCCGGCCCAACCCGTCGCCTTCGGTCCCCATCCAAAGCACTCCATCCCTGTCCAGGTGGAGGGCGAGAATGAACAGCCCCGACGAGCCGCTTTGGTTGGTCGGCGTAAGGCGATTCCCATTTCGAATCTGGATCAATCCCTGACCGTAGGTGCCGACGAGCAACGTTCCGTCGGGTTTTTGGATCAAATCCGTTACCGGCGCTCCCGGTTGCGCGTTGGTGAATGCGATGAATTTTCCGTCGCGCAAAAGTCGAAGTTGTCCATTTTGCGTCCCAACCCAAATTCCGCCGGCGCGGTCTTCGGCTAGGGCGCGAATCCGATCCTGTCGCAGCCAGGTTTTATATTCCGTCGTGTAGGTTGCCAGCAGCTCCCCATTTTTCCACTGAAAGAGGGCTGGCCCGGCGCCCCACCAAACGCTGCCGTCCCTGGCGGAGAGAACCGCGCTGACATAGGGATAACCTTGAACGGGCGGGCCATTCAGCAGTTGGCCGGCGGTCCCATCCTGAACTCGAAACAATCCGCGACTGGTTGTTCCAACCCAAAGCACACCACCGGGTGTTTCCGCAAGCGATCGAGCAACCGCATCGGCATCTCCCGCCGAGATCCGGAAAATAGATACCTTCCTTGGCGTCAGGCGGACCAAACCCGCCGCGGCGGTCCCCGCCCAGAGATTCTGCTCCCGGTCCACCAGCAACGATTTCACCTCTTCCTTTAACAGTGCCTCTTCACGAAATAATTGCGGTGGACGGTTGCTCGGAAAATAAGCCAATCCCGAGCGCCCCACCCCAGCCCAGATTGTCCCATCCGATCCTTCGGCCAGGCAGGCAACTGCACCGGCGGGCCAACCGTTGTTCGGTCCAAATTCCCGCCATTCGTGTTTTTCACGGCAAAGGACGATTCCGCCCGGCAGCCCTGCCCAGAGATATTCTTTTCGGTCTAATAACACGCAAAACGGCGCGGCCTCCGGCGTGTTGGCAGACCTGGGCACCGGGGTGAACCTGCTCCCGTTCCATTCCAGCAAGCCCTGGTAGAAAACCGAAACCAAAGTTCTTCCGGCGGCTCCGTTGGCTACCACGCGGACCCGTTTCTCGAAAATGCCCTCAGCAATTCCCATGGTGCGAAACTTTCCTTCTCGCCAAAGATTCAGTCCGGTTGCGGTGCCAATCCAGATTGAGCCATCCCGCTCTGAAGCCAGCGACGTGACCTCATTCCCGGCTAATCCCTCCTTCGTGGTCCAAGTCTCAAAGCGTCCATTTTGCAGCCGGCTTAAACCCAGGCTCGTTCCAATCCACAGCGCACCGTTGGGCTCCTCCAGCAACGCCAAAACCTGCAAGCTCGGCAATCCTTCGCGAAGGCCGAAGACGGTGAAGTGCACGCCGTCAAACCGCGCCAACCCATCGTCAGTTCCCAGCCACAAATAACCGTCCCGGGTTTGCAGGATGGCGTTGACGGTGTTGTGCGGAAGTCCGTCTTCCACCCGCCAGGAGCGAACCACAAACTGGGAAGCATCCATCGGGTCGGCGGACGCCTCCGCGGCCTGCAGATCCTTTGCCCATGGAAGGCAGAGACAGGTCGCAAGCACAGCCACCCGGATCAATTGAGTGCGGACAAAATAGCGGGACATGCGTCGTTCACCGTAATCAGCTCCGCCCAGCCGATGCAACCACGGATTCGGTGTCAGGCGAACGATTCCGATCCATTTGCGAATCCAACGACGGCAATCGTGGAATGGCTCGAACCGGTTGAGGTGGGTTCGCTCCGGATTAATTCGATTCCATCCGCCGTCCATTCTCCGAAAAATCGTTTTTGCATCCGTTCTGCGGTATCAAAAACGGACGCGACCTGTGAACGGTGGAGCTTTCTGATTCTTCCCAGCGTAATGTGGCCAGTGAAGGATCCTTCGGATCTTTCATGTGTGAAATCGCCCACTGCCATTTCCAGAGCCGCTTGTAATTCCGTCAAATTTCCATTCGCGTCATCGGCTCCAGCCCACGCGACGCGAGGCGGGCCGATTGAGGGGAAAAATCCAATTCCCTGGACGCGAAGCCTAAGCGGTTGGAATCCATGGCAAACGCGCGCGACCGCCTCCGTCAAAGCAGGAACGAGGTTCGGTTCGACGTTGCCCAAAAACTTAAGAGTCAGATGAAGCTGGTCGGGCCGAGTCCAACGCACGGATTCCCTGGACACTGCGGAAGCCAGCTCGGCTTGCACGGCTTCGAGCGCCGTCTTGACCGATTCCGGAAGGGCAAAAGCGACAAAGAGCCGCCATTTTTCTGATCTTTCCATAGCGAATGAATGATCGTTAAACCTAAATCAATTCGCAATTTCCGCAAAATTTTCGGCCCACGGAAGGTCAGTGCCGATTCTCGCGTTTGTAGATCTTCGCGTTGCGGATCAGTTTCGCGGAGCCCGGTGTTTGTGCTTGCCGGACCGGTCGTGCTGGGAAATTCTTTGCAAAATGAAACGTCATCTCCTTCCAAGCATTGCCATGATTGGCATCGTGGCTGTCGTCGGCTGCCACTCGTTTTCAAGTTCCCAAGCCCAGAGCGCTCCGCCGAAAGGTTTCAAAGCTCTATTTAACAATACAGACCTCGCCGGCTGGTGGGGCGCAACGACGGAAAATCCGCGCAAATACCTGGCACTGCCCGCAGACGAGTTTAAGAAAAAACACGACGCTAGCCTGGACGACATCCGGCAGCATTGGTCAGTGCAGGGCAACGATTTGGTGAACGACGGGAAAGGGCTATATCTCACGACGGATAAAAACTACGGCGATTTCGAATTATTGCTCGATTACAAAACTGTCCCCTTGGCCGATAGCGGGATTTATTTGCGTGGATGTCCCCAGGTGCAAATTTGGGATTCCACCGAAACCGAAAAATTTAAACTCGGGGCGGACAAAGGTTCCGGTGCACTTTGGAACAATAGCCCCGGTGCGCCGGGCAAGGATCCCATCGTCAAAGCGGATAAACCGTTCGGGCAATGGAATTCCGTGCGAGTGGTGATGTGCGGGACACGGGTCTGGGTATGGCTGAATGGAAAACAAACGGTGGATGGCGCGGTGATGGAAAACTATTATGATCGCAAGCTTCCCGTTCCGGCGACCGGTCCAATTCAACTCCAAACCCACGGCGGCGAAATCCGTTGGCGCAATCTTTCCATCCGCGAAATTGGCAGCGATGAGGCAAACAAGCTGTTGCGCGGAAAAGATCGTGCAGAATTCAAACCCGTCTTCAACGGCAAGGATCTCACCGGCTGGGCAGGACCAGTTAACAATTATCAGGTGAAGGATGGCGCGATCACCTGCAAGGCGGGTCAAGGCGGAACGATTTACACGAAGGATGAGTTTGCGAATTTCATCGCGCGATTGGAATTCAAGCTCCCGCCAGGTGGCAACAACGGTCTGGCCATTCGATACCCCGGCAAAGGCAATGCCGCCTATGATGGCATGTGCGAATGCCAGGTGTTGGATGACAATTATGAGAAGGCCACCGGAGAAAAAATCGACCCTCGTCAGGCGCATGGCTCGGCGTACGGAATGGTCGCAGCACAACGTGGCTACCAGCATCCTGTCGGCGAATGGAATTACCAGGAGGTCACGGTCAAAGGTTCAACCATCAAGGTGGAACTCAACGGCACGATTATCCTGGACGCTGATCTGAGCAAAGTGACCGAGTTTATGGCGGGAAGCTCTCATCCGGGAAAAAATCTCGCCAGCGGCCATTTCGGCTTTGCGGGGCATAATGACCCGGTCATGTTCCGCAATATCTCGATTCAAAAACTCGACTAATTTCCTCACCACAAATGAAAACCCAAAGACAATTGACCCGGAGATCATTTCTCAAGACTGCCGGCGCGGCAGCGATCGTTGCACCTTTCATTACCCGCGGCCTGCTCGCGAACTCGCCCAATAGCGTATTGCGTCACGCCAGCTTTGGAGTCGGCGGAATGGGATGGAGCGACCTTACGCAACTGGCCCTTCAACCAAAATTCAAGCTGGTGGCCTTATGCGATGTCGATTCCAAGCAAATCGAGCGAGCGCAAAAACAATTTCCCGATGCGCGCGTTTATCGCGACTATCGCGAACTGCTGGACAAGGAGGCAAAGAACATTGATTCGGTTAATGTCTCGACTCCCGATCACATGCACGCGCCCATCGCGGTGAGTGCCATGCAACTGGGCAAGCATGTTTACGGTCAGAAACCGCTGGCGCATGACCTCTATGAAGTGCGCCGTATGACTGAAGTCGCACAAAAGAACAAGGTCGTTACCCAGATGGGCATTCAAATCCATTCTGCCGCGGAATACCGCATCGGCGTGCGGATTGTCCAGAGCGGCGCGATCGGCAAGGTCAAGGAGGTCCATTCATGGTGCCCGAAATCCTGGGGAGACAGCTCGGCAAAACCCACCCGGGTTGATCCAGTTCCGGAAAATCTCGATTGGAATCTATGGCTCGGGGTCTGCGCAGACCGCCCCTTCATTGGCGATGCTTATTATCACCCGTCCAACTGGCGCAAGCGCCTTGATTTTGGCACCGGCACCTTCGGCGACATGGGCTGCCATATCTTCGACCCCGTGTTCAAGGCCTTGGAACTTGCAGCACCCATTTCCGTGCGATCCGAAGGTCTTCCGCCCAACCAGTGGAACTGGGCGCTCGACTCCAAGATTCATTACACGTTTGCGGGAACCAAATATACTGCGGAGAAAATTCTTCCTGTCACCTGGTATGACGGCGCATCCAAGCCGCCGGCGGAAGTCATCGCCCTTCTTGGCAAAGGTGAGCTGCCGAATTCAGGATCAATCTTCATCGGCACCGATGGTGTGATGGTTATGCCGCATGTTGGCAAGCCACAGTTGTATCCAGAGGCCAAGTTCAAGGATTTCAAGCACCCCGAAATTGGAGAAGTAAACCACTGGGGCTCGTTTGTCAGCGCATGTTTGGGCGAGGGTAAAACATCCGCCCACTTCGCCTATGCCGGGCCGCTCACGGAAGCGGTGCTGCTCGGTGGCATTGCCTCAAGATTCCCCAGGACCACCTTGGAATGGAACGCGCGCAAATTGAAATTCAACCTCAGCGAGGCGAATCAATTCGTCCGCCGCACCTACCGGAAGGGCTGGAGCATCAAAGGCTTGAGTTAAGCCTAATGAATTAACGATGGGAACTGGCGTGGCGCCGCAATCTGCGCACCACGTCAGTTCGACGGTTCATTAAGCGTGCGCAGATATTTTCTCCACCCCGCCATGGAATGCGATAGATTTTCATTCACGTCTCCTTTGACGCCGTAACCCTGGAGGCTGACTGGGCCGACGTAGTTAAGGTCCCGCAACCTCCGTAACAGCGCCGAGAGATCGTAGCTGCCACGGTCCAGCGGTTGGATGAGCCGTTCCCAACCTCCCTGAACATTGGCATCCGCACCATTCACTGTGACCATGAACAAAAATGGAGCAGCTTCGGTCAGTAAACCCGGAATTCTTTGCTCATCTCCCACATGGAGCGAGTGACAAAGGTTGAAGGTCACGCCGAAGTTCGGCCGTCCCACCTTGCGGGCAATTCGGATTGCGTCCTGAACCCGCTCGGTCCAAGTGCCGACATGCGGATAGATCGCGACTCGCAGCCCGTTGGACGCGGCGAGGTTCGCCAAATCCCGCAAAGCTGGGATCGCGACATCATCACCCGCATCCGACGATGATTTGAAATCGCGGCTCGCAACGTAGAGCCAGATCAAGGTTCCTTCTCCTTTGAGGAACTCCATCGTCTGTCGCAGCGACGGATTAATCATCAGGTTGGTCTTCGTCAAGGTTGCTCCACAGTAAATCGCCGCAAATCGCAGTCCGCGTTTTCGGGCTGCGTCAGCGGCGCGTTTTACCTGCTGAGGCTCGCCTTCTGCCCAGGTGATTCCCGCGTAACCCGCCGCCTTCACCAAATCGAACTGTTTCCCCCATTCGATTTCGGATGATGGATTAGGCACCTTCAAGCACGTGTCCATCGCAATGAAGTCGTTCGTAAACGAGGACACGGGCAACGCGCCGGCCACATTCGTTGTCATCAAAGCAGCCAGGGACGTCAAAAAAACCTTCAGCGCCATCAACAGGAACTCACTTCTGACTCTCTTCGCAGCAAAAGGGCAGGAATTAAAATCTGGTTGAACCATGCTTTAAAGTTGAGCCTAACTTTGTGGATGCAACCAGAATATTCTGCCGCTCCGCCGTCATTTTTTTACCTGTTCCAATGCTGTCAGCAGGCCATTCACCATCCCCACGCCCGCTTCAGACGTGAATGGGAATTGCCCCGTGAATTTTGGTGATTGCAGCGCCGCGTAACTGCCGCGAGTGATATCGTGCGCATCGGGCAGGTAGCCAATTGAGCCGTTGGAATAACCGAGCATAAAGAGATCCGAGGCAGGCCACTGTCGGCGCACCTCCAGCCCGAGGGACGTGAACAATTCAGCTTGGTGCGCGCAAAAGAAAACGTCACCGATGCGCAAAGCTTGCACCTCTGTCGTCAATGTTTCCGCGCGCCTTTCCCATCCCTCTAGAATGGCATCGGTCCATTCCACGGCGAACCGCGCGACGGCTGCCGCGGCTTTCGCAACATCGCCGTCGTAGCGCAATGGCAACCGCTCGGGCTGGTTCACGCAGACGCGCGCAATGCCTTCGAGCCAACCAGTGGTGTCGCCGGTTGCAAGCCGATACAACCCCTCCGCGCGATCGCGATCGATCTCCTCGCGAGTCCAGCGCCGGGTGGGAAGAATGACTGATCGCGTGTGGGCGTCGATGCTGGCCACCTCGAGAGGCTGGGCATTTGCGATGGCGTCCAGTGCGGCGCGAGTAAGCGCCCGAGCGGGTTCGAAACGGCGTTCTGTTCCATTGAGTTCGCGCCGGAAATTCACGTCGCCTGCCGTGCCTTGAAGGTAAAGGGCGGTAACCCCCGGCAATGCGTTTTCAATTTGATCCACTGCTTCGCCGGGCCAATCACGACTCACAGCGCGCAAATCCACTTCCATGTGCGCCGTGCAATGCGAATGGAAATTAACGACGGCGGCGAATGGCTTTCCGTCGAGCCTGTCCGCACGCAGCACGCTCACGCGCGTGTCCACCGGTCCGTTTTCGCGCGCGCGATTAAAAGTCATTCCTGCCAGCTCACTTTTCCCGGTGAAGAGCCGAGCCGGTTGACGACCGCGCCATGCATCGACAATGGTTTCTGCAACAAGCTGGGCTGCGAACGCCAGGTAGCTTTCGTCCCGTTGGCCGCCTCCAATAATCAGACCCGCCGTGGGCGCGTTGTGTGAATGCGAAAAGTTTACGCAGATCGCTTCGGGTCGGAGCGAAGTTCGTGCCGATGCTTGCTCGCGCACCACGCGCGTGAATGTGGCGTCGTTATACATCAGATCCACTGCCACTAAAGCGACGCCGCTGCCCGCGCCATCCGTGATCACGATCGCCGTCGCGTTAAGATCGTCCCGCACACGCTCCCAGGTGCGGTTGAGATAATAACCCAAACCCGCCAGTTCCACGCCAGGCGGCGGCGTAAGGCAACGTCGTGCGACCCCGACCGTCGGGTTTGAAGTGGCGCGAGCGTTCATATTTCAAAAGCGTAGCGCGAGCGGGTTATCGTGGCCAGATAAAGTCACTGCACTCGAAAAGAATCGATTGCTCAATTTCCTTATCCAACCGCGCGCTGCATGAGATAGAAAATATCAAAGGAATTTCCTTCTGGCCCACGCGCGGGAATTGAAGATTAACGAGTTGGATTGAATTACCTTGGATCATTAAGTATATCACCGAGCCATTTTTGAATTATGTCGCGACTCCAGCCGTTGCCGACCTGATGAATAAACCAGAAGCAAAAAACATGAACGATCTACAGAAAGAAATCAGCGAATTAAAACAATTCATCGTCGACCTTAAGGCCGATCGCGCCGCGACCAAGGAAAAGGAATCCCGCGAGGCTTGGACGAAATACGTCTCCCTCACAGTCGTCATCATCGCTGTCGTTGCCGCCATCGCGGCCCAATGGGGCGGCAAATACAGCAGCCGCACCCAGATGAGCCAGACTCAGGCATCCGACCAATGGGCCTACTATCAAGCCAAGTCGATCAAGCAACATATCGACGAGGTGACCCTCGCCCAAATGGCCAGGGGCGGAAATACCAATGACGCGGAGTTGGCCAGGACCACCAGGAAGCTAAGCGAAAATTTATCCCGCTATGATAAAGAAAAGGCGGAAATCAAAGCGAAGGCCGAGGCCCTGGAAAAACTCCGCGACGATGCCAGTAAACGCAGCGGAAAGCTTGGCCTGGCCATCTCCTATTTTACGGTCGCCATCGCCACCGCGTCCATCTGCACGGTGACCAAGAAAAAACCGCTCTGGTTCGTCTCCATGGCGCTTGCCGCATTTGCCGCAGCCCAAATGGTGTTGGCGTGGACCTTGTGATCGAGGCTGGGGACGGAACCCTCAGGTTGACGCATGCTGGTTCGGCATTTTAAATTTGTTTTGAGCAACTGCCTTGCGCCCCAGCTCATCTTCCAGTTCCATGCGAGTCAATATTGTGAACAAACGCGCGCTCGTAAAAAAAATCATCGAACAACTCACGTCCGATCTTTCGGTCTACCACAAGGCGGCCCGGGCGGCGCATGCCGAAGCAACTCACGAGCAAAGCAAAGCCGAAAACAAATACGACACCCGCGGGCTTGAAGCATCTTATCTGGCGCGCGGGCAGTCGCGCCAGGCCGCGGAAATTCTCCAAGCCATCCAGGAATTTGAAAAGCTCGCGCTGCGCGAATTCAAGAAGGGAGACGCGATCGAACTCGGTGCCTTCGTCGAATTGAACGGACGAAATGAGCAATCTTTTTATTTCATCGGGCCGCGCGCGGGAGGAACGGAAGTGCTTCACGAAAAAAAAGAAGTGTTGGTGATTACACCGCAGTCTCCTCTGGGCCAGCAACTCGCCGGTAAAAAACAGGGGGATCGTTTGCAGATCGAAATTGGCGGTTTGCGCAATGACTACACTGTAGTTTTGGTTTCCTGATGAACCGCGTGTTTGAACTTACTTTCGTTTGGGACGATCTCGCCCGACTCGGCTGCCAGCCAGATCACGACTCATGCTTAGCCGGTTGATCCACCCTCCGTCTTTAGATTGGTATTTGGCCCAGGCATCCTTACCCAGGGTAGGTTCGAGCGCGTTGCGAGTTTCATCCGCCAATGAATTCAAAGCAAACTCACGCGCCCCTGGTGACAAGCTTGCATCGCTGCGAATTCTCTGTTGTTCCAGTTCGGCGGCAAGGCGCACAGCGTAAAGCGTGTTGGCCGTCTGACTCGGCAAATCGTAACGCTGGGCAAAATCAAAGCTGCTGCGGTAACGTTCGTCCTGCGACAGTTGGTAATCATGGAACCGCTGTTCGCCGAGCGTTGCCTTCAATTGTTCCTCCAGCGCTTGCTGCGCGGCTTTTTGCTCCTCGCGCACGCCGACATCCCCCTTTTTTCCGGACAAGCTGAACTGATCATCGTACGATTTGCGCAAAGCAAATATTTTACGGAATTCATCCTCATCCGGCTGGAATCCAGTCAGATCTTCGCGCATGTTTTTTGCGGTGTTGGAATTGCGCAGTTGATATTGTTCAAAATCCACCGGGCCCAGCGCATTGGCCATTTCCTTTTCGCCTTCCGCTCGCAATGCGGTGAATTTCGCCCTTTTTTCCGGAGTCCATGCGCTGCCATCCTTGAAAAGCTCACGCTCCATCTGGCGGTATTTTTCACGCAAGGTTTTGGCTTGCTCCTGCTTTTCCGGAGAAAGAAATCCGTATCGCGATGCATCGCTGTCCGGTCGGCCAGATGCGCGGGCTAATTCAGCGTCATAGTCGATGCCCAGCAATTGCTGGATCAACTCGCGCTTTTCTTGCTCCAATTCATGGCGGCTTCGAGCAAGTCCCTTTTCTTCGGTGCGCGCCTTTCGATCGTCTACGCGCCAGAATTTAAAATCTTTTGGAGACGGATATAGCGCCGCAATTTTCGATGCGTAAAGCTTGTTGATATCGGCGATGATGATGTCTCGGATGGTTTCCTCAGGACAGCCAATCGCGCGAAGATTTTCGATGTATTCGCGATAATCCTGTGACTCCACGCTTCCCCAATCGAACTCTTTTTCATGCGTCACGGTGACAGTCTGGATCAATTTTTCTCCACGCGCCGGCTTTGCGCTCCGCGCCGCTTGAACCTCGTTCGTCACCGCATCGGATTTCGCGGTCGGTTGCGGCGATGAACGGTTGATCAGCAGTCCCGCCATCAACACCGCGTTCACGCCGAAAGAAATTCCTAGCAAAACTTTTGATTTGAGAGCCATTGATCAATGGACGCAGAACAGGGCCAGATCGTTACAGGCGAAAACGCGCCGTTTTCTTCAAAGATATTCCGCAATGCCATCCCGGAAATGCGGAGGAGCAATTCCAAATAACGCCTTCGCCGGATCGCAATTGCCGATGGTTTTTTCCTCCAGCATGATCAATTGATCGCGCGTCAGCGGGGATGCTTTTCGCAAAAACGCCGGGAAAATTAATTCGAGCAATGCCACCTGCCCGCGCGCCAGCGCCAGAGGAATGCGAACCTGCCCGCGCTTGCGCCCGATGACCTCGCAGATTGTTTTCAGAATTACGGGCATCGTCAGAACATCCGGCCCGCACAGATCGTAAGTCTGCCCGATCGCAAGCGGCTCGTGGAGCGATCCCACAAAACAGCGCGCCACGTCTTCAACTCGAATTGGTTGCAACGTCCCCTGCCCGCTTCCCATCACCGGCAGAACCGGCGACCAGCGCGACATGCGCGCGAAAAGATTTACGAAGTGATCCCCGCGCCCGTAAATAATCGAAGGCCGAAAAATGGTGAAATCCAATCCACTGCTGCGAACGATTTCTTCTGCCGCCCATTTTGACCGATGGTAGCGCGCCACTGCGCTCGGACGAACGCCCAGCGCGCTCATTAGCACAAAGCGCTTCACGCCCGCGTCGCAGCTTGCCTTCACCATGTTTTCCGTCCCAAGCGTGTGGACCTTTTCGAAGGTGTTTTCACCCAGCTCGCTGATGATTCCGACCAGGTGGATTAGCGCATCAATTCCCCCGAGGCCGCCTTTCAATGTGACGGCGTCCAAGACATTTCCGCGATGCAGCTCCGCGCCGTAAGTGGAAGCAAGCAGCCGGCTCGATGAGGAGTTCAAACTCCTGACCAGCACCCGAACGGAATGGCCCGACTGGCGAAGTTGCTGCACGATTTCCGTGCCGACAAAACCGGTCGCGCCCGTGACAAAAACGTTCATCGCTCAACCTCCTTTCGTAATTTGTGCCGCCCGTGCGGGCCAGAAATTTCTTAAGCGACAACTTTACCAATGCTCTCCAGTTGAGCCCGCAGCAAACCGTTGTTGGCGAGCATCCGGTAGGCATGTGCGCCGTGGCCTTCGATGGGATCGTTCCAAAACTCTCCGCCCGCACACTCTAGAATCAACCCGCCTGCGGCAATATCCCACAGCCGAATCTGAGATTCCACATAGCCATCAAACCGCCCGGCGGCAACGTAGACCATGGCCAGCGCCGCGGCGCCCATCATGCGCACTTTGCGAACCCGTCGAAGGAGTTCGTTGAAATAGACGAGCGTGGTTTCGACCGAGCTTTTGGTTTTCCCAAATCCGAGCGAGACGATCGCTGTGTCCAGGCTCTTGCGCTTGCTGACGCGAATAATCTTTCCATTCAAGCGCGCGGGCTGTCCGCGAATCGCGGTAAAAAGCTCGTCGCAAAATGGATCGTAAACCACTCCGACAATTGTTTCGTAGGCCGCATCTGGATGCTGCGGAGACTTGCTTTTCGCGCGGCGCGCTTTTCTCCTCTGCAACGCAATCGAAACGCACGAATGAGGTATTTCATAGCTGAAATTCACCGTGCCGTCGATCGGATCGACGACCCAGCGAAAGTCTGCGTCGCTGGCAATCTCATCTCCTTCTTCGCCAAGAAATGAAACGTCCGGAAAATGGCGAAACAAGGTTTTCTCAATCAGCTTTTGGCAGCGGACATCCAGTTCCAACTTGATATCAAATTGGGTCTGCTCATTGATTTTTTTGGGCGAGCGGAAGTTTTTCTTCATCACCGCGCCCGCGGCTTGCGCGGCTTCGATGGCGCTTCTGAGCGCGCGCCGTTGCTCTGAATTATTCATGGGTTTAAACGAACCTTCATCAGGGGAAGCCTACGTGCGAATGAAGTCTTTCTTCGAGAAGATTCGCCCGAGACAAACGATCGAAACGTTTATGGCGCGCCCGCGCTGACGGCACGGAAGAACTTTGCCGAGTCGTTGGCGGTTTGGGTTCGCACCGAAAAGGTATCCATGGCCTGTGTAAATCCGCCGCCGTCATCGGCGAAAGCCTCGCCAAAGCTCGGACAGGATTGCAGCTTGTAGAACATGCCGCGAACGGTGTCGTAACGAATCTGGCATTGAGACGAATTCACCCGGGCGAAGGTGAGATTCATCGGCGTATTGAGGATGGAGCCATTGAAATACTTTTGCGCCAGCGCCCACGCGCCTTGCCCGCACTGCGAACCGACGATGCGCCCCGTGAAGTCATCAATGGGCGGATGAAGCCGCCCCAGATCCGCGACAGTCCGGCTTGATCGGCCGCGTCAAAATAGGTTCCCCATTGCAATTGGATCGTTTGGCTCGGTCCTTTTTCAAACGCGAGCGAAATATTGGAAACCGAGGTGTAAGTCCCCATGCCGCCGGGAAAAAAGGGCGATCCCGTGATGGCTGTTAAAACTTCTGCAGCGGAACGGCTGAACGTGCTGTGGCCGGAAATATAACCGGGAAAAGCGGGCGTGACGAAATTCTTCTTCTGATAGGGCACCCAGCTATCCGCGTGAATCCATCGAACGCCACTGTATTGATTCGTTGGGTCGGCAGGCTGGCCGGGCCAGGTCAAAAGCGCGATTTTACCAGGGGTCAAACCGAGGTGGCGCCCGCTGCTGGTCGTCGCCGTTGTGACCAGTTCAATCAGGTTCGAAATCAGCGGAAGGCCACTGCTATGATACGATGGATCATTCGTGATCGTGGATTGGCCTAGCCCGCCGAGATAACGAATCGCGGTCATCGGACGCCATCCATCATAATAACGCTTCAGCGACCATGCCGCGCAGGCCGCTTCATGGACGGCCGAGTTGAGGGCAAAATAGGTTTTCACATCCCATTCGAGATCATTAAGCACCGGGCCGGTTCCGCCGATGCGCTTCACAAAATTGGGATTGTCACTCACGCTGTTCGCGATTGTGTTCCAATGCCCCGGCGGCGTTTCGGAATTGGGACCGTCTGCCCAGAATTCCGCCAGCACCCGCACGAAGTCGCCGCGTTTCACCAGGTTTGCTGCGTACGGTTGGCCGGTGGCCGGATTCGTTGCGTAGCCGGTGCCGTTGCCCGTTCCCAAAGGATTATTTCCAAATGCGCCCGGAGAAATATTGATCACCACGCCATCATCGGGGGTAAGTTCGGCACTGCGTTGAATGACGTTCACGACGTTGCTGCGAAAAACTGAACTGGGGAAGAGTGGCGGCGGACCGGGATCAATCCACGGCTTGCTCGCGTCCGTGCGGCTCAAGGCAAAAGGTCGAACTCCCAGCCATTGGGCGCCAAGATAATTTTGCACGGGGCCCGAGACTGGAAATCCATTTTGATCCACGGCATTGACGATGTAGAGCCGCTGCCAATGATTCACATCCACCAGATTA
Source organism: Verrucomicrobiales bacterium (assembly GCA_947478865.1). Lineage (GTDB taxonomy): Bacteria > Verrucomicrobiota > Verrucomicrobiia > Limisphaerales > CANJXF01 > CANJXF01. The sequence goes on along the minus strand of CANJXF010000014.1, from coordinate 48,974 downwards.
TTCCCTTGACCGTCGCTTGTGCCGGAGCGGTCCGTGGCCAACGGCGAGTTGAGGTAAACGTATCCGCCCTGCCCGCTCGGATAATCCGGGTACCCCAAGCCACCTAGACCGTATGGCTTAACGAAGGGTTTAAGAGGGAGTTTGGATCCATTAGAACGCGGGTGGCCGGGCGTGAGCCAGGCCGAGCCGGAAGGTGAAAGGCCCGCCGTTGAAACAAGGAATCATCCACAACCTCAGATAGGAAACAAGCGCCCATGAACGAAACAGTGCATCACATCGGTTGGGCCGTCCACAAGGAAAGCATCGCCGCGCCAGCCGCTGCCACAGCCGGTGATCGGTCCCACCAAACTGATGCTCAAACGTCCGGCCAGCTCCTCCTGGGGCAGGCGGCCCGCTAGGACGGCTCCAGGCCTTTGGCGTGAGCGAATGCTGCGGGTTCGGCTTCACCTTGCACCGGCAGCTGGTTTCCGCCGGGGCGCAATCCTTCCTGATCACCCCCATCGCCCTCAACGGGGCGCGCAAGACCGCCAAGCTCGATGCCCGGGCCCTGTGCCGGCGGTGTGTGTGGCTCAGGTTGCGGCTTGGACCGCGGTTGTCCATGCAGCCGTCGTAAAGTGAGTTTGCTAAATCCGGTTTATTTGCGGGCGGAGAGCCGTATAATAATTTGCTGGAGAAGCCAAGCGAGACCATGTCATCAAGCGAAAAAATCATTCAACTGCGCCGGCTTTTGTCGGAACGATTTCCCGGCACGCGATTTTCCGCCGACCCGGTCGAGCGATCAAGTCGCGTGTGGCCCACTGGCATCGCGCAAATCGACGCCCTGCTTTGTGGCGGATTGCTCAAAGGGGGCATTGCGGAACTCGTCAACGAGCGAAAAAATTCCGGGAGCGCGCTGTTAATTTCGGCCCTGTTGCGGAAGGCCGCCTCGGAAAATCAAATCGTCACGCTGATCGATGGAAATGATTCATTTGATCCGTGCGCCTTTGAAAAAGAAACATTGTCGCGGCTCCTTTGGGTCCGATGCCAGCACGCGGGCGAGGCGATGAAGGCAGTGGATTTGATTTTGCGCGATCGCAATTTGCCGTTGGTTTTGCTGGACCTGACAATCAATCCGGCGAAGCAACTTCGCAAAATCCCACCATCGGCGTGGTATCGATTGCAACGGATCGCCGAAGCCACATCAACCGTTTTCCTCGTGATCACGCCGCAGCCGACCGTTGGCTGCGCGCAAATCCGGCTCGGCCTCAGCAGCCGTTTTACCCTGCGGGATTTCCAGGCGGAACCGTTTGAACTGCTGGAAAAACTAAAAGTGGAACTGACGCAGCATCGTTTGCATCTCGCGGAAGAAAAAGTGGAGGCGGGCTGATGTTCGCGGTCATTTTCATTCCTGATTTTTTCCTGCAAGCGGCTTTGCGGCACGAGCCGGAACTCTTTTCTCAGCCCATCGCGCTGCTCGACGAGCCGTTTTCCAAAACCGTTTTTCAACTCACCCCGGCCGCGCGCGCGCAAAGCGTCAGCGAAGGTTTGACGAGCACTCAAGCCCTGGCCCGCTGCCCGCAGCTCATTTTCCGAAACCGCTCCGCCGCGCAGGAAAGCGCTGCCACAGAACTTTTGCTGCAATCCGCTTATTCTTTTTCGCCGAGCATCGAGGCTACCGCGCCGGGCATCTGCACGCTCGATTTGCAAGGGCTCACCTTGCCGGAAGAAAAAGCGTGGGGCGAAAAAATTGCCATGCAACTCGCCTCGCTCCATCTGCGCGCGCAAATCGGCATCGCGGAAAACCCTGAGCTGGCCTTGCAGGCGGCGCGAATGGCGCAGCCGGTTTTCGTCGTGGAAAACTCTCGCCAATTCATCTCCCGGCTGCCGGTTGAAAGCATTGAGCCGCCCGAAGAGATTTCGGGCATTCTCCGGCGCTGGGGAATTCACACGCTCGGAGATTTTGTGGCGCTGGGAAAAGACAAGCTTGCCGAACGCCTCGGCAGCGAAGCGCTGGAACTGTTCGACCGAGCCTCTGCCAATTCAATTCGCCCGCTTGATGTCGTTCAGCCGAAAAATGTTTTTGAAGAGGCGATGGAATTTGAGAACGGAATCGAGACCCTCCAGCCGTTGCTCTTTGTTTTGCGGCGTTTCATCGAGCAGCTTTCGCTGCGCCTGGAACTGTTTTATCTCGTCGCGCAGGAAATCCAACTGAACCTGAAACTCAGCTCCGGAGAGAAGCTGGAGCGCAGCTTTCGCGTCCCCTCGCCCACGCGAAACATTGAGACGCTGTTCCGCATGCTGCAAACGCATCTGGAAACATTGCAAACCGAGTCGCCGATTGTGGCGCTGCATCTCGCCGCGAAACCGGGCAAGCCCGAGCATTTCCAATTTGGATTATTCGAAACGGCGTTGCGCGACCCCAATCATTTTTACGAAACCCTCGCGCAATTGACTTCCCTGCTCGGCGCGGATCGCGTCGGAACACCCGTGGTGGAGAACAGTTTTCGTCCCGACGCATTCCGGATGGAACCGGTGAATTTCGATGTGTTGCCAACTTTTTCGAGGCGGAATTCTTCGGAACAGCGTTCTGAGAGCTCAACTTTGAATTCCTCGGGGAGAATGTCCTCCGCGCTTTCGCTGCGCCGTTTTCGTCCGCCGTTGCCCGCGATTGTGGAAATGCGGGGAGGCCTCCCATCGCTATTGAACAGCGAACAATTCGTTGGCGCTGTCTCCCACGCGGACGGGCCATTCCGTTCTTCGGGCCATTGGTGGGAACCAAAACAACTTTGGTCGCGCGACGAATGGGATATCGAAACTGCCGATGGAAATTTATTTCGCATCTTTGAGCACGACGGCGATTGGTTCCTGGAAGGCTCGTATGATTAAGCGCCCCATTGCATGAGCTACGTCGAACTCCATGCCCGAAGCGCGTTCAGCTTTTTGCGCGGCGCCTCGCATCCCGAGCAGCTCGCGGAGGCCGCCGCACAATTGGGCCTGCCTGCGATGGCGGTTTGCGATCGCGACGGTTTTTACGGCACGCCAAGATTTTTTCAAAAGGCCAGGGAACACAATCTACGTCCGATCGTTGGCGCGGAATTGACGATGGAAGACGGCGCCGTCCTTCCGGTGCTGGTGGAAAATCCGACAGGCTATAAAAACCTGAGCCAACTTCTCACCCGCGCCCATCTTCGCAGCGAGAAAGGAATGAGCCGCATAGCCTGGGGCGAGCTGCCGGAATTTGTGGAAGGATTGGTGGCGCTCACGGGGGACAAAGAAGGACCGCTCGTGAAAGCAATGGGTGGAGGCCGCGGCGAGTTGACTGGCACTGTTCTGGAACGGCTTCTCCAAATCTTTGGCCGCAAAAATTTGTTTGTCGAAATCCAGCGTCACCACCTTCGCGGCGAGGACCTGCTCAATCAATCGATCGTGGAGCTGGCGTCGCAGTTTCGCCTTCCGCTGCTCGCCACGAACGGCGTGCTCCACGCGAACCCCGCTGGACGCCAGGCGCTTGATGTTTTCACCTGTCTTCGGCACCACGTGCATCTCGATAATGCGGGCAAATTGCTGGCGCAAAACAGCGAACGCTTTCTGAAAGGCGACCGGCAGATGCGCGAACTTTTCCGCGATTTGCCGGAAGCCATCGACAACTCCACCCGGCTCGCCGACCGGCTGCAATTTTCTCTCGACAATCTCGGCTACGAATTCCCGAAATATCCGGTCCCGCCAGGGCACGATGCGAACTCCTTTTTGCGCGAACAATCCCTGGCGGGCGCGCGGAAACGTTACGCCGGCAAAATTCCGTCCAAGGTTTTTCAGCAAATCACCAACGAGCTGGCACTCATTCAAAAGCTCAAGGTGGCGGGATATTTCCTGATCGTCTGGGACATCGTCGAGTTCTGCCGCGAACAAAACATTTTGTCGCAAGGCCGGGGCAGCGCGGCCAACAGTTCGGTTTGTTATTGCCTTGGCATCACGAACGTCGACCCGCTGAAATTTCACACGCTGTTCGAGCGCTTCCTGAGCGAAGGGCGAAAGAATTCCTGGCCGGATATCGACATTGATTTGCCGAGCGGCGGCCGGCGCGAGCGCGTCATCCAGGAGGTTTACAAGCGTTACGGCAAACACGGCGCGGCGATGACGGCCAATGTGATTTGTTATCGCGGCCGCAGCGCGGCACGGGAAATTGGCAAAGCGTTGAACATTTCCACCGATGTGCTGGATCGGTTCTCGAATCTTTTTTCCAGCGGCGATTTTCCCCACACGCTCGAGCTTGTCGGACAAATGGAGCGGGCCGGCTTGCCCGCGCAACATCCCCGCGCGCTGGCGTTCGCCACGCTTTACCAGCAGATTGCCGGTCAACATCTGCCGCGACATCTCGGTCAGCATTCCGGGGGAATGATCATTTGCCAGGACCAGCTGAGCTCCATTGTCCCGCTGGAAAACGCGTCGATGCCGGGCCGGGTCGTGGCGCAATGGGACAAAGATGACTGCGAACAGCTCGGGATTATCAAAGTGGATTTTCTCGGACTGGGAATGATGTCGGTGATTCAGGATTCCATCGAACTCACTCAACAACGCGGCAATCCGCTGGACCTCGGCCATCTTCCTCCAGACGATCCGAAGACGTTTGAGATGATTCGCGCGGCAGACACGATCGGCGTTTTTCAAATCGAGAGCCGCGCGCAAATGGCGACGCTGCCGCGCATGAAGCCGGAGAAGTTTTATGATCTCGTGATTGAAGTCGCGATCATTCGGCCGGGACCGATTCAAGGGAACCTGATGCATCCTTACCTGCAACGCCGCGCGAAAAAGGAGGAAGTGATTTATTATCATCCGGATTTAATTCCCGTGCTCGAACGAACGCTCGGCGTTCCGCTCTTTCAAGAACAGATGCTGGAAATGGCGATGAAGATGACCGACTTCACCGCTTCGGAAGCAGAGGAGCTGCGGCGCGCGCTGAGCTTCCATCGTTCGCAGGACAAAATGAAAAAGGTGGAGAAGAAATTGCGCGACGCCTTAGCGCGAAAAGGCTACGGACCCAAGGTGGTTGATGAAGTTTCCGGAGCGGTGACTTCGTTTGCGCTCTACGGCTTTCCCGAGTCGCACGCCATCAGCTTCGCTCATCTGGCTTACGCAACGGCGTATTTGAAAGCGCATCGCGCGCCGGAATTCTACGCCAGCCTGCTGAACAATCAGCCGATGGGATTTTATTCCTCCGCCACGATTGTCAAAGATGGAAAACGCCATGGACAACCGTTTCGCCCCGTGTGCGCCAGAAAATCGGAATGGCTCTGCACGATTGAGAAAGATAATTCCATTCGCCTCGGCTTTTGCGTGGTGCAGGGCCTCAACCACGATCGAGCCAGCAAAATGTTGGAAGAACGCGCGAAACAGAACTTCACTTCAATCGGGGATTTCAAACTGCGAACGCGATTGAACAAAGAAGAATTGCGGACGCTCGCGGAGATTGGCGCGCTGAATAATTTGGCGAAACATCGTCGCGATGCCCTCTGGGAAGTGGAACGCGACATTCCCGAGAATAATCTATTCGAACTCGGAACGTGGAATGAAGGGAGCAAGGAGAAAGGCGATTCGCCGCTTCTGCCGATGAATTCCGCCGAGCGCCTGCGCGCTGATTACGATGGCACGCATTTGACCACCGGCCCCCATCCGATGGCGCTGCTGCGCGAGCATCTCAAGCCGCTCAACCTCTGGCGCGCCTGCGATTTGCCCAAAGCCAAACAGGGAGAAATCATCCGCATCGCGGGCAACGTCATTTGCCGTCAACGACCCGGCACCGCCAAAGGTTTTGTCTTCATCACGCTGGAAGATGAAACGGGAATGAGCAATGCGATCGTGCGCCCGAAACTTTTTGAAGAACTGCGACTGCTGATTACTCAGGAATCGTTTCTCCTGATCGAAGGGCACCTGCAAAATACGGACGAGGTTATTTTGATTCAGGCGCAGCGCATTGAGCGGTTACAAAATGAAAATCTAGCGGGCAGCAGCTCCTACGATTTTCATTAAATCATTTTCGCACTTTCTTTAGATCTTCGGCGGACGATCGCCGGAACGCGCCGCGCCAGATTGGATGGCAAAATTTCCTCCAGGTCCCGGCAAAGTGCCGGTGCAATTTCAACCCCAGACTTCTGCGGTGCGCAGCTGCTTGAGCAACAGCTGTTCGAGCGATGTGTCCGAGCCGACCCGGAAGAAGTTGATCCCCCTGCCCTGACAAAATTCGCGGAGCCGCTGGCAGAAGTTCTCCACGGTTTGCTGGTAATTTTTCAAACGATATTTTCCGAAAGAAACTTCCTGCTCGGCGCCGGTTTCCGAATCAATAAACCGCAAATCGCCAAACGTGCTGGGATTCAATTCTTCGGGCGCGAGGATTTGGATCGCATTCACATGAAACCCCCGCGAGATCAGCGCCGTCAAACCCGACTCGTAACCCGCGGGATCAAGAAAGTCGCTGAGCACCACCGCCACTCCCGCCTGCCGCGCTTCAATCGCGCCGCGCTTAAGTGACTCGTTGAGATTCGCCGTGCCCTTGGCCGTAAGCTTCGCGAGATTTTGAAAATAGGTGAGGGACGATTTGCGCCCGCGCACGGCCCTGAGCGCTCCGCGATAGACAGCGTCGCCGGCATTGTCGGGAAAGGTGGCGACCGTCACGCGGTCAAAGCCGCACAAGGCCACATAGCCCACCGCGGCCGCGATTTGCCGGGCGAAATCAAACTTGCGCGGCGAACCAAAGGTCATCGACTCGCTGCAATCGAGAAAAATGCGAACCGGCAATTCACGTTCCTCTTCGTATAGTTTCAGGAAAAGCTTTTCGAGACGCCCGTAAAGATTCCAATCGAGATAACGAAAATCATCGCCCGCGGAGTAGTTGCGATAGTCAGCAAATTCGACTGATTGACCCCGCGCCTTGCTGCGCCGCTCGCCTCGCGCCGAACTCTTAGCCCGCTTGGCGGCGAGCAATTGGAACTGCTCCAGCCTCCGGAGAAGTTCAGGCGTCAGGAGCGGGTTCATGGCGAGACTCTATTTTCGGAGCGCCTGGAGTTCAATTTCTTTCCGAGCGAAATCGTTTTTGCAATTCATGCACGCGGCCGGCGAATTTTCACCGCCACAAAACGCGTTTGCGGAATGATGAATTTCTTAATCGTCACCTCCACCGCGGCCGCGTGGAAATCCTTCAAGACCAGTTCCGCAATGTCGTTGGCCAGCTTCTCGATGAGCTTCCAACTTTGTCCTTTGCCGAAGCCCAGAAGCCGCTGGGTCACCGCAAAATAATCGATCGTCCCGCCGAGATCGTCGCTCTGCGCCGCGGCGGAAAAGTCGTGTTCCATTTCGACGGTGATCAACAAGCGTTGCGGCCGGGCGCGTTCTTCGTCGGGCACGCCCACGTGATACGACACTTCCAAATCTTCGATGATGATTTTATTCACGGGCGATGCGGTGTTGGATTTCTTCGAGGAGAATCCGCGTGGGCTGATTGAGATTCATTCCGAGCGCTTCGTCGAGCGACTTCCAGCAGAACTCCTGCGCTTCCTCATTCAAGGTCACAGCGCCACGTCCGCGGACCCGGCACTGGTAGTTCAGCAAAACAAAATGCGCCTCCCGATAAAATTCCTTGGAGTGAATGCAATCCTGCACCAGAACAAATTCAATGTCCGCGATCTCAAGGTCCGTTTCCTCTTTGATTTCTCGATGCAGCGCCGCCACGGACGTTTCGCCGTATTTGGTTTTGCCGCCGGGAATTCCCCAGAGGTTCGACCACTTTTGCGTGCGCACCATCAGCACTTTGTCGGCTTCGTTGAAAATAGCCGCGCCAACCGTGCAAATGGGATGGGCAATCGGCGAACCTTCCAGCCCATGTTTTCGATGAATGATATTGAAACCAGTTCGTTCCAATATTTCCTGAAGTTCGCCGAGGTGCTCGACGATCAGGTCGGGTTCGCTGGCGCGGAGTTGCTCCAACCGATTGTAGCCGGTCAGCACGGCGCACGAAAAAACGTTCCCGTGCTTGGCGGTTTCCACGTCGTGTTGCATGTCGCCGATGAACATGGTTTCGCCTGCGGCGAGCTGGTTTTCCTCGAGGATTTCGTGGATCTTCGTCCGCTTGTCCAAAATCTCCACGTACGGTTTATCGATCAATTCACCAAAGCCGATAACTCCCGCCTGCACGGCGAAATGATCGCGGTGGACCGTGCTCAGGAGGAAGGTGCGAATGCCGTGCTTGCGGCAGAACAACAGGAAATCCCGGGCGTGCGGCAGCTCGATCACCGAATCCTGGACCTGTTTAAAGTGCCCGTGAAACCATTCTTCCAGCTGCTCCATTTTGACCTCGGGCGTGTAGCGGTCGTAAAAGCTTTTGAAGGGCAAACAAAACTCCGCGCGGAATTGTTCGATGGTCAATTCGTCCACTCCCGCCTGGCCAAAAACAAAATTGGTCGCTCGAAAAACCGCCGGCAAATCGTCCACCAGCGTCCCGGACCAATCGAAAATGATGTTACGGATCACGCCGGAATGTTTCCACAGATGAAAACGGATGAACACAGAATTTCACCCTTCCCTCTTTAATCTTAATCGTCGCCCCTAACCTTAACCTCCGTCCGAAAGGTGAACGATTAAGAGAGGGGTTATGATTACCGGGCGAAGCACCGTTGCATCACTTATCCGGCCTGCGGCATTTAAACAGCGTCGGCCGTTTGTCATCGGGAAATTGTTTTCGGCCCCATCCATTGTTGTCGGTCACCAGCCAGAAAAAGTCTTTGTCCACCGCCAATCCTTCCATCGTGCTTGTCGGATAGGTGGTGCGATAAATCAGGTCGGGCTGCTGTTCCATGGCGTAAAAACTGTATTCGGCGAGAACGCGATGGTTCCTGGGATCGATTTTCACAACCACGCGATTATCGCGCAACAGGGCGAAGAGCGCGCCATCGTGCCAGCTCAAGTCGGAGTAATGAATGTCCTGCATTTGCGTTTTGCTCGGACGCACGGTGAAGTCATCAACGATCTTCAAGCTCTTTAAATCCACCACGATGATGCGTCCTTCCTGACGCTCGTTGGCCACGAAAAGTTTTCCGCCGCCGATCGCGATCCCTTCAAAAGACGCATTGCGATCGCTCGGATGAAAATATTGTTTAACCGGTGCCCAATCAATCGCAAGGCGTTCCACCTCCCCGGTTTTCGGATCGCACCGCAAAATCCAACGGTTCGCTTCCTCACAAAGATAAATCCATCCGCGTGAATCCTGCGCCAATCCCTCGCAATCGTAGCGGTCCACTTTCTCACGGTCGAAGCGAGCCAGGCGCGCGGCGGCAAAGCAGTTCGTCAGGCAGACCAGCCTGGCCGATGGCGCATTGCTGGCGAATTGAATTTTGTAAACGGCGGCGCCGCGATCGTTCACGGTCAACAGTTCGCCGCCCTTGCGCAGCAGCAACGCCGAGGCATCGAAGCGCTCGCCTTGCGGCAGGTCTAATTGCCAGGATTTTTCCGCCGACAACTGATAGCACGGCCAGGAATTGGTGGAGGCTTGTGAGAGCGGGTCGGGCTTCGTGGCGCAACCCGCAAAGGAGATAAGTCCAATAATCCCGGAGAAAAACCACAACGCCCATGTTTGCATGGCGCGTTTATAGCAAACCGCGAACGGGATACAAGGCTGATAAACTATTTGGCTACCGCGCCAAAAACTTTTTGCAAAACCTCGGTCGTGCGCGCCGCCGGATTCTCGCGAATGCGCTTTTCTTCCTCAGCCACGGTTTTGAAAAGTCCATCCATCGCCTTCTGCGTCACGTAAGCATCGATGTCCATGGTCTCGGGATTCAAATAGCCGGTGGCGCTCAAGGTCTTGCCCAAGGTGCCCAACGTGCCGCTCGAACTGGTCAGGCCATTGGCTTTTTCCAGCAGCTTTTTATACGCCGAAGTAACGCCGGCTTGTTCGGTGGCCGTTTTCACAATGGGTAAAAAGCGGGCGGAGAGATTGGTCTGCGTCACCTTGCGAAAGTATTCCGTCGCGGCGTTGTTCGTGCCAACGAGAATCGCCTTCGCGTCCGCAATCGACATCAACTGCACGGCATCCGCGAAAACGGAACCCGCGGCCGGCACGGCCAGTTCGGCGGCATGGTTCATCGTGGTCACGAAATCGTCGGCCAGCTTATCCTGCTTCATCGCGCGCAAACCCTTTTCCACCTTCTGCAATTTTTCCGGCATCGGAATCTTCACATTCATGTTCGTGAGAAACCCGTTGGTCTGGCCGAGCCGGGCAATCGCTTCCTGCACCCCCTTGCCCAGGGCTTGTTTGAGCCCGGCAACCATTTGGTCCTGGGACAGCGCCGAGGTGAGCTGCGCGGTTTGATTGGTCTCCTTCTTCTTGCCGAGGCCCAGTTGATCCAGCAGGTCGGCGCGAGCCGAATCCCGCGACAGGACAAAGATCAAAACGAAAATAAGAATAAAGAATCGATGCATAAATTAACTTGGGTGAATTCTTAACAGGGATCGACCGGATGGACAGGATAAGTTGGTGCTGATTTGGAATGACGCAGGCCGATTCGAATTTGAACAGCAAGATGAACCGATTTTCACTCCTTGCCTTTTCGGGAGCGGTGGTTAAAGGTCGGCATGAGGTGAACTCCCACTAATGAATCCATCAGCTCGAATAAAATTCAGTTGGCAGCATCTCAATCGCGGTTGAATTTCTTCACCCATGCCACATGCACTAAAAGCAGCCACTGTTTTCGGCACAATCCCATTATTGCTGGCGACAATTATTTACACCATCTGGCGATTTACTCGCTGGGCTTGGCTTGAGACAGCGGGGTTCTGCTGGCTCTTCCTCGGGTTGGCTTCAGTCGTCATCGGAATAGCCATTGTAGTTCGACATTTGTGGCGTGAATTCCGAGCATCAGGTCAGATTAGCGGCAAAACCTGGCTACAGGCGGCGCTGATCAGCGGTGTCCTGTTGGTGAATTTTCCTGTCGCAGGCTTTTTCACCCTCTCGGCGATCAACCTCGTAACCCGCTACACCGTTCATGTGATTAATAATAGCGGAAGCCCGATTGAAAATTTTGTTGTGACAGGTCCTGGTATTTGTGTCGAGTTGGGGTCGATTGCCGATGGAGATCAATTGCAGCGTCATCTTCATTTTGCAGGCGACGGTTCTTTGGATTTCACTGCGCGCCAGAACCGCTTCAAGATTGCGGGTCAACTGGAAGGATATGTTACCGGAGGAATGGGCGGCGAAACAACCATCCAAATGTTGCCCGGAGGGAAGTTTGAACTTCAGAAACGGCACGGCTAATACCAAAATCGGCTTCAATTTTTTGTAGGAACAAAGATCTGCTTCTGCTCCCCGCCACCTCATCACCCGTAAGGATCGTACGGACGCAAATTCCATTCTTCCACCAGCTCCTTGGGAATTTCTCCGAGGAACCGCGACGGTTGCTGCATCATGTCGCCGCTGCCGCCGGGAATCATGCGAATGAGCGGATAGCTCAGATAAAGTTCGTTGCGCGCCCGCGTCACGGCGACGTAGAACAACCGGCGCTCCTCCTCAATCGCATCCAGGTCCTCCAGCGAGCGCGCCGACGGGAAAAGCCCCTCGCAAAGCATGACCACAAAAACGACATCGAACTCCAGCCCTTTGGCCTGATGGATCGAGGAAAGGCGAAGCTGTTCATTGTCATTCACGGCCTGGTTATCCTCCGCCTCCACGTTGGTGAGCAGCGCGAGCTGCGATAAGAATTCTTCCAGCGTCTTGAACTGTTGCGCGAAGTTCGCAAGCTGCTCCAGGTCTTCCAAACGCTGGCGGTAGTTGGCGTACTCCTCCTGCAAATGCTCCTTGTAACCCGCTTCAATCACGAGCCGGATCATCCGTGACGGATCCCCCCGCACCGGGTCGGTTTCCAATTGCGCTAGGGTCGCGGTGAATTGCGCCCAGGCCGCGGCTGTCTTCTTCGGAACTGAGGCGGCGCACTTTTGCAATGCGATGGCAATGAAGTTTTGCTTCCTCGGTTTCAAGTTCTCGGTTTCGGATTCCGCCTGTGGCACGTCGCCCGTCACGGCGAATTGCACAATGCTGGACACGGAACGCTCCACCTCCTGAAATTTCGCCCACAATTTGTCCGCGCCTTTGCCGCCGATTCCCGGGAGCAGGCGAACCAGCCGCTTGAAGGAAAGTTCGTCGCGCGAATTCGACGCGAGCTTCAGGAAGGCCGCCACATCCTTGACGTGCGCCTGCTCGAAGAACCGGATTCCGCTCGTGATGGAGAACGGGATGTTCCTCCGCGTCAGTTCGAGCTGAAGTTCCAGCGCGTGGAAATGCGAGCGATACAGCACCGCCATCTGGTTCAAATCTTCGCCCTCTTCGCGCAGTTCCAAAACCCGCTGCGCCACGAACGCCGCCTGTTCCCCGCCGTCGTGGCAGGTGACGATGGTCGGCTTGTTTCCCGACTTGCGCGCCGGCGAAAGTTTCTTGGCGAACTGGTTGACGTTGGCGGCAATCGCGGCGTTGGCCACCGACAATATCTCCGGCGTGCTGCGATAGTTGACTTCGATCTTGTAAACCTGCGCGCCCGGATACCGCTGCGGAAAATCAATAATGTTCCGGAAATTCGCCCCGCGCCACGAGTAGATGCTTTGGGAATCGTCGCCCACCACCATCACGTTCTTGTGCCGGGCCGCGAGCAGGTCGATCAAGTCGCCCTGCAGTTTGTTCGTGTCCTGGTATTCATCAACCATGATGAATTGAAAACGGCGCTGGTAATGTTCGCGCACCTCCGCGTTGTTCTGGAGCAGCTTGAGCCAGAGCGCGAGCAGATCGTCAAAATCCATCGCATTGGTGGAAAGTTTTCGCGCGACATAACGCTTCTGCAAATCGATCACCAGCGGCGCAAGTTCGCTGAAATAATCGTATTGCTCCGCCAGGATGGCCTCGATCGTTTTCTCCGTGTTCAGCGACATCGAAAAAATATCGCCCAGCACCTCGGCCTTCGGAAAGCGCGTCGCCTTCACGTCGATTTCCGCTTCGCCAATGCACGCGTTGAGCAGGTCCTTCGCGTCCTCGCGATCCATGATCGTGAAGTCCTGCTGGTAGCCGAGCAGGTTGGCGTGGCGGCGCAGCACCCGGTTCCCGATCGAATGAAAGGTTCCGCCCCAAAGTCCTGCGCCCGCCGGATCGCTCCCCAGCAGGTCGGCCACGCGCCGCATCATTTCCTTGGCCGCTTTGTTGGTGAACGTGAGCAGGAGAATCTTCTCCGGCGGAATCCCCTGCTCAATCAAATAGGCGACGCGAAAGGTCAGCGTCCGGGTCTTCCCCGAACCCGCCCCTGCGATGACCAGGGCCGGGCCCGGCGGCGCCGTCACCGCCGCGTGCTGTTGGGGATTGAGTTCCTTGGCGTAATCAATTTGCAGTTCGATCGGCGAACGGAACGGCTGCAAAATGTAATCACGCGACATCGAAAAATTGAAAACCGAATCGCGCGTCAGCGAAAGGAAATTCACCACGAAGAAACAGGCTCCGGCGTTGGCCGCGATACACAACCCTTCGGCGGGCCGCAGCCTGGCGGGGTGAATTCCGTTGACGCCGCCGCTCCAAATGTTTAACTCGTTGAAATTAACCTTGGGTATTTAAATCTGGAAAAAAACCATGCCTCCCCTGTCCCCTCGCCTGCTTGTTTGGGCTGCACCTCAAATCAAATAAATGAAAACCACCAAATTCCTCCTCGCTTCCGCCGCCGCCCTGCTCTTCGCCGTCCGGGCCTTTGCCCAGGGCAGCCTGACCCCGCCCGGCGCGCCGGCCCCCACGTTCCGGACGCTTTCGCAGGTCGAGCCGCGCACGCCCATCTCCTCGATCCCCATCACCCTCACCAACGGCGGCTCCTATTACCTCACGGCCGATCTCAAGCAAACCAACAGCGCGGCCGGAATCACCCTGGCGGCGAGCGACATCACCATTGATTTGAACGGGTTCGCCCTGATTGGGACCAACGGCGCGGGGGACGGAATCACGCGGGCCGGCGCCATCCTGACCAATTGTTGCGTCCGCAAACCCCGGACCGCGGTGTCGTCCCCGACCCGCAGCAGCGTGATCTATTTCAAGAGCGCATCATTCCTGCGGCTAAACATTTAGACACAGCCGCGCTCCGTTTTCCAAAGTAGCGGCAGGCGTCCGCGCCTGCCGTATAGGGCGCGCGTCTCGCCGCCCGGAAAAGAGGATGGAAAATTTGAGCGGTCTTGAAATGTTCCAGCGGCGGGATTGTTCGTGTGGATCCGCCGGGCGGGACGCCTCGGCTCTACGGCAGGCGAGGACGCCTGCCGCTACACCTTTCCAGGCTTAGTTACCTAAATCCCGGAGCGCGGTGTCGTCCCGACCCGCAGCAGTGATCTATTTCAAGGGCGTATCCTTGCTGCGGCTGATCCTTTGGATACAAGCGCTTTGATTCCGGTTTATGGGATCGGTTCTGGTCAGAAATCCACACCCAACCCGACGACGAGGCGGAAGTCGTCCGGCTTGGGTTGAACGCCGTCGGACCCGATCTTGGGATTGGAGATGCGGTCCCAGATTAACGAGACATCCAGATCAAAGCGCTTGGTCAATTCGAGGGACAGCGTGCTGAGACCGTGGTGAGTGGTGTCGCCGATCTCGCGGCTGGTGTATTGGCCGCGATATTCCAGAAGCCATTTAATGCGATGGGTGATGTCCCATTTAAAACGGCTGCCAAAGGTGAGCGCGGCGGCGCCTCTCTCGGTTGGCTCGCCGGGCTGGCTGGAGACAAACCAGGCCTTCTGGTAGGCCGGGCCGGTGGTGACATTCCATGCCAGGTTTGGCCGGTCAATGATGTCGTAGCCGACGCCCACGCCGCCAGTCACACGATGCTCCAGATTCTGAAAAGGGTCTCGGTAATATTCCACGCTGGGCAGGACCAGATAGAACCGGCGCGAGAGCCAATAATCAAATTCGGAGTTGACGCGGTGGTTGTTGGCACTCTCGACACTGTCGATGCTGCTGACGTTGCCAATGTAATCCAGACTGAGCCGGGTGGCCGGGGTGCGGCGCTGCAAGCTGCCCTGGGCACTGTACTCAACCTGCTCGGTATTGCCAGCGCGGAGGGTCAAGCCGAACGACCCGCTGCCGGACCAGTAATTCCGCTCCTTGGACCCACCCGGGGTGAGGCTTTGCATCTGCTCACGGGGAAGAACGCGCGGCTCAGCGCCCCCCACCGAGACCTGATCCGGGGTGATCGCAACGGGGCCGGACACCTTTTGGCCATCACCGAACAACACGTCCAGAGTGCGGGCGGAGCGGAGCTGGCGAATGTCCTTCCAATCGAAGGACAGGTCGTTCAACTCGTCGCTGTAAAATTCAAGCGTCCGTTTCTGCATGGCTTTGATGGAGCCTTTCAGCCATTCGCCGGACTTCAGCTGAACCCAGTCGTAGCTGTCCGCAGGCGGCACCCAGTTCAAGTCGGGCAAGGCCTTGTTGGTCCGAGCAGCGGCCAGGCTGCCCAGGCCGGAAGCCGGGCCCGGGACGCTGATATAGTTGGTCACCAGAACGATGTTGGTAACCACGACGTAGTTGGTGGTGACGACGGGCTTGAGGACTCGGGCGGGTTCAGCGCCGAAGCTTTGGGCGGCAGTGGCAGAGGCGATCAAGGCAAACGCCAGGCTGATGATTGCTTCGGACCCGCTGGTTCGATTTACATTCATGGGTTTGGATGACTGGCCGGCGGACTTACTGGGCCGGGATGGTGATCAACGGCAGCTTTCCGGTGTCGCCACTTTCCGCGAGCGTGAAGAAAAATATGATGGCCGTCATGGCGCGCTTGGTCCGCCAGTCGTCATCGTTGATCCAGAACCAGTGGTCGCGATAGTAAACCGATGCAAAGGCGGAGGCTGGCTTAGCCTTGCCGCTGCAAATGCGCACGAGGTCCGCGCGCTTGTCGGCAGAGACGTGTTCGAAGGCCGGCATGGCGCGGTGGTCTTTCAAGTGTTCCTCGGGCACGTCCAGGTAGCTCGAGAACGCCGCCATGATCTGGAGCATGGAACGGCTGTTCACGGCCAGCTCCGTTTCCGCCCCGCGCACCGGCGAATAGCTGAGCGTAAACTTATCCCCCGTCGCAGACAACTTGAGCAGCCGCCGGATTTCCACCCCCTTCTCCTGGATCTCCCGGGCCACGTCGTCGCGCCGGAAGAAGACCACGCCGGTCGAGCCCTTGACCTTGTCGTCCTCCACGCGCATGCCAAACGCGCCGGCGGCCTGCACATCGCGCATGAGCTCCAGCGCGCGCACAAACTCCGGGTCCGCCTCCCGCATCGCGCCGCCAGTCGCGGAGCGATTGCGCACCCCGTTCAACCCTTCGACGGTGAGGCCCAGAATGAAGTCGGCCCCGTAGCCGGACTTCCGCGCCGTTGTCCCCGAATACGATGAAGATCGTGTTGTCGTACTCGCCGATCTTCTTCAAATAATCAATCAGCCGCCCGATGTGGAAGTCCATGTTCTCCACCATGCCGGCGTAAAGCTCCATCTTTTTGCCCAGGACCGCGCGCGGCGCGGGGGCCAGCACGATGGGATCGGGCACGAACCACATGCGTTCGGCCAATTCCGTTCCCGCCGGGGTGACGCCGAGTTCGACCTGGCGTTTGAGCCGCTCCCGACGCACCGCGTCCCAGCCCTTGTCGTATTCCCCGACATGCCGGTTGCGCCAGTCGCGCGGCAGATGATACGGGTCATGCGGCGCCTGATGCGAAACGTAGGCGAAGAACGGTTTGCCGTCGCGGCGGTTCGCCTCGATGTAACCGATCATTTTGTCGGTGTAGGTCTTCGTGGCGTAGTAATCCTTCGGCAACTTTTTCAGGTACCGGCCATCCTCGGTGTAAGTGGATTTCGGGTTCGAGGCGGTGAAATTCAGCATGTCCCAGTAGCTGCCCGCGCCGTCGAGCAGCGCGAAGTCACGCTCGAACCCGCGTGCGACGGGGATCAGGTCGGGCTTCTTACCCATGTGCCATTTGCCGACCATGTAGGTGTGGTAACCGCTGTCCTTGAGGAGTTGCGGCAGGGTGGCGACGCGGGTGTGGAGATAGCCTTCGTAGCCGGGCTTGCCCATCTGGTTCGGGGCGGTCCACTCGTCCATGTTGCCGAGGCCGTTGCGATGCGTGTCCGTGCCGCTGAGCAGCATGGAGCGCGTGGGCGAACAACTGGCGTGGGTGTAGAACTGGGTGCAGCGCACGCCGGCTTTGGCGAGTGAATCCAAGCGAGGGGTCTTGATCTCGCCGCCGAAGCAGCCCAGGTCCGAAAAACCCAGATCATCGCCGAGGATGATCACGATGTTTGGCCGCTTGCCAGTGGCGGCGGCGGAGGGGCTGGCCGCCGGCGCGACGGTGGCGGCAAACGCCAGCCCGCCCACCACCGCAGCGGTAAGTATGATTTTGGTTTTCATATTTTTTGTTTAGGGGTCAGCGACCTGGAATGCGTGGAACTATTTCGGGAACAGGAAGGAGATTTGGAAACGCAGGCCCCACTCTGGCGCTCCGCTCGGGCCTTCGGCGTAGTAGCGATAGCCCAGTTGCAGGGCGATGGGCTGTTTGCCCACCTTCAACAACTGCTGCACAAACGCGTTGAGCGGCACGGTCCACTGGGAGTTTTTCCAGTCATACGTGGACTCCGTGTTCAGGCCGAACGTGGTGAAGGTCTTGGTCGTGTAGGATACGAATGGTTGGAGGAAGGTCCGGTTGACTTCCGACCGGCCAGACTCTCCCGCAAAGGACCAGACGTGATTGAATAGAGCGCCATAGGTCCACTGCCCTTGCTGCTTCAACACCACCGCAGTCGGACCGGCACCCCACTTTTCTTCACCGAGCAAATCGTCCGTGGCGGTCGGAATTTGCAGCAAGGGACCGGCGCCCCAGATCCAACCACCCTTCGCCGGTTTCACGGGGGAAAAGAAAAAACTCTGCACGGTATCCGCGAGGCCCGACTGGCTGGAAGTGCCGAAGACGTCTTCCTGATAGACGTACGGCAAAATCGTCCGGGAGATGACGTTCCAGTTTTCGTTGAGCGAAAAGGGAATCACCGGTTGCACGGTCAGCTTGTATTGGAAGCCATCGCCGCTGGGACCTGCGCCCCAATCGAAATTATTCTGAATCGGGACGCTGATCAGGGCAGCCACCGGGTTTGCCAGTTTCTTGGCCAGCTC
Organism: Verrucomicrobiales bacterium; assembly: GCA_947478865.1. GTDB lineage: Bacteria > Verrucomicrobiota > Verrucomicrobiia > Limisphaerales > CANJXF01 > CANJXF01. The sequence continues at coordinate 30,804 of CANJXF010000014.1, read as the reverse complement.
GGCGGCGTCTCTTTCATCCGTGGCCGGTTCTTGTGCGAACAGCGAGGTGGCGGCAAGGCTAGCAGACATGGCGGCAAAGATCATTCTTCTCCCGTTTGATTTCTTTCCCATATTTTTTCTTTGGTTGATTGGCTGCGGAGCTTTTATGAGCCGTCGCTTCCCCGAAAGCTCACCGCCCATTGCAAAATGGCAGGCTTATTTTGCTCGGAGATTGTCGGCCGGTGGCCTGAGTCAATTGAAAGTAGAAAAGTTGTTTTTCTCCCTCTCATTTTGATAACTATTTCCTTTCGAGGCATGATGGGTTGAGCCAGCTCACATCACCAGTTCATCCCTGTCATAGTCAACTGAAGCACGGTCCGCAATCGAGACCAAACCAGATAGGCCACCTGCAATGCGGCAACATCGTCTTCCCGCCGAGATCCCCCAGCTTCGTCGCGTTGCCCTTGACCGTCTCACGTCAGCCTTGGCGCCAACCGCTATGATCTTGCCATCCCTTCACCGCCCGCGCCTCGGCCGAAGGCATGGCATCATTGATGGTGATGATGTCGCCGCCGGTATAGATAGTGTCAGCAACTCCGGCGGGCGCCAGCATCGCTAAAATCTGCTCCCATATTAACTAGATTTTACCGAATCAACTTGCCCCAAAACCGCGCCAGGAAATTCCGCGGCTGGCCAGGATGTCGAAGAACTGCGTTGTGCGCCGGCCCCTGGCCGCCGCGTCGGCATTCTCGCATTAGAAAATCTCTTTGGCCGTGAATCTATTTCTATTGCCCAACCCGGTCGGTCAGGTTTCCTTTGGTTGATGAGAGAATCGGGAGCATTGCCTTTGGCGCCGGCGAAAAAGACGACGATGCCTAATCTGAATCCCAAACAAAGCGCCCGCCAGCGCACGGCGCCGGCTGAGATATGAACGATTGGTTCCGCACACTGCATCCGGCGGCGCAGGCCTTGCTGGCTGGCGGGTTCACCTGGGCGGTGACCGCGCTGGGAGCGGCGCTGGTTTTGTTCACCACGAAGGTGAAGCAAAGGTCGCTGGATGCGATGGAAGGCTTCACGGCCGGAGTGATGATTGCCGCCAGCTATTGGTCGCTGCTGGCTCCGGCAATCGAATTGTCAGCAGGCGGGCCATTGCCGGTATGGATGCCGCCGGCGCTGGGCTTCATGGCAGGTGGATTGTTTCTCTGGTCGTTGGATAAGCTTCTGCCTCACCTGCATCGAGGCCTGCCGGTGGAGGAAGCGGAGGGAATCAAGACAGCCTGGGAACGAAACTTTCTCCTCATCCTCGCCATCACGCTGCACAACATCCCGGAAGGTTTGGCCGTGGGCGTGGCCTTTGGTTCGGCGGCGCAGAATTTTCCTGCGGCCAGCTTGTCGGCCGCGATCGCTCTCACCGTGGGCATCGGCCTGCAGAATTTTCCGGAGGGACTGGCCGTCTCGCTGCCCTTGCGGCGGGAAGGCGCATCAAGATGGAAGAGCTTTAGCTACGGTCAGGCGTCCGCGCTGGTCGAACCAGTGGCCGCGATGCTTGGTGCCGCCCTCGTCATGGTTGCCCGTCCGATCTTACCCTACGCGATGAGCTTTGCGGCCGGCGCGATGGTCTTCGTCGTGGTTGAAGAGCTGATTCCACAATCGCATCGCAACCCCAATCACGATTTGGCCACGATGGCTGCCCTGATGGGTTTCGTTGTGATGATGATTCTGGATCTCGCCTTTCGCTGAGCATTTTCTCCGTCTACAATGGCAAGCTTTAGTATGGCTGATGAACGAATTGAACAATTGAAGGCGCTCCTGCCGCAATGCCTCCTGCACGATTGGGTGCGGCTGGGCTCGCGGCTCGTTCGGCTTTTGCGCGATCGTCATCATCCCGACAAGCACGACGTGTTGCTCCAAAGAATCCTCGAGGAAGTGCGCGCGTCCATTGCCCTACGTGAGGCGCGACGCATCAATGTTCCGCGAGTCACGTATCCGCCCGACCTTCCGATTACGGCGCGCAAGGACGAGATCGTCGCTGCGATTCGCAATAACCAGGTGGTCGTCATTGCGGGTGAAACCGGCTCGGGCAAGACCACGCAGATTCCCAAGATGTGCCTCGAGGCCGGACTCGGCATCGGCGCGATGATTGGTTGCACGCAGCCGCGACGCGTCGCCGCGCTTTCCATCTCTCAACGCATCGCCGAGGAGCTAAACGTTCCGTGGGGACGCGAGGTCGGTTGCAAGATTCGTTTCGACGATCGGTCCGGCGCGCACACCTACATCAAGTTGATGACGGACGGCATTCTCCTCGCGGAAACGCAGGGCGATCCGACCCTTGCCGATTACAGCGCGATCATCCTCGACGAGGCGCACGAACGTTCGCTCAACATTGATTTCCTCCTCGGCTACTTGAAGGGCCTGCTCGTGCGCCGTCAGGATCTCAAGCTGATCGTGACGTCCGCCACCATCGACACACAGGCGTTCTCGCGGCACTTCGACAATGCGCCAATCATCGAGGTCTCCGGTCGCCTCTATCCCGTCGAGGTGGTTTACCAACCGCTCGACGCTGACTCGGAAGAGCGCGGCGACATCAGCTTCGTCGATGCCGCAGTGCAAGCCGCCGAGCGCATCCTTTACGAAACGACCTTTGGCGACCTGCTCATCTTCATGCCGGGCGAACGCGACATCCGCGAGACGAGCGATCAACTCGAAGGCCGCTTCTCCGGCGAAGCGGAAGTCATTCCGCTCTTCGGCCGCTTAAGCTCGGGCGATCAACAACGCGTCTTCTCGAAATCTCCTCGCCGAAAAATCGTCATCGCCACGAACATCGCCGAAACCTCGCTGACCATTCCCGGCATTCGTTACGTGATCGACGCCGGACTCGCCCGCATCAGCCGATACAATCCGCGCACCCGCACGCGACGACTTCCGGTGGAGGCCGTTTCTCAGAGCAGTGCGAATCAGCGCAAGGGCCGCGCCGGCCGCGTCGAAGCGGGCGTCTGCATTCGGCTCTACTCCGAGGAGGATTTCAACGAGCGTCCACCGTTCACTCAACCGGAAATCCAGCGGGCCAATCTCGCCGAAGTCATCCTGCGCATGAAGGCGTTCGGCCTCGGCGACATTGAAACATTTCCTTTCGTCCAACCACCCGCGCCGGCATCGATCTCGCACGGCTTCGCATTGCTGCAGGAACTCGGCGCGCTCGACGACAAGCGCGAGCTCACCCCGCTCGGTCGTGATCTCGCGCGATTGCCCATCGACCCGACAATTGGGCGCATGCTCCTGCAATCGCAGCACGAGCACGCCACGCGCGAATTGCTCATTATCGCCGCCGGCTTGAGCATTCAGGATCCGCGTGAGCGCCCGCTCGATCAGAAAGACGCCGCGGCGGCCGCGCACAAAAAGTTCAACGACCCGAAGTCCGACTTCCTCGCGCTGCTCAACATTTGGAACGCCGTCCACGATCAATGGGACAAGCTCCGCACCCAGAACGCGCGTCGGAAGTTCTGCCGACAACACTTCCTTTCCTATCTGCGGATGCGCGAGTGGCAGGATCTCTACACCCAACTGCACGACGCGCTCGACAATCTCGGCACGATCAAGCTCAACGAACGCGACGCCGACTACGACGCCATTCATCGCTCGATCCTCGCCGGGTTGACGGGCCACGTCGGCCGGCGCGAGGATCGCAACAGCTACAAGGCTGCTGGCAATCGGCTCCTCAATGTCTTTCCCGGATCGGCTCTCTTCGAACGCGGCGAACCGCTGAAAAAACACGCGCCCAAGCCCGCACCGTCGGCCCCCAAGCCGCGCTCGAATCAGCCGCAATGGATTGTCGCCGGTGAAATCGTGGAGACGTCGCAGCTCTTCGCCCGCACGCTCGCGGGGATTGATCCGCAGTGGATCTTCCAACTCGCGCCGCACTGCTGCAAAGTCACGCATCAGACTCCGCACTGGAGCGCCAGCGCCGGTCGCGTGCTCGTTGAAGAAGTCATCACGTTACACGGGTTGGAAGTGCAGCGGCGCAAGGTCGCCTACGGCAACATCAATGCGAAGGATGCCACCGAAATCTTCATTCGCTCTGCGTTGGTGGAGGACAATCTCATGCCGAAAATCGTTCCGCGCGGATCGCGCGTGTCATCGCTGACCGCGGGCGTTGAAGACGACGAAGCGGAACTTACTCCACCCACGTCACGCGCGGCGAATGAGCGGTATCGTTTCCTCACGCACAACCGCGCCGTGCGCGAGAAGATCGAGAATTGGCAGACGCGCGTCCGTCGTTATGACCTCGCCGATTTGGATCAAGCGTTGTTCGACTTTTATTCCAAGCACATCGAGAACGTTTCCTCCACGCATGAGTTGAATCGTTTGCTCGGCGAACAGGCCGATCCAAATTTCCTCTGCATTCACGAGGCCGATCTCGCGGGCGGGCCCGTTTCGAATTACGACGCCGCGGCGTTCCCGGACGCGCTGCCGGTCGCGGGCCATCCCGTAGCGTTGGCCTACGCCTATGCGCCCGGTGAAGAGCACGATGGAGTCACGATTCAACTCCCATTCAGCATCGCGAACAGCGCGTCTGCGTCGGTGCTCGAATGGGCCGTGCCCGGCTTGCGCGAGGAAAAGATCAGCACGCTGCTGCGCGCGCTGCCGAAATCCATTCGGCGCGACCTGATGCCGTTTCCGCCGAAGGTGGCGGAGATCGTGCGGGACTTTAACCCCGGCGGAAATTCATTCCTCGCCGACCTTGGACGTTTTCTGCACCAACGTTACGGCGTTCCCGTGCCTGCGTCCTCCTGGCCTGCCGATGCCATCCCCGCCCATCTGCGTCCGCGCATCGAGATCATTAGCCACGATCACAAGATACTCGGTAGCGGTCGCGACCTCGAACACCTCCGCAAGGGTCTTGAGCAGGTGAAGCCCGAGCCCGCGAAGGAGCCTGCCGCCTGGCAACGCGCCACCAAACAGTGGGAACGCTTTGGCCTGCGCGGCTGGACCTGCGGCGATCTCCCTGAACGTGTCACCATAAGCGAAGGCCCGGGGTTGCCGCTCTACGGATGGCCCGGCCTCCACCTGGAGGAGGGCAATGTGAACGTCCGCCTCTTCCGCGTCCAGAACGCCGCGCGCAGCGCCAGCATCCATGGCGTGCAACGGCTCGTGGAAATCGCCATCGAGAAGGAACTGGCGTGGATGGAAAAAGATCTGCGCGCCTTGAGCCGTTTTGAATCACTCCATGCCCCGCTGGGAGATCTCGACGCCCTCCGCGAGAGCGCCCTCGAAAATCTCAAGCGCCACCTCCTGCCCGCCGATCCCCTGCCCTCGTTGAGCGAGGCCCAATTCCAATACGCCGTCGAGATTGCCCGCAGCCGCTTGCCCGGGCTGGTGCCGCCCTTCCTCGATCGCGTTGGGCTCATTCTCCAGCTTCGCCAGCAAGTGCAGCAGCGTCTCGGTCCGGCGCTTCCCGCGGCCTCTCAGCGCGCCACGACCCTTAATCAACTTAGCCAGCTCGGAACACCTCCCGGGCCGACGGGCGGCCATCCCCTCGCGGCTGAACTCGCCGGGTTGCTGCCCCCTCGCTTTCTCGAACAGATTCCGTTCGACCGCCTGCCGCATCTCCCGCGTTACCTCAAGGCGCTGATGATGCGAATCGAGCGGGCCGGGTTAAATCCATTGAAAGATCAGGAACGCGTTCGCCAGACAGCACCGTATCAGATGGCGTGGAAGCAACTGCAAACCGCGCCGCCCCATTCCAGCGAAGCCCGTCAAGCGATGGAAGAATTTCGCTGGATGATCGAGGAGTTCAAAGTCTCGGTCTTCGCACAGGAACTGGGAACCGCTCAACCCGTTTCCGCAAAGCGCCTGGACGAGACTCTGGCCCGCATTCGAGCTGCGGGATGAATTTGCGCCGGGGCCACTCCGCGCATAAAGACTAGACGGCAAATCCGTCCGGCCACAGACTCTACGAAATTTTCCGCGGCCACAAAGCGCCGCGACAATCTTATGGAAGGCACAATTAAAATTGCTCTCATCGGTGCAGGAATGTTCGGCGGCGACGTCCATGCCCGCGCCTACGCGGACCTGCAGCGCGCAGGAATTTCTTCGCAGCTCGGCCGCGTCGGGCTCGACAAATGGACCCGCGATTTTGCACCCATCAAATTTGAATTGGTCGCAGTCGCCACGCGCTCCGAAAAATCAGCGCTGCTCGCACAAAAGAATTTCAAAGCGTGGACCGGCGATGAACCGAAGGCTTATTTCGGGACGACGCCGTGGCTCGATGTCCTGCGCGATTTTCCAGACCTCGACGTGATGGCTGTCGCAACGCCCGATAATTTGCACACGGAAGTGATCCTGGCGGCGCTCGAACGCGGCGTTCACGTCATCACAGAAAAACCGATGTGCCTTTCCATTCACGAAGCCGATCAGATCATCGAACTCGCGCAGAAGAAAAATCGCGTGGTCGCGGTGGACATGCACAAGCGCTACGACCCGGATCATTTGCGGATTCGCGATGACATTCAGAAACGCATCGGCGCCCCGCTCTACGGCACGGCCTATCTTGAAGAGCCGCTCGAAGTTTCGTTGAGCACCTTCAAATGGGCCGAGCAAAGCGACCCGTTCAGCTACGTCGGACCGCACTGGACCGACTTGATTTACAGCTATTACAAAAGCAAACCGGCTTCGCTCACGGCGGTTGGACAGAAGAAACGCCTGGTGCGCGATGGCATCAACGCCTACGACGCCGTGCAGGTGCGCGTCGATTTCGAGAACGGCATGAGCATCAATTTCCACAACAACTGGATCACCCCCGCCGACTTCGAAGGACCGGTCAATCAAGGCCACGAAATCGTCGGCGCGGATGGCAAAGTGGAAAGCGACCAGCAATATCGCGGGTTTCGTTTCTGGAACAACGGCGGCGGCTCGCGCACCAGCAACAACCATTTCACCCGAGAAGTCGCGCGCCCGGATGGAACCAAAGCCTACGTCGGTTATGGCGTGGATAGTTTGACGGTCGGGCTCGCAGCGATTTGCCGCATGAAATTTTTTGGCGACTCGCTCCAAGCCGTTTCAGAAATTTATCCCACCGCCGAAGACGCGCGCATCACCGTCGCGATGGTCCATGCCGCCGCCATTGTGCGGGATCTGAATTTCAAATACCTCGAGCAAGGCAAAGGCGCGCCCGTCACCGCGCGGTTCGGCAGGGACGGAATCACCATCGTGGACCCGAATCGTGCTGGCGAAGGAGCGGACCAGGTATTTAAGCGGATTTACGACCAGGCAATTTAGGCGGGTTCAAAGCGGGTCTTGAACGCCTGGAAAGAACACTGCAAGCGGCGCAATCCGCGTGCTCAACTGAAGCGATTTCTATGATTCGGATTTTTTGTTTTGCGGTTTTTATTTTCACCGTGAGCAGCGCTCAGTGCGAAACATTCCATGTCGCGACCACCGGCAGCGATGCGAACTCCGGTTCTAAGCGAAAGCCTTTCGCCAGTTTAGCCCATGCCCGCGACGCCGTCCGCAAACTCAAACACGACCAGCCGCTTCGTGAGCCGGTGACCATCATTGTGCATGGCGGCACCTATTGCCTGACCAACAGTCTCGAGCTCGCCGAAAAAGATTCCGGCACGGCAAAATACCCGGTGCTATGGCAAACAGCATCCGGCGAAGAAGTCCGCCTGACGGGCGGACCGGCGTTGCCCGCCACGGCTTTTGGTTTGATAACGAACGTCACGGTTCTTGCGCGACTTGACCCAATGGCTCACGGCAAGGTGTTTCAACTAAACCTCCGCGGCAAAAACGCACTCTCTTCCCAAAATGAGGAGGGGGCTGGGGATAGGAGACCTCCCCTCTCCTCTAATCCTCCCACCTCTCGTGGCGCGCGGGGCGGGGAGGAACAATTTAACTCAATTGAAATTCCTGAGTTCCCGGAAAAATTTCGCGGCGTTCCGGCTGCGCCCGAATTGTTTTTCCAGGATCGACGCATGACTCTGGCTCGCTGGCCGAACCAGGGTTGGGCCACCATTTCCAAGATCATCGACTCCGGTTCCAACCCGCGTGAAGGCGATAAATCAAATCGCCCGGGCATTTTTGAATACAGCGATGCGCGCCCCGACCGCTGGAACGCCGCGCCAGGCCTCTGGCTGCAAGGTTACTGGTGCTTCGATTGGTATGAGGAAACGATCAAGGTAAAATCCATCGAGCGCGAGAAACACCAAATCACTCTGGCCACGCCCTCGCTCTACAGCGTCAAGCAGGGCAATCCTTCGCCGCGCCGCTTTCGCGCCCTGAACCTTCTCGAAGAACTCGACGAACCCGGCGAATTCTACATCGACCGCGTCGCAGGCATGCTCTATTTCTGGCCGCCTTCCGCCTTGAAAGACGCACGCGTCACGCTCTCCATTCTCAACGCGCCTCTCCTCGTGCTGACCAATGTCGAACACGTCGCCGTTCGCGGTTTTATCTTTGAAGCATCGCTCGGCAATGGCGTTGAAATTTCCGCTGGCCGCAGCAATCGCCTCGAAAGCTGCGTCGTGCGGAACACGCGGCAGCTCGGCATTCGCGTGACCGGCGGCGCGGGACACGTCATCGAGAGTTGCGACATCCACGACACGGGCACCGGGGGGCTCGTTCTGGAAGGTGGCGACCGCAAAACGCTCACGCCCGCCCATCACCAGGCGTTGAACAATCACATCTGGGGATTCTCCCGGCACCAGTTGACGGCGGCTTACGGCATCGTGCTCGGAGGCGTCGGCAATCGCGCCGCCCACAACGTCCTCCACGACGCGCCGCATCAAGCCGTCCTCCTCAACGGCAACGATCACATCTTCGAATTCAACCGCGTGAGCAACGTCGTCATGGAAACCGACGATGCCGGCGCGCTTTACAAAGGCCGCAATCCCTCCTGTCGCGGCAATATCATCCGCTACAATTTTTGGAAGGACATCGGCAGTCCCATGGGCCACGGCACAGCCGCGATTTATTTCGATGACGGCGACGGCGGCGATCTTGTCTTTGGAAATATTTTTCTGCGTTGCGGCCATCCCGGGGCGGGCAGCTTCGGCACAATCTTTTCCCACGGCGGCCACGACCTCCGCGCCGAGAATAATATTTTCATCGATTGCCCGCGCGCTCTCGGTTCCGCGCCATGGGACGATGCCCGCTGGAAGAACGCCATCAATGGCGGGGAAGATTGCTTCTTCCAGGAAAAGCTATTGCAAGAGGTGGACATCACGAAGCCGCCCTACACGACGCGTTATCCCGAGCTGGTCGGTTACATGAACCCGCAGCCCGGCCAGCCGCGCAACAGCTTTGCGAAAAACAACGTCCTGATCCGTTCGCGCGAGAGGAGCAGCGGCAACTGGAAGTATTCCGCCGACCAAATGTGGCAGACCGATAGCGATCCCGGTTTCGTGGACGCGGCCAACGGAGATTTTCAATTACGTCCCGCCGCCGAACTTTTCAAACACCTGCCCGGCTTCGAGGCGATCCCGTTTGAGCAAATTGGTTTTGAGAAGCGACGCCGTTCCGTCACGAATTTCACAAATAGGGCTGAAAGCCCCGCAATGTGACAGCCTGGGCCGGAGTTCGTGAAACGAACGGAGGCCCAGGTCACGGACGTTTGATTTCTCGCAAGGCCTGGAAGGTCGAAACCATTTTCGGCGTTCATTTGCGCGCAACATGTCCTTCCTTTCAGGGTGGACGATCGTTTTGTCGGGACCGTTTCCCCGGCCTGCGCTGGCGCTTCAGCCCAGGCTTTCACAGGGCGGACCTTCGGCCCTCGCAGATGCTTCACCGCAGAGATTTTAAACCTTCGGGTGCCCCCATTGTTTTGGATCCCGAACGCGTCTTTTCCCAGAATTCCCCCTCGAAAGCAGTTCCAAAGCAATCCGGCCATCGCCAGTCCGATCGTGATGGGTCGCGAGGATACGGCCAGGCCAATGCGCTACTGAACCAGCGCCGCGCGATAAAAGCGCGGCGACAAACTGGAGACGGGCTGGCTCACGACTTCCAGGGGAGCCAGGCCGAGTGTATTGGTGCTGAGGGAAGTCCATTGCAGAAGATTGGACGAGGTTTGCACAACCACGGTTTGCCCGATGAATCCATTAATATTGAAATGAAGTTGCGCGTTTTCCAAGCGCGGCGCGCTTAGGCCCGGAGCATTTCGGCTCGGGAGAATCGAAACTTTTTGCGAAGCGTAAAGATAGCGGGCATGAACTCCGTCGTAGATCCGCGCAAACAAATTGTAGGTGCCCGGCGGGGTGTTGGTTCGATCAAGCAAAAGGTTAAGGCTGTTCAGCGCAACATGGCTCGTCCCCGTGGATAAAATGTTGGTTTGAAAAATCTCCACGTTGTTCGCCGTGTAAGGGTTGGCATCCTGGTCGAGGAAAAAACGGACCTCGGAAGTCAACGAAGTGGTTGCGCCGGATTGCGTGTAGAAACTCAGCGCAATGGGGTCATCCACCGATAGCCGGTTCGTGCTGGTGACATTTAACTTCAGCAGGTTCGGCCATGCGCCATTGTTCGCGGGCAAGGCATCGCGATTCGTCGCGACACCCGCTCCAAGGTCCCAGACTTTATTGTAGCCATCGCGAACCCGGCCATTCCCCGCTCCAGCCGGCTCGAGGTTGCTCAATCGATCCCCACCGCCCATCAAACTATAAAAGAATCCCGCGGTCGCGCCGGCTGTTTCATTGGATTTCCACCAGGTTTGTCGCTGTGTCGCATTGATGGTCGCAAAATCAACGGTCAGGGAAACATTCGTATCAATCGTGGCGTGATACCAGAGATGCACATCGGTGTGGGACGAGGAATCGCCGCCGTTTAAATCCGTTAATTGACGGTTGTAAGCACCGGCAATGGATTGGCCATTCGGCACGAACAATCCGTCGCCCAGGTTCTGCCAATAATTGTCGGCGAACAAAATATTGGCGTAGTTTTTCATGGCCGGATCGCCAAGCGAACCGACGGGGCGCGGATCGAGTGTGGTGACGTGGTCCACCCACAGCCCCTGCGCGCCAAGAAGTCGGGCCATTTCGGAAACGACTGATCCACCGCGACTGTGCCCCGCCAGGTGAAGGGGCAATTCCGTCAACGACCTGCCGCCCAAAGCTGAAATCAGGTTCGTCGAGAACAGTGCGCTCGCGGCCGCATTGGCGATAACGGTCGAGGAAGCGCCGCCAATGCCCGAAAGAGTGGACCAGTCGAGCTTGATGAAAATTTCACCTGAGTTTGCGACCAACGGTTCAACGCCGCTAATCAGCGTTGCCAACGCGACGTATTGGCTCTGCGCATTACGCGTGATGGAAAGTTCGTAACAGCTGGAATTGGTTCCGGGCAGCGCCGGATATTGGGCCATCTTTCCAGCCATCGGAATAATCCAGCCGTCGATGCTGCTATTGAAGCCATGGGTGACAAGCGTGACTCCCGCCCCGCGAGCGAAACCGCCAACGAACAGCGCCAACAGAACCGTGATGAATTTTGTTTTACTCAGAAAGTTTTCGAAGAGGTTATGCAAAAGCCACTTCGAAGTCTCTGGAAACTTTCGTGGACTAAGATATCAGCGTTTTTTCGGAGAATTAACCCTCGGGAACAGGACGGTTTGAAGATGGCTCCAAGGGAAGGGCTCGAACCTTCAACAGCCGCATTAACAGTGCGGAGCTCTACCATTGAGCTACCTTGGATACCAAAGGACGCGTAATTTACAAATGGCTATTCGGTGCGTCAACTGATTTTCCAGAAAATGCGCACGCGCGGCCGGCTCACGGTTTTACGAGCAATTTTCCCATCACGGCCCGGTCCCGAAGTTGGGCAAATGCGTTTGAGGTTTCCGCCAAGCTGTAGGTTTTATCGATCGCGGGTTTCAATTTCCCCTGCTCTGCCCACAGCAAGGTGTTTTGCAAATCGGCTCGATTGCGGCCGTAACTGCCGACGATGCTCTGCTCTTTCACGAACAGCGGCCAGAGCTGAATCGCGACTTCGCGACCGGCCGTGGCGCCGCAGGTCACGATGGATCCGCCGCGCGCCAGGCATTCCAGACACTGGAGCAAAACGGACCCACCAACGTGTTCGACGATGAGATCGACGCCCCGTTTGCCGGTGATCTTTCGCACTTCGGCAGGCCATGCGCCGTCGGCAGAATCCACGACATAATCCGCGCCGATGCGGGAAGCGAATTCCCGTTTGGCGGCGGTCGAGCCGGTGCTGATGACGTAGGCGCCGAGCTGTTTGGCGATTTGAATGGCGGCCGAACCGACGCCGCTGGTCCCGCCGATGACCAGAACCCAATCGCCGGAACAAACCCGGGCACGGGTGGTGAGCATATGCATGGCAGTGCTGCCCGCCAGACTGAGTGCAGCGGAAGTTTCAAAACTGACGGCGTCGGGCAAGGCGATCAACGAGGCCGCGGGAGCGAGCACCTGTTCGGCAAAACCGCCGTCGCGCTGGACGCCCATGAGCTGGCCGCGCACGCAGATCGATTCTTCGCCACGCATGCAAAACTCGCATTCGCCGCAATACAAATTGGATTGGACTGCGACCCGATCGCCCGCCCTCCAGGAAGTAACGTTGGATCCGACCGATAAAATTTCCCCGGCAATTTCGCTGCCGAGCGTGCGGGGCAAGGCGATTGGGATCGGCAAAGCGCCTTCCTCCGCCCACAAATCGAGCCGGTTCAATCCGCAGGCGCCGACCCGCACGACAACGTCTTCAGGGCCGGGGTTCGGCGCGGGGAGGTCGCGCAATTCCATTGTTCCGGGCGCCCCATGGGCGATGAGTTGAACGGTTTTCATGTCTGAAACATGACTCAAGCCGGAGTCGGTTGCCATGCCAATTTGGCTTCCGCCCGATCGCGGGCTGAACTAGGTTTCCCGCGTTGAAGAAATGCCCGATTGCGCCGGAATCTGAATTGACCGAAGGTCAAACCATATCCTTTGTGTTTGTTCGCGCCGGAAGAAACGTGCGGGGATTTGTGGCTCGTTTTGACGGAAAACTAGTGGGCTACGAAAACGTCTGCCGGCATCTTCCGCTCAGCCTCGACGGCGGCGACGGAGAAATTTTCAGCCGAGACGGGCGACACTTTTTCTGCCAATCACACGGCGCACTTTACGAGCCGGCAACCGGGTTGTGCGTGCGCGGCCCCTGCGAGGGAGCGCGCCTCAAGAAGTTGAAATTCGCAGTTCACGACGGCGTGATCTGGCTGGAACAGAATTCGCCGGAAACGAAATAATCACATTTCGGATTTGCTGAGCGCGACTGCGTCGTAAACTTCCTTGAGCGAAACGTTTCGCTCATTTGCCAATTTCTTGCACGACTCAAACTCCGGCGTGATCTGGACAGTTTTGCCATTCAACTTGCCGACCTTCACCGTGACGGTTCCCAGCGAAGTTTTGATCACGGCAAACTCGCGCTGAAGTTTGCGCCGCTCGGCCGTGGAGCGCCGGACGCCGAACGCGCTGGTTTCGAGCAGGATCATTGCGCTGAATTTATCCGCATCGGAAATCGGGCACAAAACCGTTAGCAAAACGCCGGGACGATTTTTCTTCATTTGAATCGGCGTATGAAAAACATCCAATGCACCGGCTGCCAGGGCTCGTTCCACGAAGTGCCCGAGAATCTCCCCGCTGACATCATCGAGATTGGTTTCCAACACCGCAATCGTATCGGTTTCCCAGTCGTGGGCGCCGGAATCCGCTTCACCCAAAATGGCGCGAAGAACGTTCGGGCGGGTTTTGTGATCGCGCGTGCCGAGGCCGAAGCCAATTCGCGCCGCAGTCAGCCCTTGCATTGGGCCGAAAACCTCCACGAGTTCCGCGAGCAATGCCGCCCCCGTGGGAGTGATGAGCTCGTGCGGTTCGACGCACTGCGTAATCGGAATTCCGCGCTCGCCGAGAATGGCCAGCGTGGCGGGAGCAGGAACGGGAAATCGGCCGTGCGCACAATTAATCCAGCCGGTTCCCTCGGTGACCGGGCTGGCTTGAATGCGGGGTTTGCCGAGCAGTTCCACGGCAATGCAGGCTCCCACGATGTCGACGATGGAATCGACAGCACCAACCTCATGAAAATGAACCTGCTCGGCCGGCATCCCATGAATTTTTCCTTCGGCAACCGCGATGCGCCGGAAGATGGCGGTTGATTTTGCCTTGACCCAACTCGAAAGCGAGCTGCGGGCAATCAGGTGTTGGATTTCGGAAAAATTCCTCCCGTGCTCCGGTTCCTCATGATGATGTTCGTGCTCGCCGTGTTCATGGTGGTGATGGTGCTCGCGGGAATGTTCATGAGCATGCGAATGCCCATCGGCGTGAGAATGCTCGGGCGAATGTTTATGACCGTGACCGTGGTCATGGTCATGCTCGTCATGATGAGCGAGATGAACATCGAATTTCACCCCTTCAATCTGGGACTTCTGCTGGCGGGAGGCGTGCAGGTGATAACCATCGAGGTGCAGCTTTGCTAGCTCCGTTTCGAGCTGATGAAAATCGACGCCGAGATCGAGCATCGCACCCAGAAACATGTCGCCGCTGATCCCGCTAAAGATATCGAGGTAAAGTGTTTTCATTAAAAATTTTGACCGCTCGCCAGGGTGTTAATTTGACTGGCGGAATAGCCGGCGCCGAATCCGTTATCGATGTTCACGACCGTCACTCCGCTGCCGCAGCTATTCAACATTCCGAGCAACGCGGCGAGCCCGCCGAAACTCGCGCCATATCCAACGCTGGTCGGCACCGCTATGACCGGTTTGGAAACCAATCCGGCGACAACGCTGGGCAACGCTCCCTCCATTCCAGCGACGACAATGATGACGTTCGCCTCCTGAATCGTTTCGAGGCGCCGGAGCAATCGATGCAATCCGGCGACGCCGACATCGTAAATTCGTTCCACCTGGTTGCCCATGATTTCCGCCGTCACGGCGGCCTCCTCGGCGATCGGCAAATCACTGGTGCCGGCGCATAAAACCGCGATCGTTCCCGGCCGTTTTGCCTGCTTCTTTTTTTCGAGCGTCACGCATCGCGCGGTTTCGTGATGAACCGCGGATTTGAATTTGCGCCGCAACGCTCGCGCATGCGTCGCGGTGACCCGGGTCACCAACATGCGCTGTTCGTGAGATAAAATTTCAGCGGCGATTTTCACCACCTGCTCCGGCGTTTTACCCGCGGCAAAAACAACTTCAGGAAACCCTTTGCGCAACGCGCGGTGGGTGTCGACCTCGGCGAAACCGAGGTCGGTGACAGGCGCACTCTGAAATGCGTGCAGAACTCGTTCGCGGGTTACCTTCCCGGCGAGAAACTGTTCCAGTAATTGTGCTGCTTCAACGGTCGTCACGACCGGACAATGCCATGCCGTTTTTGACCGGTCACGTCACAAAATTCGGCGAAGCTTTCTTGTGTTTTACACCCGGTCGGTATAATTCCGACGACTGCTCGATTTATGTTTTGCACACGCCGAATTTTCAGAACGTTGGGACCTCTCGGAATCGTCGCAACCGTTTTCTTGGCAGAAAAAGCCCACAGTCAGGCGCCCGTAGTCGTGAACACCAATGTCAGCGTTCGCGTGATGGCCTCGAATCTTTCCAGCGGAAACAATCAACGTTACGAAACGGCGGGTTTGAATATCCTGAAAGCGCTGAAGCCGGACATCGTGGCCATGCAGGAGTTTAACGTCAGCAACAGTTTCGGCATTAACACCGCCGCCGCGTTGCGCTCCATGGTGGACACGACCTTTGGCACGAACTTCGTCTATTACCGGGAAAGCAGCGCTTCTGAGACTTACACAATTCCGAACGGCGTGATCAGCCGTTACCCCATGATCACAAACGGTTCATGGAATGATGTAACCTCGATCGCGGACCGCGGATTTGCCTGGGCGCGAATTGATGTTCCCGGAGCCGACGATCTTTACGTTGTCAGCGTTCATTTGAAAGCCAGCAGCGGCTCCTCCGCACAACGAGCCATTCAAGCTACCAATCTAACGGCGCTTATTCAGTCCAGCTTCCCGTCCAATGCCTGGATCATCGTGGCGGGCGACTTTAACATTGGATCGTCCGGTGAAACCGCGCTCGCCAAATTTAAAACCTATCTGAGCGACAATCCGATTCCCACGGATGGATTTTCAAACGCCTCAACCAACCTCAATACCAGCGAACCCCGCTCCGAACGTTACGATTACGTTCTGCCGAGTTTCTCGCTCACCAATATTTTGACCGACGTGATCATCGGCACACACACCTTTCCCAAAGGATTGGTTTTCGATTCAGATGTTTACACGCCGCTGAGCGAGGTTTCTCCGGTGGCATTTGGCGATTCACATGGCACCAATATGCAGCACATGGGGGTGGTGAAAGATTTCCGGATCAACTACACCGTCACGAATTTCGTCACGGTCCCCTCGCCCACTCTGGCTTTGAATTCCACAAACATCCTGCGCTGGCAAGGCGTCAGCAACGTGATTTATTCGGTTCAGGCGAGCACGAATCTGCCCACGTTTTCGACGGTGGGAACGGCGGTTTCAGCGACAACAAACGTGTCATTTACGAACCAAGGTGGCGGCGCACAGCGTTTTTTCCGGGTCGTTTATCCGTAGGAAATGGTTCACGAGACGAGCGTTCGCAAGAGTGAATGATCTTTTTTCATTGGGCTGACGAGGGCGAGGTTCATTCGTTCCGGCCGGAAAAATTCCCGGGCGACGGCGCGGATCTCGCTGGGCAAAACTTTATTCAGCCTCTTTTTCACATCGTCCGGGTGCTGAATTTTTCCGTAGCCAAGCAGGTGTTCGCCAATCCACATCATCTGCGGCTCGGTGCTTTCCATCGTCATTTCCAGTTGGCCGATCACATAGTCGCGGGCGCGGCGCAGTTCGCCGGGTGAAACAAGTTTTTCGCCGAGAACTTTCAATTCATGCGAAATGAGTTTCAGCGCTTTGGGGAGCTTGTCGGTGTCGAGTCCCGCGGAGATGACCAGGTCGCCGGTGTCGGCAAAAAAACTGGGCGAACTGTAAATCGAGTAGGCCAGTCCGTGTTTCTCGCGAACGGTCTGGAAAAGGCGCGAACTCATATTCTCGCCGAGAACGGTATTGAGCAAACGAAGCGCGTAGCGCCGTTCGTCGTGGCGGGAACAGGTGCGAATGCCCAGGGCAACCTGGGTTTGTTCCACATTCTTGCGGAACAACCGGACGCGCGGTTCGGTCTGGTTGGCCAAAGCAGGGGCGAAGGGAAGCCGCTCTCCCGCTTTGAAATATTTTCCAAACTTCGAGACGGCTTCGACGACTTTCTTATGCTGCATTCTGCCGGCCACGCAAATGAGCGAGGTCGATGCGATGTAATTCTGCTGCTTGTAATTGAGGAGTCGCTGGCGATCGATGGCGTCCAGAGTTTGCTCGGTCCCGGTCAGCGAACGTCCGAGCGGATGGTCGGGCCAGAGGGTTTCATTCAACAATTCCTGGACGTATTGCTGCGGCTGATCGCGATACATGGCCAACTCCTCCTTGATCACGTTGCGCTCGCGATCGATCTCAACCGGTGCAAACGTGGAGTTGAGAAACATATCGGTCAAAACGTCCAGAAGTTCGTCGAAACGATCATGCCGCGCCTTGGAATAAAAACAGGTATTCTCCTCCGAGGTGAACGCGTTCAGATAGCCGCCAATGCCCTCCACGTCCTGGGAAATTTTTTCCGCGGACCGTTTTTTGGTTCCCTTGAAAAGCAGATGCTCAATGAAATGGGAGACGCCGCTGATCTCCGCAGGTTCGTAACGGCCGCCAATGCCCACCCAGATTCCCAAGCTGACGCTCGCCATGTGCGGCATTTCCGCCGTGGCAATCGTGAGCCCGTTGTTAAGCCGCGTGATTTGATACATGGAATTAGATTTAGCCACGGAAGTTAGACTGAACCTATTATAATGCGAAAACCAGCGCACTCCAGTCCTCGAACAAAATAGTTTTACAAGGCAGCCCGTTTTGAAACCGCACAAACCATCTCTGGCCGCTAGGCCAAAGTGCTTGGGATGACTTCCGGAGGCCCCACCCGGCGTTTGTAATCCAAAATCAGGTCA
This sequence comes from Verrucomicrobiales bacterium, assembly GCA_947478865.1. Classification (GTDB taxonomy): domain Bacteria; phylum Verrucomicrobiota; class Verrucomicrobiia; order Limisphaerales; family CANJXF01; genus CANJXF01. Next base: position 12,796 of record CANJXF010000014.1, on the reverse strand, counting down.
ACCGCGACCTGCACATCATCCGTAACCGTAACGAGATCCATGTCGCCAGGGCTGATATAGTTATTTTGTTCCATCGTGCTTTTCGTCCATTTGAGCAAACCGGACCAGTAATCCTCTCCGATCAGAATCAACGGATACCGTGGAATCCGGCGGGTCTGAACCAGGGTTAAGATTTCGAAGAATTCGTCCAAAGTCCCGAAGCCGCCGGGCATGAAAACGAACGCGATGCTGTACTTTACAAAACAGACTTTACGCGAAAAAAAGTAGTGAAAATTGATCGGAATATTTGCGTATTTATTTCCCTTCTGTTCAAACGGCAATTCGATGTTCAGACCGACTGACTTTCCTTTGGCCTCACTCGCGCCGCGATTGGCCGCTTCCATGATGCCCGGTCCGCCACCGGTGACGATCGTGAGATTTTGTTTCGCGAGCATCTTGCCCAGCGCGACGGCCATTTCGTAGTGGGGATTTTTGGGGGCGAGGCGGGCGGAACCGAAAACCGTCACAGCCGGACCGACCTGCGAGAGGGTTTCAAAAGAATCAACGAACTCTGCCATGATGCGAAAAATCCGCCATGGATCTTCCTTAATAAATGGAGGATTGGACTGGAAATTCATGAAAAAAGAATAGAAACCGCCTGCCCGAATGTCGAATGACGATTTGAGGCAAGCCTACTTGCGATGCCGCGCCAGAAACCCAGCCTCGTTCCCAGCCAAATCCATCCTGCGCTGCTGCGCAAGGAGTTTTCCGTAAACCGAAATATCGCGCACAAACATCTCGATGCGCTGCTCAAACGGTTCGCTGGCGATTTCCCCCTCTTTCATATCGCTGCTTTCAGAAAAGGAAACACCATACGGCAACGACCACGCATAGCATTGTCGCGCCACGGTTCGAAGCTGGTCGGTCACGGTTAGACCTTTTTCGTGCGAAGCGACGATGGTGGCGAACAGCTTGCCCGCGAATTCACGCCAAAAATGGTCGAGAAAACTTTTCATCGCGCCGCTCATCGAGCCGTGATAATCGGGCGTGCCCAGCAGTAGAACATCGGCTTCTTCCACCCGTTTCTTGAGCGCGGGAAAACTCGGAGCGTGATAGGCCGTGTCCGGATTGTAGAGCGGCAACGGCTCGTTTTCAAAATCAATCACATCCACCGTGCAACCCGCTTCCTTCAACCGTTCAGCGACGTGGCAGATGATCGATCGCGTGACCGATTTCCGGTGAAGGCTGCCGATGACGGCGAGAACGCGAAGCGATTGGTCGGGGGGTTGCATCAATTTTCTCCAGATAAAACTATTGCATCAGATTCAGCATCTCCAAGAGGCGAACCAGCCCGTAAGAAATTGCGCCGCAAATCGGGATGGTGAAAACCCAGGCCCACATCATTTTTTCAATGACGGATAAATTTAACGCGCCAAAACGTTTCGCCGCTCCCACGCCCATGATGGATGCGGAAATGTTATGCGTCGTCGAAACCGGAATGCCCAGGTGGGTGGCCAAAAAAATCACCAAGGCGGAACTTGTTTCCGCCGCGAAACCGTTGATCGGCTGCAACTTCACCATTTTATGGCCGAGCGTGCGGATGATGCGCCATCCCCCGGCGGCAGTGCCGGCACACATCACGACCGCGCAGGTCAGTTTGATCCAGAGCGCGATGTCCAAATCTTTTCCAGGCGCTGGCACCGGCGTGTGCAGAAACGACAGCCAAGGCGGCAATTGATCGAACACGCCGGCTTTTGTTCCAGTCAGGAGCGCGAGCGCAATAATTCCCATCGTCTTTTGCGCGTCGTTGGTTCCGTGCATCAAACCCATTCCACCCGCGCTGCATATCTGTAGCTTTCCAAAAATGTTATTGATCGTCTTGGGGCGCAGCCGTTGCAAGGTGATGTATAAAATCGCCATGATGAGAAAGCCGAGAACAAACCCAAGAAACGGCGATGTGATCATCGGCACAATGACTTTCCAAAGCAGCCCTTTGCCTTTGAACCAATGTTCTGGGTCAGGCTGCGACCAGATGATGACGTGCCAGTTGTTCTTGGCCGCAGCGAGCGCAGCTCCGCAAAGCCCGCCGATCAACGCGTGACTCGAACTGGAGGGCAAACCGATCCACCAGGTGAACAGGTTCCAAACAATCGCGCCCAGCAAAGCACAAACCAGAGCCTCGCTCGTCAGCGAAAATATTTTTGTGTCCACCAGGCCGGAGGAAATTGTTTTCGCGACCGCTGTTCCCCACATCGCTCCCACCAGATTGGTGATTGCGGCCAACCCGATTGCCTGCCGCGGGGTGAGAACCTTGGTGGAAACCACCGTCGCAATTGAATTCGCCGTGTCGTGAAAACCATTGATGTACTCGAAGGCGAGCGCAACGAAGACGACGAAAAGAATCAGCGTCATGCTCGATTAGGAGTTTTTAAGAACAATGTGGTTGATGACATTGCCGGCATCGCGGCAGCGGTCAGTGACTTTTTCCAACAGGTCGTAAAGTTCCTTGAGAAAAACGGCTTTGAGCGGCTCGTGTTTGCCAGAATACAAATCGCGCAACAATTCCAGCACGAGTTGATCCGCCTCACCTTCGATCGCTTGCAGATGATCGTTGTGCTTAAAAATTTGTTCCGGATTCACATCGCGCCGCAGCTCCTGAATCATGAGCAGAAGCGTGTTGGTTGATTTTTCCATCATCGCCATCTGCCGGGAAATATCGATGCCATTGATAAACTGCGGAGCGATCAAAATGCGTTCGCCTACCTTCTCAACCGTCTTCGGAATCCGGTAGAGCGCGAAGGAAAGCGCCTCGATGTCTTCGCGCTCCAATGCGGTGACAAAGGTCGTGGCGACCATCTGGCTGATCTGCGCGGCAATCCGTTTTTCTTTGCGCCGCGCCGCCACGAAATCTTCCAGGCTTCGGGCTTCCGCCGCGCTTTTGACCAACTTGATCAAAGCCTGCACGCTGGCCCTGCCCTCGTCGGCGCTAGCCTCCAACAGGTCGAAAAACTTATCTTCTTTGCCGAGTAATTTTTGTAGGGAAAACATAATGAAACTAGAATTTAGCGCGTCGGCGAAACGTTAGGGGACATTGGCCCCGAGACAAGCCCAAAAGAGGGTCAGGCCAGCGGTTGGGTTTTGCCGTGGAACTTCCGAGGAAAAACTAATCCATTCTCAAAATCGGGTGCTCGGAAATGGAGTCCAGGACCGCGCGCACTCCTTTGACATGCGCCGTGATGCGCGTCTCCAGTGGCAGACTGGAGGGTGTTTCCAACGTGTAAGAAAGGCGGGTTTTGTTCGTGATGAGATAAAGCGCTTCCGGCCATTGCGGTCGATCAAACGGGTCTTTGCTCGGATTGATCACGCCATTTTCAGCCGGCCATCCGTCGATCGTTGAACTACGGTCGATGGCGGAAATTTCCGCCACGCGACTGATAATTTTTTTGGCAAAAGAGGGCTGGTCGTCGGGGTTCAATTCGTAAATGTAAAAGCCCTTCGATTCCCAATCTTCGTGCAGGCAAAGCGTCACATCAAATCGAGGTTTGCGCTTCAACCATTCAACATGATGGCGGGTTTCCTCGGATTTGAGGTCGCGGTAATCGCGGTTCAGATCTATGCCACGGGCATTTTCGCGGCGGTTCAGGGGAAAACCGGTGAGGTTCAAACAAGGACACAAGAAAATATCAACACCGCTCGGCCAAACATTGTCCTTGAGCAATTGCAAAATCGCCACCGGACCAGCCGGTTCGTCGCCATGAATTCCCGTCGATAGATAAACGCGGTGCAACGATGGTTTGCTGACGCGATGATACGCGAGCAGTTCAACTTCTTTCGTGGCCCCTTGGTTAACGAGCCTGACGGAGTCGCGTTTCCAGCCGTTTCGCTCGGCGACTTCTTTGACCTTGCCGAGAACTTGCTGGATATCGATCGGCTCGCCTCCGTATCCCCGACGAATAATAAATTCTGTATCGTCCATCATAAAAAATTACTGCCTGAGGAAAATCATCAGGCGAACGTTGTGGCGGCAGCTTCGTCAAAAGCCGGAGACGCCGCCGAGAAAGATGGCGCATCCGCCTGGTCCGCAAAATCGTGACTGTCCCAGTTTGGATCGAGCCCCAGATCCTTGAGCATCTGGAGATCTTTTTCCACCGATTGGTTGAGCGTCGTCAAATAATTTCCAACCATCAACGCACTGGCGCCGGCTGAGAATACCATACTTTGCATATCGCGCAAATTAACCGTTCGTCCACCGGCGATCATGATTTCCTGCCGCGGCAAAATAAAACGAAAACAGGCAATCGTTTTCAAAATTTCCAGCGGCGGGAGCGGGGTTACATTTTCAAAGGGCGTTCCCTTGATGGGATTCAAAATGTTGATGGGAACGACATTCGCGCCAATTTCCTTCAGCGAAAAAGCGAGGTCGCATCGGTCGTCGCGAGTTTCTCCCATGCCAATGATCCCGCCGGAGCAGATTTTCAGGCCGGCTTTCTTCAAATATCCGATGGTCTCGATCCGATCTTCGTAAGTGTGACTGGAGCAGTGGCTCGGGAAAAATCGTTTCGAGCTTTCCAGATTGTGACCGTAACATTCCAGCCCCGCCTCTTTCAAACGATCCGCCACAGCCTGGCTTTTGATAATCCCCAGCGAGGCATCGGGACGGGTCTTGCCGGTTTTGGCCAGTTCGCGAATGCGATCGCAGACTTCGTCGAGCATCGGCCCTTCCTTCAGACCTTTCCAAGCTGCAACCAACCCGACGGCCGTCACCTGGTTTTTGTTCGCTTCGTCCGCCGCTTCAACGACTGGCTCGGGGTCAATAAACCCGTACTTGGGCGAACCAGTCTGGTGAAACGACGATTGCGCGCAAAAACTACAATTCTCGGAGCACGCGCCCGCTTTCGCGTTCACGATCGAGCAGAGATGGATCTTGTTCCCTTTGAAATGCTCACGGATGCGGTTGGCCCAGGCAATCAGATCAAAAATATCCGCGGCGCTTTCCAGTTCGAAAAGCCATTGCGCTTCCGGTCGGGCGACCGTCCCGCCGGCCAAAACCCGTTGGCCCAGTTCAGAAATCCTAGAATGGTTGGTCACGTCAACTGCTTTTGCAATCATCCTTGACAGGATAATTTGATGAGAAATTTTCGCAAGCTTTTCGCGTTCGAATCCGGGGCCGATTGGAACCCGTTCTCGAATATCGGAAAAGCGTCTTCGGCTCCGACCCGGATTGGAGAAGGCTAAGACAGCCGAATGTTTCCTCCGGACCAATCTCCACAAACTCGCGACATCTGCCCGTTGGTAAGCCAAGCGTTACTGAAGAACCCGAAACAGTCATTCACATCCAGGCCGTGTCGATGTGCTTGCGAAGCTTTCCTCTACAAACAGCAATGGCCGATTCAAAACGCGCCAGACAAGGAAAGTTGAGCGACTCACAAAGAAACGTTGAGACGGCAGGCCAGCCCTATGGAATTTAAGGAGCACTCCAAAATTCGACCAGACAGAATTAGACTAGGACTAATGAACTGCGCAGAGAGCAAAAACATCTTCCGACGAGCAGTTCAGTAATCGAACGGCCTGTTCCGGGTGCTTGCGCGAAGCCAAAAAGATTTTGAAGCAAGACGCAAACATGCCAATCCCGATGTGGCAGAAGATGCATTCATGCAGGATTTTGCTGTGAAGCATTTCGCCGGCTGCCTAGTTGTATTTCTTTGACTTAGATCAAGTAAGACCGGCCGCTTGACTGCTAAACATGACTCTGATGATTCGAACAAACAATCAAGTGAGAACTGACCTATGAACGAACCTGATCGCAAACATCCGATACAAAAACTGATGGACAACCCGTGGCTGTTGCTGGTGCTTGGCGTGGCCATCCCGTCTCTGTCTTACACACTGTGGGGTTGGTTGGAGCTGATCTTTCTCAAGACGGCTCAACTGCCCTGATCCACCCCGATGAAAATTATGAGCGAGGAATCTTCTTCCAGCCTACAATGCCCCGCGCCCGGATGGTTCCAGGCGCCGAGCGGCAATGAGCGCACCTGGATCGGCATGGCTGTGGTCTGGTGCCTGATCCTCTCGGTGATGATGCCCTACTGGCATTTCCGTGGAAAACAGAACAGCACCGGTGAGGCTTACAAGGTCAAACCCGCTGACTTCATCAAACGCGTCGAGAAATTCGTGCTGGCCAACACTGGCGTGGAATCGTTGGTCGAGGAGGGCATAGCTCCGGTGGTGCCCGCGCCTCCCGGCGAGATCTATCTCCTGGCGAAGCAATTTGCCTGGTTCCCCATTCTCAAGCTGCGCGCCGGTGAAACGTATCGGCTGCACATTTCGTCGGCCGATTTTCAGCACGGTTTCTCACTCCTGCCCATGAACATGAACTTCCAGATTGTCCCCGGCTATGACCACGTGCTCACGATCACGCCTCAAGCGCCCGGCACCTATCACATTGTCTGCAATGAGTTCTGCGGCATCGGCCATCAGAACATGGTCGGAAAAATCATCGTTGAATAGAAAACCCAGCCCATGAATGCCAAATCAGACTCCGCTAAACGCATCTGCCTGACTACCGGCCTTACGATCTGCCGCCAGGCGGAATTCTTCGTCAAGGCCAATGCCGTGCTCGCCGTCGTGTTCCTCCTCATTGGCGGCATTGCTGCGATCCTGCTCGCGCTGACCCGCTGGCAGACGGTTCATCTGCTGCCCGTGGATTGGTTCTACCGCATCATCACCCTGCACGGGATCAACATGCTCCTCTTCTGGATCCTGTTCTTTGAGGTGGCCATCCTCTACTTCGTCGTCACCACATTGCTGAACGTGCGCCTGGCTTCGCGTGCCATCGCCTGGGTCTCCCTGAGCATGATGCTGACTGGAGCGGTGATGGTGGATGTCACGATCCTGGTGGGCAAAGCCGACGTAATGTTGAGCTCCTACTTGCCGCTGCTGGCGCATCCGGCGTTCTACCTCGGCATCATTCTGGTCGCCGTGGGCACGTTGATCGGGGTCATTAACTTTTTCGCCACGCTCTACAAGGCCAAGAAGGAGAAAACCTACGAAGGCTCCGTTCCGCTGGTGGTGTTCGGTGCGACGGCGGCGGCCATCATCGCGGTGGTCACGCTGTTGCACGGCGCGGTCGTGATGGTGCCGACGTTTCTTCATTCCGTCGGCCTGATCGCGCAGCCCGACCCGCAATGGTATCGCCTTATCTGGTGGGGCCTCGGTCACATGTCCCAGCAGGTAAACGTTTGTGCGATGGTGGCGGTGTGGTATTTCCTCGCCACCGTGACTACCGGCGCGAAACCGCTCAACGAAGCCGTCTGCCGCAGCGCGTTCGTGCTCTACATCCTGTTCATCAATCTGGCCTCCGCGCATCATTTACTCGTCGATCCTGGCGTCGGTGCGGGCTGGAAAATCTGGAACACCTCCTACGCCATGTATCTCGCAGTGCTCGCTTCGATGATGCATGGTTTCACCGTGCCGGCTTCGGTAGAGGTCGCCATGCGCCACAAGGGCTATATCCGCGGCCTGTTTGGCTGGTTGACGGGTGCGCCCTGGCGCAATCCTGGCTTCTCCGCGTTCTTCCTTTCGCTGATCATATTCGGCTTCCTCGGCGGCATCACCGGCGTGACGCTGGGCACGCAACAGATCAACATCATCGCCCACAACACGCTCCGCATTCCCGGTCACTTCCACGTGACGGTCGTGGGCGGCACGACGCTGGCCTTCATGGGGTTGACCTATTACCTGGTGCCGCTGCTGTGGCAGCGCGAGTATATCTTCAAACCGCTCGCGCGCTTGCAGCCGTATCTCTTCGGCATCGGGATCGTGACGCTGTCCGTCGGCATGTCGTTCGCTGGCTCGATGGGGGTGGCACGGCGCAGTTGGGACATCGAAGCCGCGGGTTCCATCTACGGACCGACGGCCCACTTGTTCCTGGGGCTTGTTGGCATCGGCGGCATCCTGGCGTTCCTGGCCTTGTTCCTCTACGTCGGCCTGACCGTCGGCACATTATTGTTTGGCCGTCGCATTGTTGGCCGGGCCATGGAGGACTGGGGCACGCCCAAAGTGCTCAGTACCTCGGCTGGGCATGATCACCCGGCTCCAATTCAGGCGGGCGCAGGAGTGGTGGCCACAGTTCATCCCACCCAGGGCACGATGGTTCTCGCCATCGTCTTCCTGATCAGCTTCGCGGTCTACTACTTCGCGAACTGGAAAGCGCTTGCGGACGTATGGCCGGTGCGATGAATTACCATGACCATCAGCGACCCAAATAACCCATGACGACGCAAACGCTCACCCCCAGTCCGCTCGAACGCCTAGTGCTGCGCTTCAGCCGCATGTTGTCGGGCGGGGGCTTCGCGATGTTCGTCCTCTTCGTGCTCTGTTTTTACGAGGCCTTCGTAATCATCATGACCTTTGCCCCCATCAACGGCGGCGCTCTGGGAGGATTTCTCGAAGAGTTCCGCATCCGCTGTTTTCAATACCAACCCAAGACCGGCTGGATGAAATGGAGTTCCGTCGCGGTGATGGTGGCTGAACCGGTGCCCCTTTTGGGCATCGTCTTCTTCATCTGGCGCGCGCAGATTCGCGAACTATGGCAAATCCGTCGCCGGGCCGTGATTCCGATTGCCTCGGCGGCGTTGCTGCTGGTTGGAATTCTCGGCGCAGGTCTTGCAGGCCTGGGGCGCGCGGAACCGGTGCAGCGAGAGTTCCCATTTCCCGCTGACCGCCTGCGCAGCGCACTGCCGATGCCGGCATTCAATTTTACCAACCAGGACGGCCAGCCCGTCACGCTTGCCGACTTCAAGGGGCGCGTAACGCTTGTCACCGCGGTCTATTCTACCTGCACGACGACTTGCCCCATGATGCTGAAGAAGATCCGTGAAGTGCTCGATCAACTCACGCCCGCCGAGCGCGCCGAACTCGCGGTGGTGGCCTTCTCGCTCAGCCCGGAGGTCGATACCCGCGAATTGCGTACCATGATCACGAAGTCCTATGGCTTTCACACCGCGCAATTCCACTTCGTCAATGGTCTGCCATCCGAGATGAACGTTTTGCTTGAAAAACTGAACATCGGACGCATGCGCGACGAAAAGACCGGCGAGCTCGTCCACTCAAACCTGTTCATCCTTCTCGACCATGAGGGGCGCATCGCCTACCGGCTGTCGCTGAGCCAGCGCGAGCAATCGTGGCTCGTCTCAGCCGTGCGCACGTTGCTGGCGGAGAAAACGAAGTGATTCAGTCACATGACTGAAAATGCCCCAACGTTCGATCGACCCACTGGCAGCGATCCCGCGACGATTCCTCTTAAGCCCAGTGTGTACGGCGAATCATTGCTGCGCCGCTTCGAGAATGTCTGGCTCCATCTTGATCGGCTCGCGGAACGGTTCCTGCCGTCCGCGCTGAATCCCTTTGGCCAGCTCGGTGCGATTGCCAATACCTGTCTTATCGCTGCCGTGGTGTCGGGTATCGCGCTACTCGTCTGGTACACTCCGAGCGTATCGCAGGCCTACGATTCGCTGGAAAGACTCCGCGCCGGTGCTTGGTTCGGGCAGCTCGTGCGCTCGCTCCATCGCTACAGTTCAGATGGTTGCATCTTTTTCATCCTGCTGCATGCCGCGCGCATTGTCTGCCAGCGGCGCTTTACCGGGGCGCGTTGGCTGGCGTGGGTCACGGGTATTCTCATGCTGGCGGCTCTGTGGTTCATCGGCTGGACCGGTTACTGGCTGGTCTGGGACGTACGCGCCCAGCACGCCGCGCTCGGCACTGCGCGGTTCATTGATCAGCTCCCCATCTTCGCGGAGCCGATGTCTCGCTCGTTCCTCACGAACGGCAGCGTGCCGTCGCTCCTCTTCTTCCTGATTTTTTTCGCCCACATGCTCCTGCCTCTCTCGATTGGCATCGGGCTATGGCTGCATCTCACGCGGGTGAGCCGCGCGCGCCTGCTGACGGGCCGTGCCATGACATTGTGGATCATTGGTTCGCTGGTGGTGGTCGCAGCGCTGCTCCCGGCCACCAGCTCCAGCCCGGCGCAGATGACCTTGAAGGTGCAACGGTTTACGCTCGACTGGTGGTATCTCTGGCCGCTCGGCCTCACGGATCGATTGAGTGGCGGCGCCCTGTGGGCCTTGTTCCTCGGCACGGGTCTCGTGACGTTGACCGCGCCGTGGTGGATGGCTCGTCGCCGGCTCGCACCGGAATGGAAGGCTGACGTCGATCTCGCACGCTGCTTCGGCTGCACGCTGTGCGCGAAGGACTGTCCGTTCAACGCCATCTCAATGGTGGCGCGCGAGGACGGCAAGAAGTTTGAAGTGCAGTCACAAATCGACGTTTCGCTCTGCGTCGGTTGCGGCGTGTGTGTGGGGGCCTGCGATTCGCAGGCGATTAACCTGCCAGGGCTCGACATGCGCGCCCAAGTGAACGTGACACGGGCGCGAGTGCCTGTCCGCCTGCGCGTGCAGGTCGATGGCCGGACTGTCCACGACGCTTCCTACCAGAGCAAAGGTCTCTCACACGACGGCCCCAGCATGGCCGTGGTCCGTCTGCCGGTCACGCCGGGCCATCACATGGTGCAGGTGGAACTGGCCGACACCGCCGACTCCGCGCAGTTTACCCAACGGTGGACCGAGACGGTTACGTTTCAGGAAAACCACCTGCACGTCTTGCTCTTTGATACCAAAACGGGTTTTTCCCTACACTGACCACCGGGTGGTTTACGACGGCTAGGTGATTGGCCTAGCCCGATTCGATGGACAAAGCGAAGATCCGGAGGTGGGATGTGACAATGTTATCCAAGCTCATGCGCAAGAACCGATTTGATTTTTGCAAATTCGGTGAAGTAATTCTCACCGGCTCCGTCCATTTTTAGAGCAATGCAAACGCCCAAACTGAATCCAGCAATTATGACTTTGCGCAGCGTTATTTTCTCCTTCGCCCTGCTTCTCGGTGGTCTGGCGCGTGGCCAGAATGATTTTCAAGGTTCCACGCACCTCATGCCTTTTGATGAAGAGACAATCAATTATAACAAAGCAAAACCGAATGATCCGGTAACACAACTGCAGGACGCCGTCGAAAAAGGCGACCGCACATTGAAGTTTGAGTCCGAACACGGCTATCTGGATTCCGTGCTCAAAGAACTTGGCATTGCGAAGTCATCGCAGGTGCTGGTGTTCTCCAAAACGTCGTTTCAGCGCGAACGCATTTCTCCCCACTCGCCACGCGCGCTTTATTTCAACGATGATGTTTACGTAGGGTTCATTCCCGGTGCGCCGTTGATGGAATTTTCGACGGCAGAACCGAGGCTGGGCGGCGTATTTTATACGTTGGAGCAGACGATCGAGAGCAAGCCCAAATTCGCCCGCACGGACCAATGCCTGGAATGCCATGCATCGGCAAAAAGCATGGGAGTTCCGGGGCATTTATTGCGCTCATTCAAAACCGATTCAACCGGCGTGGTGGAGTTGGACAGCGGCATTTCGGAAGTGAATCATCGCACGCCGATCGAGGAGCGCTGGGGTGGTTGGTTCGTCACGGGCCAGCACGGAAGCCAGGTGCATCGCGGAAATCTATTTGGAAAGACGGCGTTTGCAAAGCAGGAGAAGTCTCCTAATTACCTCGGTAACCTTTCGGACCTGAGCCGTTTCTTCGATGTAAAACGCTATCCAGAAAACAGCAGCGACATCGTGGCGCTCATGGTCTTGGAGCACCAGATTCACATGCATAATTTTATCACGCGATTGAACTACGAATCGGTTGTGCAACTGTCCCGCTACGGCCACATCAACTACGTTACCAACATCGCGAATTCGTTCCTGAAATATTTATTGTTTACCGAAGAAGCGCCGATTAAAAGCGATATCACAGGTGGAGCCTTTTCCAAAGATTTTGAGAGTCGCGGACCGCGAGACAGCAAAGGCCGATCGTTGCGCGACCTGGATTTGCAGACGCGGCTTTTCAAATATCCCTGCAGCTATTTGATTTATTCCAAATCGTTTGAAGCGCTGCCGGACAAAATCCAGGAGCACATCTACAAAAGGTTATGGGACATTCTTACCGGAAAAGACGAGTTACCAGAGTTCTCTCGCATCTCTGCAAAAAGCCGGCGGGCCATCCTTGAAATCCTGGCGGAGACGAAGCAGGGTTTACCCGCTTATTGGAAGCGATAATTTTCCATAATTTCAGAGCAAGATTAGTTGAATTTTCGGCAAAATTTGTAAAGCGCTGCCGGGGGTCGCAAACGATAGTTCCCGGCATGAAACTTAAAAATGTTTTTCTGACGATTTCACTGGTTTCGTTTGCCATCGGATTCATCAGCACCGGCGAGTCCATTTTTTGGTACCTGGGGCTTCCGGTCGGCGCAATTTTCTTTGGCCTCTTCATGATTTTCATGATCCTCGAAAAAGAAACGGCATTGCTCGATGAACAATCCGGCTGCGGAAACTGCCAATCGGGAAACTGCTCGAACGGCAAATCGGCGCAGCGCAAGGGCGCCAACAAAGGAAACCGCCCAGCGAGGCTCACCTCAGCCCCATCGCATTGATTTTCTGGTCCGACGCGTTTTCTGCACGGAATCGTTGTTGTCCAAGTCTTTATCTGAATCGCGCACGACATCCGTTTTGAACCGGCTGCCTGGCGACAAAACTCTTTTCCGCGCTTCCGCTTCGCAGCGTTCGCCATCTAGAGCCTGTACTTAACTTTTCGCAAAAATTGTCTGTACAATGTAAATACATCCCGGCAATAAGCTGTGGATGAGCAAACAACGAAAGAGTTATCCGAGCGATGTCAGTGATGAAGAGTGGGCGTTTTGCGTCCGGTACTTGACGCT
>CANJXF010000013.1 GCA_947478865.1 Verrucomicrobiales bacterium | reverse complement strand
CGCCCGAAAAGATGGTGGGAAATCCCTGGCAGAAACGGTGTGTTTTGGTGCATCCACCAGATTAACAACCCGCCAAATTTGTACAATGCCAAACGGCGATTTGCGCACACTATTTGTTATCGCCCTGCCTTATCTAAGCGCCATTCGGGGCAGACTGCATTCACGGTAATTCCGATTCGGGCCACTTCCTTTGCGAGGGATTGTGTGAGCGCAACCACGCCCGCCTTTGCTGCCGCATAATTCGCCTGCCCGGAAGGCGCCAACAATGCGCTCAGCGAGGAAACATTCACAATGCGACCGCCGCGTTGGGAAATCATCGTCGGCAACACCGCCTGGCATCCGTGAAAAACCGCGTCGAGATTTGCAGAAATAATTTCGTGCCACGCGCTGGGGGGCATTGTCGCGAGCAGCGCGTCGGAATGTTTTCCCGCATTGTTGACCAGCACATCAAGTCGCTGATGCTCGGCTTGAATTTTCGCCACCGCGAGTTTCCATGACTCGGGTTGGGCTACATCCAACTCGATGCACCGGGCGCGCCCTGAAAATTCCTGCTCGACCTTTTCCGCGTGTTCGCGCCGCGCACGCACGCCGAGCCAAACAAAATTTTCCGAATGTTCCTGAAGAAATGAGCGCGCAATCGCCTGGCCAAGTCCCCCGTTCGCCCCGGTCACTAAAATGATTCGCAAACTCATCAGTTTATTTTTTCAAATTGATCGGAAAAATTGTGCGCCGATGGCCTGCTGATTACAACCGAGCAAACTGACGCTGGCCGACCTGAATTGTTTTTGTTGAAGTGCGCTGATCGTGGAAACGCATTGGCACGCCGCGCCCGCCATCAGCCCTTCGCCCAAAACGGTTTTTGGCGATAGCCGAGCACCCGCCCAATCGCGCCACGCTTCCTGCTCAGCGGCATCGAGGCGCGGCATCGATTGCGTGCTGTCGCAGAGCAACGCGTTGTCGCCGTTCGCTTCTAATTGCAATCGCATTTTCCGAGCAGCAATGTGCCGGCTCTGGGTGCGGAGAAAAGGATGCGCATCAGTGATTTTCACCAATTCGATTGCGTTCGCAGCCGTTGGTTCGGTTCGTAAAAAAACCGCGCCTGCGCCGTCGCTTAAAATCATGTTCCGCTGAAAGCGTCGAAACGCATCCGCGCTTAACCAGTCGATTTCTTCCGCGCCGATGACGAGGCATCCATCCACGTGTTGATTCAGCAACCAATTCGCCGCGAGCGCCATGCCTTGCAGGAAAGTTCCGGGATCGCCGATGATGGTGTAATTGATCGCGGCTGTTCCCAGCAGCGCGGCGATGTGGCTCGCGGGTGCGTTGAATACCGTCTCGGGAAAAACCAGCGGGCTGGCCGTGGCGGGATCGCGGAGCGTCTCGTCGTAGAAACGTCGGGAATAATTGATGCAGCCCGACATCACGCACTGGACGATGCCGAGGCGCAATTGACCATTGGTAAACTGGCTCGCACTTTCGCCCAATGCTTCCAATCCCGCGGCAACGCTAAATTGGGTAATGGGGCTGGTCCGACGCAAACGGGCGTGCGTGAGAAAAGTCGGACGTGTCAACGGCGGCGGAACCTGCCGAATATGCAAAGTTTTTTCCCAGCCGGGTCGCGCCAGCGCCTTGGCGGGGAGCGGTTTGTTTTCACGCAAGGCCTGATTCAATGGCTCAACACCCCAGCCCGCAGGGGAAACCGCGCCGATGCCATGGACAAAAATCTTCACCGGGCCCTCCGCAGAATGAGTGACGCGTTGGCTCCGCCGAATCCAAATGAGTTGGTCAAAGCGTGTTCGATTGTTGCCGAAGTGGGTTCGCGCACGATCGGGAATTCACAGGCGGGGTCAGGCGTGCCGAGCAGGGTTGGCGGAAGCCATTGCTCGCGCAAAGCCATGAGGCAAATCACTGCCTCAACTGCTCCCGCCGCTCCGAGCAAATGTCCGATGCCCGACTTGGTCGAGCTTACCCGCAACTTTGTTTTGTGCTCTCCGGCAAATCGGTTGATCGCTGCGGCTTCGGCGCTGTCATTGAGTGGCGTGCCGGTTCCGTGGGCGTTGATATAGTCGATTTTTTCCGGCGTGAGATTCGCCGCTTTGGCCGCAGCATTCATCGAAGCCAATGCCGCGTCGCCGTTCGGATGCGGTTGCGTCAGGTGATGACAATCGGTTGCCGCGCCGTTGCGCAAAATCCAACGTTTCCAATGTGAAAACGGCTGCGCCTTCGCCGAGCGCGAGCCCATCGCGCTTCGCATCGAACGGGCGACATGTCGTGGTTGAAAGTGCCTGAAGCGAATCGAATCCGGAAAAAACCAAATGGCTCAAGGCGTCATAACCGCCGGTGAGAGCGCGTTCAGCCTGGCCGGTGCGAAGCAATTCCCACGCATGGCCAATCGCGTTGGCGCCGGAAGCGCAGGCATTGGCGATCAACGTGACCGGGCCGCTAAAACCGAAGGCATCAGCGAGATCAAGCGCTTGTCGTTGTGCCTGATAATGAGTGACGCGCGATGCCTGGTTTTTGTGAAAACTCGGCTGCGTGGTGGCCTGGCGAAAATAGCTTTCCCCAAGGCTCATTCCGCCACTGGTCGTGCCAAGAACGATCGGGAGATTCTCGGAAGGAGCCCACTTGGATTGATGCCATGCTTCGTGTGCGGCGAGGAGCAGCATTTTTGCGGCGCGATCGGAGCGCTCCAAATGCCGTCGACTAAGCAGTGTGTCGGGCATTTCCGGCAAGGTGGCTTCTGCGGCCGTCTTCACGCGCTGGCGCGAAACATCAAACAGGGTGACCGGGCGGAAAGCCGTTTTGCCGAGACGAAAACCTTCCGCATTTTTTTTCCAGCCGACGCCGAACGCCGTGATGACTCCCGCACCGGTGATAACCACCCGGTTTGCCGCGTTTGCCTGGTTGTTGGGCGGAAAAAGCACGCCTTCATTATGCGGTAAAATGACGAAGGCGTAAGAAAAAACTCGCGAGCCGCCCGGAGAATCCATTCGTGACAGCACGCGTTTTTTCCATTAACCACTCAGCTTTATGGCAGTTTTGAATATTAAACCCGCCGGTTCCGGCAAATACGATTTGCTCGCGCTGGGTGAAGTCATGCTCCGGCTCGATCCGGGCGAGGGACGCGTCCGCACCGCTCGGCAATTTCAAGCCTGGGAAGGCGGCGGCGAATACAATGTGGCGCGCGGATTGCGCCGTTGCTTCGGTCTGAGAACCGCGCTTTGCACGGCGTTCGCGGACAATGATGTCGGCCGGTTGATCGAAGATTTTATTTTGCAGGGTGGAGTCGATACCGAATTCATCAGGTGGTCGCCCTACGACGGCGTGGGCCGGACGGTTCGCAATGGATTGAACTTTACGGAACGCGGTTTTGGCGTTCGCGGCGCGGTGGGGATTCCCGACCGCGGCCACACGGCGGCGAGCCAGTTGAAGCCCGGCGATTTCGATTGGGACTATATTTTCGGAAAACTCGGCGTGCGCTGGTTGCATACCGGCGGGATCTTCGCGGCGCTGAGCGACACCACGCCCGCGCTGGTCATCGAAGCAGTGAAAGCAGCCAAGAAATACGGAACGATCGTTTCCTACGACTTGAATTACCGGCCCTCGCTCTGGAAAAGCATCGGCGGCCACAAAAAAGCGCAAGAGGTTAATCGGGAGATCGCGCGGCACGTGGACGTGATGATCGGCAACGAAGAAGATTTCACCGCTTGCCTGGGGTTCGCTGTCGAAGGTGTGGATGAGCACATTTCCAAAATCGACGTCACGGCTTTCAAGCGGATGATTGAACAGGCGTTGAAAGAGTTTCCAAATTTTAAGGTCACCGCGACAACCCTGCGCGCGGTGAAATCAGCCACGCGCAACGATTGGGGCGCAATTATTTGGGCGAACGGAGAGTTTTATGAAGCGCCGCACCGTGAAGACCTGGAAATTTTGGATCGCGTGGGCGGCGGCGATAGCTTTGCGAGCGGGCTGATTTATGGCCTCATGACTTTCAACGACGCGCAAAAGGCGGTGGATTACGGCGCGGCGCACGGAGCGCTGGCGATGACGACGCCCGGCGACACGTCAATGGCTTCACTCAAGGAAGTGGAAAGCCTCGTCGCAGGCGGCAGCGCTCGGGTGCAACGGTAGAAAACTTCTGGAGCATCCAGGCCAATTCAGAAAGCACGACGCAATTTCTCCTGCTTTGAAAAGCAAACCCAGCAACAGCGCGATTTCTTCCGGACTGCTCCTCGCCATCTTTCTCTGGGGCGCCAGCAATGCCGGGACGAAGTTCATGGTTGGCTTTTGGCCTCCCATATCTATCGGTTGCACGCGCTTTACCTTCGCTGGACTCATTTTGCTGGCCCTCTTCCGTTGGACAAAAATTTTCGGCAAAGCCTCGTCCATTTCCAAGGATCTAAACCGGCAACTCTGGTGGCGCGGCGGATTAACTCTCGCTCTATACATCATCGCCTTTAATTTTGCGCTGACTCTGACCTCGGTTTCGCACGTGGCGCTTTACCTGGGGGCGGCACCGGTCTGGGCGCTCTTGTGGGAAGGTGCGCCGGAGCGGAATTGGAAAAGTTTTCAACGCTACGCAGCCGCTGTTCTGGCGCTGTCGGGCGTCGTCATCCTCTTCTGGCCCGCGCTGAAGATGGGCTCCGGCAACCTGCTGGGTGAAATTCTCGCGCTTGGCGGAAGCATTCTCTGGACGAACTATGGCCGCCAATGCCGCGTTCTCGGCGCGCACCTGTCCGGTGCGGAAGTTTCTGCGCAAACTTTTTGGCGAGCGGGAGTTTTTCTGCTGCCCTTTTCCAGTGTCGAACTCTGCCTGCGCGAAGCCGCGCATCGACCGTTGGTTTTCCGTGCCGATCTGGTGCTGATTCATCTTTTTTGCATCCTGGCCAGCGGCGTGGTTGCCTTCGCGCTTTGGAACAACGCCCTGCGCCACTGGAAAACCAGCCAGGTTTATCTCTTCAACAATCTTATTCCGATCAGCACGATGACGTGGGCTTCCGTTTTTCTCCATGAGTCGATCGCCGCCACGTTTTGGTTGGCCATGATATTGATCGTGGCCGGCGTGCTGATCGGGCAAGCTAACTGGCAGAAGATTTTCGGCAAACGCTGGCTGCCGACTGAATGAATTCAAGAACTTGAGAATAACGATTCACGAGTGCCCGTCTTAAATCCAAATTCATGAGCGATGGACATTAAGAACCTTAACGACGTTCCCGCATTTTCCACGAAGGATGGATCAGAAATTCGTGAATTGCTGGCGCATCGCAATTCCGCCATTCGCAACCAAAGTCTGGCCGAGGCCCGGATTCCCATCGGCGGTTGCACGGCAGAACATTTTCATCCGCTGGCAGAGGAAATTTATTTTATCACGGCTGGCTCCGGCAAAATGCGGATTGAAAATGAAACGCGCGAAGTGAACATTGGCGATGCGGTTGCCATTCCGCCGGGCCAGAAACACAAAATCTGGAACACCGGCGGGGAGGTTTTGAAATTACTTTGCTGCTGCGCTCCAGCTTACGAGCACGCCGACACGATTTTGACTGAAACGATTTGATTGATGAACGCGACCAACATCCGATTGTTCGTTAAGCCGTATTGCGGCTGGTGCCATGAGGCCAAGGACTGGCTCGACGAACGCGGGATTAAATATCAAGAGCTGGATGTGATTACCGATGCGGTCGCGCGCAGGGAGATGCGCGAGTTATCGGGGCAAACCCTTGCGCCGGTGATTGAGGTGGATGGAGAAATTCTGGCCGATTTCGACACCGGCCAATTAGAAAAATTCTGGAAGAAATTTGAATGAGCTGCTCTGAAACAGAACTGAAAACCCGCCCGCGTTTGCCGGAATGGCTGCGCCTCAAGCTGCCCACTTCGAATACATTTGCCCACACCCGTTCGCTTTTGGACGAACTGAAATTGCACACCGTTTGCGAGAGCGCGAAGTGTCCGAACCATTGGGAATGTTGGAGCAAAGGCACGGCAACATTCATGATCGCCGGGGAGAATTGCACGCGCGCCTGCGGGTTTTGCGCCGTGAAGACCGCGAAGCCGCTCGCCCTCGAAATCGACGAGCCGGCTCGCGTTGCCGAAGCGACTCGGCGCATGAAGCTTAAACATGTCGTCATCACGGCGGTGGCTCGCGACGATTTGGCCGATGGTGGCGCGGATCATTTTCGCCAAACGATTGAGAAAGTTCGGGAGCTGAATCCCGGAATTATCATCGAAGTATTGGTTCCCGATTTCCTGGAAAAAGATTTTGCGATCGACGCGGTTCTCTCGGCCAATCCGCACATTTACAATCACAACTTGGAAACGGTGCGGCGCCTCACGCCGTCCGTCCGCCATCGCGCGACCTATGACCGCTCGCTCGCCGTCCTCGCGAAGGTAAAAGCGAAACGCGGTGGCGCCATCCACACGAAATCCGGCGTGATGCTCGGCCTCGGCGAGACGGAGCCCGAACTTTTCGAAGCGATGGAGGACTTGCGCCGCGCCAATTGCGATATCCTCACTTTGGGGCAATACCTCCAACCGACCTTGAAGCATTTGCCCGTCGCGGAATTCGTTTCGCCCGCCAAATTTGCCGAATACAAAACGGTGGCCGAGCGAATGGGCTTCATCCACGTCGCCAGTGGTCCGATGGTGCGCAGCTCGTACCACGCGGATGAATTTTCTTTGCCGCTTTCTCCCCTTTGTTAGCCTGACGCACATATGTCCGCAGCCGCGCCCGTTTCAAACAGCACACCCAAGCGCAACTCCCATTTAAAGGATTTGGATTACTCCGTCGTGCAGCAATGCATGCATTGCGGGCTCTGCCTTCCCACCTGCCCGACGTACGACGCCACGAAACTGGAGCGCAACAGCCCGCGCGGACGCATTGCCCTGATGCGAGCCGTCGCGGACGAGAGGCTTGAACCGACCCAAGCCTTCGGGGACGAAATGTATTTTTGCCTCGGCTGTCTCGCGTGCATGACGGCATGTCCGGCCGGGGTGAATTATGCCGAGCTTTTCGAACACGCGCGCGCAGAAGCCGAGCAAAGCGGCGCGTTGAATAATCCGAAGCGCAGCGTCATCCGCGCCATTACTTTGCGCTGGCTGTTCATGGACATGGGGCGGCTTCAATTTGTGGGGTTTGCCATTCGGTTTTATCAACAGCTCGGCTTGCAAACGCTTCTGCGAAAAAGCGGCGTCATGAGATTGATGCCCAAACGTCTTCGCGAACTCGAAGCGATGACGCCCACCGTGCAGGCGAAATTCTCCGCGGAATTGATCGAGCCGCTCACCGCGCCGACCACAGCCAAGAAATTCCGCGTCGCGATGCTGATCGGCTGCGCCCAGGATTTGATGTTCAGCGATGTTAATCGTGACACGGTGGAAGTTCTGGCGCGAAACGGTTGCGAAGTGGTCACGCCGCCGGAGCAAAATTGCTGCGGTTCCTTGCACGCGCACAACGGCGAATGGGAAATGGCGCAAGGTCTCGCTCGCAAAAACATTGACCAATTTCCGCCGGAACAATTCGACGCGATCATCACGAACGCGGCGGGCTGCGGCTCGCATCTGAAACATTATGCCAAGTTGCTTGCCGACGACCCTGCATATCACAAGCGCGCCGAACTGTGGGACGCGAAGCTCAAAGATATTCACGAGTGGCTGGCGCAAATCGGCGTGCAGCTCCCGACTAACAAAGATTTGCCCGGGCAAAACGTGACCTATCACGAAGCGTGTCACCTTTGTCATGGCCAGAAAATCACGGCGCAGCCACGTCAACTGCTCAAGGCGATTCCCAATTTGAATCTGACGGAATTGCCGGAAAGCACGTGGTGTTGCGGCAGCGCGGGCATTTACAATCTGATCCAGCCTGAAATGGCCAACGAACTTCTTGATCGCAAACTGAAGCACATCAAGACGACGAACGCACAAATTGTTGCGACCGGAAATCCCGGCTGCATGGCGCACATCGCCAACGGCGCTCGCCAGCAAAAACTTCCGCTGCGGATTGCTCACCCGATCACTCTTTTGGCTGAGGCGTATCGTACCGAAAACTCATAAATCTCCCCGCAACCAACCACGATGAGCCACTTGGCCAAAGCCCGCGAAGTTTTCGATATCGAGTTGCTGGCTCTGAAATCGGTTCGCCAGCAGTTGGACGCCAATTTTAATTTGGCGGTTGAAACCATTGTTGAGTCTCTCCGTCAACGCGGCAAAATCGTCGTGGTCGGCATCGGCAAATCGGGAACTGTCGGGCGCAAAATTTCCGCCACGCTCACCAGCACCGGCTCAACTAGCGTCGTGCTGAACAGCGTTGACGCATTGCATGGCGACTTGGGAATTGTCAGCGATGGCGATGTGATTCTCGCCCTCAGTTACTCCGGTGAATCGGAGGAATTGCTCAATTTGATTCCGGCGTTGAAACGATTTGCGGTCAAAATTATTTCGTTCACCGGCGCGGTGAAATCTTCGCTTGCCCGCTACAGCGATGTAGTGCTCAACGTCAAAGTTCCCAAAGAAGCGTGTCCGTTCAATCTCGCGCCGACGAGCAGCACGACCGCCACGCTGGTGATGGGCGATGCGCTGGCGATGGCCGTGTTGCAGGCGCGCGGATTTCGCCGGCAGGATTATGCGAAACGGCATCCAAGCGGTGCGATCGGCCGCGCGCTGTTAATGAAGATCCGGGACATTATGCGCACCGGAAATCGGAACGCGGTCGCCGCCGATTATTTAACGGTGAAAGAAGCGCTGCTGGTAATGACGAGCGCGAAGTCGGGAAGCTTAAGTGTCGTCAACCGTCGCGGAAAACTGATTGGCGTTTTTACGGACGGCGATTTTCGCCGGCACATGGCTGCGAACGAAAATTTGCTCGCAGAATCCATTCGCAGCGTTATCACAACCCACCCGATTTGCATTCGCGAAGATGCCCTGGCGGTTGAGGCCTTGAAAATTTTCAACGAGCGGAACATTGACGATTTGATTGTGGTGAACGCGAAAAAAGAACCGGTTGGGCTGGTTGATTCGCAGGATTTGCCAAAACTGAAGCTGATGTAATTCCATGCCGCGCGAAACACTTGGACTTCTATTCCAACCCTGCTTGTCGCGGGAATTTTCTTAATCGGAACAACTATGAAGGCACAAGACAAACCTCAAGACCAAATGCAAAAACCCAAGCAGTTTTCGCGCAAAATCAGCAAAAAGGTCGGTTGTGATTATTTGATTTCTGTTCCAAAAGATTACGACGCCAAATCGAAGATTGGTTCGCCGCTGATTCTGTTTCTGCACGGCGCAGGTGAACGCGGGACGAATCTTTGGAAGGCAACCACTCATGGTCCCGCGAAATATAGCGTGAACCATCCAGAGTTTCCTTTCATTTTGGTGACGCCTCTTTGCCCGAGCGATAAGACCTGGTCCAATGACGTCTTGCTGCCATTGCTGGACGAAATCGCGAGCAAGTTCGCGGTGGATAAGACTCGGATTTACCTGACCGGAATCAGCATGGGCGGTTACGCCACGTGGAGCATGGGCTTGCGGCATCCTGAGAAATTCGCGGCCATTGTGCCGATCTGCGGAGGCGGAGACACCGGTGCGATCATCCTGGCGCAACATGGCTATGGTGTGCCGGACCATAAAGCCGCTTTGAAATCACTGCCCGTTTGGGTTTTTCACGGAGCTAAAGATCCCGTCGTTCCCGTCGGCGAATCCGAGCATCTGGTCAACGCTCTGAAAAATTTTGGCATCAAGGAAATCAAGTTCACCGTCTATCCCGAAGCGCAGCACAACTCCTGGACTGAAACCTACGACAACCCGGCTCTGTATGAATGGTTGCTGCAGCACCAACGGAAAGCAGCTGTCGCAAAGAAAAAGTAGCGTGGCGCTCCCTCACGGGACGGTCGTCATTTGCTTGAGCCGAATCCAATCGGTGTTTTTCCCTGAATAACTTCTTGCCCCGGTTTGAGTTGTCGGATCGCGCAGCTTGAAAACTGCCGCATGGCCATCGGCAAAATTGAGCGCATAACCCTGCCGATGGCGCATCGCTGGAAAACTGGCGAACACGCGGCTGTCATCCATTGTCACGAGAAAAAAACCGTCATCGAGTGAGAACTCGTGTTCATCGCCGACCATCCAGAGCCCATTCGGAGCCGCGGCGTTGGCGAGTTCGGTGTCGCGGACGAAGGTGCGAAATCCTTTCTGATTATACTGAGTCTCCATGACGCGACTGCCCATCCATCCATTCATCGAATAACTGCGGACGCGCGCGCGGCCGCCGGTTTGCGTTTCGTCCGCCGGACAACGGTAGAGACGAGGCTGGCTCAGGTATGGATAAAGCTTTCCCAGCTGCAGCGGCGCGGTATTCGTCGAATCCGCCGCGCTTTTCATATCGCCGGTCACCCACGACGGTTCGGAGGCGGGCTGCGGCAGGTTTGCCACGAGCAATCCCTTGTTGTCGCTCCAATACATTTGTGTGCCCAGGGCCAATTGCCGGAGATTATTGATGCAGCCTGCCTGCCGGGCTTTTGCTTTCGCTGCGCTCAACGCGGGCAGAAGCAATCCGGCGAGAATCGCAATAATCGCGATCACCACGAGCAATTCCACCAAGGTGAATCCGCCGGGGTTCCGCAACATTTTCGCGCGGGCGCGCGAAAGCGCCATGCGCGCGGAATGTTCAAAACGCAACAGATACATGATGGAGACTCACTGCTCGACAATGCGATAAAAACGATCGCGGAATTGGGCCGCTCGGACGTCCTCAAAGTCGAATTCTTCTGCGCCAACCGCTCGCGCCACGCCGATGATTGCCCAATCGGTCAAGTCGGTGGATGCCTCGATGAAATAAGCGCGGGCTCTCCGACCGTGGAAGCGCCAGTGAAATTTTCTGTCTGTTACTTGCATCAGCTTTTCCGTTCCGCCATTTGCCGGACTGAATGCCGCAGGCGAAATCAGGACATCGATAATCTCCTGCGCCGCTTCGATCAACGTGCCGGCAAGGGCTGAATCAAGCGGCGCGATTTGCGCACGCACCTTGTTCTGGAACGCTTCTAACTGGTTGATCCCCGAGATCGCGTTGCCGCGCGCAAACGAAGCCCCGGCGGCTTCCAGGGTGGCGAGCAACGGGTTGATGTTTTTCCGGCCGAGTTCGGAATTTGCGATCAGGGTGGCGAGCACGCCGACCGCTTGAGCCGGTGAGAGAACTTCCAGCCGCGCGGAGTTTGTTCCCGTCGCCTGCCCGTCGCTCACGATGAGCGTGATCGTGTGACTGCCTGGCGAAAAACGGTTCGTCGCCAGCATCCCGGTCGCAAAGCGGTTCGTTCCTTCGCTCCAGAAATATTGTAACGGATCGTTTTCCATATATTTTGATTTGGCTTTCACGCCAAGAAAACGTTTACTGCCTTCATCCATGAAATTCCTTGCTTCATTTTTTCTCACATTATTTGTTGTGAGCGCCTTAACGAATGCCGCCGAGCCGCTCCCGAGGGCCACAAAAATCGGCGGCTTTTCGCTCGGCTGCCAGGCTTATACATTCAATGGATACACTCTCTTTGAGGCGATTGATAAGACCCGGGCGGCGGGCGGCAAAACGATTGAAATGTTTCTGTGGCAAAAGTTCAGCCCGGAATTTCCAACGCTTGAATTCAATGCGCAATTGAGCGATGACAAATTAAATTTGTTGAAGGAAAAACTTCGTGCCTCAGACGTTCGCGCCGTCAGCGCTTATTTCGGAAATGCCGCTTTCACAGCCAAAGATCCGGAAGCTGAATTGCGCAAGGTGTTTGAATTCGCGAAAAAACTGAAACTCGTCTCGCTCACCGGCGAACCACCGAACGTGGAAAAGGATTTGGATTTGATCGAGAAGCTCGTGAAGGAATACGACATCCAATTTTGCCTGCACAACCATCAGAAAGATGAGGCGCACCCAGATTATAAAAATTGGGATCCGAATTACACGGCGGGCCTGATGAAAAATCGCGACCCGCGCATGGGCTTTTGCCTGGACACCGGGCATCTGGTTCGGTCGGGCTTGAAACCGGTGGACGCCGTCAAACTTCACGGAAAGCGGGTTCACTCGCTGCACCTCAAAGATCCGCTGAGCCAGGCCGAACACGACACCATTTTTGGGCAAGGGGTCGGCGATGTGAAAGGCGTGTTGAAAGAATTAAAGCGGCAAAAATTCAACGGCTACATTTCCATCGAATACGAGCACAACTGGACCAACTCCGTTCCTGACATCAAACAGTGCGTGGAGTTCGTCCGAACAGGTGGGAAGACGAAGTAGGTCAGGGTCGCTCGGCCTGCTTTTATCGCGCAGCCCGACCACAGCCTCGCAGTTCCTGCTTTCCTGAGTCGCAAATTCAATTAACTTTTCGCCCATGCGAATTCTGTCGGGCATTCAACCTTCTGGCGCGCTGCATCTCGGAAATTATTTTGGGATGATGCGCCCCGCCATCGAACTGCAAGAGCAGGGCGAAGCTTATTATTTCATCGCCAATTATCATTCGATGACGTCGCTGTTCGATGCCGCGGAGCGACGCAAAAACACGCTGGACGTTGCGCTGGATTTTTTGGCGTGCGGATTGGATCCAAAAAAATCCATTTTCTTCCGCCAATCCGATGTGCCGGAAGTGACGGAGCTATCCTGGATTTTGACCACGCTCACCCCGATGAGCCTTTTGGAAAAATGTCATAGCTACAAAGATAAAATCGCCAAGGGTGTATCACCAAATCACGGCTTGTTCGCGTATCCAGTGCTGATGGCGGCGGATATTTTAATTTACGATTCCAACGTGGTTCCCGTCGGTCGCGACCAGAAACAACATGTCGAAGTTACACGCGATATTGCGGTGAAATTCAACGAGCAATACGGCCAGACATTTGTTATTCCCGAGCCGCGCATCCGAGATGAAGTCGCCGTGGTGCCCGGAACGGACGGCCAGAAAATGAGCAAAAGCTACGGCAACACGATCGAGATTTTCGGCGACGAAAAAGCGCTGCGGAAAAAAATCATGAGTCTCACGATGGATAGCCGCTCTCCTCAGGAACCGAAGCCGGATGCAGAAAAAAATCTGGCGATTCAGCTGCTAAAACTTGTCGCGTCGGCCGATGTTGCCAAGGATTTTGAAGCGCGTTTGCGCGCTGGCGGACTCGGCTACGGCGATTTGAAGAAAGCGTTATTCGAGAATTACTGGAACTATTTCGCTGAGGCGCGGACCAAACGTGCCGAGCTGGCCGCGAATTTGGATTACGTGCACAACGTTCTTGCGGAAGGCGCGGGGAAAGCGCGGACACTCGCGCAATCCGTTCTGAAGAGAGCAAAGCTGGCGAGCGGCTTGGACTAGAAGACCTTAGCGTTTTCGCTCCGCCTGCCGTTGCACCACAGCCAAACCCTTCAACAAATCCAGGGCTCGCACCAGCGCCGGGTCGCTCAGGACCGGGTGGATCGCATCCATTTCTTTGAGCGGCTTTTCCACGACGTCCTGGTCTGGGGTTAATCCCTCGCGCTGCATCCTGACCAACTCAGCCTCGTTCAAGCGCCGGCGTGGACGATTTGTGTCCGCATTTCCGGTCGCGCTATTTGTTGAGGAGTTCGAGATTACGGCCGACCGCGAGGTTGTTCGATACGGATTGTCGTAGAAGGCTCGTTCATCCGCGGAGTTTACCGCGATTTCAATATCAGGCTTCAATCCTTCGGCTGGAATTTCCTTTCCGTTTCCCAGTTTCACCGGCGAAGAGGCGACCTTCAGAGTTTGCCCGTCAGACAGCTTGAATTCTTTGAAGACGCTCGCCTGGCCAGCGGTGTTGGTCCCGAGAATCAGCCCGACTTGGGCGTCACGCAACATCGCCGCAAGCGCTTCGGCCGCACCTGAAGTTTGGCGATTCACCAACACGGCGACCGGCAAGGCGATGGCGTTCGTTTTGACGGAAGAACGGGCGGAAGTTTCGCCCCAACGCAAGAGAGGCTGTTCGGTGGTAATGAACAAATCGGCGGTCCTTGCCCCCGAGCTGTAATCGGTGCCCGTCGCGTAACGCAAATCGAGAACAATGCCTTTTAGTTTGTTCGTCGCGAGAAGTTTGGTGTAGGCGGATTTGAAACTTTCGTTGAGGCCGCCCTCGACTTGCCCGATGCGAAAATACGCGAACGAATCGTCGAGCACGAAATTTTTGCTCAGCGAATCCGCCCCGGCCACGGTGTTCGTCACGAGCGCAACGCGGGAATGCAATTGATCGAGCAATCCTTGCACGGCTGCACGGTTTAATTCCGCTTCGGCTAGGGTGCCATTGGTGCGCAACAATTGATAAACTTCCTCAAACTTCGGCACAGGGGAAGTTGCGGCGCCCGCGGTTGCGGATTGAAAAACCGAGGCGGTCAGGAGCAAGCCGAAAATAACTCTTGGAATTAAACGCATAAAATTATTGAAGTCGCTTATGGCTCGAACGAGGAGCGGCGACGCATTGGCGGGAATATCGCGTCTGCACCCCTTGCCGTCGAATTGAATTTTAAGTTGCCGCGATTCGATGTTCACCAGGTGGAGAATTCGTCCACGAACCCGACGACGTCCTTCACGATGCCCGTGAAGAAGTGCGCGCCCTTTTCAGCAGAGGCTAATTCCGGCTGGCCAACCACGCCGCTCGACGAAACTTCGTGGAATTCATTTACAAAATAAATCGGCCGCGCGTATTGCATGTCTGCCTTGCGGAAAAGATCGGTGTGCGCCGGCCCGTCGCGTTTGGCGAGATTCATTTTCACGCGGTCAGGATGCAGGTGAAGCATGAGCGACGTTTCCATTTCGCAAGCGTGCCCGAGCCCGCCCGGTTCAGATTCGCGAACCTGCTTGAGGGTCTGCGCAGCAATCGACCAATAGGACGCAAAGACAAACTGCACTTGAGGAAATTCTGTTTTCAATTCGCGCAACGCGGCGCGCAGTGGAATGTCATTTCCGCCGTGGCCGTTGAGCAGGAACACTTTTTTCCCGCCCATGCTCACGATGGAACGGCAAAGCTCCAGGACGAGCTGGATGTAGGGCATCTGGCTGACGCTCAAGGTTCCGGGGAAAAACAAATGGTGCGTCGAATGTCCGGGCCACAACGTCGGGAGGCACAGAATTTTGTCCGGACGCTCACGTTCGACCCGCCTCGAAATCGCTGCCACCAAATCGGTGTCGGTCGTCAGCGGCAGATGTGGCCCGTGTTGTTCAAAAGAACCGAGCGGGAGCACGACGATCTTTGTCTCCACTTGTAATGATTTGACCTCCGGCCAGGTTAGGTTTTCGAGTAACATCAGTGCGGAAATCCTGCCAAAAATTGGCCGGCTTGCAACGGATTAAACTGCGCAGTGCAATCGCCTTCAATGATTTCCCATCGGCTGGAAATATGCCCGTAGAGCAATTGGTTATTTCAGGTGGCTTCGTTGCCTTCTTTTAAACGTGGCCCTTGCCGCGCCAAATAAAAAAACGCAGCCGAGCAATGTGTAAATGCTTGGCTCGGCCTTGCCTGTTGCAGAATTACCCCGAAAAAGCAGATGATGATGGCCAAATATTTCATGTTCGTCGTGCCAATTTCCGCCAGCGGTGGAAGCCGAGCAGCACTGTGCCGAGGGTAGTCAAAGCGATTGTGCTCGGCTCGGGAACGGCGGAGGGTGAAAATTGGATGTTGTCCAATGTCCAATTGTTTAAACCTGTTGAAACACGCAAGGCGGAGAACATCAATTCTTTGGCTTGCCCGGCGAAAGAGGAAATGTCGGCACCGTATAAAGTATAATTCGGTCCATCAGACAAAGCAGAAAAGGAAAGGCTTTGACCACCCAGATAAACTTCCAACGAACCTCTCCCTGGTTGCGCTTGAAATAGAAGGGATTGGACGGATGCTGGAACTAATCCGGTCTGGCTGATCGTAGCTGGAAAAGAAGCTTGCCCCGCTTGAAGCAACGCGCTGAAATTTCCACTAATTTGAGCGCCGTTAGTCGCCCAAAGAGATACTCCTGTGGAACCCAGAGAAGGGTCATTGTAAGTGGTTTGACCTTCCATACTGCCATTAAGAAACCATCCCGGGAAAGCATTTGAAACTGTTATGGAATAGGGACTACCTGCTATGGGAATGATTTTTGCCGATTCGAAATCCAAGTTAACAAAACCTTGTGATAAACCTGAATGTGCCGAAATAAGAAAAAAAACTAAAACGATTGTTTTTCTGATCCTCTTACGTTTCATTTTGAGTTCTTTAATGATTTTTATCTGGTTACGAATGGCCAAGCGTTTCATATTCGTCGTGCCAATTTCCGCCAGCGGTGGAAGCCGAGCAGCACGGTGCCGAGGGCGGTCAAAGCGATTGTGCCCGGTTCGGGAATGCCAATGATGGTTTGCGTTCCGGCATAGATTCCGCCCCCGCCATATTCCAGCCCACTACTGAGCAATTGCATCGTGCCTCTATTGTTGGCCAATAGCGCCCAGCCAAAGAGCGGATCATTGTAAATTCCATTTCGAGGGGAAGTGGCACCCGTGTAAAACCCCAAATAAAACGGCGAGGCGCTAGCAAAAACATTACCATATGTCAACTCAGTATAGCTGTTCGCCAAAATTGGTTGCAGGCTGATTGGCTGATTAAATGACACCAAAAAAATACGAACGCCCTCATCAAGAAAAGGAAGGAAGAATGTAAATGTGTTTCCGCCTGTGGGTGGTAAAGCAAAACCTGTATAGTCTGAAGTTGCTGGATTTTGTATAACATGAAATACGTTCGCAGAAGGAGTCGTAACGCCGTTTGCTACAATATATCCTTGGGGATAAACTGGAAATGTCGCTCCAAATATAACAGCGATGATTATCAGGTGTTTTGTTTTCATTTTGTCTTTTGGTTTTGGGTGATTATTGAGTAATGACTGACCAATTGGTCAAAGAAATGGGCGTCAGTTGATAATCTGTTCCAACGCTATGGTTCGTCGAGAGATAATGCATCTTCAGGTTAATCGCGTCAAACTGGAAGGAGTAATTGGGCCCGCCGCTCGGAAGAGTATTGTGGGAAATCAACACTAATTGGTTATTGATCAGTAATCTTTCAGGCAGGGAAGAATCTCCACCAATTAAAGGAATGTTCCAATTGGAACCTACCCCAAAAGGAATCACCGCATTGGTCTCCCAACTAACATCGGCTACTCCTAATTAATGATACTGCCTGATATCCAAACTTCATCGGTTGGCTGAAAATCATATTAGTCTGATTGAGACCGATAGCTTGAATAACCGCCGGGCCATTTGTAGGCAAATAATTTGAAAGATTTGTCGGCACTACTGACAAAAAGCCAATCGACGAAGGTAAATCCGCGTCCAGAATTCCAACGTCAGTATCACCTGCAACCTGCACCTGTTGCAAAGATGTTCGCCAATAAATCACGTTGTTGGTGTCCAGAAAAGCCATCATCGCAGGAGTGCCCGTGTGGTTTGCGCGCAAATAATGGCGTGGGGAAACCATCGTCACCAGCCACTGCCCCCCGACATTATTGCTGACGGCAATGCACGTCGCGCTCAAGCCTTGCACGCCTTTCAACCAACAATTGGTTGACCAGACAGCATTGGTCAAAAGCCCTAAATTTGTTTCGGTAAATTCGGCATATGTCCAATTAGTCAGTTGCATCTGAGCACTGGCAATATCCGTAAAGCCGTTTGTCCGCGAAACGGCATTGGTGGACAAATGGTAGGCGAGGGTTCCGACATCAATGTAGCTTCCTTCATAAGTCGTCGTTACTTCCCAAGCGGCGTTCGTGCTTCCTGCCGCATTGCTCACGATCACCGAATAAGTTCCGGGCAGCGCGTATGTCGTGCAATTGCTGGCCGTAGCTCCGATGATGTTTATCCCATTGAATTTCCATTGATAACTCAGCGGAAAGCCGTCGAATTGCCCCGGAGCCGTCGCTGTCACGCTCAAAGTAAATCTCCTTGCATAAATCACCAGCGGGTTGGTGGACGGAGTCTTTGAAACGATCACGGGCGGAATCACCAAAGTAAAATTGGCGTTTGAAGTCGTGACGGAACCCGCTCCGGTCGAGATGATCACTCGGTAGCTGCCTTCATTCGCCGCTTGAACATTCGTCAGCGTCAGTGTGGAGTTTGTCGCTCCTGAAATATTTGTGCCGTTGAGCTGCCATTGATAAAGAACACCGGCCAAACCAACCCCTTGAGCGGTGAAAGTAATATTCGTGCCCGCCAAATCGATTCTGTCTGAAGGTTGTTTGGCCATGAGCGGCAGCAATCGTCCGGAGCGGATGGCGAGTCCATGAAAAGTGCCCGAACCAATCGCGACATAATTGCTTTGCAAATAACCTGGGGTGAGATCGCCCCATGAAACAATGGTTCCATCCGTGCGCAAGGCCATGCTGTGATAACCGCCAGCCGCAATGGCAGTCACATTCGATAATCCAGATGGCACAACCGATTGCCCTTGCTCCGCTCCCAAATAATTTTCGGAAGTATTTGTCGGACCGCCCGCGCCCCATGCACCGACTGTTCCGTCTGCTTTCAACGCGAGCGTGTGAAATTCTCCCACCGCAATTCTGGAAACGTTGGTCAAATCAGCAGGAACATTGGTTAAGTTCCAGCCAAGGTTGCTGTAGGTCAAACCCCATGCGACCAGCGTTTGATTACTTAACAATGCAACTTTGTGATCCGTGGATGTCGCAATCGCCGCGACATTCGTCAGTCCCGCCAATAAATTGGTCCGGTAACTATTCTCTCCCCATGAGATAAGAGTGCCATTGCTGCGTAAACCCACGGCGTAATCGTAACCGACGGAAATCGCCGCAAGGTTGGTCGCCGAACTTGGAACCGTGTGAACCAAAGCACCCCATTGAGCCACGGTGCCGTCTTGCCGCAGTGCCTCGGTGTACCACAGCCATGCAGAAATGCTTGCCGCATTCGTCAAGTCCGCAGGAACATTCGTCTGCCCATAATCATTCTGTCCCCAAACTACGACGGTTCCATTGCTTCGCAACGCCATGCTGAAATTAAAGCCGCCCGCAACTGCCACGACATCTCGCAAACCGGGCGGCACGTCGCATTCACCGAATAAATTTTCGCCCCACGCCACGACCATCTTGTCATGCGGATTGCTCCCCGCCTGGTATTCCTGAAAATTCGTCAGCCAATCGCCATCTGGATCGTCACTGGCATCATTCACAAGCGGATTCAAACCGTGCGCCACTTCCCAACCGTCGGGAATTCCATCGTTGTCCGTGTCTGAGTCGTTTGAGTCAGTCTTGCTCACAAGAAATTCGTAAGCGTCGGTCAACCCGTCACTGTCGGTGTCCAGTGGAGTGCCCAAAACATAGAACGCAAACGTCCCCGGCTGATTGGTGTAAATGTAACTATTGCAGGTGTAGCCCTGTTCCAGCCAGGTCCAAGCTCCGTTCGTAATGCTGTTGCCCACGAGATTTGTGGCGCTGAAAATATCGTAAAGAATCCCATTCGTGCCGCCGACAATGTCAAAGGTCACCGTTGCATCTCCATTGGTCGTCAGAATCGAAAAAATATTCGTGATGTAAACCGGCCCATTGGTCGGGCAGTTGGTGACGCCGCCATTGACGCGATATGCGCCGGAAGATTCAGATTCCGTTTGTAGCTCCTGGCGATACTTTGCGACAGCGGCTTTCTGCGCCTCTTCTGCTGCTGAAATGGGTCCGAGTGCCGCCGTTTGTTTGAGAGCAGAATAATAAAAAGAAACTTCTGCTGCGCTCAACGGACGGCCAAACGTGGTGATCTCATCAAATTGTCCCGACGCCGTGTCCGTGCCTTCGATGGTGCTGCCGACAACCAATCCACTCACTGACGGCGAAACCGGCAAAACGCCTCCACCTTGAGCCACCAGGTTTCCGTCAATAAACAGTTCCGTCTGTTTTTCACTGTAATTCAGACCAAGGCAGTGCGATGCGCCGGATTCCCATTTGATTTCGGCACTGAGCAAATCCGCCGCTCCCTTTCCCGTCTGTCCACTCAAAATAAGTTTCGAGCCGTCGTCGCTGAAATAAAGCGACCAGTTGACATACATCTGCGGCGACGGCAGCACATTCATTTCCAGCAGCCGCGCATTTTTTCCAGGTCCAGAACCGGTAGTCCAATCGGGCTGAAACCAAAGCCGAATCGCTCCTTGTGAGGCAGTCAAATTCGTTTTCCCCGAATCACTGATCAGCGGCAAAATGTAAGGAGAAACCGATTGACCGCCGCGCACGAGAGAATAACCGGACCAACTTTCCCACAACTCGCCGTAAGCCGTCGTGAAAAATTCCGCTTTACCGCCGCCGTCCCAAAGCGGTTCGTTAAAATCAATGTGCTCAAGCACCGGAGCCATTTCAGGCAGAGGCGGCAACGGCGAACGCGGCTTTCCTAATGTTGAAAGACTGAAACTAAAAAGTAGTCCGAAAATGAATATAGGAACCGCCACCGATGCCCTCCCTGAAGTTTTCATAACAATTTGACCGTGCATGAACTACGACGCTTTGCGGCGTTTCTGTCCATTGAATTTTGCCAACGTAATTTGCTGCGCCTTTGGGCAAGAAATCAGAAGGTCGGTTGCGAAAATTCGGCGCGGACGTGGAGAAGAACAAATTTCGTTGACGACGCTCCTTCAAATTTCCAAAGCGCTGCAGGTTCGTGCTCGTGATCTTGTGGAAGACGGTTAACTCAATTGAATTGCGCTTTGCGCACGGCACGGTTCCGTCTAATTTGTGCCGATTTAAAAACATGAAAGTTGATCTCGCTTACGGACACGGACACCTGCAACTCGACCTGCCTGAGAACCGCACGACGGTGATCCTGCCGTCGCACAATCCCGGTCTGCCGGACGAAAAAGCGGCAGTGCTGGCGGCGTTGCGGAGTCCGATTGGCAGCCGTCCGTTGCGCGAATGGATCAAGCCGACGGACAAAATTTGCATCGCGTTCACCGACATCACCCGCGCGACGCCGAACGAGCGAATCATTCCATGGTTATTGGAATATTTATCTGAGTTTCCGCGAGAGAACATCACCTTGCTTAACCAACTGGGGACGCATCGGCCGAACACGAAAGCGGAACTGGAGAAATTACTCACGCCCGAAGTTGTGCGCGATTATCGCGTGATCAATCACGAGCCGGAAAACCACGCGGCGCTGAAAGAATTCGGAACGACGCGAGACGGCACGCCGGCGTTGATCAACAAAACTTTGGCGGAAGCGGACGTGCGGATTATCACGGGATTTATTGAGCCGCATTTCTTCGCCGGATTCAGCGGCGGAATCAAAGGCATCATGCCCGGGTGCGCTGGGCTGGAAACCGTGATGAGCAATCACGGCGTAAAAAATATTGGCAACCCGAAGGCAACGTTCGGAATCACGGAGGGCAATCCGCTGTGGGAAGAACTGCGGGACATCGCGTTGCGGGTTGGGCCGAGCTTCCTTTTCAACGTTACGCTGAATGAGGCGCGAGAAATTACGGGCGTTTTCGCCGGTGACATTTTGCAGGCGCACAAGGTTGGCTTTGAATTCGTTCGAAAATCCGCCATGCAAAAAGTCAAAGAACCCTTTGATATTGTTATCACAACGAACAGCGGTCATCCCCTCGACATGAATCTTTACCAGGGCGTGAAGGGGATGAGCGCGGGTGCGCGGGTTCTTTCGGAAAACGGTTTGTTGATTCTCGCATGCGAATGTCGCGAAGGGGTTCCCGCGAATAGTCCGCTGGACAAACTTCTGCGTAGCGCCTCCAGTCCCGAGGAAATTTTAACGATGCTCTCCACGCCCGGATTTGTTCGGCCTGAACAATGGCAGGCGCAAATCCAAGCGCTCATCCAACGGCGCGCAGAAGTGTTGCTTTATAGTTCGTTGCCGGAAGAAGTGGTGCGCGCGGCATTCTTGACTCCGTGCCAAGATATTGGGGCCGCAGTGGGAGACCGCTTAAGAAAACTTGGGCCAAACGCCCGGGTCGCTGTTCTTCCGCAAGGTCCTTTAACGATTCCGTATTTGACCTGAGCGTTTTCAATTCAGGCGTCGGGCGTTTTAGGACTCAGGAAATTTTCGGATCGTTGATTAACCCGGAGGAGGGCCTTTGACCACGCAACGAAATCCGGTGTGGGACAAACCAGTGTCAGGAGATGTCTTCATCCGCGCGCTAGGGCGATATCCAGTGCAGTATAAGTCGCTGCAAAGATAAGACCCGCCACGCGTTACCCGCTTGGCTGTTCCGGGCTCATTGGGATCGAAGCTGTCGTTTGGACCAGGCGGGTTTTTCGCCGGACTATTTGCGTAATAGTCGGGCCGATACCAATCCGCGCACCATTCCCAAACATTGCCGGCCATGTCGAACAAGCCGTAGCGATTCGATGGAAACGTCCTCACCGGCGAACTCTGGCGAAACCCGTCCTCCAGTTTGTTTTCGTTGGGAAATTGGCCTTGCCAGATATTTGCCTGCCATTGACCGCCGGGAACTTTTTCTTCGCCCCAACTGAACGGTTTCCGATCCAAACCGCCCCGCGACGCGTATTCCCATTCGGCTTCGGTCGGCAAACGTTTGCCGGCCCACTTTGCGTAAGCCGCTGCGTCGTCCCAGCAGACATGCACCACCGGATGTCTTTCCAAACCTTTGATGTCAGACGCCGGACCTTGCGGATGACGCCAATTGGCCCCGGGAACATAACTCCACCAGGCGAAATGATTTTCGAGCGATACTTCACCGGGTGGCGGCGTGAAGACAACCGAGCCTGCAACCAGATTCTCCGTTGGAACGCCTGGAAAATCTTTCGGATCCGGTTTGCGTTCGGCAACCGTCACGTAGCGCGTCGCCCGGACAAACTTGTCAAACTCCTCATTGGTTACTTCCGTTTTGTCCATCCAGAAACCATCCACCGCCACTTCGTGAACTGGCTTCTCGTCTTCCTGTCCGTTCTCCGACCCCATGAAAAATGTTCCGCCCGGCACCCACACCATGTTGTTGGTATTCAGGGTCGATCGCATCTCGTGGCCCAGTGCGCCTGGCCTTTCGAACTGTTTCTTGGCGTCCTTGTCCGCCGCCCTCATTGAAAGCATCGTTCCGGCAACAACGCCCACCAGCACAACCGCGATGATCGCGATGATTTTTCCTGTGGAAACCTGGTTTTTATCTGGTGTTTTTTCCGGACTGCTCATTTTTTCTCTGGTTTCAATTTCCGCGAATCATATCCCGAAAGTCGGTTGGCGACCAATCCGCGCTTAATTAATTCCGTTTCGGGAATTGCGCCCATATCATGCGTCTGCTCAATCCATTTGTCCAACGCCGCGCGTAATTCGTTCAGCTTTTTTGCGTGTTTCGGATCGCTCGCGAGATTGTTGATTTCGTGGGGATCGGCCTGGCAATCGTAAAGCTCTTCTGTCGGTTTTGTTGGTGCGAAGAATCGTTTTTGCGCCGCGTTCAACTTTCCTTCGGCATTCCATTTGCGCCAAACCTGCAATGTCGGCATTTCTTCGCCATAGGCGATGCGTTGAGCGTAAGGCAATTGAGGCTCGAAATTGCGAATGTATTTGAACTGTTGGTCGCGAACAGCGCGAATGCGGTCATAGGTTTCGTCCATGCGATCGCGAGCGGCGAAGATGTAATTCCGCTTTTGCGCGTGGTCGCCGAGGAAAACCGCGCCTTGCATCGGCGGATAAAAGCCATGAGCCACTCCGGGATCAGAAAATACGAATCCGCCCCACGGCCATGGCTGGACGCCCGCCACGCTCAACATCGTCGGCGCAAAATCAATAAAGCTCACCAGATCATCGCGCACTTCGCCGCCTTTGACGTGTCCCGGCCAGCGCACGATCAGCGGCACATGAATTCCGCTGTCGTAAATCCAGCGTTTGCTTCGCGGCAAACTGCGGCCGTGATCGCCCGTCAGAATTACGACCGTGTTCGACGCGATGCCCCATTTCTCCAGCGTGTCGAGCACGTCGCCCATCTTTTTGTCTACCGCCGTCACGAGGTCGTAATAATTCGCCAGATCGCGGCGCACTTCCGACGCGTCGGGATGATACGGGGGCACGGCCATTTTCTTCGGATCATGGCGCTCGTTTGGTTTTAACTTTTCCGTGAGCCTGGCGAGATCGCCGGGGTCCGCGCGAAGTTTACTCTCGTGTGACCAGGTGATGTTAAAGAAGCCGAAGAACGGTTCCTTGGGCTTCTGCTGCGTCCAGTCGGTCCGCACATCGAAGGCATCCGGCGGCAGCTCGAAGTTAAAATCCGTTTTGCCGAATCCGCCTTTCGTCGGCCAACAGATCGTGTAGCCCGCTTTCTTCAAATGCTCAGTGAACATGGTCGGAGGCTTGAGCAATTGCGACCGCATGTGGTGCGTGCCGATGGTGGTGGGATATTGGCCGGTGATGAGGCCCGAGCGACTTGGCGCACAGACGGGTGCGTGCGTGAAGCAATGCGTGTAACGCGCCCCATCGCGCGCTAGGCGATCCATTTTCGGTGTGATGGCTTGCTGATCGCCGTAACAACCGAGTTCCGGTCCCATGTCTTCGCCAATAATCCAAACGATGTTCGGTCGCGTTTCGGCGGCGTGCAGTGAGCCGACCATGAGCAGCAGTAAAAGCAATCGGGCGAATTTCATCACAACAGAGACGGGAGCCATGCGAAAATAGTAACGTCGATTGCGGCAGGATTGCACGGAACAATTCTGCCTTTACAGCCCGCTGTTCCGGCGCAGCGGTCGCTATCATTTCCGCGCTCGCTTGGCGTTAAATCCAAAAACAATTTGGAAGATTCAAGCTGGAGGCCGCTCGGAAACAACATCAGCGCAAACCCCGGCGCAATTCCTTTGACCAAATGCGAGTGGCAATGCCCACCGATTCTGGCGCGTTTTGCAGTTGGAGCAATCAGATCAATGGCGTTAACGAGGAATGTCGTTTTCCAGGGATCTCGTGAAGGGCTACTTTTTCGAAGGTGAACCGGTGACCTTCAGATCGTCAAATTCAATCGGTGTTCCAGCGTAAGGGCTTCCCCAGATTGTGGCGCGACCCGACACTGGCTTGGATTTTTCCGCAAAACTGATTATCGGCTCTTTCGGTTCAGGCGCGTTCTCCAGCCAAACTTTTCCCTCGATCTTGTAATCGTTCTCGCCTGCCTTGCGGTTTTCCAAGCGCAGGATCATCCACGTGCCAATTTTTTGCTCGTATGGCGCGGTCGCGACGACGGCATCCCCCTTGTAGAGCTCCAATGCATTTTTCGCAGGCGACACTTGCAATCGATAACCGCCCACGCCATTCAACCCGACCGCGAACGTCGGAAACCGTCGGCCTTTTCCTGTCCCTTTCATCTTTGCTGTGACGGCGACATCAGATTCCAAAGTCGGTCCAAACAAAACGCCGAACGTCTCCAGAGGCGCGCCAGGAAGTTCCAGAAATTTATTCGCGCCCTCCTGTTTCACCGCGAAGCCGCCGTCCAGCACCAGGAATTCCGAGGGAACTTTGTCGAGTTCCGACTTTTCAAAATTGTTTTCGTACAGAACATTTCCAGCATCCGCCGCTGCTTTGTTTTCCTGCCCACTTACCAAAGTGGCGAACGTCACGGCCAGACCAAAATATAAAATTTGTTTCATCGTCCTCAGTTGTTTCGCAAAGATTCAATTAATTCGCCACGCAAAGCCAGCGATGTCGCAGCCCATGTCCAAATCATTCCGCTGGCCAGCACGGTTCCGAGTGTTACTGCCAGTGAAAAATAGGGCAATTCTCCACGGGGCGAAAGCAATGTCGGCAAAACGGCCACGAACGCTGCGGTCACGCCCAAACCGATTCCCAACCACAACAGCGCCGCGTGTTCCGCAAGCACCAGCCAGCGCAACGTTCGGCGGCGAAAACCGGTCGCGAGCAAAATGGCCAATTCGCCGCGCCGCTCCAAGACGTTGCGCAGGACAATGATTCCCAGCCCCGCGCTTCCAAGCAGGAGACCGAGTCCGCCGAGAACTTGAAATGTGTTCAAATAGGTATTTTGCACTGCGTTAAAAGCGGCCAGCCGTTGCTCCGTCGGCGTCAGTTCCAAGCCCACATCGCGTAGCGCACGCGAAAGGGTTGCGCTGACTTGCTCCACGTTCTCTGACGGCGCATCGATCAAAAACATTCGATAACCGCTGGTCGAAGGGAAGCGCTTCACGAACTCGGCTTCGTCGATAATGAGGCTTCCTTGCAGAATGGAATTCGCTACCGCGCCGACGATGCGGACGTTGAATTTGTTTCCATGTTCGTCGGTGTATTCGATTACGTCGCCGACCTTTTTTCCGAGCGCCCACTGGATCGATGCGGCATCGCCGATCGCAGGGATGCTGCCGTCAATAATCGATGGTGAATTAATAGAGCCGGCCGCGACAACTTCTTGGTGCATCAATTGATTGATCAGCATCCATGGATTTTGCGGCGAGATGTCGCGAAGCGTTTTCGTAAAGGAGAAGGCTTTTCTGGCGATAAGGGCTTGGGGATTGACCCCGAGCAATTTTGGAATTTGCGCGCGGTTCAAATTCAAACAACTCGCGTCATCGCCTTCTCGCACGCGAAATGGAACCACGTTCACGTTTTTCAAATCCTTTTCATCCAAACCGAAAAAGCTTTGTCCAGCCGTTGAATTCAAATCTTTGGTGACGGGCAAGGTCGATTCGCCGAGCAGCGCAAAACCGCCGGTGCCGGACGAGCGCAACCGGCTGTCTTTTTCCGCATCCAATCTGTTCGCTGCCACGGAGACCACGAGAAAGCTTCCGCACGCCAGCAACCCGATTGTCGCCAAGCTTCGCTTCCGACGGCGGCTGCACCCGCGGATCGCCAAACTGAGCAGGGTTAAACGCTCGCTCGTTTTTGAGCGTCCGAGGTGTTTGAGAAAACTGGACGCGAACGCCAACCCCGCAATCAGCAGCAGCGCGCCCGCGCCGAAAAAAATTCCAGCGGCAGCATCGTTTTTCTCGCGGATGGCCCACGCCACCAAACCAAGCGCCGCGATGCCGCTCGCGGTTCCGATCCACGTTGACCCGTTTCGCGCAGCGGATTTGCGGGGGACGTTTTCCAATTCAAGCTCCGCTCCCTGCGCGAGCAGCTCGTGCGCCGGACGCTTCGCCTTGTTTCGAACCGCCAGCCAGATCGTCAACGTGCTCACCGCAAAACCTGCGACTGTGCCGATGGCTAGCGTCAGCGCCGTGACATGAAATTGCAGTGACGAGGTTCCGACCGCCGAGCGCCAAATCGTTTGCAGGCCCAGTAACATGGCTCGCGCATAAACGATTCCGCCAGCCGCTCCAAGAATTCCGCCCGCCAGCGCCAGCGTCATTCCTTCCCCGAGCAGTAGATTGCGCACTTGTTTTGGCCGGAATCCCATCGCCAACAACGTGCCGATTTCGGTGGAGCGTTGTTCGAGTCCGAATTGAAAAAGTAACGCGACCAAAAGCAGCGCCGCGAATATCAGGAAGAAACTAAAGCCGAGGAATAGCTGCCCAAAATCCTGCGACTGCGAACTGGCGGCAAGCGCTTGTTCTCTCACCGGTTGAAAACTCAGGCCAACGGAAGCGGGCTCAAGCAGGCCTCGCAGTTTTCCTTCGATTTCTGGTGCTTTCCCGGCGGGAAATCGCACGGCGGTAAAAGCCCCGAATCGGTTGCTCCACATTTTTTCGCCAGCAGTCAGGGTCACGAATGCCTTTGGGGTTCCGCGTCGCTCTTTCCAATACTGCTCATCCTTCGGCCGGATCTTTTTCATGTCGATTGCGAATCCCGCGTCCCAATCCTCCGTCTTCTCGGCTTTGGAAACGCCGGGAAAATCTGGCATCAAATCACGATCAGCGTAAATCCCGGCGAGCGGCACGACGCCGCGAATGCGAAATGAATTCGTCCGCTCATCCAGCCGTTGATCTGCGCCCACCGTGAAATATCGAATCGCCATTTGGTCGCCCGATTTCGCCCTCAAATCGTCGGCGAGCCATTGGTTGATCAGGATTTCGTCGTCGCGCATTTCCTTTGGCACAATCGGATCTCCGATTGCGGTGACCATGGAATACGGCGTGGCTTGATCGGCAACGCGCAGCTCGTTGACGAAATAAGTCGCGGCCAAATTGGCCTGCGCGGCGGCATTGACGGCAGCGCTGACAATGGGCGGATCAAGAAAAACGCGGGCGCTGCGCAGTTCCAAGATCGGTTGGTTGGTGATCGCTCGCAATTGAAGTTCGGCATCGGCCAATTGCCAATGCTGACGCAGCGCTGCCTCGAGCTTTTTCAGAGCGCCTTCTTTTTCAGACGAGCTCGCCAGAAGCAAGTTGGCTTTGCCCTCGAGGCCGAGCTTGCCTTGCAAAAACGCAATCGGAACAAACGCGTTGAAGGGCGGAACTTGGTTCGCGCGCAAACTGAAATTACCGAGCTCCGCTTCGGCGACAATTGCGCTGACCTTCAACCGAAATGCGCTCGAAAAATCCTGCTGCGGGGAAATCGGCGCATCGCGAGAAAGAAGCGACGGTTTGTGAACCCGCAGCAAAACGATGTCGCCAACCTTCGCCTTGAGTTGCCTGGCCAAAGACGAATTCAGCGCGACCGAGGGATCGTCTGTTTGAGGTTTCTGAAGGTTCTTATCGGCGAAATTCCAGAAGGAATCGTTCACGCCCAAGACTTGAACCTGATTGGCGCGCGCCGTTCCTTCGTCGTTGGCGGCTGTTGCGGATAATTGCAAAACCGGCGCGGCTTTCGTTGCGGCGGAATTTATTTCGTCGGCAAGTCTGGCACGAAAAAATCGATCGTTCGATGCGAGGGCAAATTCTGTTTTGCCCAAACGGGACAAAGCCATTTCGCGCAAACTTTCACGGACCGAGTCGCCGACAGCCAGCGCGCCAATCAAAATGGCGCTGCCAATGGCCGCGCCCATGAGTGTGCCAAAATGTGAGCGGGCGTGAAATCGGAGCCCGCGAAGAATCAGCGTCCATAACGTCATCGCTCCGCTAAATTGCACAAAAGCGTTGAAAGAACAAATGGCGAATTCGCCCAAGCGATTTTGCAATTTGAAATTTGGCTCTGGAAACTTACAGTGGGTCTGCGTGCATCCAATCGCCATTCATTTCGGGAAACTTTCAGTCCATTGGTACGGAATCCTGGTCGCCACCGGATTTCTGCTCGGCCTTTGGACGGCGAGCCGCCGCGCTTTGCGCAGCGGAATCTCCGCCGCCGACGTGATGGATTTCGCGCCATGGGCAATGGTTGGCGTGGTAATTGGCGCGCGAACGTTGCATGTTTTGACCTATTGGAAAGAGGAGTTTTCGCGCCAGCCGTGGACCGAAATGTTCATGATCCAGCGGGGCGGACTGGTTTTTTACGGTGGCTTTTTTGGTGTGACGCTCGCAGCGCTGATTTACACGCGCCGGAAAAAAATTCCATTGCTGAGATTCTCTGACGTGCTCGCACCGAGCGTGGCGCTGGGACATGCGTTTGGCCGGATCGGCTGTCTGATGACCGGTTGCTGTTTTGGAAAACAATGTTCGCTGCCGTGGGCGATTACTTTTCCCGTGGGCCACGAAACGCATCCGGTGGGCTTGCCCGCGACGCCGGTTCATCCAACGCAGATTTACGAATCGTTGTTAAACTTTGGGCTCTATTTTTTTCTGGCATGGCTTTATCGCCGGAAGAAATTTGACGGGCATATTCTCGCTGCCTACTTGCTTTGTTACGCGGTGTTGCGGTCGTTTGTGGAAATTTTCCGGGACGACTACAAACCCGCGGAATATTTCTTTAATGGCGCAATTAGCCCGGGACAGTTTGTCAGCATCGGTATTTTTGCGGCCGGGCTGATTTTGTTTTGGACGAAATCTCCTCGGCGCCGGTCCGCCAAAGGTTGAGATTTGGAAATGAATTCTCAGCTCACCAAAACTCTGCGGCCTGTTTTTATCGCGGGACCGACTGCCTGCGGCAAAAGCGAAATCGCTCTCGAATTAGCGCAGCGTCTCAAAGGCGAAATTATTTCGGTCGATTCCATGCAGGTTTATCGCGGGCTGGATATCGGCACGGCTAAGGCGACTTCGGCGGAACGCGCGCTGGTTCCGCACCACCTCATCGACGTTGCCGACTTGAACGAAGCTTTTGACGCGGCCAAGTTTTGTCTCCTGGCGGCCAATGCGGTTGCCGAGATTCAAGGCCGCGGACGAGTTCCAGTTTTTTGCGGCGGAACGGGCTTTTATTTCAAAGCCTTTCTGGAAGGGCTCGGCGAAGCGCCACCCGCGGACGCGTCTCTCCGCGAAGCGCTCACGGCGATTCCCCTGGCTGATCTACTGGAAGAATTGAAAACGCGTGATCCATCGAGCTTCGAGAAAATCGACCGACAGAATCCGCGCCGAGTCATTCGCGCAATTGAAGTCATACGCATCACAGGAAAACCGTTTTCCGAACAGCGCGCCGAGTGGAAGGCGCAACGCACTTCAGAGATGCAGCTCTGCTTTGGGCTGGTGCGCAGTCGGGCGGACCTGCATTCCCGCATCGAAAAGCGCGTGGACGAAATGTTCCAGCGTGGGCTGGTTGCCGAAACGGAAGCGCTGCTCACTGCTGGTCTTGAGGAAAACCAAACCGCCATGCAGGCGATCGGCTATCGGCAAGTGGTGGAACATCTGCGTGGAAAACGTTCGTTGGCGGAAACAATTGAATTGGTGAAAATCCGGACGCGCCAGTTTTCCAAGAGGCAGCTCACCTGGTTTCGGCGGCAAATGCAGCTCAATTGGCTTCACCTTGGCGAAGCAGACGAACTTGGCGCCGTTGAAAAAATGACGCGAGCGTTCAAGGGCGATTGCGCGGAGGAGAAACCTTGATGGGGAACAGTTTTTACAAACCGGGCGAAGAACGGGCCGCGAAAGTGAACGATTTATTCGCGAAAATTGCTCCCCGTTACGACCTGATCAACGACCTGCAAAGTTTTGGCCTGCATCGATATTGGAAGCGCCGGGTGATTGCGTTGGCGAATTTACAACCGGGCGAGCGTGCCGTGGATGTTTGCTGCGGAACGGGCGATATTGCCCTTCGTCTCGGAGCAACCGGCGCTGC
The DNA here is from genome assembly GCA_947478865.1 of Verrucomicrobiales bacterium. Lineage (GTDB taxonomy): Bacteria > Verrucomicrobiota > Verrucomicrobiia > Limisphaerales > CANJXF01 > CANJXF01. The sequence goes on along the minus strand of CANJXF010000013.1, from coordinate 46,360 downwards.
AGTCGTGGGGTTAGATTTCAGCAAGCCGATGTTGGATGTGGCAAGGAGCAGGGGAGAAGCCGGAAAGCGGAACCCGAAATTCCTCGAAGGCGACGCGCAGAATCTTCCATTCGACGATTCTACTTTTGACGTCGCGACGGTCGGTTACGGACTTCGTAATCTGGCAAGTTGGGAACGGGGCTTGGAAGAGATGTGGCGCGTCACGAAGCCGGGTGGACGTTTGCTCGTGCTCGATTTTGGGAAACCTGACAGCGGGCTCTGGCGCAGTTTATATTTTGGCTACTTGCGCTGGGCAGTGCCGGTTTTTGGAAAGCTGTTCTGCGGCGATTCCGCCACGCACGCTTACATTCTGGAATCGCTGAAGAGCTATCCAGCGCAACGCGGAGTCGCCGAAAAAATGCGGCGGCTCGATTGCAAAAACGTTCGGGTGGTGAGCTTTCTCGGCGGCGTGATGAGCATCAATTACGCGGAGAAATAACTCTTATTTCGCGCTGCTGGCGATGTCATCCAACAGGGCAAGGGCGGTGGCTTCCGCGATTTCCTGCACATCGAAATTCCGCGCCACGCGACCTGCATCGCGATCGCGGCCCATCACATCGCGCGAAGAGGATTGCCCAATGATTTTCGAATCTTTCAAACGAATTGCAGTCGCTTGAATATCGGGAACCGAATACGTCTTTGGACCGGAGACTTCCGGGACCGAAATGTTCCGCGATGAAATCAAAACCTCGATCGCAACATCAGTAATTTTCGCCAATGCTTCGCGATCTTTGCGGGCAGAATCCCCCGATGGATTGACGGTAAACGATTGAATCGTGCGATCACCGATCAACTGCGTGGCAACCCCTTGGTCCGCCAGCAAAACTCCCGCCACGCGCAGAGGCCGGCCGAATAGGCGTTCCACATCGCGGACCGTTTGCCGGTCGGCCAACTTGGAGTTTTTCTCTTCGATGCGGTAGCGGTTTTCGTTCGAAACTTTTTCGGTCACGTCAGAAGTTTTCCCTTTGCCCGGATAATCCTTGGTTGAGCCATTCACGGTCACGTCGCGTCCGGCGGTGATCGTGGTTGTGTTGGAAGCTCGCGTCGAGGCATCCACCGTGCTGTCAATTGTGCGGCGGGTGCTGTCGGTATTCTCCGTGCGCGCGATGAGTTTCAACCCCGTTTTCTCGTCCACCAGTTCGCGGTTAACGTAGAGCAGCATGCGCGGCTGGCCCAATTTGCCGTAAGCGGTCTTGAATTTTTCGATGATGGATTGCGCTTGTTCGGGCGCGATTAGCGCAGGCTGCGACTGCAACGGCTTTTGATCGTAAACATACGTTTCAGTGGACCGCGGAACAGTCGCTGCGGGCAACGGCCCGGGACTGTAAACCGTCCTGACTTCAGGATTGGGCGACGATGACGCGCAACCCGCCGCGCCGAGCAGAGCTAATAAAATGATCTTTTTCATATTCGTGTAAGTTTTTTGACGTCCCGGAGAACCTGCCATTCACTATCGCGCTTCTCGAACGCGGATCGTGTAACGTTTTGCTTTGTCATTCATGGAAATGAAATGCACCGCTTCCTGTGAATACTCCGTCAGAATTAAATTCTGCCATGGGGTTTCATCGCCAGTGGGCGTGCCATATTCATCTTTGAACACGCAGTTGACCTGCACTTGAATGCGGCGGCTGTCGCGACTGCGAATATTGGCGACCACTTCGAGGCGGCCATCAGGATTGATCTTTTCCTGAAATCCCGCGCTTGTCACAGAGTCCTGAACGCGCTTGTTCATGAGCACGAGTCGCTCGTGATTTTCCAAATCATGACTGTTCGCATCTTTCGGCTTGTAAGCTTCCTTTTGCGTCGTGCAACCAATCAGGGAAACAGCCACGGCGGCGAGAATTGTAAAAACGAATTTGATTTTCATATTATGAGTTGCTGGATTTATCGCTGACGTAAATAACGCTGTCACGGGAGCCGGCAGGAATGTTGATTGTCACGGTCTTCGTTAGACTTGGCAGAGCCCGACCTTGGGCGTCGTTGAATTGGATCTTCGCGACATGTTGTCCTGGTGGAAGGGTCGCCGAGGCAAAACTTAAATACTGCGGAAGATTATCCCAGGAGCGGGTATCTGCTGCGGGAGTTGTCGCTGACGACACAATCTTGCTGATCAATCCGAAGGCTGCGAGGCCCAGACCGATCTCATCGGCGCTGCTGTGGCGGCCTTGCTGGGTTGTCCCAAGAATCGCGCCGCTGATCAAAGCTGCGTCACCGACGCCGCTGGTGGTGGATTTGAAAACCGCTTTGTTCGCGAGAATGTGATCCATGACGCGACCGCCACGGGTCGTTGCTTGGAAAAAAAGATCGTCGTAAGGAATTGCCGGAATGCTCTGGCCATTGACCAAAATCGTGGCGCTGCGGGCGGCCGAGTTTTGATTGCGGAACCGCAATTCTTCGCCGTATTGGCCGGACGCGTATTTCAGCGGCCCAGCACCATAATCCACGAAGAACAACACATTCGCTTTCGTGTTGTAAGGTGGAAGGGTGGCGGTTTTTGCGACCGTTTGCGCGCGCTTGAAAGCATCGGAACCGTCTGCGGCTAATTTTGCGGAGGCGAAGCCGTCGAGGTAATCGAGCAAAACGTAATCGCTGGAATACTCTTTGTTCTCGGTGTCGCCATCCTGGATTTGCGCGCTGCGAAAACAAGCTCGGGCATTGTCCGTTTCGCCATCCATCCAATAAAGAATGCCGCGATAATAATAGGCCATCACCCTTTCGTAAGGCTCGCCGCGAAAGTTTTTTTTGTCTTCGGAGGAGAAATAGCGTCGAGCCTGCTTGGCATTTTTATCGTCGGCGCCAATGCCGCCAATGGAGAGCAGCGCGTCGTCGAGCAGGCGTTTGGCTTCACCTAATTCGCCGCGATGCAATGCGGTCAACGCGCTGCGATATTCAACTAGAACTTTGTTCCGGCCGGCCTCGCGGTTGGTCACAGAATTTCCATCCGCTGGTTTCGTCTCGCCCGGCTGCGAAGTGGCGCAACCGGCCAAAGCCAGCAGCGAGATGCCGCCTGCCCAGAGCGAAACGGGAAATTTCATGCGAACAAATCGGGGAAAGGCTTAACGGTAGACCGCGCTGTCCGAACCTTGTTTCTTAATCTCGGCAGAATCTTCCCAGATAATGTCGCTCGTCCGGGCATCGATCAATTGGAACGAATATAAAATGTAGTCGCTCGTGCCGGCTGAAGTGCGCGTCGTCATTCCCTGCAATTTGCCGGTGAGGAAAAAATCCGCCCCTTTAAACTCCACCACATTCGGGTCGCTGTTGCTGGTGACCTGGCCGGATTGCTTAAGATTGCGTTCGTTCTCCAGCGCTTTCATCTGCTCACGTGCGAGAAAACGAACTTTGTTGCGCGCTTTCGTATTCAATTCCGTGCGAATCCGCGTCAGAAAAATATCTTTGTTGATCGCGAATCGGGTGTCATTGACCACCGGTTCGAGTACCACCCGGGGAATCCCTTGGGCGTTGGTGATCTCGGGGGTGTTCAAAATGCTGCGCGCCATCTTGTCTGTCACCGCGACCATGTCTTGCGATTCCACGCCGGTTCCCGCAACAAAACCCCGTTCGTCCGGGCGCATTTCCGTGACCGGAACGCCTGATGGATTTTTGACTCCTGACGTGGCGCAACCGGTCAAAAATCCGGCAGCCACCACGACAGAAAGGGACGCAAAGCGAGTAATCGATTTCATAAAGTAACCTGACAAAGGAAAGTTTTTTAGCGGCCAAACATGGCGTTGGCGCTGCTCATGGGTGTTCCTGAGCCGGAATAATAGTTGTTGTTGATGATCGTGACTTGAGAGGGAGCTGCCGCTGCGGGCTGTTGTTGCACAACAGGTTGTTGGATAACCACCGGCGCCGAGTAAACCGGTTCCGCATAAACCGGCGCGTAATAGGCCTGAGGATAATAACTCGGCCGATACGAATAGCCGAAATAGTAGCTTGGTCCACCGTAACCGTGGTATCCGTGATGGGAATGGTGCGCAGGATAGTGGGAGGGATAATAACTGGAAGAAAAACCAACGCTGATCGAAGAATGGCCGGGCGAATAATATCCGCCGCTCGCGTAACCCCCAGAATGGTAGCCATTTCGCTGGCGGCTGTCATTGACCATCGAGCCAGCTAGAAGACCGACGCCCGCGCCGATTGCCGCGCCCTGTCCCGTATGTCCGCCGCTGTTGTTGCCGATGATTGCGCCCACCCCGGCACCCAAGGCCGCACCGGTAAGTGACTCAGGACTAAAGAGATCCGCCTTGGCTGGAACTACCGCCAACACTGCGATGGCCATTAACAAAATTCGTTTCATATCGTCATAGACGCCGAGCGCTTCGGCTTATTCGAGCCACAGAGCATCATCTTTCTCCTTAGCTTTATATGCAGTTTGCCTCGAAATCAGCCCAAGAGCAACTCTGCCACGATCAGAAGCGCGCCAAAAACGATTAATCCCTTGCATTCAGATTTCCGCATTCGACATTGTTGGCCAGAAAATTTTCGGCCAAACTCAAAACATCATGTTCGCAAAGCGCGTAATTCCATGCCTCGACGTTCACAACGGACAAGTCACCCGTGGCGTCCAATTCGGCAAAGCTGAAGCCGGCGAACTCCGCAACGTCGGCGATCCGGTCGAGCTTGCGATGCGTTACAACGAGCAAGGCGCCGACGAAATGGTTTTCTTTGACATCACCGCCAGCGCGCACGGTCGGGCCACCATGGTGAATGTGATCGAGCGCACGGCGGATGAATGTTTCATGCCTTTGACCGTCGGCGGTGGAATCCGCACGGTTGAAGATATGCACGCCATGTTGAAAGCAGGCGCCGACAAAGTGAGCATTAATTCCAGCGCGCTCGCCACGCCCGATTTGATCCGGCAAGGCGCGGAAAAATTCGGCAGCCAATGCATCGTTGTATCGATTGATGCAAAGAAAGTTGCGCCTGAAAGATGGGAAGTCTTTTCCCACGGCGGACGTAAATCCACTGGCCTCGACGCGATCGAATGGGCCAAAAAAGCCGTCGCGCTCGGTGCGGGCGAAATCGTTTTAAACAGCATCGATGCCGATGGAACCAAGGCTGGTTTTGATCTAGTGGTGACCCGCCGCGTGAGTGAATCGGTTGGCGTTCCCGTCGTGGCCAGCGGCGGAGCCGGAACGCTGGAGCACATGGCGGATGTTCTGTTGGAAGGCCGCGCCGACGCCGTTTTGGCCGCGAGCATTTTCCATTTTGGCACTTACACTGTCGGTGATGTGAAGAAGTTTTTGGCTAAGCAAAATATTCCGGTGCGGCTCTAAGGAAGTTGGTTGACTTGCGTTGACGGAAGGTTTGCCGCAACATGGATAAAACATGAAATTCAACGCCACGTTCGCTTTGGGGGACATTCGCTCTCTGACGGATTTCCAAAGGAACACCAAGTCGCATTTGAAGCGTCTCAAGAACACCGGCCGCCCAGAAGTTTTAACCGTCAACGGGAAACCTGAACTGATCGTGCAGGACGCTGCTGCGTTTGAAGAAATGATCGATGCCATACGCGGGATCCAACGCGGATTAGATGAGGCGGCAGCGGGCAAAGGTGAACCAGCCAGCAAGGTTTTAGATCGTCTTCGGGCCAAGTATGAAATCCCGCGCTCAGCCCGGTGAAACATTACGGGATCATCATTCTGCCTTCAGCAGAACGCGACATTGGCGAGGCATATTCATGGATTGCCGAGCGCGATGAAAAAGCTGCGATTCACTGGTTCAATCATTTGTTGGAGGTAATCTTCTCGCTGGAAACCTTCCCTGATCGTTGTTGGCTTTCGCTGGAAAGCCAATTTCTCCAGAATGAGATCCGACAAATTTTTCATGGGCAAAAACAGCGCAAATATCGTGTTCTCTTTGAGCTTAGAGCTGATGAAGTTCGCATTCTCCACGTCCGCCACGGCGCGCGTTCGGCGCTGGGCGAATCAATTTGACGACACGTAAATTTTTATGACTGACCCAATTCAATCCCGCTGGCTACCCATCGTGCTGCTTACCCTATCGAATGTCTTCATGACCTTCGCCTGGTACGGCCATTTAAAATACAAAAGCAAGCCGATGCTCCTGATCATTCTGGCGAGCTGGGGAATCGCCTTCTTTGAATATTGCCTGATGGTTCCTGCCAATCGTTGGGGCAACTCCGTTTATTCCGCAACACAGCTGAAAATTATTCAGGAAGTCATCACGCTGGTTGTGTTTTGCGGCTTCGCTATTTTTTATCTCGGCGAAAAAATTAAATGGAACCATCTCGCCGCGTTTGTTTGCGTTTTGGCGGCAGTCGGTTTTATTTTCATGCCGGAAAAGATGAGCGCGCCAATCAAGCCGATCATCGCCAACCAAAGCCCGACCATTTCAAAATGAACTTTTACGAAAAACTAAAATTTACTTCGGACGGTTTGATTCCGGCCATCGTGCAGGAACACAAAACCGGGCGCGTGCTGATGATGGCGTGGATGAACCGCGCCTCACTCGAAAGCACCATAGCGACCGGCAAAACGCATTTCTGGAGTCGTTCGCGCCAAAAATTCTGGATGAAAGGCGAAGAAAGTGGCCACACGCAAGTCGTCAAAGACATTTCTTTCGATTGCGACGGCGACACCTTGCTGATTCAGGTCGAACAAACTGGCGCGGCTTGCCACGAGGGTTATCAATCCTGCTTTTTCCGCTCGGTCGAAAACGAGGGGTCCGATTTCAAGGTCACGGAATCCCAGTTGCAAAAGCCCGAGGATATTTACGGCAAGAAAAAATGAGCTTTTTCATTCAGCGGGCGGCAATTGACGAAGATGGCGGATCTGACTGCTGATCGCTTTCTATGGAAGAATCTGTTCCCTTTGCCAGTCGTGTTTATTTTATTCTTCTGGCGCTCCTGCTGTTTTCCCGGGGATCGGATTTTTTGAGCACGTGGGTCGCAACGCCCAATCTCGTTCTCGAAGGAAATCCCCTCGCGAAACGGATGGGATGGAAGCTGGGCGCGCTCGTCAACATCGCGCTTTGCCTCTCGTTTGCGCTGTATCCGATCATGGCAATCATCATTTCCACGACGAGTGTTCTTGTAGCAGCGAGAAACTTTCAACAAGCCTGGCTGATGCGCACGCTCGGCGAGGAAATGTATCGCGACTGGCACGTGGCGCGACTCGTGGAAACCCACATCGGCCTCTACCTTTTTTGCCTCGCGTCGCAAACCGTTCTCTTCGGAATCGTCGGCGGTGCGCTAATTCTCTTCAGTCGTTCAGAAATTCCCTACGCGATCGGTTTAGGAATTCTTGCTTACGCGTTCACCGTGCTTTTTTACACGCTGCTGTCGGTGTGGCGAATTCGGCGACAAATTCGTTAAATTTCATCACGCCACGCGAGGATGCTTGCTTGCCTCGGCATGAATCACGAGAAACTCACCTACCGTTTCGAAGGCCGCGATTATTGGCTGACGGATGTTGGGGGAAAGTTGTGAAACAACTACTCGCGTAAGTTACAGAGGAACGCACCGACGATTCTGATCGCAATTGCGATACTTTATGGCTAGGCACATCAATAACGCGGCACGTTCTTGAGCCTATGTATCGTGTTTTGGAACCACTGGAGATCGTTGCCGTGCTCTCGATTTGCCGAAATCCTTAATTTGAAAGTCGCTCCCTCAACAAAAAGCCGCGTTTTATAACCCGCCTTCGAGTCCATAAACCTTTCGATCTGCATTGCAGCGCGTTTCGTCTCACAATACACATAAACTGACGCTTCTTGTTCGCGGTTATTCCCAGGAGGTTTATCGTATCCAACCCATCCAACCGCGTCTTTCGATCTAACGTTCTTTTTCGAAATAATCCTCGAAGTTGGATATAAGGCTTTTGGTGGAAGATAAACTCCAAAATAAGCGTCAGATTCGCCAAGCGGGCTTGCGTTGAGATCTTCTAGGCGCCAATCCGGCCCCTTGCTGCCTGCAACAAGTTGAATACATGTGGCTTTACTACCTCGTATTTTCATTTTCATATTCCTCCCAATACCGGTTGACTAATTACTTGTGAAGGAGTTGCTCGTATGATTCGTCTTTTCTTCAGTCGTGCGGAAAACCCTTACGCGATCGGTTAGGAATTCTGGCTTACGCGTTCACCGTGCTTTTTTACACGCTTCTGTCGGTGTGGCGAATTCGGAGAACGAAGAATTGTTCCTAGCGCCGCTTTAGGTTTCCTTTTTTCTTTGGAAGTCGGCTGCTCACTTTCTCGACAAGTTCTTGAAATTCCTTTGCAACTACTTCGTGATTTGCTTCGTATGGAAACTTTTTGAAAATCCAAATCTCATCCCGATTTTCCTGGCGTTCTTTTTTATACGGAATGCCTATCTTTCTAATGAACTCATCAACTCGAATACGAGACTCTTCATCGGCCCACGCTACAATTTTCCACCCATTTAGTTGAACCGTGGCTTCAAGGCCCATCGAGTGAGACCCGCCAAGGTCAGCCTTGCACCAAACAGCATAGGAAAAAACCTTTCTGCCTAAAGCGTCCGAACATTCTTCTCCTTTTAATTGGCTTATTCCATTTGGCAGTTTTCTTTCTTTCATAAGATCTCTGACCGGTTCTCCCTTCGCCTTTAAATCAGAGGTTAATTCGGGCACGGCATCGAAACAAAGTTGGCGGATTTCTTCTTCGTATTCTTTAAAAAAAGCAAGCAATTCTACGTTCATATGAGTTCCTCGTTTTAGATTCTCCATCGTTGCAACAAAATCGAGCAGAAGGCCGACATAATGCATGTTGGCAGTTGTCATTTTCACACCAATGGAATTCAAAAGATGCTTAAAAAACTGATCGTATGTTACAATTTTGAAGCCTGATTTCTTGGCCTTCTCTTTTTCTTCAAGTCGGAGTTCATTTAGACAAAGAATAATTTTTAAACACCGTTTTCCCGACTTTGCTAAGTGTTGTGAATAATCTTCGAGATTGTTCTGAAGGCTCGCATAAATCTTGTTTTCAATGCCAACGACTAAATCCTCGCTTCTAATGACAAGATCTAATTGACCATCATTCTTGGTTAGGTCTTCACGGAAAACCTCGGCATTTTTCAAAGACTCGCGCTCTAAATTGGGTTCCACCAAAGACAATAACGAAAACAAAATGTTGTCGCCAAAACCGTGATCGGCACCTTGAGAAAACCAGAACTTCAGGAAATTACTGCAATAAATCTCGTAATGAGGATTTCCAGAAATTTCGAAAAAAGTTTTTGGTCTCGTTGTTTTCGGGAGTTGAACAAAACGTTTGAGTAAACTTTTGAATCTCTCCGTTACTTCAAAAGAGCCATTCGGAGAAGACCAGTAAATGTTTCTTAATGACTTTGGCAGATTCACTTTGAATTATGATTTTCTAATTTCCCAAACCGCCAAAGCTCGTTCTTTGGAAGCACGTGGTTGAGTTCTCGTTGTATGCGGCCAAGTTCTTTTAGGGAAGCTATTTTCAGCTTTTCTTCATTTCGCGGAAGCATCGGATTGTAATCCGGTTTGCGCGCGGAAATGCGATTCACGGCGCTACCGACGCGCGCATGTGCTTTTGCGATTTCGATATTGATCAATCCCGTCCACGCGTTCGCCTCAAACAATTCGTGGGTGATCGCCTGCTCCCAGACACTTTCCGCCACTTCAAACCAGCCGTTTTGCGCGGCGTAGCTTCCGATCGCTTCCAGCACGCAACTGATTTCAAATTCCGATTTCGGCTTATTCCAAATTCTTTTGATTCGTTCGGCCATGTCGTCACACGCATCCATGTAACGAAGATCCAGCAGCGTCCACATGCAGAAGAGAAGGTCGTCCGCCGCGCGCGGCTTGAGCGGCATGTAGAGAAACGCCATACCAAATTCGTTCAACGAAACGTAGAAATGAAACATGGATTTTCGAGCGGCCCGCTTTTGTTTCGCGGAAAATTTCGAATGCACCGTCTCGACCAACGGACGCCAACGAGTCAATTGATCGGCGTGAACCAGAATAGCGTGCATAGCGTCCGCAAAAATTTGCGGAGTTAATCCCGGTTGTTTCAGCAGCTTTCGGGCAAGGCGAAGGGACTCCCTTTGCATCCCCAGTTCGACGTAACCCTCCAGCTCGTTAAGATCGTGCGCTGTTCGTTCATTCATGGGAGGAGACTAACATTTGGGCTGGGACAACCGCAGTCCAACCAGCACGATTTCATCTAAAACTTTCGCAGTTGTATTTGAAGTTTACTAACTCCGCCGTCGCCCACAAATTACTGCCGCTCGTGTATGTATCACCCAACACAATCTGAATTTCTGGAATTTGCCCGACTGGGAAATTTAATCCCGGTCACGCGAACCATCCTCGCCGATTTCGAAACGCCGCTTTCCGCTTATCGCAAAATCCGTGGCCAGGGCGAGTCGTTCCTTTTTGAATCGGTCGAAGGCGGCGAACATGTCGGGCGCTACTCATTTCTGGGCTGCAATCCTCGCGCTGTGATTAAACAAACGGGCGACAGCGTGGAGGTCATTGAAAATGGGAAAGTTGTGGAGAAGTTTGCCGTCACGCAGAAAAACTCCGATTGCGCCAAATGCGTCAGCGATGGATTGCACGTGGTCGAGGAAATCTTAAAGCGCTACAAGGCGGTTCCCATTCCTTCGCTTCCCCGCTTCACGGGCGGCGCGGTGGGTTTCATCGGCTATGAATTTATTCACGACGTGGAACCAGTCGTGCCGCGGCCAGTTCAGGACGAGCTGAAAACGCCGACAATGTATTTCCTGCTCGCGGACGAACTGCTCATTTTCGATCGCGTCTCGCAAACCTTGACCGTTTTGGTCAACGCGATTCTCGATGAGAAAACCACTCCAGAAGACGCCTACGAAAATGCGTTGGGCGAAATCGAACGGCTCATCGCACTTCTGGAACAACCGACGGAACATATCCCGGTCACGCCGCCGAAAGAGATCGCGGAGTTGCCATTCCAATCGAATGTTTCGAAGGAGAAGTTTTTTGCGAACGTTCTCGAAGCGAAGAAATACATTACGGCTGGCGACATCATTCAGGTTGTCGGCTCGCAGCGATTTTCCGTGCCGGTGAAGGCGTCGCCGTTGGATATCTACCGCGCCGCCCGCACGATTAATCCTTCGCCCTACATGTTTCTGCTGGAGCTGGATGGATTCTCGTTGGTCGGTGCCTCGCCGGAGATTCACGTTCGCTGCGAGGATCGCCAGGTGGAAATTCGCCCAATTGCCGGCACGCGCCGCCGAGGAAAAACAACCGAGGAAGATCTCGCGCTCGAAAAGGAGCTGCTCGCCGACCCGAAGGAGCGCGCCGAACACGTGATGCTCGTGGATCTCGCCCGAAATGATCTGGGCCGCGTTTGCGATTACGGCTCGGTGCAGGTCAAAGACCTCATGATCATCGAGCGATACAGCCACGTCATGCACATCGTCTCGCAAGTCGAAGGAAAACTCAGCGCCAAGAAATCGCCCTATGATTTGATGCGCGCCACGTTTCCTGCGGGAACGTTGAGTGGCGCGCCGAAGATTCGCGCGATGCAAATAATCTCTCAGCTCGAACAAACCACGCGCGGGCCTTATGGCGGCTGCGTGGGCTATTTCTCGTTCAACGGCAACCTCGATTGTTGCATCACCATTCGCACCGCCTTGATCAAGGACGGCAAAGCCTACGTGCAAGCCGGCGGCGGCTGGGTGAACGACTCCGAACCCGAGGCGGAATTCCAGGAAACGATCAACAAATCCAAAGCCATGCTCAAAGCCGTGGCGATGGCGGAGACGTTTGCCACAGCGCCGTAGGAGCCGAGGTAATGAGGCTCAAACTGAATTCAAATTCCGAAGTAGCGGCGGGCAACTCGACGCCCGGAAAAGACAATGGAAAGTTCGAGCGGTTCTGAAGATTATTTCCGAACTGGAAAAAGCCACACGCGGCCTACGGCGGATCTGTTGGTTATTTCTCATTCAACGGCAACCTCGATTGTTGCATCACTTTCGTAATGCGGTCATCAAAGATGACAAAGCCTGTGTTCGAGCTGGCGGCTGGGTAAATGACTCCAAACCGGAAGTCGAATTTCAGGAAACCGTGAACAAGCGCAAGGCCATGCTCAAGGCCGTGGCGACGGCGGAGATGCCCGCGCGTGAATCATAGTCCATTCTCAGGATTGGTCGGCCCGAGTGACATCCGCAACGATTTACAAAAATCCTCCGCTTCGTCCAAGAAGGGTGTGGCAAAAAACTGTTCCCTTTTCGCGTTCGGCGGACATTACTTGATGAATGACCGGACCGGATGATCGCCAATTGCTTGCCGAATTCGCGCGGGAAAATTCCGAAGCCGCCTTTGCCGCGCTCGTGACGCGACACGTGAATCTCGTCTATTCCATCGCACTGCGGCAGACGGGCAATCCGCACGCTGCCGAGGAGATTACGCAGGCGGTGTTCGTCATCCTCGCGCTCAAGGCGGCATCGCTCGGCCCGAAAACCATTCTCTCCGGCTGGCTCTATCAGACCGCGCGATTGACGGCGGCGAACTATCGGCGAACCGAGTTTCGCCGCGCCCGCCGGGAACAGGAGGCGTTTATGCAATCGCAACTGGAGGAACCTCAATCCGAGGAGACGTGGCCGCGCATCGCCCCGCTGCTCGACGACGCGCTGGGCAAACTTGGTGAGCGCGACCGCCACGCCATTGTGCTGCGGTTCTTCGAGAAAAAAACTTTGGGCGAAGTCGGCGCTGCCTTGGGCGCGAGTGAAGACGCCGCTAAAATGCGGGTGAACCGGGCGCTGGAGAAGTTGCGGAAGATTTTCAGCAAACGCGGCGTGACGTTGACGACGACGCTCATCGCGGGCGCAGTGTCGGCGAACTCAGTGCAGGCCGCACCGACAGGCTTGGTGGTGACGGCTATGGCAGCGGCGGCGAAAGGTGCGGTGGCGGGTGGTTCAACTTTGGCGATTGTGAAAGGAGTGTTGAATATTATGGCGTGGAAAAAAGTGAAGGTTGTGACTGCCGCCGGTCTTGCTGTGCTGACTTCGGCAGCGCTAATAATCCTACTGGCGCAGAACGCGGAATCCAAAAACCCTGGAAGCGCGGATTCACAAACAACTCGCCTATCGCCGGAGGTAGCGGTTTCTGAACAACCGCAACAGGAAACCCCGTTCACGAACTATTTGCTTGCGAACATTGGCGCACTGCCCGGGTTCATTTCAAGTCACGTCACGGGTCTCAACAATCAAGGGCAGGTCGTGGGATGGATGGACGGCTCCAATGGTTTGGTTCACGCATTTTTATGGGAACACGGAAATGTAATCGACCTGGGAACTTTGGGTGGTTCGAAAGCCATCGCTTCTGGTATCAATGATCGCGGAGAGATCGTTGGAGTGGTGCTTGCCAACGAACAGCGCCGGGTTTTCATGTTGCAAGGAAGCAATGTGACAGACCTTGGGGTGATTGACGGATTTGCGAAGCTCGGGACTGAGGGAAATATTTCATACGCGCCGAGTGTCGACATCAACAACCGGTCGCAAGTCACCGGCAGGCTCATGATCAAGGGCGACAGCCAGCGTTCGTTCCTTTTTAGTCAGGAGCAGATTTCCTACTTCGGTTTGCGCGGCGATGGCACCATCTGTTACGCAAAAGCGATGAACAACCGTGGGCAGATCGCCGGACAGTCCATTCAGCGTGATAATGGCTGGGGAGTTTTTCTCTGGCAAAACGGGAAAATCATTGATCTCAAAACTCTCGGTGGACCGCGAGCAAGCGTGAATGCGATCAACGACCAGGGAACGGTGGTGGGTTGGGCGAATCCTGCGGGTGCCGCCTGGGATCAGGCTCATGCCATTGTCTGGGAGAAGGGCGAGTTGCTCGACTTGAATGTGGTGGGATGGAAAACGAGCCGAGCCACGAGTATCAATAATGCCGGAGAGATCGTCGGTTATGCCACAACAATGGAGAACCGAAATTTTGCGTTCTTGAAACGCGGTGGCGAGATGGTGGATTTGAATGACCTCATTGGCACCAACTCCGGCTGGCATTTGGATAGTGCGACTGCAATCAACGATCGCGGGCAGATTCTGGCCAGTGGCAAGAAGGGAGGGCAATATCGCAGCTTCCTGGTTTCACCGTCGAGGCTCTCGCCCGTTTTACCTTCAAAACCCGCTGTTGCTGCCGTGCCGATTCGCAATTCGACGGCTGCGGTTTCGCAATTCAATCTAACTTCCTTCGAGCGGTTGCCAGGAGGGGCGTTCCGACTGGCCTTCGCCGGTCAGCCGGGAGTCCGATATGCAATTGAGGCGTCCACAAATCTGACGACCTGGACATTCTTAGGCGAAGCCGAGAATCGCAACGGCCAGGTGGAATTCACGGATCAAGATGCAGCGGAGTTTGCGCTGCGCTTTTACCGCACTGTAGACGCGCCTTGAACGAAACGCTTCCATAATCGCCATGGTCAACACGATCGCCAATTCAGGCTTTGTTTTCCGGCGGGCGCTGATTAGTTTTTGGCCGGATGAAGACTTTCGCGGAACAAAATTTTCCAGGGCGGTTGATCGCAGTGGAGGGATTAGATGGCTCGGGTAAATCAACCCAGATTTACCTGCTCAAACGCTGGCTCGAATTGCAGGGGCTCAAGGTTTTTTTCAGCGAATGGAACTCGTCTTCCCTGGTCAAAGCCGCCACCAGCAAGGGCAAAAAGCGCGAGCTGCTTTCGCCGACCACCTTCAGCCTGATTCACGCCACCGATTTCGCGGATCGTTACGAACGCCAGCTGGTTCCGCTGCTGCGCGCCGGCTATATCGTGCTCTGTGATCGCTATATTTTTACGGCGTTTGCGCGCGACACCGTGCGCGGTTGTCCGCCGGAATGGGTGCGCGGCATTTACAATTTTGCCGCGCTGCCCGACCTGACCTTTTTCTTCAAAGCGAACCTGGAAGTTTCGCTGCAACGGATTCTCGATGGGCGGCCGGAATTGAAATATTTCGAGGCGGGAATGGACCTGCACATCTCCTCCGATCCCTACGAAAGTTTTCGCATTTTTCAGGGGCGTATTCTTGAGCAATATCTGGCCATGAGCACCGAGTTCCGTTTTCTGGTGATCAACGCCAATCAGCCGGTCGAAGCGCAGCAGTCCACCGTGCGCGATCTGGTTCGCGCCAAATTAAACCTCGCCGAATTTCAGGCGCATAACCCTGTGCTCGCATGACAAAAAAGAAACCGCGTTTGGAAAAAAATGGTCGCCGCATCGTGGTGCCGAGCGCCAAGCCGCGCCGCTTTTACGGCCACGGCATTCCTGGCTGCGATTTAAAAAAACTCGCCGGCAAACTGATCGTGGTCGAAGGGGCTGACGGTTCAGGCCGCTCGACCCAGATCGCGAAACTAGTTGGGTGGCTGGAAGGAAGCGGGCATGCGACGGTGCAAGTCGGTTTGTCGCGCTCCACGCTGGTTAGCGAAGAGCTCGAAAAGGCCAAGCACGGAAATATTTTGAGCCACACGACGCTCAGTTTGTTTTATGCAACCGACTTTGCGGATCAGCTTGAGAACATTATTTTGCCGGCGCTACGGGCCGGCTTCATGGTCCTGGCCGACCGCTACATTTACACGCTGATGGTCCGCGACATCGTTCGTGGAATGGATCCGGCCTGGGTGAAAAATCTCTACGGAATCGCGCCTGTGCCGGACATTGTTTTTTATCTCAACGTCTCGCCCGAAGAATTGGTGCAGCGAAATTTTTCCAAAACGCATTCGCTGGATTATTGGGAGAGCGGGATGGATCTGGGCCTTTCGCGTGACATGTTTGACAGTTTTCTACAGTATCAGGCGCTGGTCGGTGACCAGTTCAAACAGCTGCAATCCACCTACGGATTTGCGATGGTGGATGCGCATCGTTCCGTGGGTGAAATTAATCTGGAGCTGCGAAAGAAAATTTCCGCGGTTCTTGCCGGTCGTTAAACTCATTTCTGCTATGCCAGAACCCAGCAAATCTGAATATTTCGTCGGAGTCGATTTCGGCGGCACGAAAATTCTGGCGGCCGTGTTCGATTCCTCGCTCAAGTGTTTGGGCCGGACGAAAGTCAGCACGAAATCCGAGCGCGGGAGCGACGCAGTCATCGAGAGAGTCTCGCGCTGCGTGCAGGACGTCGTGGACGAATGCGATTTGAGCCTCAAACAGATTCGCGCGGTGGGCATCGGTGCGCCCGGCGCCGTCAATCCCGAGGTCGGCGAAGTTATTTTTGCCCCTAATTTGGAGTGGGAAGATGTCGCGCTGAAGAAGGAACTCGAGAAAAAACTCGATCTGCCCGTTTTCCTCGAAAATGACGGGAATATTTGCACTCTGGGCGTTTACGAAACGGAATTGAAGGGCAAGCCGCGCCACGTGGTCGGCATCTTCCTTGGCACTGGAATCGGCGGCGGCATCATCATCGATGGAAAATTATATTCGGGTTTCAACCGCACCGCCGGCGAGATCGGGCACATGGTCATCGAAGTCGGCGGGCCGAAATGCGGTTGCGGAAACCGGGGCTGTTTCGAAGCTCTCGCCAGCCGGACGGCGATTTTCCGGAAGATCCAAGCCGCCGTCAAAGATGGCCAGAAAACCGTTTTGACGGAAATGCTGGGAGAAGATTTGAAGGATTTGCGCAGTGGGGATTTGCGGAAAGCCATTCGCAAAGGAGACAAATTCACCGAGAAAATCGTCGAAGAGGCGGCTGAATACACCGGCATTGCGGTCGCAAATTTAATCAATGTTTTAAACCCGGAGGTCGTTGTCCTCGGCGGCGGCGTCATCGACGCGCTCGAAGATGAAATGATGGCGATCATCGTCGAGACTGCGAAAGACAACGCGATGAGCGGCACAACCAAGGGAATTGAGATCATTGCGAGCAAAGTGGGCGATGACGCTGGGATCATCGGCGCGGCGGTTTTGGCGCGGCGGGAGTCCAAGTAACCGAAACCGGAACCAAAGATGGAAGAAAGCCGCCACATGACATCGACCGCCTCTTGTTCCTCCGTTTCCGCAACCCGTCGCGCCGTGATCGATGTCGGTACGAACTCCGTGAAACTCCTTGTCGCGGATATCGCCGGTTCTGAAGTGATTCCGGTCGACGAACAGAGCAAGCAGACCCGGTTGGGCCGCGGTTTTTACGATACGCATCAGCTCCAGCCGGAAGCGATTGCTGGAACGGCGCAAGCAGTCGGGGACTTCGCTGATCACGCCAAGTTTTTGCGGGCGGAAGCCGTTCGCGTTATTGCCACCAGCGCCGCTCGTGATGCGATTAATGCGCATGAGCTGCTCGGCGCGATTCAGGCGAGCTCCGGTTTGCCCGTTGAAATTATTTCCGGGGAACAGGAAGCCGATTGGGTTTTCCGAGGTGTTGCAAGCGATCCGAAACTGGCAGGGGTGCCTTTGCTCATCATCGACGTCGGCGGCGGCAGCACGGAATTCATTTTGGGCCAGGGCCATCATCAATATTTTCGAAACAGCTTTCGCCTCGGGTCGGTGCGGCTGCTGGAACAACTCAAGCCGGGCGATCTGCCGGGCGTGGCTGCGCTGGCGGAGTGTCGGCAATGGCTTAAGAAGTTCTTAGAAGAGCAAATTGCAGCGGAGCTGGAACCCGCATTGAACCAATGCCAAAAAGTTTTGCTCGTCGGCACCGGCGGCACCGCGACGATTCTGGCGCGAATGGAAATGAAGATGGCAGACTTCGATCGCGAGAAAATCGAAGCCGCGCGCCTCGCTCTGGGGGACGTCAATTCGCACATGCATCGACTGTGGAATATTTCGATGGAGGAACGAAAAACGATCATCGGACTCCCGCCGAAACGCGCGGACGTCATCCTGACTGGATTGGCGATTTACGAAGCGATCATGGAGCGTTTTGGATTTGCCGAACTGCGGATCAGCACTCGGGGATTACGCTACGCTGCGGTTCTGGAAAAATAATTTACCGAACTCGCGTTGCTTTTCGGTCTTAATTCGTCACTGTTGAACTACTTGAATTTATGAAAATGAACTATCGCCTGGGTGTCATCGCTGTGTTGTTCGCCGCTTCTACTTGCCTGTTGCAGGCGCAAATTCCCGGAGCAACCGGCGCTCCGTTGAACAGCGCCATGGTTAAACTTTTTGGCCGGCACACCAATTTTACCGCAACGACCGAGATGCGCGTTTTGGACGACACGCGAGCCGAAACGATCAGCGCGGTCCTCAGTTTGGCCATGCTCGATGGAAAAATGCGCGCCGAGACCGACATGAGCAAAATGAAGAACAAAATGCTGACCTCGGCGTTGATTACCCAGATGAAAGACATGGGCGCGGACCGCACCGTTTTCATTTCGCGGCCGGATAAAAAGGTGACCTATCTTGCTTATCCAGGGCTCAACATCTATGTGGAACAGGCCATGTCTGCAGCCGACGCGGAAAGTTCCGGGAAAGAGCCTAAAATAACCAAAACCGTCGTAGGCAAAGAAACTGTGGCGGGCCATCCCTGCGAGAAAAGCAAGGTAGTCGTGACGGATGACAAAGGGAAAACGCAGGATGCAATTGTCTGGAACGCGACTGATCTCCAGGGATTTCCGGTCCAAATGGAAACCACTGAAAAAGGCTAAACCGTCGTTCTGAAATACAGCGATGTGCGATTGGCCAAGCCAGACGGTAAACAATTTGAGCCGCCGGTTGGCGCCACTCGTTACACCAGCATGGGGCAACTTCAGCAAGCGATGATGCAGCGGATGCTCGAAAAAGCGACCCAGTAGAAGAAAAAGCGGGCACCTTGCGGTGCCCGCCTCCACCCCAACAACCAAACTAACCATTCCACCGGAATCTGGCTGGCCGGAAAAACCAAAACCGCCCAGCCGTTCTCGGAAGAATACCACTACTACCACCAATTCTGACGCGGTCTTGCGCCAGTTGTTCAAAACAATTTGAAATTTATTTAAGACTCGCAGAATGCTCGTTCGTAAGGGACGTTTTAATTAATGCGAATTGTAAATTTGAACCCCGATACAGGAATCGGAGCGAGTGCGTGGTTTGTCGATATTGAAGGAAACCGGATTTTGCTCGATGCGGGAACCCATCCGAAACGAGATGGACTCGACAGTCTGCCGCTCTATTCGGCAATTGCGAAAGAGGAACTCGACGCGATTGCCCTGACTCACTGCCACCACGACCATGTTGGCTCGCTGCCCGTGGCTTTGCGCCATTTTCCCAAGGCGCACGTTTTGATGAGCGAGTTGAGCTATTTCATCATTGAGCGGGTGCTCCACAATTCCGTGAACGTGATGACCCGTCAGCGCGACGAAATGGGGATCAAGGAATATCCGCTCTTTACGCATGATGAAGTCGAGGAAATCGCCGCGCGGTTTCAGGCTTTCAAATACAATCGTGAAGTCGAATGGGCTTCTTTCAACAAAACGCGGAGCGGATTTCTTTCGCCGACCTTGGAGTTCTATGACGCCGGGCATGCGCTCGGTTCAGCCGGTGTGATGATTCGCGCCGATAAACAATCGGTATTTTACACGGGGGACGTTTGTTTCCACGACCAAACCATCTTGCGCAGCGCACGGTTTGAAGATGTGAAAGCGGACGTCCTCATCATGGAGACGACCCGCGGCAACCGCGAAGTGCCTGCCGGTTTCACGCGCGCTGCGGAAGCGGAACGTCTCGCTCAAGCCATTCAACGCGTCCTCGATCGAAAAGGATCCGTGCTGATCCCGACGTTCGCGCTCGGACGAACTCAGGAGATTTTGGCGCAACTCGCGTTGATGATGCAGGCTGGCAAGCTGAAGCACCAACCGGTCTTCATCGGTGGACTCGGTCGCGTTTTCACCGAAATCTACGATTTGGAATCGCATCGCATCAGCCGCTCGCACCAAAACCTAAAGCTTACCCAGGCCTTGAATCTGGTTGTGCCGGAGCGGAATCAAACCGAACAGATGCGGCTCGGCGGCGGAAAACTTTTTGTCATCACCGCCGGCATGATGACCGAGCAAACGCCTGCGCACGAACTCGCGTTGCGCATGGTCGAGGACGAAAAACAGGCAATCTTTTTCGTGGGCTACGCCGACCCGAGCACGCCGGGCGGACGTTTGAAAGCTGCCAAGCAGGGCGAGAAATTTATGTTCAGCCCGAGCGGCGGCGAATTGACCAAGCGTTGCGAAGTGCAGGATTTTGATCTGACCGCGCACGCCAACCGCGACGAACTTCTGGATTTTGTTGGCCAGGTTTCACCGCACACCGTTTTGCTTGGCCACGGCGAAGAGGACGCGCGCCAATGGTTTGAACAACAAATCAAAGCGCGCTGGCCAAAAATGAAAGTCATCCAGCCGCAGCCGGGTTTGAGCGTGGAAGTCTAAACATTGGTCTTGAGAATTGCATGATCACCGGAGTCACATTGTCACGTGAGCCTATTCAAACCCTAACCGTTGACGCCATTGGCTATGGCGCTAAAGACACGGGGGAAATGAGCGGTGGGGCGGCGGCAGCCGTCCTGGCCGCGGCTGGGCCGGAAATAATAGTGGATCTGCGGGCCAAGTTGGCGAAACTGCCACGGCAGGTGGGCGTCGTTGCGGTCACGCCTTCTTTCAAAATGGAGGCTTCGGGAACTCGTTGGGTGCTCCATGTCATTTCCATCATCAAAAACACGCCGCAGGGTGCGTATTGCCCCCAACCGGAGCGGCTGCGCGAGGGGATTTCGTCGGCAATGGAAGCGGCTTTTAAACTCGGCGCAACCTCAATTGCCTTTGCCGCCCTCGCAACGGGAGAAGGACGGGTCGAGCCTGCGAACGCCGCGCAATATATGTTGGATGGCGTGAAAGATTTTCGGATCAACCATCCCGGAGCAACGCTGGCGGTAACATTTTCGCTTCCGACGTTCCGAGACTTTGAAGCATTCGCCTCGGTGATCGAATGCAGGTAACGGCTATTCCGCCTTCATCGGCCAGTTCGCCGCGACCAGACCTTTGTAGCCGCCGATGAGCGACGCCACGTTTTTGTAGCCCATCTTCTGGGCAACGTCAGCCGTCAGCACGGAGCGATAACCGCCGCCGCAGTACATAATGATCTCGGCGTTGGTGTCAGGAATGGTTTCTTCCAGGTCCCGTTCCAAAACCCCTTTGCCAAGGTGAATCGCTTCGGCGGCGTGGCCCTTTTTCCATTCGTCATCTTCCCGGACATCCACAAAAATCGCTTTTGGATTTTGCGCGAGCCGGGCGCGGGCGGCTTCAATGGTGATTTCGTTGACGAGCGGGCGGGCTTCGTTGACCAGCTTGAGGAATCCGGGAGCGTGTTGCATAGGAAAACTCTAGTTCGGAACCGCGCGTCGGCAAGCATGAAGACAGGCTTCGATCAAACTGGTTTGCTTCGCGCAGGGTCTCGGCGAAGCGCGGGTGATTTGATCAGCAGAGGAAATCAATCGTCGTCATCATCGTCGTGCAAGGTCACGGCCCAGGCAGGGTAGGGCGCGTCCGTCCCTTTCATCGCGCGCCACAGGATTTTGTTCAGCAAGTCTTCGGGGCACGCATCGGGGCGGCGCAGGTTCAATCGTGCGGAGGCGTAGGCATCGCGCCGCAGCGCCGCTCCGCGAATCGCTTTCGGTTCCGGGTTCATCTGATCGAGCGGGATGTTGTTCGCAACCGCTTTGAACGGCGTGTAATCCGGCGAGTCGGTGAAGCAGTCGAACATCGGCGTGGCCGTGGCGTCGAACTGGTTCATCGGCGGCATTCCAAGGATTTGCTCCATCGTGCGCAGCAGGCTGGTGGTGTTGTATTGCGTGCTGACGGCAGTTTTGCGCTTGGCCCAAGGGCTGATGAGATAGGAAGTCGTCCGGTAGCCGCTGATGTGGTCCCAACCGTTTTGCGGGTCGTCTTCGATTCCAAAAATCGCCATCGATTTCCAAAACGAAGAGTGGCTCAACGCTTCAACAATCTGGCCGAAGGCAAGGTCGTTGTCGGCGACGAGCGCTGCCGGAGTGGGAGTTCCGGCCTTGGTGCCGCTGGTGTGGTCGTTGGGCAGACAAATGATGACGAGTTGAGGCATCTTGCCGTCGCGTTCCCATTGCGCCAGTTGATTGGTGATGTGGCGAGCGCGCCAGACATCCGGGACCGCCATTTCCCAGCCGACGTAATTGGTCGGCGTGTAGGGTCGAATGCTTTCCACGCTCGGCTGGCTGGAGATCAGCACTTCACCGCGAGGTTTTTGGAACTCCGCCCAATAATCTTTCCAGGTCGGTTCGCCCTTGCGCTTGAGGTCGGTCCAACGGCAGGCGGGGAGGGCAAATTCACCGAAATTCCAAATCGAAATCCGGTGTTTCGCGGCGTTATCCCAGATGAAACCCGCGGGCGAATAGGCAATGGCATCGTTTTCATCTTCGCCCATGCCGTCGGGATAGCTCCTCGGCCAGCCGGCGAACGATTTCTCCAGGTAATCGGTGCCAAACGCGGTCGTGCTCCATTGATGGCCGTCGGCGCTGAGGATTCCGCAGCAGTAGGTGTTGTCGAGCAGGACAAACTCGCTGGCCATCTTGTGCTGATTCGGCGTCACCTTTTCGCCAAAAATGCACAGTGAGGAATCGCCTTTTCCCTGAACCATGTCGCCCAGGATTTGGTCGTAGGTGCGATTTTCCTTAATCACATAAACCACGTGGCGAATGGGGCTGGACTCGCCAATGCGTTCGGGAAGGGGGCGGGGCGGTTGGGTGGGGCGAGGTTTGGCCTGCGCCAAGGCGAGCCGTTCGTGGCGATAGTTTTTGTAGACGATGGCGGAGAGACCGGCCAGGTCGCGGTTTTTGGGCAAGGGAACCAGCGAGAGAGACCCGGAATATTGATGTGAATTGAAACCTTCCCTGCCGGTTTCCCCATCCCGTCGCGACTCGGTGGCGTGACCTTTGGTATTTGCCACGTACAAACTCTTCCGCTCCTGATCGAAGGCGAGCGCTCCGGGAAACCAACCGACGGGAATCAAGCCGAGCAGTTTTGAGGACCGATT
Organism: Verrucomicrobiales bacterium; assembly: GCA_947478865.1. Classification (GTDB taxonomy): domain Bacteria; phylum Verrucomicrobiota; class Verrucomicrobiia; order Limisphaerales; family CANJXF01; genus CANJXF01. The sequence continues at coordinate 23,390 of CANJXF010000013.1, read as the reverse complement.
ACGCGGGGAAAAGGCCACGAGCGCGATGGCGTTTTGGGTGCCGTTGGCGACGTAAAGAGTTTTGCCATTCGATGCAAAACAAAGAGCGTTGGGCGAAGCGCCAAACAGATCAGCGGGGCTTTGTTTTGCCCAGATCGTTTCCACCACGGTATCGGTGCGCGTATCGATGACGCTGAGATTGTCCGAAGCGGCATTCGCACAGACCACGTAACGCTGGTCAGGTGAAACCGCGAGTGCCGAAGAATGAAGTTGCGCCAGGATTTCCGCTTTGAGTGCGCTGGCGGGCGATGCTGCATTTAGATCGAGAACGGTTACCGAACCTTCATTGGCGATATGGCGGATGGGGTCCACTTTCACCTCGGTGCCGCGGCCGGCAGGTCCGGTGAGTTCGCCGGGTTTCGGACGGCGGCCGCCCCAGTTGCTCACGTACGCTTTGTTGCCGACCAACGCGACATCGTAAGGCGCGACTCCGACGTCGAATTTGCGCAGCACATTTCCAGTTGCGAGGTCCAATTCAAGCAGCTGATTGGAAAGGTTCCCGCAGACATAGAGTTTTTTTCCATCGGCGGAAATGGCCAGGCCAGTCGGAATTTCTTCTTTCCGGCGGGGAGCGTTTGCGAGGGGCAGCGCCATGGAATGCGATGCCGTCACCACGCCATTTGTATCGACGGCAAACACCTTGATGCTGCCGTTGACATTGCTGAGAAACAGCTGGCGGCCGTCGCGGGAGAAAATCATGCCGGTGAAGCTGACCTGCCCCTTGGTGTCGGGCTGAAGGATGTTGGCCGAAGCAACTTTTGGGGCCGGTTCGCGTTGCCCTTCTGGAGGGAGGGCCACCCGTTGTCGAATCGCGCCGGTAACCGGGTCAACGATGAGCACTTCGCTCGTCTTGCCTGAAACCGCCAGCACGCGGCCATTGGGCGAAAGTGCAATTGCCTGAGGCCGGAGCCCCGGCAGGTCAACCTGTTTTCCAAACGGGGTAATCAACTGGTTCACAGGAGTCATCAACCGATTGCCGGCGGAAGGCCCGACGGGATCATTCGGCGAATTGGCGGGCGCCGCCAACGTGGCGAATACGTTCAGAAAACAGACTGCGACGGAGAGAATGCGTAAGATTGAGGACATCATTGGATTGGAATATTTTTTCAGACAGAAAGGTTCAGAAATGCTGCAGAGTCAAGTCGCACAGCAATCAATCGCGCATCTTGATGTCGTTCAGGCGTAAAGAATCCCGGGCGGATTGGGTGCCCTGATCCCGGTGTTTAAGAAATTTCGGGGAAAGGCGAATATTCCACTCCAGCCCGGCATCTAAGATAAGCTGGCGAGCGCCCATGGGCAAAGCGTGTCGCAAAATAATCGCTGGATAAAGAGGCGCTTTGCATCACTGTAAGACCTATTAAAATGAAACGCTGGGTTCTATTTACGCTTTGCTTGATCGGCGCTTTGGCGGCGTTCCTGGTCAGTTGGCTGATGCCGATTCACCTGCGCGCGGTCGATGCACAGGTTCTTCAGCAAGCAGGGCGGGGCACATCTGGATTGATCGATCGGGGTCTCACGCTTGTCGCTGACAAAAAATATGGCGCGGCAACGTTGCTCTTGCAGGCCGCCCAACTGGAAAAAATTCCGGGGTACGAAAAACTTTCCGCTGCGATTACCAATGCCGCCAGGGCGAATCCGGCAGTGTCCGTTCTGGGCATGGAGCCGGGACTGAAACCATTGCTGGAATTCGAGAAAAAAACTTCAGGCGCAGCCCCGCTTGCCGCTTCGCTGCACAAAACTCAACCGATTACCGACCTTCTAATTCGATCGGAAAATCGCGAGAACGCGCTCCAGTTCTTGCGGGGTTCGCGGTCGCCTGTCGTGCAAGAGCTGCTGCGCTGCCGGACGCTGACGAACACGGTTCTTTTTTCGCCATCGCAATCATCGTCGGGACAAGCCTTCGATGCCGCGCTCGCGCTCTGCGGTCTGATGGTTGAAGGACAAAAGCTGGCTCCGGGTTTCGTAAATGCCATTTCTGCAGCGGGCACGGCTGCATTTCGCGGCGGAGATTCTCAACCCATTGAGCAAATTCTCATCGATGTCATGTCGCTCGGCCAGAGATTCAACTACGGACAACTCGTTTCGTTCATCGAAAAGATCGACGATCCAGAAACGCTCCGTCTTCAGGCGAACCTCGTGCGCCGAGCTGACGCGCAATTGCCAACGCTGTTCTCAGCCGTCCAACTTTCCGGGAAACCCGCCGCCGCAGCCGGCTTTCTGATGAAGTTCGGCCAAACCGGCCCAAAGGATTTGACTGCCAGTCTCCACTTTGGCGCGGGTGGGGTGAATGAACTGTTGCAGCGCAGCCAGCGCCTTTATGTTTCGCACTTCCCAGGAAATTTGAATGCACTGTCTGGCGCGCTGGTCTATCTACCGTTGCGAATGCCCCAGATTGCGTGGGGGCTGAAATGTTTTTTATATTTGCTGGCAGGGTTTTTGTCGGCGCTGGCGATGCATTTTGCGCGGCCGCCCGTGCCGATCCCGGAGCGAGCGTTTCAGGTGCGCGGGTTTCACGTCGCCCGCGAGATATTGTTTGGGATGGGTTTTCTGCTGGTTGTGTTACTCTTGAGCGAGCCGTTTCTCGCTTTGGAAAGTCAGAATGTGGAGTTTCCCATTCGGCTGCAGTTGCCCATGGTGAGCAGTGCCATTTCGGCTGAAAACGTCGGTGCTAATCGATCCATTATGAATCAATTAAGTTTATTAACCCTGTTGTTGTTTTTCGTCCTCCAAGCGCTGATCTACGTCGCCTGCCTTGTCAAACTGGCGGAAATCCGCCGGCAAACTTTTCCGGCGCAGATGAAGCTAAAGCTGCTCGAAAACGAAGAGCATCTCTTCGATGCGGGTCTGTATCTCGGTTTTGCCGGAACGATTATTTCCCTGATTCTGGTCTCGATGGGCATCATCAAGCCCAGCCTGATGGCAGCGTATTCGTCGACTTCCTTTGGCGTGATCTTCGTTTCGGTGTTCAAGATATTTCATCTGCGCCCGCTGCGGCGGAAGTTACTGCTTGAAGCGGAAGTGGAAAAAAATCTCTCAACGTCGCCCTCCACCGAACACCGGCTCGCCGCGCCGCTATGAATCGCAGCATTCTGATTCTTATTTGCGATTTCTTGTTGGTCAGCCTGCTGGCGTTTTCGACGGTGGACATCAACAAAATCGCCGAGGAAGGCACGGTGCCGCAGGCGCAGACAACCCTTGCGACGAATAACGCCGCCGCGAGTGGAAAGGATCTGGCCGCCGTAATGCGCTTGGCCTTGGATGAGGAAAAACAGCAGCGCGATTTGTTGATGAACGATCTTGCGGCGACCCGCCAAACGGCGGGCGAACGCGAAAAGCAGGCGAAAAACCTCCAGCAGGCGCTCGAATCCCAAGCGCAAAAATTTGAGCAGCAGGCGAAAAATTTTCAGCAAACCATCGAGTCGCGCCAACAGGAATCAGCACAGCTCCAACAGCAGCAGACGGCTTTGCAGAAGCAATTCGCCGCTGCGCAAACCAATTTGCAAACCTTGAGCCAGCAGCTCAAGAACAGTTCCACAGACGCGTTAATCTCGAAAGAAAAACTGGCCCAAATGGAGGCTGAACTGCGGAAGCGCGCGGAGGAAGCGGCCGCGGTTCAGAAACAAATGGCCCTTCTCTCGCAAAGCAACCAGATGGTCCTCAACGAACGCCAGCGCTTGGCCGGCGAACTTCAGGTTGCCCAGGTCGAGAAACGGCACGCTGCGGAACAGGCCGTCAGGATGCAGGAGCAGGTGATAATCGAGCGCGCGGAGAAAGCCAAGTTGGCGGAAGGGGTCAAAACTTTGGCGGCACGCTCCACGGAATTAACCCAGGAAATTCGCGACAACCGTCCCCTCACGCCAAACACGATTTTTGAAGAGTTTCTTACCAACCGGGTTGAGGCGCGCCTCAGTGCCACGCGAGCCGGCTTGTTTGTGGGGGAATCCACCAAGCGCAAGGAAATCCAAAGTATTCTCGTCACCGATGGCACGAACACCTTCGCATTGTGCCACGTGCAGGACACGCCGTTCACGTTCTGGAATCCCGGCGTCGAATGGGAAAAACTCACCGGCACCATCGTGCGAAATGTGGATTCGCTTCCGATCCACTCCTTGTCCTTTCACTTGCAGGATCCACGAATTCTTTTCATGCCTGTCACCGCGGCAGAGGCGCATCGGCTTGGTGGAAAAATTTACCGCGCGTCGCCCATCCCGTTTAAATTTCAGGACGCGGTCCTGGTCGGCGCGACGGAAGATTATTACGGCGAATGCCGATTTGAAATTGATGTGGCCATGCCCGGTTACATCAAACTCGATCATAACGTGGTGAAAGGAATTTTCGGGAAGTTCAACCCTTCGCGGGGTGATTTTGTTTTCAGCAAGAATGGCGACCTGCTGGGCATCATGGCCAACAACACCTATTGCATGATGCTCCGAAATTTCGATGCGGCGGCAACCTTTCAATTCGGCCCAAACCTTCGTGCTCAAGGAACTGGGCGCACTCTCGCCGACTTGTACGGCGTCGTTCTCCAGATGCCGCTCAAACTGCAATAAGGTTCCTCCTCCGTGGGCAGGCCGGTGCTGCCACCCGGAACGAGTTCCAAGTTTACCTCCGCTTGTTCGGATGAGCTGGCGCGGCGGCCGGCGTAGTTGCCTTTAGCGCCTCTTCCAATTTCGGCTCCTGTCGCTTTAACCACGCATCGTAGCCTTGGGCGTGGCTGCCCCGGTATTCATAGGTTTCGATGACCTCGGCGGTGCCGAGCGCGCGCGGGTCCTTCTCCACCTTGAGGAGGTTCATCATTTTGGAACGCAGTTTATCGAGTTCCGTTGCGTAGAACAGGTCGTTGGCGAGGTTGTTCACGCATTCGGGATCTTTCCGGATGTCATACAGTTCGTCCGGGAACCGCTTGCCAAAACAGAGATCGTAGTAGTAACCGCCCAACGTTTTGATCACCTCCTTGGTGGGCCCGTCATCGCAATTGGGGAAGTTGGTCTCGGGATCGCCCGCCGGCCAGCGCTCCGGGTGGAAATTGTGGACGTAAAGAAAGTCCTTCGTGCGCAGGGCGCGCACCGGGTAACCCTGATCGTGCGGCCTTCCAATATCAAGGCGCTCTTTGCCGGCGAGCATCACGTCGCGGTTTTCAATCCAGCCAGATTTCTTGGAACGCAAAAGTTTGACGAGGCTCTTGCCGGTCATTTGTGGGTGCGGCTTGAGGCCGGCGAGTTCGAGGTAGGTTGGCGCGAAGTCGCGCACGTTGACGAAATCCTCCGCCACCCGGCCCGGCTTGATCACGGCTGGCCAGCGCATCGCCAGCGGCAGGCGAAAAGCATCCTCGTGGATCTGCCCCTTCACATACGGAAACGGCATGCCATGATCGGAGGTGGCAATCACCAGGGTCCGGTCCAATTCCCCGGAGTCCTCCAACAACTTCAGCGCTCGGCCGATCTGCTGGTCGGCCCACTCGACTTCCACGGCGTAATCCAGCAGATCGCTCCGGACCAGCGTGTTGTCGGGCAGGAAGGCCGGCACGCTCACGTCTTCAAGTTTCTTGCCCAACCGCAGACCGGAGCCCGGTTCATAGGCGCGGTGTGGCTCCTGAAAACCCATCCAGAAGCAAAATGGTTTCTCCGGGTCACGCTGCCTGAGGAATTCGCCAAAGTTTCCCGGATAATCGTTTTTGGCGATGCCCGAAGCCACGACTCCCTGGGTAAGTTGATCGAAGTTGGGTCCTGCGGGATTGCGCGTCCGGCCGGTGGTTTTGAAATCGCCGGGTCCCCAGCCCTTCCCCGTCAATCCAACGCGGTAGCCTGCGCGCTCCAACAAATCGGGATACGTCTCAAAGCCTGACGGGAAAATGCTCCAGTGCGAAACAGCCTCCTGGAGCTGCCACGTATTGCGCCCCGTAAGAATGCTTGCTCGGCACGGGCTGCACTTGGGATTGGAGGTAAATGCGTTTCGGAATAGAACACCCTCCCGTGCGATACGGTCGAAGTTGGGCGTCCTCACCCAGGCGCAACCATATGCACCGGCGTGGGCGCGACTCCAATCGTCAAAAATAATAAAGAGGATGTTGGGGCGAAGGTTCGTCGCGCCCTTAAGCGGTGCGCCTTCCGCCGGACCGCTGGCGATAATGACCACCAGGCCCAGGAATAGAAGATCGATCAATCGTTTCATGGCATGCACTTTGTCAGTCTTCATTTTTCCCGCCCACAGGCAATGCCGCAGCCGGGTTGGTTCGTGGAGTCTCTTTGCTATGGCCGCAGCCTGTGGCGTCGCCGCCCCGGCTTGTGCGAGCAAGGGCGGAATCAGCTCCGCAGTTTAATCCTTGTGCACCTGCAATAATCGCCGGACCACATCATCGTTTTTCTTTGGACATCTTTGGCTTCGCGGATATCCGCCTGCAAGTCGTAAAGCTGCGGTTCGCTCGATCGGCTTGGAGTGATAGTTTTGGATTCGTCGATGCGCTATATTCCGCTGGAATAAATTGGTGCAGGGCTGGTGGTGCCGATGATGGTTATGCTGATACTGCGCCACGTAGTTCGTGCACGCTTGAATGTGTTCTTGTTGAAACTCAAAGTTTTCGCGACGCTATGCCGTAATCAATCAGTATGCGTAAAGCCAACTCAAGCTGCCTTGCCTTGCGAGTGACCCTTTGCCGGGTCACGGCTGCTCGTTTCGAGGCCTTATCTCTCGCGGTAGCGCTCGTTGCCTGGTCGATTTCGAGTCCTGCGGCCCAGGCCCAATCCGACGCGGCGGGGCTTGCGTTCTTCGAGAACCGGATCCGCCCCGTTTTCGTCGAGCACTGTTACCCCTGTCACAGCGCCGACGCGAAGAAGGTCCGGGGTACGCTCAAGCTGGATACGAAGGAAGATTTTCTCAAAGGCGGAACGGATGGAGTCATCGTCGTTGCGGGGCAGCCGGACCAGAGCCGGTTGATCCAGGCCGTGCGTTACGAGGACAAGGATTTGCGGATGCCTCCGAACAAGGATGGTGGAAAGAAACTTTCGGACCCTGTCATCGCCGACTTGGTCCAGTGGGTCAAGATGGGGGCGCCCTATCCTGAAACACCGGCGGGTCACAAGCTTGCCCCGCCCCGACCCTGGGCCTTTGAGCCGATCAAGAATCCTGCTCCACCGGCCGTCAAGGACACGGCGTGGCCGGTGACCTCCATCGATCCGTTCATCCTCGCGAAGGTCGAGGGACGAGGTCTTCAACCCTCCGCCTTGGCAGACAAGCGAACGCTGATCCGGCGGGCCACTTTCGATCTTACCGGCCTCCCGCCAAAGCCCGAGGAGATCGATGCATTCGTGGCGGATCGTTCGACGAACGCTTTCGCCAAGCTGGTCGAGCGCCTCCTGAGTTCACCCCACTACGGCGAGCGCTGGGGACGGCATTGGCTGGACATCGTTCGCTATGCCGATACCGCTGGCGACACGGCTGATTATCCCGTTGGGTTGGCTTGGCGTTATCGGAACTACGTGATCGATGCCTTCAATGCCGACAAGCCTTACGACGAGTTTGTGCGCGAACAGATCGCCGGCGACCTCCTGGCGGAACAAGGTCCGCGCGAACGCTTCGCCGAGAGGGTTACAGCCACCGGCTTCATCGCAATCTCACGCCGGTTCGGATTTGATTCGGAGAATTATCATCACCTGACGATTCAGGATACCCTCGACACCTTGGGGCAAACCGTTCTCGGCCTGAGCCTGGGCTGCGCGCGTTGCCATGATCACAAGTTCGACCCGATCTCGATGAGGGATTACTATGCGCTTTATGGTATATTCGCGAGCACCCGCTACGCCTTCCCGGGCTCGGAACAAAAAGGCAAGTTGCGGGCCATGGTTCCATTGCTGCCAGCGGGGGAATCAAAGCCGAAGTGGCGCGAGTATGACCAGCAGGTGGCGGTGCTTTCAGAGAAGATTGCCCGGCAGAAACAGCCGGTGCCCGCGGCGGTTTTTCGTTCCCTCCATGATCTGGATGGTGACTTTGAAATTCAGAAGGACGCCGCTGGTGGAAGTTACGGCGTGATCGTTCCGCCGTGGCTCGGGGAGGGAAAAATCAGCGTGACGACTGCGGCCCAGAGCCCGTTCAAGAATCTTTATCCGCTCGGGAAATTCGGCGCCAACCTGGCTGGGGGCGACAAGGATTATCGTCTGGCGCAATCGTTCTCTCTGCCACCCGCGCAGAAAACCGGCCACGTGCTGCATGTGAATCTCGATTTCCGACCTGCGACGCCGGAGGCCGGAGCGAAAGGATCACATCGATTCTGGATCGGAGCGAAAGAGGGTTTGCCGGCGGTCGAATTGCTCATCTCCGCGGAAGGAGTCTTTACCCGCACCGGAGGGCAAAGCGAGCCGCTCGCCGGGTTGAAGCCGCACGAGTGGAACAACCTGCAGTTGGACCTCGATTTGGAGCATCGCAGTTTTTCCGGCAGAATCGGCCAGCCGGGCAGCCTAATCACTTTCTCCAATAAGCCATTCGCAGCTGGATGGTCGGGCGCGATCAATCACGTGCAACTGGACTCCGGTGGCCGCGCGGGCACCGTGCTTCCGGTCCTCGAAATCGATAACTTCGGCGTTCAGTCAGAACCCATCCCGATCGTCTCAACCACGCCGCCGACTCTCCCGGCCACCTCCGGCCAGCCCAATCTGGAAGTAATGAACGCGGAGTTGCAGAGGTTGACCGCGTTGGACGGAGACATCGAGTGGCAAGCAGACGGAACGCCTCCAGCCCTGCCGTGGAACCCCGGACCGAATAGCGTGGTCAAGGTCAGCACCGCCGCCCAAAGCCCTTTTCGCAATGTTTTCCCCGCTGGAAAGCTTGGCCTGCACATGCCAAGTCGCAGCGAATATGATGGGTTTGGGCTGACGTTCGCCGTCCCATTTTTAGCGGCCCGCACCAACCTGTTGTTTGTGTCGTTTGATTTTCGCTGCGACAAACCGGAGGCGGGTGCGGAAGGTTCGTGGCGGTTTTACATTGGCCATGGCAGTGGCAGTTCGACTGCGGTGGAGTTGCAGTTCAACGGCAGCGAGTTTTTCACGCATTCCGGCGCCACCTACGATGCCGTCGCCCGATTGCGGCCCGGCGAGTGGCATCAGGTCCAGCTCACCCTCAATCTCAAGGAGAAAACCTACACCGGAAACCTCGCCACTCCGGCAGGAAATACCTCCTTCGAGGGAGCGTTCGTGGCGGGCTGGGATGGCACGATCGACTATACCTACATCGACGGGCGCGGCCACCGGCCCGGGGTTCGGCCCGCGTTGGATACCGATAATTTTATGTTCCGGGACTCTGCGTTTCCGCCATTGACTGCGCCTGGGCTGGCGGAGACAGAGGCTGAACGCGAATCGCGGCACGCCCGCGTGGTGGAACTGCGAAAGCAGCTTGCGGCGCTGAGCGATGAGGTTGCCAAATACACCAAGGAACTCACGGCTCTGCTCATCGATGGCCCGTGTGAAATGACCTACGGCGTGGTGGACGGGACACCCCAGAACGCGCGTCTGCAACTGCGGGGCGAACCAGATCAACCGGGTGAGGAAATCCCGCGCGGTTTCATCAAAGCCCTCGGTGGCGGACCGTTGCCCGCCAACACCGATGGTAGTGGCAGGCTTGAGCTTGCGCATTGGCTGACCCGGGCCGACAACCCGCTCACGGCCCGTGTCATGGTTAACCGGCTCTGGCAATATCATTTCGGCCGCGCCCTCGTCGCTACACCAAACGATTTTGGCGTGCGCGGCCAGGCACCTACGCATCCGGAATTACTAGACCACTTGGCAACCCAATTCATGCAAAGCGGTTGGTCCATCAAGGCAATGCATCGGTTGATCATGTTGAGCGCAACCTATCAGCAGGCCGGGCAATATTCAGCGGCCAGTAATCGGACTTCAACGGTTACGGGCCAATCCAATGGTGAACCACTGAATACGGAATACTCTTTCTTCACGCGTCGCCGCCTCAGCGCCGAGGAACTCCGGGACGCCATCCTCGCCATTAGCGGTGAACTCGACCCAAGCCCGGGGCGCGGACATCCGTTTCCTTCGCCGGTCACCTCGAGCTATACCCAGCACGGCCCCTTCAGCGCCGTTTACGACCACAACCAGCGCAGCGTTTACTTAATGACCCAACGTATTAAACGTCACCCGTTCCTTGCCTTGTTCGATGGGCCGGATCCAAACGCCACCACTGCGGATCGCCGCACGACCACCGTGCCGACCCAGGCGCTCTATTTCCTCAATTCATCGTTCGTCCATGAGAAGGCTGAAAGATGCGCCAGCCGCCTTCGCTCCACCTTTCCGGGCGAGGCGCAGCAGGTTGAACTTGCTTGGCGCCTGACCACCGGGCGGTCGCCTACTGAACCGGAGCGTTCCGAGGCCACCGAATTTCTTGCTGCCTACCGGGCTGAGCTCACGGCGGCCGGGCAAACCAATGCCGAACCCGCCGCCCTCACGGCCTACGTCCGCTCGCTCTTCGGCAGCAACGAATTCCTCCACATGGACTGAAATCATCGCTATGAAACCTGACTGCCAATTCGATTATTCCCGGCGCGGATTTCTCCGCTCCATGGTGGGCGGTTCAATCCTTTTGCCCAACCTCCTCACCCAGCTCCTGGCCGATGAGGCTGTGCCTGCGGTCAGCATGGATCCCCTGGCTCCTAAGCCATCGCATTTCCCGCCGAAAGCCAAACGCGTCATCTTTCTCTACATGAGCGGTGGCGTTTCGCACGTGGACTCCTTTGACCCGAAACCGAAGCTCTTTGCCGACGCGGGCAAGACGACTTCCGTCAACGAGTATCAAGGCCGCAAAGGTGACTTCAAAATGTTCCTCAAACGACCGCAGTGGGAGTTCACGCGGAATGGCCAATCCGGAATCGAGGTCAGTTCACTTTTTCCGCACATGGCTGGTTGTGCTGATGATCTCTGCGTGATTCGCTCGATGAAGTCGGATCACACCAATCACTACGAAGCCACCCTCGGGATGCATACGGGTTCATTCACCTTCGCTCGGCCCAGCATTGGTTCTTGGGTCAGCTACGGGCTGGGGACGGTGAATCGCAACCTGCCTTCCTTCGTGGTCATAGCGCCGAAATCGCCTTATGCAGGTGGGCAGGTGTGGGGAAGCGATTTTCTGCCGGGCGCGCATCAGGGAACGCTCGTCGTGCCCGGCGCGGAACCCATCGCCAATGTCCAGCGCCGCGCCGCCTCCCAAAAGTTGCAGGAAATGGAACTCGGTGTGATGGCCCGGATGAATCAACGTCATCTCACCACCCGTTCAGATGACCCGCTCCTTCAAGCGCGCGTCAAATCCTTTGAAACCGCCTTCGGCATGCAGATGGAGGTGCCGCATGTTTTTGACCTCGCCAAGGAAAGCGACGCCACCCTGGACCTCTACGGCCTCAAGCGAGGGCAGACGAGCGGCTTTGGCTGGCAATGTCTGATGGCCAGGCGGCTCGTGGAACAAGGTGTGCGGTTTGTGGAGTTAATTGATTCCGGCTCGTCCGATAACTGGGATGCACACGGTGACATGCTTACCCATACCCCTTTGGCAAAGAACGTGGACCAGGCGATCGCCGGTCTTCTTCGCGACCTGAAACAACGCGGCCTATTGGATGATACCCTTGTGGTCTGGACCACAGAATTTGGCCGCACGCCGTTTGTAGAAGCGGAGAAGGCGAAAGGTCGCGAGCATCATCACTGGGTTTTTTCCTCCTGGTTGGCTGGGGCCGGTGTGAAGCCTGGAACCGTATATGGCGCTTCGGACGATTACGGAATTAACGTCGCGAAGGACCCTGTCCACGTGCATGATTTCCACGCGACCATTCTGCACCTGCTGGGCTTTGACCACGAGCGGCTGACCTATAGGCATACCAGTCGCGACTACCGATTGACCGATGTCGCTGGTCATGTGGTAAAGGGTATTCTCGCCTAATCCACCACAGAAACCTCGCTTGAACCTGAGATCGGGTCGGAGCCCATTTCGACCGCGGTCTTACGGCTAGGTTTCTGGTGCCGGGTTGGTCACGGCAAAGGAGTCGACCCGGACCATTCGCTTGACTCGCTGGCGGTAGCCGGGAGAACGTTGATCGTATTATAAATTTCGCCCGAGAGCGGGGTTCCTTCCGCGGTAGCGAGGTTGTAACGGATGCGCATCTGCATCACCGGGCCAAGTGCGGTGGTGTGCAACAAGACCGACCGCCCATCGGCTCCCGCTTCTATCCGGCTTACCTCAACGTCGTCCTCTCCCTTTGCTTCCGGATGCGCCACAGAGTAGTGGGGCGATCCGTATTCCTTCGTCCATCGATAATTCCACTGGGAGACATCATAGCTGCCCGTATCGGCGGCCAGCTTCGGATCCAGGCGCTCGGAGAAGTTGACGAGCAAGCCATTCGTTCGCACATGAAAGGAGACTGGCAAGCTGAGAGGCCGGCCCGTGTAACGCACCCGGTAGAAGGCTCCGGAAAGCGTTCCGGCTGTCTGCCACCCGCGCAGGCCGCTCACATACAATTGGCCATCGCCAGGATGAAACCGCGCCCTCATCACGCCGGTGCTGAACCGGACGGGTAGGGGGACCGCCGCGCCCTGGATCTGGCCTGCGACGATTTCAGGGAGGATGATGAACATCCGGCACGCACCATAGGAGAGGTGAACCAGCTTGCCTTTCAATGGTCCCCAGCGGTCATCCTCGATCCAAGCCTGACCTCCGGAAGAATTGTCCACATTGTGCGGCAACCACAGGATGGGATTATCATAGATAGTCGGGGGAGTTTCGCGGTGGTGCATCGGCATATAGCCATAGAAGCCACCTGGACGGACCCAGTCGATTCGGGAGGAAGGAACCCAGCCTCCCTGTTGATCGGCGACAACCACCCGGCCATCGCGGCTAACCGTCATTCCATTCGGATTGCGAAAACCGGTGGCCACGCGCTCCAGGCGTTGGCCATCGGCGGACACCCGGATAAGGCAGCCACCATGTTGTCCGGGCCTTTCGTCGGGATCCGCACAAACCGTGAAGTAGAAGTTGCCCTCTTTGTCCGTGTGGAGCTCCGTGTAGAAGGCGTGGCCGTGCCCGAAGTAATGCGCGTCATTATTGAAATTCTCGTAGAAATCGGCCTCCCCATCTTTGTTTAGATCGCGCAACCGGGTTATCTGGCCGCGACCCAGGACATAGATTTGGTCGTTCACAATTTTCAGTCCGAGCGGTTCGTGGAGGCCGGTTGCGTAACGTGTCCAGGTGAGTTTCTCCAAGCCGGCATCAATTCCCTTCACGATCCAGACATCTCCGCTCACGGAACAGATCGCAGCATCGCCGTTCGAAAAGAAATCATGCCCCGAGAAGCGCAGGTAGCTCTTCCAGGAGTTTTCGTAAGGTGCGGTCAGTGTATCCACAGCGTAAGGCCCTGGCTCTTTTCCGAGAACACCGTGGGTAATCTGCGGCTTTGCCCAGCGGCGCGGTCCGCCCTGAGTGAGGTTGCGCAGATCGTTGGGCGCCGGACTTGATCGAACCAGCCGGACGAATTCCTTAAGATCCGCCTTGGCACCAGACCAGAGCAGGAGTTTCAACCGCCGACTCTGTTTTGCTGGAGGAATCTCCAGAATAAATTGTCCCGAGGTCGCATGAATTTTAGCGGCCGATTTGCTGGCTGGAGCGAGAGCAACCGCTGTGGCATTGTCGCCATGTTCCCACGCTTCGACACCATTCCCCGCCGCAATGCGCGCGGTCGAATCCTTCCGCTCGCAGACGAGCAACGAGAGGGTTTCCGAGTGGGCGTCAATCTCAATCGTGCGGGCAAAGGCTTCGAATTCGCCGGCCCCGTTATCACCGGAGACGGACTCTGCCCATGGCGAATCAAGAACCGGCGTCTCGCCAACGGTGTAGGAAAGAACGGTGCGGTCACCATGCAGGTATAGCCCACGATACTTGGAGTGTTCCCGGGGAAGGGGTCCCCAAGGTTGCGTCCGGGGGTCGTTGAAAGTCTTATCGTGACTCCAGCCCGGGACATTTGGCGTGCCCAGCCGAACGGTTCCGACCGGGGCGGCCGCAACAGCGTCTCCAAGCCCATCGCGGCTCTTCTCGGGCAGTTGGATGAAGCCGCCGTTCCACCAGGCGGAGTAGCGCAGCAAATCGGTGTCAAAGAGCGCAGTAGCTTTCCCGTCACGCCGCAGGCGAACAGCGATTCCCTTGTAGGTGGGGTTTCGGGTGCTCGCATAGCGCGCGTCAAAGGTGCTGGAAAAAGTGGGCCCGAAATCCATTTGCTGCCATTGCGTGGGGGATTGCGCCCATACCGCAAATCGTGAAAGTGCGGTGGTCAACGCAACGAGGATTGCGAAATTCGTCCGCAGATGGGTGCGACGCCAGCCAAAAAAAGTAATCATGGGCCGCCACGCTACCAACCAGAATCCGGGTCGTCCAGCGCTTCGGGACGGAATGCGCCGGCAAGCTCAATTTTTCCCAACAAGACGTTGAATCCGGACTTTTCTTCAGCCAACTGTTGAACTTTCGAGGCCTGCGCGGCAGGAAATGTGGAATCGACCTCGCGAAAAGCCTCCACGCTTGACGGGGCTTCAATTTGCAGGTGAATTCGATGCCATGATTTCCGTACGTTATCTGGCATTCGTTTCGATTTCTGGAGTTATTTTATCCGCAGGCGAACTTCGTTCAGAGGATTGGGCGCAATGGCGCGGCCCTGATCGGACGGGGCATGTGCCGCAGGGCGCACCGGTTCCGGCCAAACTGCCAGCCGAGCCCAAGGCCGTCTGGCGCATCAAGACGGGGGAAAGCTTCGCATCGCCGGTTGTCGCCGCAGGCAAAGTTTTCTATTCGGATAGCGCCGGGGGGAAGGAAACGCTGCATGCGGTTGCCGCCGCGACCGCTAAAGAGCTTTGGAGTGCAGAGATTGATGACCTCCACAAGGACACCCAGGGCCCGCCCGCGCCGCGTTGCACGCCGCTGGTCGATGGCGACCGCGTTTATGCGCAATCGTGCAAGGGCGAATTGAAATGTCTCAACGTCTCCGATGGCAAACTCGTCTGGCGGGTCAATTATTCCAACGATCTCAGCGCAGTCTTCATCGGAGAAAAAGGGAATGCTCCCGGTGCCGCGCGTCACGGAAACGACGCTTCGCCTGTGATTGACGGCGACCACCTGATCGCCTGTGCCGGCGGCACGAACGGCGCGAGTGTGGTGTGCTTTGACAAACGAACCGGCAAGGTGATTTGGAAATCGCAGAACGACCAGGCAGGTTACGCCGCGCCGATGGTTGCCACGATTCTTGGCATAAAACAGGTGATCTGTTTCACCGTCGAAGGCGTGCTGAGTGTGGCGGCGGATGACGGGCGTTTTCTCTGGCGCATTCCGGTGAAAACCGCTTACGCAAGGCACGTAACCACACCGGTGATTTACGGCGACATGGTCGTCGTTGCGTCGCATCAGGTCGGCTTGCTGGGCATCAAAGTTTCGCGGAACGGCGTTGGATTGAGCGCTGAGCAGGTTTGGGTAAACAAGGAAGCGGCGATGAATTTTTCTTCGCCGGTCGCGGTTGGAAAATACCTTTATGGCCTCGGGCCGACGAAAAATATTGTTTGCGTGGAGATACCGACCGGCAAGGTCGAATGGTCGAAAGAGGGTTACATCAACACCTCGGCCGACAAGGCTCACGCCGCCTTTCTCGTCCTGGGGAAAAATATTCTCTTATCCACGGACAGCGGAGAGTTGGTGCTTTTCGCTGCCGACCCAAAGGAATGCAGAGAGATCAGCCGGGCGCAGGTTTGCAGTTTGAACTGGTGTAATCCGGCTTATGCCGAGGGCAAGCTCTACCTGGGCGATGGAGTTAAAACCGCCGGTGAACTGCTTTGCCTGGACTTGCTGAAGTGATTGGCAGCGGCGTGGTCAGCCCCGCCCCGTTTCCGGCTTCCTCGCTTGGATGAACGTGAAAAATTCCTCTCTTGCTGGGGGGCGCGAATGAAAAATGAGCAGTCGTCTTTCGGGCGGAAAAAAGAGTCTGGCCAAACCAATAGCCAGACTCTTAAACCCAAACACAAACACATGAAAACCTAACGAATATGAGACCGCTCCGCCGCCAACGTGTTCAAACTGAATTTGCAAGAGGCTTCGATTCCCGATTTCGGGCGTTTGTTGTTTCCATTCCGCCCCCGGGGTGGAATCCCTTTTGACATTCAAGTTGAACGTTCCATGTTTTCTCTTTTGGCATTTCTGCTTAAGTGTTTTTTGCCCATTGGCATTTTCGAATCGAAACCTAAGATGATGCGATGACGCTGGAAGATCTCGGATGGAACGCTGCTTTTGAAAGCGAGTTTGCCCCTTTTTATTTGAAGGGGTGGAAGCCAGCGCGCGTCATCCGGGACAACCGCATCACTTTCGGCGCACTCCTGGCTGAGGATGGCGGGCGAGAATTGGAAGTTAGCATGAGCGGCAAGGTTTATCATGACGCGGAAACGGATGCCGAACTTCCTGCCGTAGGCGATTGGGTGGCTTTAGAGTTGGGCGGCGAGGGGCAGGAGACGGTCATCCAGGCGCGGCTCACCCGGCAGAGCTGCTTTTCCCGCCGGGCTGCCGGCCAGAGCGCCGAAGAACAGGTCATCGCTACGAATATCAACCTTGTGGTTGTGGTGACCGACGCCGGGCAGGACTTCAATCCTCGGCGCATGGAACGTTATTTTTCTCTCATTGGCCGCAGTGGTGCCAAAGCTGTCGTGCTGGTCAACAAATCAGATCTTTTTCCGGACGCGCAAAATCAGGAAGCCGCCCAATCAATTCGCGCCCTCAACCCGGACGCGATGGTTTACGTGACGAGTGCCATCCAAAAGACCGGTCTGGCTGAACTGAAGGACTGCTTTAAACCCGGCGTCACGGTGGCCTTCGTCGGTTCCAGCGGCGTTGGAAAATCCGCCCTGATCAACCTGCTGCTCGGCGATGAATGGCAATGGACCGATGAGGTAAATCAAATCACCGGCAAAGGTCGGCACACCACCACCGCCCGCCAGCTTTTGGTTTTGCCCAATGGTGGCATGCTCATCGACAACCCGGGGATCAGGGAAGTGCAGATGTGGACGGATGAAAAAACGCTGCGAGAAAGATTCGCCGACATCGAAAAACTGGCGGGACAATGTAAATATCACGATTGCAAGCACGGGTCGGATGACGGTTGCGCCATTCGCCAGGCGATGGAAAACGGCGTCCTTACATCAGGACGTTTTGAAGGATTTATTAAGCTGGATGCAGAAATTGAAAAGCTGCGAGCCCGCCGCCGGAAACGTCAAATCACCATTGACCGACGAGCCAAGCGTGACCAAAGGATCAAAGCCCGCAATCCCTCAGACCGCAAGGATCTGAAATCTGAACTGGATCCGCGAGCCTAGGGATGGGCTGTCGATGGGATTGTGCCTTGGCGGAAAGAAACGCTGAACTCGCACTGCCGGCGGGAACTCAATTCTTTTATTTGATTAAGCCTGATTTTTTCATCGCTTGTTTCCTTCGGAAATCACCTTCCGAGAACCGTGGTTCGATAGTTCAATCAAGTCTGAAAAGAGAGAAAGGTAACGCGCGGTCACCTTAGGCCAGTCGAAGAGTTTTGCCCGTTCCCGCGACGCTTCTCCCATTTTGCGGCGAGCGGCGGGATTTTCCGAAATTATTTGAAATGCGTTCGCTAAACTAGGGGCATTTCCCGGTTCGATGAGAAGGCCGTTGTCGCCATCTTTCACTAGATCCACGATTCCACCGACCCGGCTGCCGATGATTGCCTGTCCACTGGCGAGACCTTCGAGCACAACGATGGGAAGGCCTTCCCAACTTTTTGTCGGCACCGCCAAGGCGAGCGCGTTTTGCAGAAGCCACAGCTTTTCCTGTCCATGCACCAACCCGAGAAAATGAATGCGATCAGCCACGCCGCTTTGTGAAGCTTGCTGATGCAGCGCCTCGCGGTCGGGTCCATCACCGCCGATGACAAGTTGGAGATTTCGATTGTTTTGCGCGGCGATACGAAAGGCTTCGATCAGAATATCAACGCCCTTTCTGGGATGAAACCGTCCGAGGAACAGGAGAAATTGCGCTTGATCCGGATGAAAATATTTTTTGATTCGCTCCGGCTGAACGGCGGGTTGAGCGAAAGCGGCGCAATCAATCCCGTTGCTGATTTCGGTCAAATGAGTTGCGCATTTCGGCGCGATTTCCAGCGCGCGCCCTTTTAGATACTGGCTGATGGTCGTGAGAGCATCCGTTTTCTCGAGCGTTTCCCGAATTCTTCGCATCACCACCGGGCGGCTGAGAAAACGGGATGTTTCGGCGATGTCGCTGCCATGAGGCGTCACGACCACCGGGATGTTCAAAATGGCCCCAGCCTGAACGGCGATGTAGCCGGTCGGATAGCTCGAGTGACTGTGGATGATATCGAAGGGCCACTCGCGATGGAGGCGAACTAACGCGCGACGAAGCACGCCTAAATCCCAGTTTTGCGAGAACGGCTTTCGGAATCGAACCACGCGGTAGGGCACATCCAGTTTTCCGGGCGTTCCTTTGATGCTGAGATGCTGGGCCAATACGACGGCTTCGTTTCCGTTCCGATTAAATTGTCGGGCGAGCTGATCAACCACGGCTTCGTGGCCTCCGACTTTGGGAAAGAATGTTGCTGTTAACAGGCAGATGCGCACGGGATTTTAAATTTGTGTAGAACGGGTGGATGTTGCTTGAGGAATCTGGCCGATCGCGTCTTCCAATGTGAGCCTTGGAATGATTTCCGCCGGCAGACGGCTCTTGTTCGAAAGGTTAAAAACTTCGAGAAGATTTTGGCGGCAGAGCGTCGACAACAATTCAAACGACGGGCGAATGACAGGCTCGTACAATTGTTCGATCTGCGAAGGCCGAGCGTGTTTTCCAGTTTCGTAATAACGCGAGGACGAACCGCCGTAATCCAGATCCATTCCGAGAATGAAGAGCCGGCGGAATCCGAGGTGATAGGCGGTTTGCAAGCTGCCGAAAACAATCGTGCTGGCCGTGAACAGCCCCTTTCGCAGATCTGTGCTGAAGCCGATGCGCCCCGATTTCTGATCGGGTTCATTTGAATAAACCAGGTCGCGATTTTCCTGTTTGAAAATTTTCCAGTTCAAGCGCGGAACTCCGTACAATTTATTTACCGGTTCGACCAGATAAATTTCAGCTTTCCGCAACAGCGAAGGGTCGCGGTCGCCAATAACTGAGATCACCTTGGGCGAAAAAAAACATTTGGCGCCCGAAGCAACAATTTCCCGGACCATTTCAAACCGATTTTGTGCGAAATCAACATCGGCCACCGCGTAATAATAAGGCGTGAGCCCAAATTGCCGCAGCTTTGGCAACGCGCCGTTCACCCCGAAAATAGTTCGGCCTGACAGAAGCGAGAGATTCGCTTCGTTGATACTCGGACCGGTGGCTGCGATGAAGCAATCGCCTCGCACAGAATTGTGAATCTGATCCAGCGAATGGGTTTGCCCAACCACTTTTCCGTGCCAGAGAATTTCTTTGCAACCCGGCTTGCTGCCGATTTCCCGAAGATCCAATCGCGGATCGATCGAAGAGATATGTTTGAAAGGGCGTTTTAAGGCGAGTCGGTAAAAGCGGGCTGCCCATTTTTGGCAGCGCGCAGAACGTTTCTCAGACGCATCAAATTTTTTTAGCAGGAGCGCACAATGAAGCAACGGACCGGCAAAGACCGGTGAAACAAACTTTGAACGGTATGTGCTTTCCATGCTGATTCACTCTATTGCAAAATCCAGTTGCCCGACAATGAGCAACAGCTTGAGGAAAAAAAATGCGGAATTAATCAGGACGATGGATCCATATCGCTCGAAGCGATGGAAACGACGCCTGCTAACCCCTATCTTTTCCATCTACACAAAACCCGAGCACTGGTTGTACTTGCAACAAATACTTTCCCCTCGGAGTCTGACGCTGCCCGATTTTCTCGGACTCGGCGCCCCGCAGAGCGGCACGACGTGGCTTTACGAGAATCTCCGCTGCCATCCGGAGATTTGCCTGTCTGAAGAAAAAGAACTGCGCTATTTCAGCCTCAAGATTTTCAAAAGCCTGCGGTTCAGTTATGCCGCTCAATTCAAGCATGCTGGCACGCGGAAAAAGGGCGAGATCAGTCCGGATTACGCGATCCTTCCGCGCAAACGAATTGAATTTATCCGGAGCATCATGCCCGAAGCGCGGCTGCTTTTCATCATGCGCAATCCGATTGATCGAGTGTGGTCGGCAGCGCGCCGGGTTCTATCGAGACTGCCTGGACGCAAGTTCGAGGAACTCACGGAAGAGGAATTAAACACCTATTTCAGATCGGCCCACTGTCGCCAAATGAGCGATTACACCACGGTTTTTGCCCATTGGCTGAGCGTCTTTCCTGCTGAACAACTGCACATCGCGGTTTTCGATGAGATCGCATCGCGACCCAAAGAAGTGCTCACTGAAATGTTCCGGCACATTGGTGTTTCTGAAAATGTGGATTGGCGGTTATTTCCTTGCGACAAAGTCGTGAACAAGAATCCCGAAGCGGTGATACCAGAAAAGTCACGGCGCTTTCTGGAAGAAATGTACCGTCCGCAAATTGAGGTTCTTTATCAACGCTTCGGCTCGCGGCTCGCTGGTTGGCGACGCTAAACGCCATCAAAATTATACTTTCTGAGCGACGTTCTCGGCGGAGATTCCTTGGCGATTTGCCATTGCTGCGAACAAACTGCGATGTTCGAGAAGCTCGGCAAAGCTGCCCTGCTCCACAATTTCGCCACGTGACATGACGATAATCGAGTCCATCGACTTGAGCGTGGAGAGGCGGTGCGCCACACAGATGACGGTGCGATTTTCCTCCAGCTTTTCAATCGCTGCCTGGACTTCCGCTTCGGATTGAGAATCGAGCGACGCGGTCGCTTCATCGAGAACAAGAATGGGTGCGTTGCGGATGAACGCGCGGGCGATCGCGATGCGCTGGCGTTGGCCGCCCGACAGGGTCACGCCGCGTTCGCCAATGCGCGTGTCGTAACCATTCGGCAGTTCAGAAATAAAATCATGCGCGAACGCCGCGCGCGCTGCCGCTTCGATTTCCGCACGGCTCGCCCCGAGCTTTCCGCACTCGATATTTTCGGCAACGGTCGAATCGAACAGCGCAATTTCCTGGCTGACCAGCGCCATTTGCTGGCGCAAATCAGTGATCGAAGCGTCGCGCAGATCTACGCCATCAAACTGGATGGAGCCGCGGGTCGGGTCGTAGAAGCGATAGAGCAAATTCACCAGCGTGCTTTTGCCGGAACCGCTTTCGCCGGCGACGCCCAGCTTGAACCCGCGCGGGATCTTCAGGCTGACATTGGTCAGAACGAGTTGATTTCCATAGGAGAAGCTCACATTGTCCAGGATCAAGGAGGATTGAAATCCGGCGATGGCTTTAGGGGAAGCCGACTCTTTGACGCTAGGTTGTTCGGATAGAATTTCGATGAGCCGATCGACTCCAGCGCTGGCTTGTTGAAAAAGAATATGGATGTTGGCCAGTTTTTTTATGGGAACAAAAAAGAGGGCCAAGCCAGTTAAAAACCCAACGAGATCGTGCACGGTTTGTTTGGACCAGAAGATGTAAACAACCAGCATGCCCAAGCCCAGCATCGAGATGATTTCGATGATTGGATTAACCATTTCTTTCGCCTGAACCCCTTTCATCCCGTGATGCACGAGCTGTTTGGCGTAATCGCGATACCTCTTTATCTGGAGCGCCTCGAGGTTGAACGCTTTCACCACACGAATGTTGCTCAGCAACTCGATCAGCAAACTATTCTGCGAAACGCTGGCCTTCCGACCGGCGCGGCTGGCGCGGCGGGCTTTGTTGCCGAGAATCAATAACGGCAGCATGCAGGCCGGCAGAAATAGAAGTGAAAAGGCCGTGAGCCGCCAATCGATCAAGCAAAGCACCAGCAGAACGCCGACGACGCTGATGGATTCCTTGACCAGATCTTCCGAACCAACCTTGAGCGCCCGGTGCAAGTTGCCGGTGTCCACGTTCACACGCGTCAGCATGTCGCCCGTGGTTGAGCGGTTGAAAAAGTCGAGCGACAAAGTGTTTAGCTTGCTGAGAACATCGACCCGCAAATCATTGATCACTCGCTCGCTCACCCAACCCATGCAATAGCTGCTGAGATAATCGGCCACGCTTCGAATCGAAACCAGAAACGGCAGGAACAAAAGTCCGCCAACAATCATTCGCCAATCCAAGTCCAGTCCAGCCTTGGGCAACCAGGGATCGATGGCCGTTTCGATTTTCACCTTGAGGTCGTCAGCTTTCTGTTGGTAGGCCCTCAAGAATTCAAACTGAATTTTCGTTTTCTTTTCGGGATGTAATTTTTTGCCCTCGGCCTTTGAAATCCCTTCCTCCACCTGCGCCGCATTAGGCTCGAGCCGTGCAGTTAAAGTGCGAGTGGCCCAGATGAAACTGCCGCTGGACAGACCGTAAATCATTCCGAAAATGAGTCCCACCAGCAATCGCCCCTTATACTGGCGCAAATAAGGCCATCCGAACGTGAACACTGCTTTAAGGTTATTCATTGTCGTTGGTCATAGTTAGATTTTTAGCCAAGGTGTCAACACTGGAGGCACTGCCGTCGCGATTTCAGGACAGAACAGGAGGAAAACGGCTATTTTCCAGCGTGGCTTGTGGTATGCTAATCAAAGTTCGCCGACGCAAATAATTCTGCGCATGGCCAAATTCAATCGTGGAAATTAATATGAAAACAGCACACAAAATTCTTTTTTGCCTGGCGACCGTCTTTTCCGTCGCTGCCTTCAAAGCGGAAGCAGCCCAATCCGAACGCCTCCTGACCATCACTCTGAGTGGATTTTATCAGGATCAAGATCTGCTCGGAAACGATAAGGCGACTCCGTTTCGCGCCACGACCAAGGATTTTCTCGAAGAGATCAGCGTGGCCAAAGGCGGGCTGGATTTTACCAACGGTTTGTTGGTTGTAATTGAGTCGGTCACCAACACCAATGCGCCGACCCAAATTGTTGCGAGGAAAGGCAGCAACCAGGTCGATGTGACAGATTTTTTTGAAATCGAAAATGGCGAGGGCGTTCACACCTCCAAATACGTGACGAACAGCTTCAAGAGCGCCACTTTCTACGCGATTGATAAATTTCAATTTGAGACCATCAACATGGACACGAACGGGGTTAGCCTGGAAATGTGGGCTTGTATATTTTACAAACGCATGGACGGCCAATGTCCAAGGGGATGGTTTAGGCTCGTCGGCATGAAAATTTCTAAGATTGAGGCGGGAGAGCCGGTTTTGCAGCAATTGGCACAGGCGTATGGCAATGAAGCCAGGGCGCGT
>CANJXF010000012.1 GCA_947478865.1 Verrucomicrobiales bacterium | reverse complement strand
TCGCCCGAAAAGATGGTGGGAAATCCCTGGCAGAAACGGTGTGTTTTGGTGCATCCACCAGATTAACAACCCGCCAAATTTGTACAATGCCAAACGGCGATTTGCGCACACTATTTGTTATCGCCCTGCCTTATCTAAGCGCCATTCCGAACCGACTCCTTCAATAACCCGGCCGTTTTCGTCCCGAACCTCTTCGTGCGCTAAAATAACGATTTGCCCCAAGGAGGAGGTGCGGACCAGTTCCAGGAGCCGGTTGACGTAGAGTTGATCGAGGTCGCCTGACAATGCGCTGGACGGCAGGCCGATGTGCCGCAGCATGAACGACGCAAGCGGTCGATGCCAACCTGTCAGCCTCATGCGACACCCGGTTCCGCCCGTGCCGTTGCCCACGATATGCACATGCATATCGATCGGTTTTTCTTCGGCGGTATCAGTCTTTTCGTTCATTAAGGCCTTAAATTGGACTTGGAATCTTTCGAACGCGAGCAACGGCAAATCATCGAGCTTAGCTCGCGTGCGATGATTGCTTTCAAAGTTAAATGAACTGTTTGGCTCAACGTGGTGTAGGTGTCCAATCGAGTATTTGCTGGTCCTGTTGCAGGCGTTTCCGCAGCTTGGCGTAATCGACACCTTGCACCGCAACCTGTCCATTCATCGCAAAGACGGCGGCGGTGGCTGCGGATTGCCCGAGCACCATGAAAACGGGCTCCATGCGAATGGAGCCATAGGCGATGTGCGAGGCGGACAAGCAGACCGGCACCAGGAGATTTTCGCATTCGCCTACTTTGGGCACACAGGCGCGATAGGAAATTGGATACGGCTTGGCAACTCCCACTTGAACATCGCCTTCATTGATGGCGGCGCCGTCCTTGACGTAACGTTGCACGTTGTGTGAATCCATTCCGTAAGCGGCCAGGCCGACCGAATCTTCCGCAGTTTTCTGGCGGCGACAATTGTGTTCCGTCATTACGTAGTCGGAAATCATGCGGCGTGCTTCGCGAACGTATAATTGGTGCGGCCAACCATCGGTTTCCGTGAACTCATCGAGGCACACTCCCCATCGCCCCGCCGCTTCCCGCACTGAATTTGGCAGGCGAGAATCATTTTGCAGAAACCACCACATCCCCATCAAATAATTGCGGTGGTCGCGGAAAATGTTGTCCCGCACTTTGTAGCTGGCCTCTGGATAATCGTAGTTCGCCCCAATGTGGTCGCTCGAGAATGCGCCGTGATTGTTGATGTCAGTCTTTCGGTTCGGCATGGGCGTGTTCAAGTTCAGCGCATCGAAAACGCCTGCGGCGATGTAGCGCCGGAGCAATTCATAGCGCTGCGCGTCGTAGCCGGGCGGTTGCGGAATCGGTCGGCGGTTCTCCGGCGCGTCGGTAAGGCAGAGCCGGAAATTGTAGGCCTGCACGCGATGATCGCCCGCGCCTTCCTTGCCGGGGGAACCATTCCGGATGCCTGGCAACAGTCCGCTGGAGGGATCGCCGGGGACCACGTAGGGATCAACTCGTTTTGTGAACTGATGCTTCACTGCTTTTCGAGTCTGGACGCCGTTCAATGTCTCTCCATACATGGCATTGTCTTCCCGCCCAACTTGGTAACTGACACCCGCTTTGGCCATCAAATCGCCTTCGTAGGTCGCATCGATAAACATTCGTCCGGCAAAAACTTTGCCGCTTTCCATGCGGATCGAGAGGATTCGTCGCGCTGGTTTCCTCACGCCACCTTGAAGGTCGAGACGCTCCCCGGTTATCAATGTTACGCCGGCCTCGGTTAAAAAATCCTGAAACAAACTTTCTGCCACATGCGGCTCGAAAGCCCATTGCGCCGGGATTCCCCGGGCTTCCGCGACCGGGTCTTTGCTCTGTTGCTGACTTGCTTTGCGCCGCGCGAGGAACGCGTCGCGGGATTCCTGTCTCCAAGCGGTGTTCTGGGCGTAGTGCCGGGCAATTCGCTCATAAAATTCCCGCGCGATGCCGCCGATGGCGCCCTTGTTTCCAATGTCAGTTGCGCCCAGGCCTCCCGCAGTCAGACCGCCCAGATGGTGGTCTGGATTGATCAAAACGGTCCGCTGACCCATGCGCGCGGATTGCACGGCTGCCACGACGCCAGCCGAAGTGCCGCCATATACGATCACATCAAATTGAGATGTTTTCTCGGCCGGCGGCTTCGTTTCCGTTAATTGGCATCCAACATTCGCGACCAGCAAAGCCAAAATGGCTGATCCGCAAACGGCATTGAAGAAGGGGCGCATTCGGTGAGGATTGGAATTTGGATGTGTGGTGTTCATGAAGTTTCAGGAGCGAAAAGTATCTGCGGAATTTTTTGCATTATCACAAGGCGGTGTCGAGCACTCCGGCCAGAGTTCGCACGCGATCACCGTCTTGGGCATCCGCATCCGGTGAACCACTGGATGCATCATCGTTTTTCGGTTTTCCGGTCTGGCGCAAAGCGAAATGATTTCAAACGCACGGTAGAATTCGTTTGGTCTGTTTGGAATAAGCCGAGGCGCATCTGGAGAATCGCGCCGCGATATTCTGGTGATGAGCCGAGGTTGACTTCGACCCGTTGATTTTTTCCGCCCGGCCTGACAGTGAATTGCATGGACTGTTTCGCGGTGAAAACGTGATCGCCCAGCTTGCGCCAGAAGATGGTGGCATTGGTCGTTCCAGCGTCAAACGCGGCTTCGATCAAAACTTTTGGCGCATCTTCCGCACGGACAAAGAAGAGCGGACTCAAAACCTGGGGGGACGGACCGCTCGGCCGAATGTTCAGTCCATCGCGCACCGGCCAGCCAGAATCCTGTGCGTTGGCGTAATACCATCCGCAACGGCTGCGCTTGAATTCAAATGCTGGCAATCCGCGTTTGGCGGACCGGCTATAAACATGCGCGCGAATTTCATCGAGTGTGCCGAGGATCAGTTCGTAGCTGTAATCATATACGATGTTGTGATCGAGAATCTCGAGGCGCGCGGGACTAATATATCCAGTCGGTGCATCGGAAGGGCCGCCGACACCCGGTTCCTTGTAAAAGCCGCCGGAGAAACTGAACACGTCTCGATTCCAAACGCCCAGTCCCCAGCCCGCGTCATTGAGTTGCGCCGCCCAATTTTCTGTGGCCGTCCAATGTCCCCAATTCAAATCTTTGCCGAGACGCGCCTGGATATTGGTGAGTTCCCCTCCGGTGAACGGTTTTTCGCCGGCGTAGGTCATCAGCCGATAAAAAGGGGCGTTAACATAGACCGCCGGCAACTCCTGCCCGCGCGCCGGGTATTGTTTGGTGTCGGGCCTCTGGTTTTTCAAACGACAGCGCGCCTTCACCACGGGCCCCTCGAGTTCGAGCCAGACTTCGAATTCGCACTCTCCCGGATAATTTTCAAGCGGCCAATGCATCGGGATGCAGCGCACGTAGATCGACCGGCCGTTGTTCCGGTCTTCCAGCAATTTGGAAGTGCGCCCGCTCACATCTCCGGATTGAATCGGGTTCCAGCCCAAGTTTTCCCACACCTTGGAAATTTTTACGCCGCTAGGTGCAAATGGGGCAGGCCCGGAATAAAACGAAAGCTGAACCTGCCGTCCCCAATCGTGACTGTTGATGAGATTGCATTCCTTGTTGGTGACCGGGGCTAAATAAGTAATCGCCCCGCCAAGATTTAAATCGACGCCCAATCGGATGAATTTGTTTTCGATGTAACTCATCCTCGGCGTGTGCGTCCGCTTCGAAGAGCTATTGGATTCCGCCTGCGAATTGCTGATCGCCACGCACAGCGCAACGCCGACCATCAACAGCTTGCGCGCGTGAATCTTTGCAACGGCGAGGCGCCGAGAAAAGGGGGTCGGTTGATTCAAATGTCTATTGCGTTTTTTCATAAAAGTTGCGGGCCAACACATTCATCGGCCGAGTTTAAGTTGGCCTTCGAAAGTTTTCTGAAATATACGTGGTCGGCATCCAATGAAACCAGATTCCATTTTTTTCCGAACTCTTTTCGCAGCCATTTCTCTTTCGGCACTGGCGGGACGCGCAGACGATAATTCTTTTGCCGATATCATTCGCAAGACCGAGCCGCTCGCTCCGGCGCAGGAGCAGAAAGTGTTTCATTTGCCGCCCGGTTTCGAGATTCAACTCGTCGCCTCCGAGCCGGAAATCGCCAAGCCAATGAACATGGCGTTCGACAGCAAAGGGCGCTTGTGGATCACGCAATCGCGCGAATATCCGTTTCCAGCGCAAGCGGGAAAAGGGCGCGACGCGGTCCAAGTCCTCGAGAATTTCAACGCCAATGGTCGCGCGGAAAAAATTTCCACGTTTGTCGGCGGGTTGAATATTCCCATCGGCCTGTATCCATATCGCAACGGCGTGATTGCTTTCAGCATTCCGAACATTTCGTATTACGAGGACACAAATGGCGATGATCGCGCGGACAAAACGAATTTTCTCTTCGGCCCGGTTGGATTTGATCGTGATACGCATGGCATGACGAGCGCGTTTCGGCGTGGCTACGACGGTTGGCTCTACGCGTGTCACGGTTTCAACAACAACACGACGCTCACGGGCAAAGACGGCAGTTCCATCACGATGAACTCCGGCAACATCTACCGCATGCGTCTCGACGGCTCCCGCGTGGAGCAATTTACGCACGGACAGGTGAATCCATTTGGTCTCGCCTTCGATCCGTTTGGCAATTTGTATTCGGCGGATTGCCATAGCTCGCCGATTTACCAGCTGCTGCGCGGTGCGTATTATCCGAGCTTCGGCAAGCCGCATGATGGGATCGGCTTCGGTCCCACCATGATGGATCACTCGCATGGTTCCACAGCTATCGGTGGAATTGTGTTTTACGCCGACACCCAATTTCCGGAAGCGTTTCGCAATAACTTTTTCGTCGGCAACGTGATGACCTGCCGGATCAATCGCGATTCAATTCTTGCGCGCGGCACAACCTGGCGCGCGAAGGAGGAACCCGATTTCCTGAGTTGCGACGATCCATGGTTTCGCCCAGTTGACTTGCAACTCGGGCCGGACGGCGCGATCTACGTCGCCGATTTCTACAACCGCATCATCGGCCACTACGAAGTGCCGCTCGATAACCCGGGCCGCGATCGCGAGCGCGGACGTATCTGGCGCATTGTTTATCGCGGCACAAATTCAACGGAAAAGTTCGTCGCACAAAATCCAAAACTGCGCGACGACAAAGCCTCGACCAGCGATCTCATCAAGGAATTGGGCCACGCCAACATCACGCGCCGGATGCTGGCCGTGAATGAATTGACCGATCGCGTGGGCGTATCGGCGATCAAACCGCTGGAGAAAACTGTTTTGAAATCGACGAACGCATTTCAAAAACTGCATGCGCTGTGGGCGTTGCAACGTCTCGGCAGCAAGAATGAAAAGGTTTTGGAGCATGCGGCCAAAGATCCTGCGGACGAGGTGCGGGTCCACGCGATGCGGCTCATGGGTGAAGCGGCGGAGTGGAATCCAACCCGGCAAAAACTCGCGCTCGCCGGCCTGCATGATTCGAATCCACTGGTGCGACGCGCCGCTTGCGAAGCGCTGGGATTGCATCCGGATTTCGCGCACATCCAACCGATTCTTGCGGCTCGTTTGCAAATCGAACCCGAAGACACCCATTCTATACATGTCTCGCGCATGGCGTTGCGCAACCAGCTGGTTTCCGCAGAAACATTTCGGCGAATGCAAGATCTGCACCTTGGCGAAACGGACTCGCGCGCCATGGCGGATGTCGCGCTTGGCGTGACCAATTCAGGCGCGGCGGATTTTCTCCTGGGATATATTCAGAAATTCGAGAACGAAGATCGCGAGAAGCTGAGCCTTTATTTGCGCCACATCGCGCGTTATGCCCAGGCTGGATCGGAAAAGCTCGCATCCTTCACCGAAACCAAATTCGCCGACGACCTCGATTTTCAATTCTTGTTGTTCAAATCAATCCAAGAAGGTGCCGCGCAGCGCGGACGCGAGCTTTCACAGCCGATTCGCGAGTGGGGTGCTCGGCTCGCAAGCGGATTGCTGGGCTCGGTCGATAAAGCGTCGCTCGAATGGCGGAATGTGCCCATTCCCGGCAACGACACCACCAGCCCGTGGTTTCTGCAACGGCGCGAAGCCGCCGACAAAAAGAAAGCGCAATTCATTTGCAGCCTGCCGCCCGATGGCGAAAGACTCACCGGCATTTTACGCTCCAAAACGTTCACCATTCCGAAATCGCTGCGGTTTTATCTCGCCGGCCACGACGGTTTTCCCGACCAACCGATGCGCAACAAAAACTTTGTTCGCCTGCGCGATCAGGTTACCCAGAAAATTCTGGCCAGTGCGGTGCCGCCGCGCAACGACATCGCTCAAATAGTGACCTGGGACCTCAGCGCGGTTGCCGGTCAAACAGGCTTTCTGGAGCTCGTCGATGGGAACACAGGCAACGCTTACGCTTGGATCGCCTTCGGGCGGTTGCTTCCCGCCGTGGTTTCGGTCACCAACATGAGCAGTCAGGTCGAGCAGCGCCAGCAGGCTGCGGCGGAGCTCGCCGGATCACTTCACCTCGTCAAGCTTGAGCCGGAACTTGCGAGTATCCTTCGCGACGAGACTGCCGAAGTGGCGACGCGCTCTGCTGCGGCACAAGCTTTGGTCGCCCTGAATCCGGCAGCGCATCTGGATGGCTTGGGAACTGTTTTGCAGGATGGCACCGCGCCTGAAAAATTGCGCGAGAAAGTGGCGCAGGTCTTGGCGGACATCAATTTCCCTGATGCGCGGAAAATCTTACTCGCCGCATTGCCGAACTCGCCTTCGACGTTGCAATCGAAAATCAGCCTCGCGCTGGCCAGCAGCGCCGAAGGTGCGGAAGCGCTGCTGTCCTTGGCCGAGCAGGGGAAAGTTTCCGCACGCTTGCTTCAGGAAAGCGCCGTGCGCGATCGACTGGGCGCTTTGAAAACAGCGGAGATTAAACCGCGGCTCGAAAAGGTGCTTGCAACTCTTTCTCCGCTCAGCGTTGAAAAACAAAAGTTGATCGACGAGCGCCGCGTGCAGTTTGCGAAATCGGAAAACGATGTGGAAATCGGCCAAAAGATTTTCACGAAAAATTGCGCGGTTTGCCATCAGCTCGACAAACAGGGCGCGCTGGTCGGGCCGCAGTTGGACGGCGTGGGCAGCCGTGGCGGCAGCCGGCTGATCGAAGATATTCTGGATCCAAATCGAAATGTGGATCGCGCTTTTCGCACCACGCTGGTCGTTCTGAAAGATGGCGATGTGCAGAGCGGGTTATTCCGCCGGCAGGAAGGCGAAACCGTGGTGCTCGCCGATGCAGCCGGCAAAGAAATCTCAATTCCACAACAGCGAATCAAGGAACGGCGCGAATCGGAATCGTCATTGATGCCGGACAATTTTGGCGACGTGCTTGCGGTAGAGGACTTCAACAACCTGATCGCCTTTCTCCTCTTAAAAGGAAGCAAAGCCCCCAAATGATTTGTTCCGAATGAAGCGAGAGTTCCCGTTCTGCGTCGCCATTTTCCTGGCGCTCGGCCTGCCTTTGTCTTCAGCGGATCAACGCCAATCCGAGCGCGAGCTGATTCAAGACAACCGCTTTGAGCGTGGGTTCATCTTGTGGAAGCCGGAACCGGGAAAGCATGTGCGCTACGGTGAGTTGAAAGGGATTCGTTCAAAAGTGGAACCGGTCTGGGGCTTTCCCCAAACCTTACCGCGTGGTGGACGACGCCATCACGCTCACCTATTTCGTGGATATTCCCGGTGCAATGCCTCAAACCGGGTTCACTTCCAGCGGAACCAACAGCGACGACACCGTGGGCACCGTCGGCATTCCGGTGGTGATGACTCTTCCCCCCGGCATGACGAACTGGCCCGGCCCGCAGTCGTTTCCCTACTGGATCGACCACAGCAGCACGGCTGAATACGGCGTGGACTACAAAATGCACGGAGGCATCATCAACTTCTATGGTGGCTTCGCGCCATCGCCGTTCGTGATCCCCCTCACGATCATCCACGATGGCGTCCCCAAGAACAAAACTGTGGTCATCAAGCTCGCGCCGGGAAACTCCATTGCCAACCTCGGCCCGATTTCAACCTACACCTACACCATCACGAACCCCTTCCGGATTACGGCTGTCACGCAGATGAACAACACCCTTTATCTGACTTGGGAGAGCACTGCTTCCGCGCACTACACGATCGAGTCAACGCCGACGCTCAATCCGCCCACGTGGAACAGTCTGCCGCTCCATTCCAACCTGCCGGGTGTGGCGGGTTCCATGACACGAAGCATTAACCTCGGCCTCGGAACCAATCCGTTCTATCGGGTGAAGGTTGAGTAGCCTTCGGCAAAGGCAAAGGCGGATCGAAGTGGAATTTTTGAAGCAAAAAATTCACAAGCCGTATTTTTAAATTCGATCAATTTTTGTCTCTGTAGCTTTGCGTCTTCGACCCGTTGCGTTAAATTCCGCGCGTATGTCAGACAACACACCCAAGCTCCGCATGGCTGTGCCGGAAACGGCGGAACAGCTAGCCCAGCGTTATGAACGCGAGACGCGCCGCGTCAACGACCAGCGGGAAAGCAATTTGGAGAATTCACTCGCGCCTTTCCGCGTTGGGTCAGTTCCTTACTTGAACGCCGTTCCGCTCACTCGCGGATTGGAGGAACAGATTTTGTTTATCCCGCCCTCGCAACTCGCGGAGAAGCTGCGGCGCAACGAACTCGACGCTGCGCTCGTCAGCGTCACCGAAGTCATCTTTCACGAAGGCTATGATGTGCTGGACGGAATTGCCGTGGCTTCACTCGGTGAAGTGAAAAGTGTTTTTCTCGCCCACAAACAGCCGCTCGAAGAAATTCGCGAAATCTTCTGCGACCCCGCCTCGCTCACCAGCGTCAATTTGCTGAAGGTTCTCCTCGCTGAGCGCGGCCTGAAACCCGAGTTCAAAACTTTGGCGGATTACAAATCAGCGGCGGCGCTGGAGAATTTTTTACTCATCGGCGACCAAGGAATTCAGTTTTTGCGCGAGCCGCATGAACACACCGTTTGGGATCTTGGTGCAGCGTGGCTGGAGCTGACAAAGCTTCCTTTTGTTTACGCAGTCTGGGCATTGCGTCGCGGCGTGGAGAATCAACCACTCCGCCGCCAGCTCCGTGAAGCCAAAAGTTTTGGACTCGATACCTTGGATCACATCATTGCGAGCCGGCCGGAATTTGATCGCGATTTCCGGCAGGATTATCTCGGGTGGCACATTCATTACCATCTCGGCGCAGATGAAAAGCGCGGGCTGGCGAAATTCATCGAGTTGCTGCGCAAACATGGCTTGGGTCCGGTTTACGATCCGCGCTTTGTCG
Organism: Verrucomicrobiales bacterium; assembly: GCA_947478865.1. Taxonomy (GTDB): domain Bacteria; phylum Verrucomicrobiota; class Verrucomicrobiia; order Limisphaerales; family CANJXF01; genus CANJXF01. Next base: position 71,092 of record CANJXF010000012.1, on the reverse strand, counting down.
CCTAACGAATCTGCGGCTCCATTTGCAAATTCGCTGAAAGTTGTGCTAACTACCTCCCACAAATGACAATGTCGAACGCTGGAACTGATCCGAACGCCAACAAAGATGCCGCGGCGCCGCAAGCGAACGCGCCTGCCAGCAAGCCGGAGCAGCCCGCCCCGTCCGATTTTATCCGCGACATCGTGGCGGAACATCTCAAGTCCGGAAAATATCAGAAAATTGTCACCCGCTTTCCGCCGGAGCCGAACGGCTACCTGCACATCGGCCACGCAAAATCGATTTGCCTGAACTTCGGCATCGCGCGCGAATTTGGCGGCGTTTGCAATTTGCGCATGGATGACACGAACCCGACCAAGGAAGAGGTCGAGTATGTAGAGTCCATTCAGGAGGATGTCCGGTGGTTGATCGCCGGCTGGGCGGACCACGTGCTCTCCTGCAAAAAAGCCGGGGCGACGGATGGCAAAGGCCTTCTCGCCGCGCAAGCATCCGAAAAACTGGAGCCCTTTTACGCGTCCGATTACTTCGAACAGATTTACCATTACGCGATTGAATTGATCAAAGCCGGCAAAGCCTACGTCTGCGATTTGTCACCGAAAGACACAGACGAATATCGCGGCGCGCCGGATCGGCCGGGAAAAGAAAGCCCATGGCGCAATCGCTCGGTCGAAGAAAGCCTCGATCTGTTTCAACGCATGCGCGCGGGAGAATTCCCCGACGGCGCGCGCACGCTTCGCGCCAAAATTGACATGGCTGCGCCGAACGTCTGGCTGCGCGATCCGCTGCTTTATCGCATTCGTCACACCGAGCATCACCACACCGGCAACGCGTGGTGCATCTATCCGATGTACGATTTCGCGCACGTCTTGAGCGACAGCATCGAAGGAGTCACGCACTCGATTTGCACGCTGGAATTTGAGGTGCATCGCCCGCTTTACGATTGGATTCTCGCTCAGCTTCCCGTGCCGCAACCGCCGCCGCATCAGTATGAATTTGCCCGCCTCAGCCTGGGCTACACCGTGATGAGCAAGCGCAAGCTCATGCAGCTCGTCATCGAAAATCTGGTGACCGGATGGGACGATCCGCGCCTGCCGACCATTTCAGGTTTACGCCGTCGCGGCGTGACGGCGGGGGCGCTGCGAAACTTTGCGTATCACATTGGGGTGACGAAATACAACGGCATCACCGATGTTGCCGTGCTCGAACATGCGATTCGCGAAGACCTGAATAAGATTTCGCTGCGACGCCTCGCGGTGTTGCGCCCGGTCAAAGTCGTGATCACAAATTATCCGGAAGGTCAGGTCGAAGAACTCGATGCGGTCAACAATCCCGAAGATCCGAACGCGGGAAAACGCAAGATTCCATTCAGCCGCGAAATCTACATCGAGCGCGACGACTTCATGGAAGTCCCAACGCCGAAATATTTCCGCCTGAAGCCCGGCGGCGAAGTGCGTTTGAAATACGCCTACATCATCAAGTGCGATGAAGTGGTGAAGGACACTTCCGGGACCGTGACTGAGCTCCGCTGCACCGCCGATCTCGACAGCAAGACGGGCGGCGCAACCTCAGGCCGCAAAATCAAAGGGACAATCCACTGGGTCAGCGCCATACATGCCGTTGATGCCGAAGTGCGCCTTTACGATCGACTTTTCACCGTCGCCGAACCTGATGCCGGCGGTGATTTCAAATCTCACATCAATCCTCACTCGCTCGAAGTAATCACAGCGAAACTCGAACCCAGCCTGCGCGACGCAAAACCCGAGCTGCGCTATCAATTCGAGCGCCTCGCCTATTTCACCCTCGATCAAGACAGCTCGCCCGAGAAGCTGGTTTTGAATCGCACCATCACCCTGAAAGACGCCTGGACGAAAGAAGCCGTTAAGAGTTAGCCGGGCGGATTCTGCCCATTGAGGGCGAGATCGGGATTTCCATTGTATGTCCCGGCGTCTCTCTGATATGAAGGCGCCACAACTTATGGAACTTACCTACAAGGTTCGCGGGACGGATTTAAAAGAATACGGTCCGGTCGCTCTCGACCAACTTAGCGCCTGGCTGCGGGATGGACGCGTCACCGCGCAAAGTGAAGTGATGCGCAACGATATGGATTATTGGTCTGCCGCCGCAAATTTCTCTGAGCTCAAGGAATCATTGCCGGTAGGCGGGCATTCCGCAGTTGCCCTGGCCGCAGCCGCAATTCCAACAACCGTGCGCAGGGATCCGACAACCGAAGCGCAATTGAAATCCGGCGCATCATGGTTCTACTGGATCGCAGGGCTGTCTCTGATCAACTCGATCATCGCGCTGACCGGCGCCGATTGGGGCTTCATTCTCGGCCTCGGAATTACACAGGTATTCGATGCGATCGGTCACGAATTCGCCGGGGTCGGCAAAATCATCGCTCTCGTCCTCGACCTTATTGCGATCGGACTATTTGTGCTCTTTGGGGTTTTCGCCAACAAAGGTCGTTCGTGGGCCTTCATCGTGGGGATGATCCTTTACGCTTTGGATAGCGTGCTGGCTCTGCTCACACAAGAATGGCTCCCACTTGGGTTCCATGGCTTCGCGCTATTCTGCCTTTTCCGCGGGTTCTCCGCGTGTCGCGAGTTGAAAGCCACGCAGGCAATGCCCTAAGGTTCCAAATGCAAATTCAAGTTGGCATCATCACCGTTTCCGATCGCGCCTCCAAGGGGCTTTACGACGACCTCGGCGGACCGGCCCTCAAACACGCGGCCGAAGATTACGGATGGAACGTGCTGGCCGAAGCGCTAGTGCCGGATGAAAAGCGGGAAATCCAACGCGCCATTCGCGAGCAGATCAACAAAGGTTGCCAGCTCATTCTCACGACGGGCGGAACCGGTGTCGCGCTGCGTGACGTCACGCCAGAAGCCGTTCGCGAAATCTCAATCCGCGAATTGCCGGGATTCGGCGAGATCATGCGCATCGAATCCATGAAGATCACCAAAAACGCCATTCTCTCGCGCAATCTTGCGGTCGTGGTGGAAAAATCACTCGTGATTTGTCTTCCCGGAAAACCAAGCGGCGCAGTCGAGTGTTTAAGCTTTGTCGTTGGTGCAATTCCCCATTGCATCGAAGTTTTGCAGGAAGTTCCCACAAGCTGCTGAAACAGGGTTCAGCGGATTTGCATGACGGTCGCCTTGAGGCTCAGTTTGCGGATCTGCATTTCGACATCAAAAGTTCCAGGCAATTCCCAGCCCATGTTCATCCCGCCAATCGAATAGTCTGCAGAATCTTTTGAACGTTTCAAAAACCCGCGCGTCCATGCGGTGGCAAGCGCCTGGCGCATCAACGGCAATAGATCCTGATCAATCGTCACCCATTCACCATCGTGCGAACTGGCCGCGGAAAATGTTTTTCCGTCCGGCGTGAAAATGAATCGCGAGGTGCCGCCAAAATCCTGCTCCTTGAACGCGGGAACAAATCGATGGCGATTGTCGTAAATTGGAATGCCGAACCATAACGCGTCGCCGAATCCAGGCGAATTGCGATTGAGATTCTGCACCGTGAAAAAAATCTGAAACTGCGCGGCATGAACACCGGGATTGTAATCATCTTTGTGACGATTTCGCGAACGAAGCAAACGCGCCTCGACATGCAGCCGCGCCGCACTCAAATCGCGCAACGCTGCGGGCGCTTCAAAATCCTGCTCCACCAGCAAATGCACCCACGGATCGCCTGCTTTGCGCGCGTGCTCACCGTACTCACTGAAGGCATTCAGCGCCATGGAAAGGTCCGCGTTCGTTGATTGCAGATCGCCCAACGTGATTGCTTTCTCCGTATTGCTGTAGACGAGAAAGTCCTTCCCGCTGGGTCCGCGCAATTTGTTTTCCAGGGGAAATCTGCTACTCCATTGCGACAATCCGAGGATACGGTGTAAGCCGGGTTGGTTGCGGTGGCGGTGAGCGTCACGAGCGAGTCGTCCGGGATGGTCAGCTGCCATCCGCCGTTGGTGACGATCACGCTTTGCGTGCCGTCGCTCACGGTTAATGTGCCGTCGGTGGGGCTGTGATAGCCGCGTCCGGCGACATAGACTCCGCCGGAAACGGTGCGGTTGGTGCGCACTCGCGTGAAGTTCACGTTGGGAACGCTCGCGCTCGCCACGTTCACCGTGCCGCCGAGGGAATAATTGGTGAACGAAAATCCCTGATACACGGCGGACAGCCGGTAAGCGAAGCTGCTCTTTGGAACCACGATCGAATATTTTCCATCCGCCGCCGTTGTGCTGGATCCGGCGAAGTTGGCCGAGCCATGGGCGACGCCGGATCGGAAATTATTTACGATGGCCCCTTCGATTGGATTGCTCAGTTCATCCGTCACTATGCCGGTGATCGTGATCGGCGCGGTGAGTCCATTCGTGACCGTCACGGTTGCGGAAACCGTCCGGCTGCCGCCCTTCATATCCGTGACCGTGCAGCGCACCAACCAATCGCCCTTTTGCGTCCACGAATGCACCGCCTGGGTGCAGGAAGTGGAATCAGGATTCAGGCCGCCGAAATCCGTTCCGCCGGACTTCGTGGCGTCGTCGAATTCCCAATAATAGGCCAGCGTATCGCCATCCGGATCGGAAGCCATGGCCGTGAACGTCTGTGTGACGTTCGATCCCAGCAGCACCGTTGCGGGCGAAAGGGAAATGGTGGGCGCATGATTGGTCGGGAACGGTCCGAAGTTCACCACCACATCCAGCGACTCGGGCGTGGTGCCGCCTTTCTTGATCGGAGTGACATGGAGATTCGCCTCCGTATCGGAATACGTGCGGCCGATCAGGAGCGGAGCGTCATGCATGGTCGCGAACGTGGTATTGGTGGGGCCGCGACTGTCGGGTGTCATGTCCCACAGAACCGTCGCCCCGCTGGAGGAGCGTGGTGATTCGGCGCCGAAGTGGACTTCGAGCCCGTTCTGCGACCACTTGGCATCGGGCAGGTTCGTAATCGCCTGGCGGAAGTCGAACCAGTAGGTGGAACTCGCATCTCGCGCGATCCGCATCGCGTGGTTTTTCCCCGCATCCACTGAGCCCTGATCGAACGCGTGGACGCGATAGACGCCCGAGGTGCTCGGCGTAACGATGTTGTTCGTCGTCAACCAACCGAGTTCGTATTTGAAATACGGGTTCACGTCGCGGTCGGGCGGCGGCGTGGCCGTGCGGCTGTTTTCCTTCCAGCCCATCAGGCAGAAAACATCGCCGTAAGCTTGGAAGAGATAAGTCCCGGGCTTGCCCGGAGAATAAAACGTGGAGCGGGAATAACCGTTCGCATGCTGCAATCCGAGGCAGTGACACAACTCATGGGGCAAGGCCGTGAAATAGTTGAAGCCGATGGCGGTTCTGCCGCCGTCCGACGCGGCACCGGCTTGTCCAGCGATCGAGCCCGTGGCGATGACATCGAAATCGTAGTTGGCGCTCTCATACAGCGCCGCCTGGCCGTTGGTCAGGCCGATCGACCGCGCCTTGGCCCGCGCATCGTCCGCCAGCGACCCTGGCGACCCCCACTCTGTCCACTTGGAATACGGCGTGCCCGGCAGGTTGTTGGTGTAATAGTTCGTCGAGACGCCGAGGTCGATTACCGGCAGGATGGTGAACTCGACCGAAAGCTGACCGTAGGATTGTTTGAGAAAAAAACTGTTTATCTCGGACGGCATCGTGCCATTGGTCAAAGCGGTCCAACCGGTAAACCCGCTCGCATCGGAGTTGGAAGGCCCGGCCGCATCGGTGAACCGCACCGGGATGACGAGAACTTTCTTATGACCCGTCGTCCACGACGCAGGCGTCGCTGCCCGGCTGGTTTGGGCAACAAAACAGGACACCGCCAGCAACCCGGTGGACATAAGGCGCAGGCTTCGCCGGATGAAAAGTTGAATTGTCATTGCATTTGACCACCGTTACGCCCTGACGGCATGGGTCAGTCAAGTGAAAGCAGATGGCGAACCAAAAAACGTCTGCGAGTAGATATCGTCAGTCATTTCCAGCCAAGACGGGCGAAAAGACATTTCGATCCACGTTGCCGCCGGTCAAAATCACAGCGACGCGTTTGCCCCTCATCGCGCTTTGTTCCTTGAGCAGCGCGGCGAGAGCCAAAGCGCCAGCGCCTTCGGCTACATTATGTGTGTCGGTGAAATAGTGTCGCATGGCGGCGCGAATCTCATTTTCGTCGAGGGTCACAAGCCGCGCCGCGCCGCGAAGAATGATTTCCACCGCGCGCGGATCGGGAACGCGACACGCCACGCCATCGGCGATTGTTTTTCCAACGTTAGCGGAAACCGGTTTACCCGCGAGAAATGACGACGCATAAGCGGGTGCTTCTTTTGCGGTCGCGCCGATGATTTCGGTCTTCAATCCCAACGCATCGCGAACGGCGATCATGCCGCAAATTCCTGAACCAAGACCGATGGGCACATACGCGGCATCCAGATCCGGCACGGCCTGAAATAATTCGAGCGCGTAACTGGCGACGCCACGAAACAACGGCTCATCGAACGACGGCACGAAATGCAGATTTTCATTTTTGGCGAGGCTGGCGGCGTGTTCGATTGCGTCCTGAAAATCGTGACCGTGCTCGATCAATTCCGCGCCGAACGCACGCATCGCCGCATTTTTCTCCACGCTGTTGCCGTGCGGCACGACGACGACGCAACGCAACCCTTTGCGCGCCGCCGTAAACGCGATGCTCTGCCCGTGATTTCCGCGCGTAGCCGAGACGACGCCTTTCACGTCGGGATGCTGGCGAACGAGTTCCTCCAGATACACAATCCCGCCGCGCACTTTGAAAGAGCCGGTAGGATTATGATTTTCGTGCTTCACCCAGACTTCCGCGCCGATGCGTTGACCGAGCAACGGCCAGCGGATTTGCGGCGTCGGCGGAATAACGCTGTGAACGAGTTCAGCCGCAGATTGCAGCGAAGCGAGTGTGGGCAAAGTGAAATTCGGAGAAGTCATTGGGCAGTTTTGGATATTTTTCCTCGGCTGGCACTTGTCCACCCAATCAAAGCCCCCATTTTCTTCATGTATGCGGCGTTTATTTTGCTGGCCTCACTCTTAGACAACCATGCGCAATTGTCTGGGTAAAAACCTTTAGATTTGTCGATTCGAGTAAACGCCATACCCTTTGTTGGTGGATGCCCAACGTCTTTGAAAAATGTTGCGAATTCTCGCCAAGGAGAGTGAAGCCGTACGCCGGGAATATATTCACGCGTTGATTTTGGATTAATGACACCATGAACAATACGGCTCCATGTTTTATAAACCTGCGTTTTAACCAAGCTCTCGCCCGGCTTTGCTGGTGTCTTAACATCAATTCGATTGTGCTGAACTCTCCCTTGAGCAGCCTCTAAGGTGATGCATCTGGTTTTGGAGACATATTCAACTGCCTTCCTTACGCTTTCAAATCGGATTCCATCCACGAATGTCGGTTTTCTGCCTGAACCGCCGCATTCACCGCCGGGGGAAATGTTGTATCCGTGAGGCGTCAGCGTGCTGAGCTTCTTGATCCAGTCTCGTTCTTTTTGTTCGAGGCCCTTTTTTGTTGTGCCTTCATCAATTGGACAAATATCAAAGGCATCGCGTCCATATTTTCGGAGTGCCGCATGTAAAGATTCAGCGCCTTTAATGTGCCCACCCAATGCCTGCTCAATATGGTATCGCCACCGCCGTTCTAACATTTGGATCGTCAATCCAACATATTGTTTTCCAGACTCCTTGTGAGTAATCAGGTAAATGATGCCGTTTGCATACCCCGGATTGGGAATGCGCTCAAAAGCCTCTTCGGGCTTCATGCCATTTGTGATCCAGCGTCGGATTGTAGCGCACGTGCCGGGTGGCTTCAGAATTCTGACAGCTTCTTCAAGGTTCGGATATTTGACTCCAAAGACGGTTATCTCAATAACCAGCCGAGAACCCCGAACATATCCTTTCTCAAAAACTTTCTCTTCGGAAAGCCCGGCTTCACGTCGTTTGAGTGCCCGCCAATAATCCACGCCCAAAGCTTCACATTTTTCGCTGAACGTGTTCGCCTTTCGTTTGTCTCGGATACAACCTGGGCACTTGCTCCCCTTGTTTGTTTTCAAATGATTACTGGGGGACTGCGAAAATTCTCCATGCGAGGAACAAATAATTTTCCCTTTCGTGTTCACGTTGACATAGAGAAACTCGCTGTAATCGTATGCGTCGCCATGAATTTCCTTGGCGCGTTTGGCGAAGGAAGAAGACAATTCTTCGCAAGTTTTAATAGTGCCTCTTGCATTCCGCGTGCCCGCGAGCCTGATTGATTTGCATTTGGGACATCCGGTTTGCCCTTTTATGTGATTCCGTGGCTCTTGATGAAAAACTTCATGATGTGTGCGGCAGAGTATTTGCACCTTCTGTCCAAAAGGAGGGAGTTGATCAAATAACGAGTAATCGTACCGGTCACCAAAATGCCGTCTTGATCGAGCGATAAATTCTTCTTTTGTCGTCCGTTGAGCTTCGTACCAACAATCGGGGCAGCCTACTCCTCGACAATGGTGATTGGGAGTGATTGAAAACTTACCGTGAACAGGACACAAAACATCAACCTTTGATTTCGAACCTGCATATCTAACCAGAGAATAGTCGTAATAACCTTCGTGAACTTTACGAAAGCTGGCAATAACCTCCGACTGGCTCTTGCTTTTTGGCATGCAATTTCACGCCGTTGTCATGTCGTCTTTCACGAATGCGCTCCCACTGCCACATGTGGCTTGATGGAGAGACATTCACAAATCGCTTTTGTCACGGCGAAGAGATTGCGGGTGGTGGGATTGCCGCGGCGGCTCAACATCCGATGCAACGCTTTTTCGCCCAAGCCGGTCTGTTGCGCCAGTTCCTTGAATGAGATTTCGGCATGGACGAGATCGCGGAGCATGGAAAGCCCTTCTTCCGTTTCGCCTTCAAGCATAGCGTTCATTGCCTCGGCATAAAGCGCGCGCGCAAATTTTTTGTCCCGCTGGATGCGGGCCACAACTGTCTTTTTATATTCGCAGGTCAAAGCCATATCATTTTTCTTTCTTCGCTTGCCGGTATCGCTGCCAGCGCGCAATCGCTGTTGCGATGTCTAAGGCCTGCCGTCGTTTGCTCCCGCCGCCCAGCAGAATAATGAGCGTTTTTCCGTCGCGCCCGAAATACACGCGGTAGCCCGGTCCAAAATCCAACCGCAATTCCGACACGCCCTCGCGCAACACTTTGGCTGTACCGAAATTGCCGGATTCCAAGCGGCGGATGTAACGATCCACCCGCGCTGCCGTTACTGGATCAAGATCGTCAAACCATTCTGCGAATGGCGACCGTCCGGTTTCGGAATATTCGCGGATTTCAAACGGCCCGTCCATATAGTGCCTTATATGTTACCATTGTCAACCGAGAGGTTAGATTGAGTTTTTACGCCGTCGCCAAATTATCTTCCAATATCTTGGATTTACTCGTTGGCGATTCAGCTTCTGTGGCCGTCTGCAAAGACTCCCAAACTTTAATCGGTTCGTAAAAAGTATTTCGTTGCACCGGTGTGCGGCCCGCTTCGCGGATAGCTTTGACCATTTCGGTTTCGGTTTGGAGTTGCGGCGCTTTGGTTCCGGCCATGCGAAAAATGTTTTCTTCGATGATCGTGCCGTGGATGTCGTCCGCGCCGTAGCTCAAGGCGACTTGCGCGAGTTTCAATCCCAGCCCAACCCAATACGCGGTGATGTGATCGAAGTTGTCCAAATAAATCCGGCTCACCGCAATGGTGCGAAGCGAATCGAAACCGGTCGGCGGATTTTCCACGGCGATGCGGTTGTTCTCGGGCTGATACGGCAACGGCACGAAGCCGACGAAGCCGCGCGTTTCGTCCTGGAGATTGCGCAGGTAACTCAAATGATTCACGCGGTCGGCGAGCGATTCGACGTGGCCGAAAAGCATCGTGCAGGTGCTGCGTCCGCCGAGTTGATGCCAGGTGCGATGCACGTCGAGATATTCTTCGGCGGATTCCTTGCCCTTGGCGATTTGCGAGCGGATTTCTTTGCGAAAAATTTCCGCGCCGCCGCCGGTGAGCGATTCCAAGCCGGCCTCTTTCAATTCAACCAACGTTTCGCGCACCGACTTTTTTGCCATCCATGCGAGGTGCAGAATTTCAATCGCGGTAAAACATTTGAGCTGTAGGCGAGCATCGAGATTCTTCAACGCGCGCAACATGTCGGTGTAATAACTAAATGGCAGCGACGGGTGCAGCCCGCCTACGATGTGCAATTCCGTGATGCCAAGCGCCAACGCCTCCCGGGCCTTCTGCACAATTTCCTCAACGGTGAATTGAAAGCCATCCGCGTCGCGCTTCTTCTTCGAGAATGCGCAAAACTGGCAGCTCAGGATGCAGTAGTTCGAGTAGTTGATGTAACGATTGATGATGTAGCTGGCGCGATTCGCATTTTTTCGCTGGCAAACAAGGTCGGCGATGGCGCCGAGCGCGTTCAAATCGCGCGTTTCAAAAAGGCGGAGCGCGTCGGCGTCGGAGATGCGTTGGTTCGCCGCCACTTTTTCGTAGAGGTCGCGGAGGTCGCTGCGTTGGATGAGGAAATTCATTCCTTCTTATGAATAACAGAGGAACGCTGCTGGCAAAAGGCGAGTTTTGCTTCGCTTGTTCGCAATATAAAACGATGCCATCGTTTAGCAGCGAATTATGAACACGCCTTTCGCCAACAAGATCGAAATGCAGCGCCGGTTGTTTTCCGAATTATCCCGCCTGTTCGGCCAGGAAGTTCCGCTCTACGGCAAGTCGCTGCTGGTGAACAAGGAATGCAACAAGGTCGTTTGCGCGCTGCTGTCGCAAATGTATGCCGGGTTCAATCTATCGGAGGCGCAGCTCGACAAAACCAGCGGCGAACGGCATGGCGCGATTCGCATTGGCAAGCCGGAGGAATATCGATGGATTGCCGGTTTCTTCGCGGCGTTTGGAATGGAGCCGCACAACTTTTATGACATGACGAAGGTCGGGAATAAGAGCCAACCGGTCAGCGCGACCTGATCGCTGACTTCGATCGCGCGATTGTCAGGCAACCGAATCTCGTCGCGCGTTACCGAAACCAATCGTTCCGCCACCGCCCCCGCGACGGACGTCGCTTCCTCCGGCGAATCGCCAACCGCCGTTACAGAATAGCTGGTGGTTCGGGGAATCTGACTAACCAATACTCGGCTTGCCAGGTGTTGGCGTGCTTCGCTTGGTGATAACTTGGGTTGTTTGATGTTCCTGGCATAAACAGCGGAGAGATTCAGGTTTGATACAACCACGTCCAGAACGAGCGGCGATTTGACGAGTGATTGAATGTCCCCGTCAAAAACCCGGGTCGGCGCGGTGACCTTGACAGGCTGCTTGACTAGCCCGATGACGGCGGTGGCAGAGTAGTGTTTTCGGGTGAAGGAGAAGTAAGCTCCTGCAACGAACCAAGCAAAGAGCAATACCGCCAGCGAAACCGCCACCCATTTCGCCACAGGGAGGAGCGCTAGGCTCTGCGGTTGATCTCCGGTCCCTGGCCTCCGGTTTTTGATCTCTATTTCTTCAGTTTGAGCCTCCTGACGCCGGCTGCTACGCAGATCGGGCTTTCCCGCAATCGTCTCGACGCAGGTCTTCACTTCGCTGACTTGCTGGAAGCGGAGTTCGGGCTTCTTTTCCAACGCGCGCAGAACGACTTCGTCGAGGCGCACGTCGATTTGAACCTTGCTCGATGGCGGTTCGAGGCGTTTGCCGGGCAGTTCGCCGGTGAGCATTTGGTAGAAGACCACGCCCAGCGCGTAAATATCGGCGCGATGATCCACGTCAGCGGGATGCGAGAATTGTTCCGGGGCCATGTAGTTCGGCGTGCCCATCACCTTGCCCGCGTCAGTCAATTCGCTGGTAGGGGGGTGCTGCTGCGCCGCCCCTTCTTCCCGGCTGACCGGCAGGTCCGCCCTGCCGTCGTTGCCGACAATCTTCGCCAGCCCGAAATCGGCCACCTTCACTCGGCCACGCCGGTCCATCAAAATATTCTCCGGTTTGATGTCGCGATGGACGATGCCGTGATCGTGGGCGAATTGCAGCGCGTCGCAGATTTGCGGAACGATGGCGAGGGCTTCGCGGGCGGAGATGCGGCTGGTTTGCAACAGTTGTCGCAAATTGACGCCGTCCACAAATTCCATGAGGAAGAAGTAAAGCTGGCTGGCGGGGACGCCCTGCTGTGTGTCCTGGCCAAGCGGCAGCTCGGCCCTGCCAAACTCGAAAAGCGTGACGATGTTGGGGTGATTGAGTTTCGCCAAGGCTTTGGCTTCGCGGGTAAAACGCTCGGCGAATGCGGGGTCGTCGCCGATGCCGGGCGGAAGAATTTTCAGGGCAACAATTCGATCCAGTTGTTTCTGGCGCGCCTTGTAAACCGCGCCCATGCCTCCTTTGCCAACCAGCTCGAGAATTTCGAGCTGCGGAAAGAGCGCGGCGAGTTCCGTCACCGGCGGTGGATGGAACGGGGTTTGTTTCGCATCGGTGACGGTGTCCGCCGCGGCGCCCTGCTGGAGGAGGCACGCCGGACAAAGGCCGCCGAGTGCCGCGCTTTTCAGGGCCGTGCCGCATTGCGGGCATTGATTGAGTTCGGGCATCGTCGGATTCGCTTCGGCGTCATTCATACACTTACCTCAGAAGCAAATCTGCAAAGATGTTACGGGCGGCGGTGAAGTTTTTTCAAAAAGATCTCGCGGCGGTGTTGCGGCAGAATGCCCGGCCAATTTGTCGTTCGTAGAAAATGCGACAGGTTGCCGGGGTTCGCTTCGGTTCTATTGGTCGGCTTTCAGTAAACGCTTTTTCCGGTCTTCCGGGAGGCTGCTCTGCGCGATCCATTGTTTGGCGGCAGCAGGATCGGATTCAAGCCATTGGCGGGCAATATTTTCGCTCATTGAATTGCGCTGGTTCGGTTCTTTGATCGAATCCACCCAGGGCGCAGCGAGTTGAGGATACTGCCAGGAGATGGAATTGACGTATTGATGAACGGCCTGCTCCTGCGATGCGCCGGCGGGAAATGTGGCGAGCCATTTGCCGGCGGCGGTGGGGTCGTTGTTGGCCCATTGGGAAAGGACGGTATTCACGGCGCTGTCGCGGGCTTGGCCGGATGGAATCGAGTTAACCCAGGTGGCGGCGGCTTCTGGATCCGAGGAGGCCCATGTCGATGCGACCGAAGAGATCGCTCTGTTTTGCGAATCGCCCGGCGGCAGTTTGGAAATGAAATCGGCCGCACTGCTCGGGGAATTCTGGGCGATGCCTGAAGCGATTCCCGAGATAAATGAATCATGCGCCTTGCCATCGGGAAACTTGTTCGCCCAGAGCATGGCTTTGTCGGGATCACTCGAGCCGAGGGCGTTGGCGATGCTGCTGAGAAAGCTGTTTTGCGCGCTGCCCGGCGTGAGTGATTGGCCGTAGGCGAGCGCGCCGTCCGGGTCGGTTTGCGCCCATTGCGGGCCGAGATTTTGTAATGCGTTTTGCTTGGAGCGACCTTCGGGCAATTGCGATGCCCATGCGACGGCGCTGTTCAAATCCGATTGCCCCCACTGGCTGGCGATGCTGCTGATGAAGTTGTCGCGCTCGCGACCGGCCGTCATGGTGCTCGCGAAATCCGCGGCGGCTTTTGGATCCTCGCGCGCGAGTTGCCACGAGATGTTTTGCATCGCGTTTCGCTTCGCACTGCCCTCGGGAAGAGTCTGAATCCATTCCATCGCGGCCTTCGGATCTTTATTCGCCAGGCCATTGGCGAGCTGGCTGATGGCTTGCATCTGGGCATTCCCCGGCGGCATTGCATTCACAAAAGCCTCGGCGGTTTTTGGGTCCTGATAGGAGAGCTGGCTCACGATATTCTGCAAAACCCGGTTGCGCTCCGCTCCGGCGGGCAGGGTATCGACAAATTTCATCGCGGTCGCGGCGTCTTGCTGCGCCCATTGGCCGATGATGGTGCCCACCAAGCTGTTTTTCGCGCTGCCCGGAGCAAGCGTTTGCGCGAAATCCATCGCGGACTTCGGATCACTTTGCGCCCATTGGCTTCCCAGGCTGCTCATGGCCTGCTGCTTTGTTTGGCCCTCGGGCAACTGCTGCACCCAGGCTGCCGCGCCGTTCACATCGCTGCCTGACCATTGTGAAACGATCGAGCTGATGACGTTCCGCTTGTCATTGCCGTTGGGCAATGTGTTCGCCCAGGTAATCGCCGCCTGCGGATCTTTTCCGGCCCAATTCGAGGCGATGGATTGAAAGGCTTGCGAACGTTGCTGGCCGGAAAGTTCGGCTGCTTTGGCTGCGGCGCCGGCGGGATCCTTTTCCGCCCACGCGCTAAAGATTTGATACATTCCGCCGCCATAATGGTCGCTCGTCCCCTGAGTTTTCATCAACTCGAAGGCTGCTTCGGGATCTTTGCTCGCCATCGAATTGATTGCGGAACTCAACACGCGCGTGCGGAGTTGGCCGGGCGCAAGTTGTTGCGCCCATTTGGTCGCGGCCGCCGAATCCGTTTCGGCCCAGCTCTGCACGACTTGAGAAATGGCGTTCTCGCGGGACTGCCGGTTCGGCAGCGCATTCGCGTAAGCCATGGCCGCGTGCAAATCTGTCTCGGTCCATTTGCTCAAAAGCATTCCGCGCAGATTGTCTCGGGTGTTTTTAGAGCCGGAATTTTCCAGGATCGCCAGCGCCTGCGGCAGGTCGGCGGGATCAATGGAATCAATGAACTTCTGCCACTCGGTGTAGCGGCGGCGATTGCCGTAATTCATCCCTCCGGCGCTCATCTCGCGGATTCGCGCTTCGATTTCATCAAGGCTGGGCCGGCCGGAAACCGCTGGTTTTGCGGTTGTGTCCTTGGTGGGTTTTTTTTGACGAATCGCCGGGCTGTTCGAGAGCGGTTCGGTATCGGCTGAGACGTTTTGAACTGAAGGCGTGCTGCGGTTCGACGCCGCGCCCTGATGCGCGACGAAGTAACCTCCACCGAACGCCAGCGTGGCAATCAAGACACTTGAGATAATAAATTTCGTCATAATGATGACTCCCGGGTAAATGGAAAATTGGATTGGCTGCTGATGGTTTGACGGCGTGCGGCCGATTTGTCGAGGAAAAGAGCTAACTCATTTCATCCGGAAAAAGGGAAACACCACCTCGGTTGCGGTCACGGCGAGAAACACGAGGCTGACGAGCGCATTGAGCCGGAAAAATGCGTTTTGCACCCAGTTCAAACTGCGGCGCCGCGCCAGCCAATGTTCCACGATGAACGAAAAAGTGATGATCACAATTCCCACCATGTAGGCCAGGCGAAATCCGCTCAGCAAACCGAAGACCAACAGCACGCCGACCATGACCATGTGCGATAGAAAGGCTGCGGCCAACGCGTTGTTGATGCCCCAGCGCACGACGAGCGAATGCAATCTGTTTTCCCGGTCGAATTCGTAATCTTGAATCGCGTAAATCAGATCGAAGCCGACCAGCCAGAACACGACCGCAACGGCCAGGAGCAGCGGAAGGAGAAAGCTTTCTCGCATCGGCCAAAAGACGACTTCGCCTTTCACCGCCAGCCACGCGCCGACCGGGGCCAGGGCCAGGGCGATTCCGAGAAAGACGTGCGTGAAATCGGTAAATCGTTTTGTCAGGGAATAAAAACAAACGACGAACAGTGCGACCGGCGAAAGATAAAAGCAGATCGGATTGAGAAAGAAGCTGGCCGCGATTAATCCGGCACCGCTCAGGAGGCAAAGCGCCCAGGCGCTGGCGAGAGAGATCGCTCCCGTGGGCAGATGGCGCAGGTTGGTCCGGGGATTTTTCGCGTCGAACTTGCGGTCCACGATGCGGTTGAACGCCATGGCGCACGTCCGGGCGCAAACCATGGCGGCGAGAATCAGCAGGAATGATTTCCAGCCCGGCCACCCGCGATTCTCGCGGGCCGCGACAATCATGGCCGCCAGCGCGAACGGCAGCGCGAAAACTGTGTGGGACAGTTTTACGAACGAAGCCCACTTGGAAAGGGTGGCAAACATCAGTCGTTTTCTTCCGCCCAGCGAGCAACCAATTTCTGCGGCACCCCGAGATGGTCGAGAACTCTGGCGACCACGGTGTCAACCACTTCGATGATCGTTTTTGGATTCGTGTAAAAACTTGGATTCGCCGGAATGATTGTCGCGCCGGCAAGGAGGAGAAGTTCAAAGTTTCTCACGTGAATCAAGCTCAGCGGCGTCTCGCGCGGAACGAGAATCAGCTTCTTTTTTTCCTTCAAGACCACATCCGCCGCCCGCAAAAGAACATCTTCGCTGAAACCGTGGGCGATTCTTCCGAGCGTTCCCATCGTGCAGGGAATGACGACCATCGCGTCCGGGGGATTGGATCCGCTGGCGAACGGCGCGTTCATGCTTTTGAGTCCGTGCGGCTTGACGCCTTCAGGAAATTTCAAGCCTTCCGGCAATTCTTCCGCAATCACTTGATGGGCGTAATTGCTCATCACGACGTGAATTTCGTGTTCACGCGGATCGAGATTGTCGAGCAGACGCTGGGCGTAAAGCGACCCGCTGGCTCCGGTGATGGCAACAAGAATTCTCAAGCGCGCAAACTATGGCGAGCGGGTCTGGTCCGGGCAAGTTTACAAACCATTCAGCCCCTTCAAGTAGGACAGAATCAATTCCGGCAGCGCCTTGCTGTAGCCGCCCTCGAGCAGACTGAAGGCGGGTATTTTCAGATCGCGAATGGATTTTCCGAGCCAATTGAAATCTTCAACCTCCATGTTTTCCTGGCAGAGAAAATCGCCTTTGTAGGAATCGAATCCGGCGGAGACGGCGATCAAGTCGGGCCTGAATTTTTTTAATTCATCCAGGGCCATGGAGCACGCGGCGCGATACGCTTCGGCGGGCATGTTTGGCGAGACGGGATAGTTAAAACAATTCTGGCCGCGATGATCTTGTCCGCTGCCGGGATAGGCCGGCCACTGGTGGACGGAAAAAAAGGCGCAGCCGTCGCGATCCAGCAAAATATCCTCGGTGCCGTTGCCGTGATGAACATCGAAGTCAAACACCGCGACGCGTTTAAATCCGTTCGCGCGCGCCTCCAGGACGGCAATGGCGATATTGTTCAGATAGCAGAAACCCATCGGATGGTTCTTGGTGGCGTGATGGCCCGGTGGACGCATCAGGCTGAAGGTAATTTGGCCGTCGCGACAAAGCTGCAGCGCGTGAAGGGCTGCACCGGCCGAGCGCCGAGCGTGCTCCGCGATTCCGGGATGCGCGGGGGTGTCCGGATCGAAATCGTGCGGTTCCGACAGCGAGACCAGATGGGCTCGGGAATGTGCGCGCAAGATTTGCTCGTCGGAAACCGGCAGCGGTTCCAGCCAATCGATTTTCAAATCGGTCTGGGTTTTTAATTTCGTCACCGCGCCGGAAATCCGTTGCGGTCGCTCAGGATGTCCTGCCTTGCGATATTCCGTGCAGCGAGCGTCGGTGATAATTTTCATACTCAAGAAACCAAAGCAGTAGCCAATTTATTGCACAAGCCGTAATCTGCGAAACATCCGTATGAGGGTTCCGAAAATTAATCGGCGAAAATTCTTCTGGTCGTTGTTTTTCGGCCTGCCGAGCACGGTCTTTGCTGATTCCTACTGGGTGGAACCCAACTGGCTAAGGGTGCGAAAAATTCGGCTCGCCGCCGGAAAGCCGACGCACCGTTTCGTCCACTTCACCGACCTGCATCACAAGGGCGACAAGAAATATCTCGAATCGGTGGTGGAGGAAATCAACAAGGTTTCGCCGGATTTTGTCTGCATGACCGGCGACATCGTCGAGGAAAGTTCGCATCTGACGGAAGCGTTGCAAATCATGGGCGGGATTAAATCGCCGGTTTATGGCGTTCCCGGAAATCACGATTATTGGGCTCACGCAGACTTTGAAGAAATCTCGAAAGCACTTGAGAAAACGGGTGGTGCCTGGCTCGAGGACAAGCAGGCGACAACCCGAGACGGCAAAGTCACCCTCCATGGTGCGGGGAAATACCCTCCCAAGAATCTGTCGCCGAATGCCCAAACAAAAAATGTGATGCTGATCCATTATCCGCAATGGGTGGATCGCCTGGGATCAAATAAATTTGATGCCGTGCTTGCCGGGCATTCGCATGGGGGGCAGGTAAGAATTCCCTTTTATGGACCAGTCGTTTTGCCCTCGGGCACGGGCAAATATGACTTGGGACTCTTTCAGACGGATTCGGGGCCGTTTTATGTCAGCTCGGGAATAGGCTGGTTCGTTTTCAACATCCGATTCCGTTGCCGCCCGGAAATCGTCGTCTTCGAAATTTGAACTTCGCTTACGGTGATGACTTTCGCGGTCGGTTGCGTCTATCGTGACCGGCACAGAGTTCAACGCTGATTTACCTGTATTAATTTATGAATTTTCACGCCAGCTTTCGTGCGCTGATTTGCACCGCTTTTGTTTTTCTCGTTCAACCATTTGCCCACTCCGCTGAAACGATCTACACGGTCGGCGTGGCGAAGATCGACGTCACGCCCGATTACCCGATTCGCCTCAACGGCTACCTCGCCCGCAACGGTGAATCAGAAGGAGTTCTCCAGCACGTTTACGCGAAGGCACTGGCCATCGGCAGCGACAAGGAAGGGCCGGCAATTCTAATCTCGCTGGATAACTGCATCCTTCCTGGATATTTGCGCGGTGAGTTATTGAACCGGTTGGCGAAGAAGAAAATTACGTCGGACAAATTTGCCATCGCGGTTTCCCACACCCATTCCGCACCTAAATTAACGGGAGCCGCTGATAACATTTTTGGAAAAGACATCGCTCCCGCCGAGCAAGCACACATCGACCGTTACACGCGGGAACTGATCGACAAATTGGAGCAGGTCACGCTTGCCGCGTTGAAAGACCGCCAGCCCGCGCAACTCTCCTGGGGAAAAGGCGCGGCGGCATTCGCGGCGAATCGTCGGACCAAAGGCGGGCCGGTCGATCACGATGTGCCGCTCCTGCGCGTCACCGACAAGAGCGGAAAAAAAATTCGCGCGCTACTCGTCAATTACGCCTGCCATTGCACGACGCTGGGCGGGGAGCCCAATCAAATCTCCGGCGACTGGGCGGGTTACGCGCAGGAATATCTGGAGCGAGATTTTCCGGGAGCGATTGCCATGACGATTGTGGGGTGCGGCGCGGATTCCAATCCCGCACCGCGGGGCACGGTTGACCTGGTCAAGCAACACGGGCAAAGCATCGCGACGGCAGTGCAGGAAATACTTTCCAAAAAACTCACGCCGCTTCACGGAAAATTGACGGGGAACGCCAAACAGATTGCCTTGCCGTTCGACACCTTGCCAACGCGGCAGGAATACGAGGCGAAAGCCGCCGATACGAACTCGCATTTCGCCGCCCGTTACGCCGCCCAGAAAAACGTTTCTCGACTGGATCGGGGCGAAAAACTGCCAGCCGAATTGCCGTATCTCGTGCAGACCTGGAATTTCGGCGACGATCTCGCGCTGGTTTTTTTGCCTGGCGAAGTGGTGGTGGATTACTCGCTGCGGTTGAAAAAGGAATTTGATTCCGCCCGCCTGTGGGTCAATGGCTACGCCAACGGTGTGCCTTGCTACATTCCGTCCAAACGGGTTTGGCGGGAGGGCGGTTACGAAGGAGGCGGCGCGATGATTTATTACGATCGCCCCACAAGGTTGGCGGAGAACACGGAGGAATCGATCATCGGCGCGGTTCATGATCTGATGCCAAAATCATTTTTGTTCGACGAAAAGAAGGCGGCGCTCGAACAGCACAAGCTGGAATATCCCGATCCAAAATCGCCGGAAGAGGCGCTGAAAAGTTTCCGCACCAAACCCGGTTTCACCGTCGATCTGGCCGCGAGCGAGCCGCAGATTGTTGATCCGGTTGCGATTGATTTCGGCACCGACGGTAAATTGTGGGTGCTGGAGATGCGCGATTATCCGAGCGGAATGGACGGGAATTTCAAAGTGCCGGGCGGACGCGTGAAGATTTTGGAAGATCGGAATCACGACGGCAAATTTGAAAAATCCACGGTGTTCCTCGACCAGCTCTCGTTTCCCACCGGGCTGATGCAATGGCGTAAAGGCGTTTTGATTTGCGCCGCGCCTGACATTTTTTACGCCGAAGATACGGACGGCGATGGAAAGGCGGACGTCGTCAAAAAACTTTTTACCGGATTCGCCACGCACAATTTTCAGGCGCGCGTCAATTCGCTGCGCTGGGGTTTGGATAACTGGGTTTACGGCTCAGGGGGACTTTTCGGCGGAAAGATCCACAGTGAAATTACCGGCAAAGATATCGAATGCAGCGGGCGGGACTTTCGATTCAATCCCGACACCGGCGAATTGGAATCTTCCAGCGGCGTGAGCCAGCAGGGCCGCGTGCGCGATGATTTTGGAAATTGGTTTGGCTGTAACAACAGCGTTTTGCTTTTGCATTTCCCGCTGCCCGAAAAATATTTACGCCGCAACCTGCACGTCACTTCCCCTGAGCCGAGCCTTGCGCTCGGCAGCGATGCAGATCCGAATTTGCTCTTTCCCGCCAGCCGGACGCTCGAACGCTTCAATGTCCCCAACTCGGCCAATCGCACCACGTCGGCGTGCGGCGTCGAGACCTACCGCGACGAATTGCTCGGGAAGGATTTCTACGGCAACTCGTTCATCGGCGAACCGGTGCATAACCTCGTTCATCGTTACGACGTGAAAAGCAGCGGGATTACTTTTGTGGCGCATCGTCCCGCCGATGAAACGAAATCCGAATTCCTCGCCTCGACCGATAATTGGTTCCGCCCCGTGGAAACGCGCACCGGTCCGGATGGCGCGCTTTGGGTGGTCGATATGTACCGGTTTGTCATCGAGCACCCGAAATGGATTCCCGCCGAACGCCTCGCAAAACTGGATGTTCGCGCGGGCGAAGACAAAGGGCGCATTTTCCGGGTTTATCCCAAGGACACGAAACTTCGACCAGTTCCAGATCTAACGAAGATGAAAACTGCGCCACTCGTCCTCGCTATGGAGACCAGCAACGGAACCGAACGCGATCTGGTGCATCGGGAATTGTTCCAGCGCGGCGACCGGGCGGCGATTGACCCGTTGATAAAACTGATGGGAGCCGCGAAGAATCCGGCGGTGAAAATTCAGGCGCTTTCCGCACTCGATGGACTGAAAGCGCTCAACGCTGAAGTTGTTGTGGCCGCGTTGCGCGATGCGTCGGCGGACGTTCGCGAGCACGCGATTCGATTAAGCGAACCGTTTTTGAGATCGGGCAATTCTACGGTGGGCGAAGCCGTTCTGGCACTGGCCGGTGACGCGGCGGTTCGAGTTCAATTCCAGGTTGCTCTGAGCCTGGGCGAATGGGATGACGCACGCGCTGGTCGAGCGCTGGGTGGTTTGCTGAAATCGCACGCAGCAGACCCGTGGTTTCGCGCGGCCATCTTGAGTTCAGCCAGCCACGTTCCCGGTGAAATATTGCCGGCTGTTTTAGCTCTGCCGCTGGAGGCCGCGGGTCGTGACGAAGCGATCAGCGCGCTAGTTGCCACGGCGGTTGCTTCGGAAAACACCGCTGTCTTCGACTCCACGTTGGTTGCGATTGCGCCGCGAAAGGATCGACCATTGACCTCGTGGCAACTGGCGGCGCTGGCCAGTTTGCAGGAAGCGCTGCATCGGAAAAATCTTTCGGTCGCAAATTTTGAAAGCTCCAAAGACGCCGAGGTTCGGGCGGCAGCTCTGGCCATCGGGGAGTCGATGAACACGGCGGACGAGATCGCCCAAAACGAGAAGGCATCGTTGCCGGATCGGCAGGCCGCCATTCGATTGCTGAGCTGGAGCCACACGGAAAAACAACTGCGCGCCTTGATCGTTCTTTCGACTCAGGTGGAGAACCTGAGATTGCAGAAGTCGGCGCAGGACGTCCTGCGGCTTCAGCGCAATCCGAAAGTCCCCGAGCTTCTGATGGCCGGCTGGACAAATTACCCGGTATCCGTTCGGTCCGGCATTTTGGAAATTCTGTTGAGCCGCGACGAGGGAATCGAAAAGGTTTTCGATGCCGTGGATCAAGGATTGATTCAGCCAGCGCAAGTGCCGGTGGGCCATCGCCAGTTGCTGCTCAAGCACGCGCACAAAAAGATTCGCGACCGCGCGGTGGTGTTGTTCCCGCAAAACCAGGATCGCGCCAAGGTGGTTGCAAAATTTTCCGACGTCTCGAAGTTGTTGGGCAATCCGGATAAAGGCGCGGCGGTTTTCGCGCGGGCGTGCGCAAGCTGTCATGCCTTTCGCGGCCAGGGCGTGGGAGTCGGTCCCGACTTGATGGCGTTGGGCGACAAATCGCCGCAGGATTTTCTCGTCGCGATTTTGGATCCGAGTTCAGTCGTGGAGCCGCGTTTCGTGCAATACAACATCGACACCAAAGATGGCCGGTCGATCTCCGGCGTGGTTCAGGCGGAAACGGCCAGCAGCGTGACGCTCGTGCAAGGCGGCGGTGTGCGTGAGAAAATTCTGCGATCCGACATCCAGCAACTGAGAGCGTCCGGCTTATCGCTGATGCCGGAGGGGCTGGAAGAAGGGGCTAGCGCACAGGATTTTGCCGATTTGATCGCCTATTTGAAGGCGCGTCCGGCCGCTTTCGGCACGGCGACTTCCGAGCAGGCGGCGGCCGCGCGGAAGAAGTTCGAGGCGGGCGGAGCAACCGGTTTTGCCCGGTTGATCAACGCCTTCGAGAAAATCGATTACCCGAGCTGGCTGGGAAACCAGACGATGGCCTTTTGCCGGCAAGCCGATGGAAAAGGGAAGGTAACTTGGACGAGCGCGCCCGCGCCGGAAGGAATTAGGACAAACGAGTTTTACAATTTTCGGGTGGCGGCGGCGGTGGGATTTTTTTCCGATGCAGCGGGTAAATTCACGTTGGGCATCAACGGGAAATCAGCGGTTAATTTTTCCGTCCCGCTGGCGGATGCAATCTGGAAAAGCGCGGATGGACGAGCATCCATGAATTATCAAGTGATGGAGAATAATTCCGAAGACAGCAACGGGGTTCTGACGATTTCCGTGCGTGGAGATTTATTGCAAGCCGGGAAGCCAGTGAATTTCGACGTGACGGGTTCAGCCGCAAATAGCCAGCGTTGGTTCGGGATTTATCTGTGGCCCGAGACGAAAAGCGCGAGCGCGAAATAACTGCCCCGAGAGCAATCGCTAGCCCCTCTTCGTCGCAAAAACCGGCGGTTGTCGAAAGGCGATTTCGTGAGAAGCAGGAAAAAGAAATTGCCATGGTCCGCTCTCCGGACTCATATAAGAGCGTAACCCATGAAAGCACGGCGCGGATTCACACTCATCGAATTGCTGGTTGTTATCGCCATCATTGCAATCCTTGCCAGCTTGTTATTGCCTGTTCTCTCCAAAGCGAAACAGAGAGCGCACCTGGCCAATTGCCTCTCCAACCTGAAGCAGTCAGGGCTCACCATGGCGATGTACACCGGCGACAACCGGGATCAGTTCCCTTATTCGGGTCGCGGCTGGCCACAAATGCCGTTTGTGGACATTTTGAAAATGTTCAACCCTTACGTCAGCACGAACAATCGCGCTTTCTTCCTCTGCCCCGCTGACCGCGGGCGCGGATTTAACATGGAGTGGGTAATTCGCAACGGCAGCGGTGCCGGGATCACGACCAATCAATTGCTGTTTCCTTGTTCCTACTATTACTACTTTCAATTCTATAATGACGACGCCGGAAGTGCTTTAAAACTGCGCAAAGTTTCGGATGTCCGCTTTCCAACGAAGAAGGCTATCTCGCCCTGCTTTGCCAGCACGCCCAATTCGGCCTACGACATCGTCCAAGGCACGACGACCGGCGGGCATGGGGTCAAGGGC
Organism: Verrucomicrobiales bacterium; assembly: GCA_947478865.1. Taxonomy (GTDB): domain Bacteria; phylum Verrucomicrobiota; class Verrucomicrobiia; order Limisphaerales; family CANJXF01; genus CANJXF01. The sequence goes on along the minus strand of CANJXF010000012.1, from coordinate 47,233 downwards.
ATGTCGCTGTTGTTCGCGGACGGGCACTCGCAGTTCGCCCTCTACCAGCAATTGAATAACACCTTCGGAAGCGGAGCGCAGAAGATCTACAACCTGGACTGGACTGCGGGCGGACTCTCGGGCGCAGACTTGATTAGATAGATAGTTTCCTCGGGGCCTTCCCTCAATGCCTTTGGCCCCGGCAGCCTGGAGCGGATTAAAAAACCGTCAGGCCTAAGGCGAGGACGAGCAGTCCAAACGCCAGACGTAAACCGCTGGTGAGCCGAATGCGCTTTTCGTTTCCGGTGGCCCACTGGATCAGGTCGCGCATGCGCCAGGGTGAAACCGTGAACCAAATTCCGGCCACCACCAAAACGTAAGCCCAGGTTTGCATCACGAGAACCCAAGGCGTTTCGCCGAGCCGCGGGCGCCCGGTGTCCACCATGAGTTTGGCGAGGAGCAGCATCAGGATCGCGAGGCCGCGCACGGACAAAAAATCTTTGACAAAGATGCAGGCGCCAACTCCCACGGCGATGAACAACCCGTAAAGAATTGGTTTCAGCGATTCAAAATCTGAGATCGATTCCTGTTTTAGATTCCAGACGAACCAGGCGGTGCCGGACAGCATGAGCAAATAGCCGATGGGAACGGAGCGGGGGAACTTTCGCAGCGCCGCGCCGAACTCCGCCGGTTTCAGCAATCCGAATAAATTAATTAACGCGGTCAGCGACCCAAGGGCAATGGCCAGCGTCGAAAGTTTGATCTGCATAATCTGTTTAGGAGAACACGAAGGGCGGAAAAGACAAACTGAATTTCGGGGTGGCGCGGTTCACAGGTTAATTGACGTTCAGGATGGCAGGGTCGCCGTAGAGCGTGAAATTGCTGGCTCGTTCGATCTTCAAATCCATGATTTGGGCGCGATGCCGTTCGCCGCCGTCGAACACGACGATTTTGTTGCAACGCGTGCGGCCGGTCATGCGCGCCGGGTTTTTCTTGCTCGCGCCTTCGACGAGGATTTGGGTGTGGCGCCCGACAAAGTTTTCGTATTTTTTCGCCGCGATCGCGTTGATGCAAGTCAGCAGCCTGCTGTGGCGTTCTTCGATCATTTCTAGCGGAATCTGGCCGGGCATTGCCGCTGCCGGGGTGTCTTTGCGCTGTGAATATTTGAAAATGAAGGCGTTATCGAATTCGATTTCGCGAACCAGCGAGAGCGTCTCTTCGAAGTCAGCTTCAGTTTCTCCCGGAAATCCAACGATGATGTCGGTCGTAATTCCAATCGACGGCTGAACCCGGCGCAAATCGTGAATGATTTTGCTGAACCGTTCCCGGGTGTAACCGCGATGCATCAATTTCAACAACCGATCGCTGCCGCTTTGCAGCGGAAGATGGGCGCTCTCGACGAGCTTGGGCAAGCGACCGTAAGCCTCGACCAAATCGTCGCCATAGCCCTTCGGATGAGGTGAGGTGAAACGAATTCTCTCCAGCCCCTCAATCTCGTGGACCGCTTCGAGCAATTGCACAAACGCCGATTTGCCGTCCTGGATTTTGATCTCGCGCTTGCCGTAGCTCGTCACAATTTGGCCGAGCAACGTGATTTCCTTCACGCCGCGCGCGACCAGATCGCGGCACTCGGCGACCACGTCAGCAATGGAGCGGCTTCGTTCTTCGCCGCGCGTGTAGGGCACGATGCAGAAAGTGCAGTATTGATTGCAGCCTTGCATGATGCTGACGAATGCGCTGACGGATTTGTCTTTGGCGCTGCCGGAAAGAATGTGTTCCTTGATCGTGGCTTCGCTTCCTTTTTCCTCAGCGACATCGACGATCTTGTCGCGCTTGCCGGCGATGAGTTCATCCAGGTAATCAGCCGCGCGATGAAATTTTTGCGTGCCGAGAACGAGATCGACGTCGGGCAGCTTATCGATGAGTTGCTGTCCGCGGCTCTGAGCCATGCAACCCATGAAGCCGAGAATGACGTTCGGGCGCGACTTGCGGAATTGCCCGGCGAGGTTCTCCATTTTGTTGATGGCTTTTTGCTCCGCCATGTCGCGAACACTGCAGGTGTTCAGCAAAATGACGTCCGCCACCGCTTCGGTTTCCGCAAGGGAATAGCCTTTGGAAACGAGCTGGGCGGCGACGGCTTCCGAGTCGCGCTCGTTCATCTGGCATCCGTAGGTTTTGATAAAGACGCTCGGCATTAAAGTGGGCGAAAGCTAATGCACGAATCGGCCAATGAAAAGGGGGAATCCGCTTGCCAGCCGAGCGAGCATCCACGCAATTTACGGAATGAATTTCCGTCGTTGCCCCGCAGATTTATGAGTGCGATCAACATTGCCATCATCGGCTGCGGAGGTGTTGCGCTGCAAAACCATTTGCCCGGATTCGCGCTGTGCCCCGATGTAAAAGTGGTCGCGCTTTGCGACAGTGATGCCGTCGTTTTGGAAAAAGCGCGCCAGCAAACCGGCATCAGCATCACCTCCACCCGCCACGAAGAAATCGTGCAGCGTGATGACGTGCATGCTGTGATCATCGCGACCCCAAACTTCACCCACCCGCAAATCGCCTTGGACTCCATCGCTCGCGGCAAACATGTTTTGTGCGAAAAACCGATCGCCCTGAATTACGCTGACGCTCACGCCATGGCGCTGGCCGCGGATCGGGCGGATATCCGGCACATGACCGCGTTCACTTACCGGTTTGTGCCGGCGATGCGTTATCTTTCCCATCTAGTTCAACGCGGTGATCTCGGGCAGCCGTTTCATTATCGATCCTGTCGTTTGCAGGATTGGGGCACGCGCGGTCTCGGCTGGCGCCAGGTCAAAAAACTTTCCGGCACCGGCGAACTTGGCGACATGTTGAGTCATCGGATCGATTTCGCGCATCTTTTGGTTGGACCAATAAAGCGGTTGGTGGCGAACACCAAGATTTTCCATCCCATCCGTGGCGGACAGCCGAATGAACTCGACGATTGCGTGTCGATCCTGGCCGATTTTCAGAACGGCGCGACCGGCGTGTTGGAAAGCAGCAAGCTCGCGAGCGGCCGGAATGAAAGCTGGCGCAGCCTCGACTACGCCGAAATCAACGGTTCAGAACAGTCATTCGTTTTCATCACCGGTGAATGGAATAAATTGCAAACCGGCAAAGTTGGCGGCCCCGGTTTGGAAACCATTGAGGTGCCGAGAGAATTTTGGAAACTTCCAGGATCGCCACGCGACATATCCCAGGGTGATCCGCTCGTGACGTTTCGCTATGACCAAGCTTGGGAATTTGTGGACGCGATTCGCAATCGGCGTCCATGCTCACCGGACTTTCACGACGGCGCGAGAGCACAGGCGGTGATCGATGCGGCTGTGCAATCATCGGAAACGCGGCAGTGGGTGGAAATTCCTGGTTAAACGCAGAGTTCACGCAAAGGTCGCAAAAAAACTTTATGAAAAGATCCGCAGTAATCACCGGAGCCGGGAGCGGCGTTGGGCGCGCGATTGCGTTGCAACTGGCCCAACAAGGATGGCGCATGGCGCTGGTTGGCCGTCGTGCGGAAGCGCTTAACGAAACCGCAAAACTTTCAGGAGCCGCGCCCGAAGATTTGATCGTTGCCCCGTGCGACATTGGTGACTCTTCCTCCGTGGCTGAGATGGGCCGACGTGTCGCCGCGCAATTAGGGGAAGTTGAACTTCTCGTCAATGCCGCCGGCACCAACGCGCCCAGGCGCTTGCTCAACGTCCTTTCGCTGGAAGATTATCACGCGATGATCAACACGAATCTGAACGGCGCATACTATTGTGTGCAGGCATTTTTGCCGCAGATGCGTCTTCGCCAGAGCGGCACGATTATCAACATCATTTCCGATGCCGGCAAGCAGGCCTCGCCCAAGGCGGGACCGGCTTATGTCATGAGCAAGTTCGGCCTGGCGGGATTGACCCAGAGCATCAATGTCGAAGAGCGCGCCAATGGAATTCGCGCCTGCGGAATTTTCCCCGGCGACATCGATACGCCGCTTCTCACCCTTCGTCCGCAACCGCCTGACGCCGCCGCGCGGGCCAGGATGATGCGTGCCGAGGACGTGGCGAATTGCGCGGTGTTCTGCATCAACCTTCCTCAGAACGTGATCGTGGAAGAAATGCTCGTGCGCCCGCGCTAGAGTTTCCCGACTGGAATCCTGGGGCGGATTGGGATCATTTGAACGGAAACATCTTTGCCAGCAGCAACGTTTCGAGCAGGCCAAAACAGGACATGGCAAAGGCCAGCACGGTCCAGGTGCGCAATGTTTCTCGAGTCGTAAAACCGCTGAGCCGGCTGATTACCCAGAACCCGCTGTCGTTCATCCAGGAAAAACCGAGCGCGCCAAAGCCGATCGCCACGAACAAATACATCGGATGATACGGCAGTTGGGTTCCTTGCGTGACGCCGACCACCATCGCGGCAGTTGTGAGCATGGCCACCGTTGCTGAACCTTGGGCAAACTTCATGATCAGCGCCACAGCCCAGGAGAGCAGAATCAAATTGATTTCACGGCCCGTGGCAGCGGTTCGGATGGCTTCGCCGACGCCGGCATGTTTGAGCATCAGGCCGAATGCGCCGCCAGCGCTCGTGATGAGAATGATGACCCCGGCCGTCTCCAGGGCCGGGCCGAGCAAGACGGCCAGGCCAGCGGCATTCTCTCGTTTTTGGCGCGCGACCAACGCCATTGCCAGCAACGCGCCGATCAACAAGGCAATGTTGCGATTGCCGAGAAACTCCAGCCACGTGTAGAGGCCGCCCAAGGTTTCCTTGAAACCGAATGCCGCTGCCAGCGAAGCGCTGGATACGAGCAGGATCGGCAATAAAACCGGCAAAACGGAGGCCATGAACGATGGCAATTCGCTTTCAGGCCTGTCCGTGATCGCTTGCAGCTCGGCGATGGAAAGTCCCGCGGTTTCGCGCAGCGGAATGTCGATGCGGCGATTGATCCACTTGGTCAGTTGCCAGCCGAAAATCACCGGCGGAATGGAAATCAGCGTGCCGACAATGACCGACCAGCCGAGATCCACTTTCAGCGCCTCCGCCATCGCCAGCGGGCCGGGATGCGGGGCGACCAGCGAATGCGTCACCGCGCCAGCACAGCAAACCGCGAGCACGAATAACGTGTAATCTTTCCCCAGCCGCACTCGCAGCGCGCGCGCCAGCGGCACGAGCAACATAAACAACGTGTCGAAGAAAATCGGCAGCCCAAGGAGAAACCCGCTCAGCAGCAGCGCCAGGCCCGCCCGTTCCTCGCCGAACACGGCGATAAACCGGCGCACCACCTTGTCCGCCGCGCCGCTTTCCATGATGCAGACGCCAATAATTGAGGCCAGGGCGATAACGATTCCGACCCGGCCGCAAACGAAGCCGAGTTCGGTTGCTGCCGTTTCTACGGCTTGCACCCAATGACTTTTTTCCGGTTCGCCCGGCAGCGAGCCGCGCGTGGCGAGAAGCCCGGCCAGAATGGCGACGCCGAGCAGCGCCAGAAACGGATGCACGCGCAGTTTCGTGATCAGCAGTACGATGGCGGCGACGCAAACGGTCAGGATGACGAAGGGCCAGGCGTGGCTGAAAACGGCTAGGCAAAAGGTGGGTTGCATTGAGTTGGGCGAGATTAAACAAGCTGATTCTGCGGGCAAGATGAAATCGCGACTCAAGACAAACTGGCTAGCGATTGCGCGGGCAAACGATTCGCGCCGACCGCGCATGCGTGAAGTTCACGCACTATGCGTGGAATTTTTCACGCATCGAGCGCTTTTCCGTGCGAAAAAGGGCCGTTTTATTGGGAAAATCGTTGTGGCACCATCTGTGCTAAATGTTTTTTCAAATGGAGTTGACACTAAAAATCAATTCAATAAAGTGCGCACTCCATTTGCCATATAAACCAATCAAGTTATGAAAAATATTCGTACAAAAACATCCGCGGCTTTCACGCTCATCGAGCTGTTGGTCGTTATCGCAATCATCGCTATTTTGGCTGGTCTGCTCTTGCCAGCGCTCGCCAAAGCTAAACAAAAAGCGCAACGCATCACGTGCGTGAACAATCTCAAGCAGGTCGGCTTGTCCTTCCGCATTTGGGCGGGCGACAACAATGATCGCTATCCGATGCAGGTTACCGTCGCAGAAGGCGGGAGCTCGGATTACATCACGACTCCAGCAAACACCTACAGGCACTTTGCTGTGCTGCAAAACGAATTGGGAACACCCAAAGTCGTGGTTTGCCCAAGTGATGAACGCCAGGCTCGCTTGAACTTCTTCACCAATGCGGCCCAGAACGCATCATGGGATTTCAAAGACAACACGGCTGTTTCCTACTTCATCGGTTCAGCGGCGAACGAAAACCTTCCGCAGTCCCTGCTCTCGGGCGACCGGAATATCGCTTCCACATCGACCGCGACGGACTACGGCTACTCCGGTACAACTTACACCTCCACGGCTGGCGCTTCGGTGCTGCTTGCGACGAACAATGCAACGGCCAGCTTCTCCGACAAGATCCATTTGAAGCAAGGCAACATCGCCTTGGGTGACGGCAGTGTTCAACAGGTCAGCTCGGCTCGTTTTCGCACGGAATTGTTGAAGAATGTTGACGCAGGCCAGATCGAAAGCGCAAACAGCATTCGTATCCTGTTCCCATAGTCGGCTGTTCTCAGCTCATTTCACAAAGGCGTCCGAAAGGGCGCCTTTTTTTATTGCACACTCGACGCCGTTACTTCGACGATGGATCGAAGCGACGTTGCGGGAAGGAAACCGATGCTCTTCTCCAGTTTTTCCAAAATAGGTTTGCGGCGCAGCATGTCTTCAAAACCGGGCACATACGCCTTCTCGTAGGGAACAAATTCAATCGGTGAACGGGAGCCCACGGTTTGCAAGACCAGTTGAGCAAGCGCGAGAATGCTGATTTCTTCGGAGCTGCCGATGTTGAAAACCTCTCCTTTGGCCGATGCACACGTCTGCAGTCTGACCAGCGCCTCGACTGTGTCCTGCACGTAGCAAAAGCAGCGCGTTTGCTGGCCATCGCCAAAAACCTGGAGCGGTTCGCCCCGCTTGGCTGCCGCAATAAACCGGGGCACCACCATGCCGTAACGTCCGGTCTGGCGCGGGCCAACCGTGTTGAACAAGCGGGCAATGACCACGGGCAATTGCTTTTCCTTCGCATAGGCCAGCGCCAGAAATTCATCCATCAACTTGGAACATGCGTAGCTCCAGCGGCTCAAATGCGGCGGCCCGATCAACAAGTCATCTTTCTCCGAGAACGCGGGCTTTGCGCTCTTGCCATAAACTTCCGAAGTCGAGGTCAACAGAAACGGCGCGTGGACTTTGCCGGCGGCCTCGAGCATGCATTCCGTTTCATGCAAATTCGTTTTGATCGTCTCGATGCCGGATTTCAAAATCAGATCCACGCCCACGGCTGCCGCAAGGTGGTAAATGGATTCAGAATTGGCCGCCAGTGCGTCTAGTTCCGCACATTCAGAAACCTTGCTGACGATGATTCTGAGGGACGGATTGGCGCGAACGTTCGCCAGATTCTCCAGGTTTCCAGTTGAGCAATCATCAATCACGACCACGCGTTTTCCGTCGGCCAACAGCCGTTCGACCAAATGCGAGCCGATGAACCCGGCGCCGCCTGTGACTAGAATGTGAGGTGACATCCGGTTCATTTTGCGGCGGGCGCGTTTTGACTCAAGCCCGATTCTGAAAATTCAGGATAAAAACCGATTTCGCCCGGCACCGGTTGCCATTGTGTTCACCTATCCGTTCCCGGCAGTGATGGGTAAACGGAGGGTGAAACGGGTGCCAGTAGCCGTTTCGCTTTCGACTTCTAACGTGCCGTGGTGGGCTTCCACAATCGCTTTTGAAATTGCGAGGCCCAGTCCGGAACCCCCAGTCGAGCTGCGTGACTTATCGGCGCGATAGAACCGCTCGAAAATGCGCGGCTGATCCTCGGTCGAGATACCCGGCCCGGTGTCGGAAACGGTCAATCGGGCAAAATCGTTCTCAGAACAGGCGGTTACACGCGCTTCGCCGCCGGGCTGGTTGTAGATAATGGCGTTAGTCAGAAGGTTGGTGATGACCTGGCCAATCCGCTCCGAGTCGCCGAAACACTCGGTCGGAGGAAGGTCGTGATAAATAGTAATGCGGCGCTCCTTCGCTAGCGGGCGCACTAGTTCAATGCAATCGTGCGCAACTCGGCTGAGATCGACGCGTCCGCGCTGGAAAGATTCCTGGCCGGCGTCCAGGCGGGCGAGTTCCAGCAGTGATGCGATGAGGCGGCGCATGCGTTGAGCGGCGCGCTGGCTCGCTTCGAATGCTTCCCGGTGTTCCTCATTCTGGCATTCGCTCGCCAGCCCGTTCTCGGCATGGGTCAGCATCACTGTGACAGGCGTGCGCAGTTCGTGTGCGGCATCGGCGGTGAAACGAGCCTGTTGCGTGAAGGCCGAGTCCAGGCGGGCAAAAGTGGAGTTCAAGACATCGGCGAGTTGGCCAAGTTCGCTGTCGGTATCCGCCGTGCTAATGCGCTGGGCCAGATTGCCCGTGGCGATTTTTCCCGCGGCGGAACTGATATCCTGAATGGGACTCAAGGCGCGGGTGACGAGCCATGCGCCACCGGCGAGTCCAACCAACAATACGGCCGCGCCGACTCCGCCAAGCCACCAGGCCAATTGGCGGAGTTCGGTGAGATCGGCAGCAATGGAGCGGCCGACCAGGACGCAGTCGCCGGGCCCAGGGAAAAGAAACGTCTCCCGCAAGTTGCCTCTCTGGCGGATGGGAGGCTCGCCCGGCTTGGGCGCGGGCACGTCGCGCGGCGCAGTGGCTGAGTAAGTTACCGGTTGATCGCTGTGACGAAGCCACACGACGTAGTAGAACGCTCCGTCGGCTTCACGATCAAAGAGCGCGGCATCTTTGGGCGAGATGGTGAATTCGCGCAGCTGCCCATCGCCACCGCGCACGGGGTGCTGCGAGGTCACCAACACGGGAAGCCGTTGTTGCAATCCCTCGTCGATCCGCCGAGATTGCCGCCCGCTTTCCATCTCAAAGACGGCAATCCCAAAGCCGCTCAACACCGCCAGAAGAAGCGCCCCATGCCAGAGCTGCAGCCGCCACCGGATGGATTGGAAAAACTTCATTCGATACAATAGCCGTGGCCGCGGCGGGTAACGATGAAATCCTGCCCAAGCTTTTTGCGAAGATTAAAAACGTGGACGTCGAGAATGTTGGAAAGCGTGGATTCGTTTTCGTCAAACAGGTGCTCGTAAAGATCCGTACGGGTCACCAGTTCGCCGCGATGGAGCGCGAGGTACTCCAGCACAACGTATTCGCGCGCCGTGAGGGTAACAGGCTGGTTCAGCCGGGTAACGGTGCGGGATGCGGTGTCAATCCGCACTTCACCAATCTCGATAAAACTGCGGGTTTGCTGGGCGCTCCGGCGAATGAGAGCGCGAAGTCGGGCGAAAAGTTCGGCGCTATCGAATGGTTTGACCAGATAATCATCCGCACCGGTATCGAGGCCGCGAACGCGGTCGGCGCTGCTATCGCGCGCCGTAAGCATGAGAACGGGAGTAGGCTTGCTCTCCCGAAGCCGGGATAGGACTTGCCATCCATCGAGGCCGGGAAGCATCACGTCAAGAACGATGGCGTCGTAGTCGATGGACTGCGCCTTGTAGAGACCGTCCTCTCCCTCGACGGCCGTGTCCACAGCGTAACCTTGCTTGCGCAGCGCTCTGACGAGGCCGGCGAGCAGGTCAGGTTCATCCTCCACCACAAGAAGTCGCATCGCAGTTCTATTCTCTAGCACGCCCGACGCACTTTGACACGTCGTTTGTCGCGTTATCATGAGGTGAATTGTAATGGTGGCTGGATTAAGGAGAGATGAATGGCGGGAGATTTTTTCCGGGAAAATATTTTTCGAAATCAGTTTCCCTTAATCCGGCGTTAATCTGGTCTCGCGTAAGCTGTTAACATGAAAGTGAATTGTGAACGCAACGCGGGCGATTCTTCGCGCCTTTCGATTTCAACTCTGGCTGCCGGAATCAGCGTTGCACTTTTGACCTTCGCCACCACGGCGGCGGCTCATGACTTGACCGGCGACCCGGCGCATCCGCACTACGATCGTTCTGTGCGTCCACCGGAAACCGTCGCCGACCCCTCGTGGTTGCTGGCCCAGGTAGACCCGGACCAAGCTCGCGCCCGCAAGTCCAGCCAGACGCCCAGCCTGAGCCACCCCAGGCAGGCGATCCCATTTGAGTCATTCGCGCCACGGGTGAAAGTGCGCTGGGACAATTCCTTTCTCAACGTCGAAAGCGGCGGCCTGCCCGCGCACGGAATGATGGTAGGGATCACCGCCTGGCAACAACAGGTGCCCTTGCCGCAAGCCTACACCGGAAACAACGCGTGGCAGATACCCCTTGCGCCGCAGCCTTCAAAACCCCCGGCTTCGATCAAGGGACGTTTCCTGCGCGGCGCCATCGCGCTGGCGGCGAATGGCATTCCTATTTTTAATCCGCAAAATAATCGCGGCGAAATCTCTCAGGAAATTGGCGAGTTAGATCAATGGGGCGGGCACTGCGGTCGCGCGGATGACTACCACTACCACGCCGCACCGCTACATCTGCAAAGCGTCGTCGGCAAGGCGCTACCGATCGCTTACGCACTGGATGGATACGCGATTTACGGATTGAGCGAACCAGATGGCTCGGAACCAGCGGGGCTTGATTCATTCAATGGCCACACTACCGCTGCGCTTGGATATCACTACCATGCCTCGACAAAATACCCTTATGTGAACGGCGGTTTCCATGGCGAAGTTGTCGAAGCCGATGGGCAAGTGGACCCGCAGCCTCGCGCGCAATCAGTGCGGCGGGACCAGCCTCCCTTGCGCGGCGCAAAGATCACCGCATTCACTGCCACGCCCGATGAAAAAACTTTTGCGCTCAAATATACCGTCAACGGGAAATCGGGAGCAGTGAACTATTCTACGAGCGGCGATGGGAACTGGAAGTTTCAGTTCATCAACGTGGACGGAACGTCGCGCGATGAAACCTACCGTGCCAACGGGCGCCAGGGAGGTGGTGGGTCCGGTCGCCGTGAAGGCAATCGTCCGGCCAACCCGCAACCCGACGGCCACCAACCGATTCCGGATCGCTCGGGGGAAAGAGCCCCGCAAAGGAGCGGTGCGGCTGAAACGTTGCCGAGTCTCAACCCCAGGAAGAGCGGAACCTTTGTCCTGAGCAGTCCCGAGGTGGTTGATGGTGGCGCGCTACCAAAAGACTTCACGGGCGATGGCAGCGGTGCAACCTTACCACTCCAATGGAAAGGCGCACCACAGGCTACGAAGTCTTACGCGCTCATCATGGATCACCTCGCACCCGGCAACGTGATGAAATGTTATTGGACGATGTGGGACATCCCCGTGACTCTCACGAATCTGCCGAAAAATGTGCAGGGCGTCGGCCAGCTTGGTCCCAGTTTCAAAGGCAAGCTCGGCTATGAACCTCCCCACTCGCAGGGCCCCGGGCAGAAGACTTACGTCCTCACGATCTACGCGCTCTCCGCTCCATTGCATTTGCAGCGCCCGAAGCGCGAAGTGACCCGCGAAGTTTTGCTCGCGGCGATGAAAGATTCGATTCTTGATCGCGCAGAGCTGAAGGTCGTTTACACACGGTCCAATGAAACAGGTGAAACCGGTGGTCCGGAACGCCCCGGCCGCTCGCGAAAAGAAAATCCTTAACTATGAAAAGAATCTTACTTGGTCTCCTTCTCCTCGGCGGAGGGCAGCGCATCCTTGATGCCGAGCCAACGTTGCCGCCGAACTTCGTTGTTATTCTTGGCGAAGGCGCGGGTTGGACCAGTTCGTCGGTGCAAATGGATGACCGTATTCCCGCCTCAAAGGGTATCGGCGTAAAGACGCCGAGCCTGGAACGACTTGCCGCGAACGGAATACGATTCTCTGATGGCTATGCGGCATCACCGCGCTGCACGCCATCGCGCGCGGCTCTTTTCACGGGACGGAGTCCGGCGGCGCTCCACATGACGTTCATCGGTGACGGTAAACGAGGCGGCGCTGAAGGGGTGACCACCAAAGTTATTCCGCCCCAGGCGTTGCTTGAATTGCCAGATGCTGAGACGACCATCGCCGAACTGCTCAAGCGCTCAGGCTATGCGACAGCGCACTTTGGTAAGTGGCATGTCGGGCGCGTGAGCCCAGGCAAGCACGGTTTTGATGAGAGCGACGGTCCTACCGGCAACGGTGGGCCTGACAACGTTGCTGCTCCAAACCCGAAGCAGGCGCTCGCCATGACCGCGCACGGAATTGAATTCATGGAACGGCAAGTCAAAGGGGGCCGTCCGTTCTACCTCCAGATGTCGCACTACCCGAATCAGGAGGAGAAGGGTGGGGGAGGTAAGAAGCGACAGCCAGCGGCTACCGACGAGGAAATCAGTAATGTGGATCACACGATCGGCCAGATATTGGATGCCATAGAGCGGCTGGGCCTCAAGGGAAAAACCTACCTCATTTATACGACCGACCATGGCACGCCCGGACGGAATACCCCGCTCGCCGGGGGGAAGGGAACAGTTTGGGAAGGAGGCTTGCGCGTGCCCTTCATTGTGAGCGGACCAGGCATCAAGGCGGGTTCATGCTCGCATGTGCGGGTGAGTGCGACCGATTGGTTGCCCACTTTCGCGGAACTTGCTGGGATCAAGGAACCGCTGCCCAAAGGTGTCGAAGGCGGCAGCTTCGCCACGCAATTGAAAAACGGCGGCTCGGGTGCGGTGAAGCGTCCACGGGAAGAATTTGTCATTCATTTTCCGCATTATGACAAGGACCAGATAGATCCGGCCTCCGCCATCCTGCTTGGCGACTACAAACTGATTCATGTTTATGAGACCGGCAGGCGGGAGTTGTTCGACCTGTCCAAAGACTTCAGCGAACAAAACGATCTTTCGCAGCAGTTGCCGAAGAAAGTTGCCGAACTGGATCAACGGCTGACCGACTACCTCAAGGCCGTGAATGCCCAAATGCCGTTGCTCAATCCAAACTTCGACCCTAACAAAGCTGCGATTACACTTCCGGGCGAGAACCGCGGCGGCAACGGAAGGGGAGGTAAAGGAGGAAGGCGAGGCAATGATACGACCTCGACGTCCGCGCAGAAGAACTGAAAGGAATCTAAACGTGAAACAGTTTCCAATTATCTCGATCCTGTTCCCCCTTGCCGTGGGGTTAGCTGTCTGCTCGGGTGTTTCTCCGGCCCAACAGAATCCACCTGCCCCTGGTTTGAACAAAGAAGAGCAAAGCCCGCGTGGTTCCGGCGGTGGTCAGGGCCGAGGCGAAATTAAAATGCCTACTCCGGCCTTTCGCACCGAGGTGCCTTCGCATTCCCTGGACTTGATCCTAGGCCGACCGACGAAGAATTCCGTTACATTGAGTGTGCTCGCTTATGAGGACATGGAGGGTTATGTTGCCTATGGAACATAGAAGGGCAGCCACCCAAGTGAGACGCCCAAGCTAAAGTTGGCGAACGGTCAACCAATCGAGTTGCTGATCAGCCCGCTCCAGCCCAACACCCGTTACTACTATCAATTCCGCTCGCGATCCTCGGGTGTGACAAGCTTCCAAAGCAGTGCGGAATACACCTTCATGACCGCCCGCCCGCCCGGCAGCCCTTTTACATTCACCGTTCAGGCCGACCCGCACCTTGACTACGGCACTGAACCAGAGGTTTACAAGAAATCTCTCGCCAACGTCCTGGCTGCGAAGACTGATTTTCACATCGACCTCGGCGACACATTCATGACCGACAAATACACCGATTACAATCTGGCCGCACCGCAATATCTCGCGCAGCGCTACTACTTTGGAATTGTCGGCCACAGCGCGCCGGTGTTCCTGGTCCTCGGAAACCACGACGGCGAGCAAGCGTCCAAGGGGGAAAGTGGCGCCGACTCCATGGCTGTCTGGTCAAACACGATGCGGAAGAAGTATTTTCCAAACCCGTTCCCGAATGACTTCTACTCGGGCAACCAGACGCTGGATAAATCCGCGGGCTTGCTGGAAGATTATTACGCGTGGTCATGGGGCGACGCGCTGTTCGTCGTGCTGGATCCATTCTGGTATTCACCCCGCCAGCGTCGTGGCGGAGGCGACAACTGGAGTCGCACGCTGGGATCGGAGCAATATGAGTGGCTCAAGCGCACGCTGGAGACCAGTCGGGCAAAGTTCAAGTTCGTCTTTATCCACCACCTGGTTGGCGGCGAGACCTCTGAAGGGCGAGGAGGCTCGGAGGCATCGCATTTCTTCGAATGGGGTGGCAAGGATTTGGACGGTAAGGACTCCTTTGCGCAGAAGCGGCCTGGATGGGCTTTGCCGATCCATAACCTGCTGGTTAAGCACGGGGTGAGTATCGTTTTCCACGGCCACGATCACCTCTACGTGCAGCAGGAACGTGATGGGATTATTTATCAGGAAGTCCCGCAGCCCGGCCACGTGCGTTCTGACAACATCCGGAGTGCCGAGGAATACGGCTACAAAACCGGGGTTATCCAAGGCAGCTCCGGCATCATGCGCGTGACGGTTTCTCCTGAAAAGTCCACAGTGGAATACGTCCGGGCTTATCCGGCGAATGTTGAAGGAAGCAACCACAAGACGGGTGCGGCGACACATAGCTATACGGTTGGTGTCTTTAATGGCGAAAAGAAGCGGGATGGAAAGCCATGAAGCTTGTTGTCGCAGGCCTGATTTTTGCGGCAGTCCTCGGCAGTGTTCTGCTCTTTGCCATCGCACAAACGGAAGGAAGAAAAAAAATTATGAAACGCATTTGGGTTGGCGCCGTGCGGGAGGGACTGTGGGTCATGGAAAACGGACAATTAAGTCAGGTTCCTGAGGCTCAACTCCCGATGGGTGAAGCGCGCAGCCTGCTGGCCGACTCGAGCGGGCGGCTTTGGCTCGAGTGGAATCTGAAATTGCCGCCCAATACCCCGGCCCGGTGCCGCGGGGCCGCCGCGGCAACGGGCTGCAAAATATGCGCCGGCGGGTGCAGGACATCGGAGGTCTTTTTACATTGACCAGCGCGCCTGGCGAGGGGGCGAGAATTGAATTTGAAGTGCGGCTGAACGATTGCACGCCTCACCGAGCGAGGTTTCGGATTGTAGCCTGTTGTGAGATTGAGAATGGGAATTTGATCCGACTTGCGCAAAATGAGCATTGGAATTTCGATTGTTGAAGACGACCCGGGGATTCGGAAGGGACTGGTCCGCATCCTCAATGGAGGCCGGACTTCCTCTGTCTGGGCTTGGAAAAATACGCCGCCGACCCGGCACGCGAACGGCGGCACATTTGCCTACGCCGATAGCCATGCGGAGAAGTGGAAGTGGGCTGGGCTAAGCGGGGAACCGCCGACCGGCACTGTTCAAAACCCGGCGCAACAGAAGGATCTGAATCGGCTCTTGTTGTCAGTAATCCCAACGCTTCCGTAAGTTGTCAGTTGCACCCGTGTCCACGACTTGATATTGCCACACCCATGAACGTCACTGGCAAATTGATCGCCGCCTTGCTCCTCAAGTCGCTAGCCGGATTGTGCGCAGGTGAGACGTCGAAGCCAGCCGTGGATCCTCGCATCGACCGTCTTGCACTCGTAACTCGGCACAACATCGAGTGGAACGACCTGACCGGAAAGATTCCACTTGGCAACGGGGAGTTCTGTTTCACTGCGGACGGCACTGGACTTCAGACGTTCGGCGGCAATTCCATGTCACACTGGGCCTGGCATTCCTTTCCGCTGCCCATGGGACGATCCGCTGCGGACATTCCACCCACCGGCACGTTTCAAAAGGGGCGCAATCAAGGCCTGGATGAGTTTCCTCCGGACAAGGATGATCTCCGCCAATGGATGTTCGACAACCCGCACATCATGAATCTCGGCCGGTTGCGCCTATGCCGGTCCGGGGAAGTGGAATTAAAGAAAACAGAAATCTTCGGTCTCACTCGCAAACTGGATTTGTGGTCAGGCAAACAAACCGCCAGCTATCAAATTGACGGCGAGCCGGTGCGCGTCGAGACCTGTGTCGATTCGGCTTTGGACGCGGTGGTGGTGCGGATTGAATCGCCGCTGATTACACGTGGCAATTTGCAGGTGGCTCTGGATTTTCCATACCCCGCAATCCAAAACCATGGATCGGTTGGGGATTTCGCCCGGATACAAGGACACAAAACCGAAATCATAGAGCATGGAAAATTGCGCTCCGATTTTCTCCGGGTTGTCGATTCCACGACTTATCGCGCCAGCCTCGCTTGGTCCGTCGGTGGAAAACTGGCCGCATCAACCAACGGCTCACCGCATCGTTTTCTCCTGTCGGCGACAGGAAGCAAACGGCTGGAATTTGTCTTGGTATTTTCAACCGCAAAAATTCCAGGCTCATTGCCAAAGGTAGAAAAATCCTTCGCCGCAACTTCCCGCCATTGGAGAAATTTCTGGAGCACTGGCGGCGCCATCGATCTTTCGGGCAGCAAAGACGCGCGCTGGTTTGAACTGGAGCGTCGGATCGTGCTTTCGCAATACCTGATGGCGGCGCAGTCCGCCGGGAGTTATCCGTCGTCGGAATCAGGCCTGATGCAGGTTGATCCTTGGCGGGGGCAATTTCACATGGAAATGGTTTGGTGGCATCTCGCGCATTACGCGTTGTGGGATCGCTGGCCAATGGCGGAGCAAGCCCTTGGTTGCTATCAACGGTTCACACCCGCCGCCCGTGCATTGGCTGAACAACTCAGCTATCGCGGATTGCAATGGCCAAAATCAGTCGGGCCGGAAGGTCGCAGCGCCCCTTGGAATGGCAACCAGGTTTTGCTCTGGAAAGAACCGCATCCCATGTTTTTTGCCGAACTGGAATACCGTCTCAAACCCAGTCGCGCGACGCTGGAGAAATGGCGCGACACCGTTTTCGGCACGGCGGAATACATGGCGGACTATGTCACACGCGACGCGAAGACCGGCCTGTATTCGCTTGCTCCTGATATGCCGCCCAGCGAGCAGGGCGTCACGCATGATGTCGTTTTTGATCTCGCCTATTGGCGCTGGGCACTCGATGAGGCACAGGTATGGCGGCAACGCCTCGGCCTTGCCCGCGAACCGCATTGGGATGAAGTCCGCGAGCACCTGGCGCCGCTGCCGGTGCATGACGGCGTGTTTGTCCACTCGCCGGAATGGCTGGATACGTTTACCAACCGTGCGTCGGGCCATCCTGACCCGGTTGGCGTCTTTGGAATGCTGCCGCCCATTAAAGGCGTTGACGGCGAGATTGCCCATCGCACGGTGAAGAAAGTTTGGCAGACGTGGAATTGGAACAGCTGTTGGGGCTGGGATTTTCCGTGGATGGCCATGGCCGCCGCACGCAACGGCGAACCTCAAATCGCCATCGAAGCGTTGCTGAAGGATGGCGGCGACAACAATCGCTACGACCCTCGCGGTCTCAACGGTGGTTGGTATCTGCCCGGCAACGGCGGCCTCCTTTATGCCGTCGCAATGATGGCAGCGGGCTGGGATGGTTGTCCGGACAAATCTGCCCCCGGCTTTCCTGCTGATGGAAGCTGGGTGGTGAAGAGGGAGGGGTTGAAGAAGGCACCTTAAGAAAGCGGCTGCATCGCGCAAGATTTCGAGGCGCGGCCCACCGGCGGGGCGAAGGCGCGCTGCAATGCCTGGACTGATACCTCCATTTCGTCCGTGTCATCTGGCAAAGTTGCATAATTCCCCACGAAAAGCTCCCGCTTCATGTTTCCTTAAGGTTCGGCTGTTATGGTGGCGGGATATGAAAAAAGTGATGCTTTGCTTTGGGTTGTTTGGATTGGCTCTGATGAGCGCGGTTGGCCAAACTTATAACACCCTCTGGATACCGCCGACTCTCTCGGGAACGAACTTTAATCTCTCCTTGAACCAGACCAACAAGCAATTGCTCGCTGGCACGAAAACAACCACTTACGCTTACAATAATAACGAGTTCTGGGGTCCCACCTTGATCATGAACAAAGGCGATTTGGTTCAGATCAATGTCACGAATAATTTGATCGATACGACAACGACTCACTGGCACGGCTTTCACATCCCGGCAATTATGGATGGCGGCCCGCATCAGACGATCCCCCCTGGCACCACGTGGTCGCCGATGTTTTATGTCCAGAACGATGCCGCCACCTATTGGTATCATCCCCATTTGCATGAAAAGACGCAGGAGCAACTTACGCGTGGCGCCGGTGGCATGATCATCATTCGGGACGCTCAGGAAGCCGCCTTGAGTTTGCCGCGCACCTATGGCGTGGATGACATTCCTCTGGCGTTGACCAGCCGCCGGTTCAGCGCCAATCAGTTCGTTACGGTTAACTCCGCCTATGGCGACTCGCTGCTCGCCAACGGCACCCTCAGCGCTCAGGTCAGCCTGCCGGCGCAGTTTGTCCGGCTGCGGATTCTCAATGCGGAAATCGAGCGCAGCTACAATCTGGGTTTCAGCGACGGTCGCACCTTCCATGTGATTGCCACGGATGGCGGCCTGGTCAATGCGCCCATTGCGGTGACGCGCGTAGTGCTGGCGGTCGGAGAGCGGGTCGAGCTGCTGTTGAATTTGACCACCAATACGGTGGGTTCGTCGTTGAATCTGCAGGCATTTAATTCGGGTCAGGCGCGCGATTTCCCGGGTGGAGAGCCCGCGACGGCCGGGCAATTCGGCAGTTTGTTGAATAACACCAACTTCAATGTGCTGCACATCGATGTTATCGCTGCCACTGCCAATCCTATCACCACGCTGCCGACGGTCTTGAAGACCAATTCGTTCTGGACGACCAACGACGTCACCCACAGCCGCACTGTTAGCATCACGGGAGGATTCCCTAACACCGCCACCCCGTTGTTCACGTTTGATAACATGTCCTTCAGCCCGACGGTGTTCAATCAGACGTTGAACCTGAATGCGGTCGAGAAATGGACGATCACCAACGCCTCCGGATTTAGTCATTCATTTCACATCCACGATATTCAGTTCAACCTCATCTCCCGGACCGGAGGTAACAACTCGGGAATCAAAACCTTTGAACAAGGATGGAAGGACACCTTATTCGTTGGCCAGAACCAAGCGGTGACTTTCATCGCCAAATTCGATGGTTTTGCCAGCCCGTCGAATCCGTTCATGTATCATTGCCATTTCTCGAATCATGAGGATGAAGGTCTGATGGGGCAGTTCCTCGTTGTGAACAATGCGGTCGAGGATCTGGCGATTGCCAGCTACACGCGCACGGGCACGAACGGCAACATTGCCCTTCAGTTCAAATCAACCGTCGGCACGACCTACACGCTGCAATATTCCACCACGCTCACCACCGGCAGTTGGATCGACATTGGTTCGGTGACCAGCGATGGCAATTCCGCTGGCTTCACGGAAACAGATTCCGCCCGATTGGCGCAGGCGAGGGGCTTTTACCGTGTGAAAATTCCGACAATTCCATAACCCCGATTATGAAGCCCGGCTATTTTATCGTTGCTGTAATTGCCGCCGCAGGAGGCTGGGTTGCTGCGATGGGTTTTCACGGAAATTCCGGCGCAGCAGTTGCCGCGGCTGGAGGTCGGGCGGGCGGTCCCAGCCAGTGCCCAATGCATCCATGGGTGAAGTCTATCAAGGCCGGGCAATGCACGGTATGCGGCATGAATCTGGTGGCGGTTCCAGAAGGTGGCGCCAGCCTCAGCCACGCGACCCGCGGCACCGTTCTGCTGCCACCTGAGAGCATCAATGCGATTGCCGTTCAGACGACCGAGGTCAGGAAGCAGCCGCTCGTCCGCACTCTGCGCGTGGCTGGCATGATCGGCGAAGATGAGTCGCGCCATGGCGTCATCACCGCTTCGGTGGAAGGGCGCATTGACGGATTGGGCATGAGTTGCGATGGGGAGCCAGTCACGCGGAGACAGCCGCTGGTTACAATTTTCAGCCGCACGCTACTGACGGCCGCGGAGGAATATAAACGTGCTTTGAACCAGGGTGAGGCGGCGGTTGCGCTCGCCAGGAATCGCCTGATGCAATTCGGCTTGGTCTGGGAGCAGATCGCCGCCATTCCCACGCGGCAGCCGGATGATATTCATTTTGGCATTGTGGCGCCGCTGAGCGGCACGATTGTGAAAAGTTACGTCAGTGAAGGCCAGTATGTGGAGGAAGGGGACAAGCTCTTTGAAATCGCTGACTTCACCAAAATGTGGTTCATGTTCACCGCCTACGAGCAGGATTTGCCGCTTCTTCAAGTGGGGCAAATTGTTGAAGTCAAAACGCCCTCGTTGCCCGGCCAATTACTAAAAGCTCGCGTGTCGTTTATCAGCCCCAACCTGGACGAAATGACGCGCTCTGCCCACGTGCGCGTCGTCTTGGAGAACCCAGACCGGCGTCTCAAGAACAAGACCCTGGCCGAGGGATTGGTGCAAACCGACGCGCCTGAAGCCCTAACCGTGCCGCGAGGCGCCGTGCTCTGGCCAGGCAGCACCCCGCGCGTTTACGTGGAGGATGCGCCGGGTGTTTACCAGCAGCGGACCGTAAAGCTAGGCCGCGCGGGCGATCTTTGCTGGGAGGTGATCGAGGGATTGAAAGCTGGCGAACGTATCGTGCTCGCAGGCAATATGCTCATCGATGCTCAGGCTCAGCTTGGCACGATGGTAATGAACTCGGAAATACACCACAGCCCTATGGCCAAAGAAGATTGGTGTGGCGTTGCCCCGGGTTTGAAACGGATTCAACTCAGCGCCGAATCGCTGACGCCGATGAAATAACGCAGCTAAGGTCGGTGCAAAACCATGATTAGAAAAAACATGAAATCTGCCGTTCAGCTATGTCTCCTGCTATTCATGGTTGGAACCGGCTCCTCGGCTATTGCGGCCGCGGCGAAGAATATTTTACTCATAATTGCCGATGACTACGGCGCCGATGGCAGTTCGCTTTACAACTCCACGAGCAACGGCGCGTCGCTACCACCGACGCCGACCATCACCTCGCTGGCGGGTCGAGGTGTCGTTTTCCGCAACGCATGGGCGTGTCCGGAATGCTCGCCATCGCGCGCGGCCATCCTCACGGGGCGCTACCCGTTTCGAACCGGCATCGGCAGCGTCATTGGGGCGGGGGTTCCACCGCTGTCAGCGTCGGAGTTCACGTTGCCCAAGGCGTTCTCGAACAACCCGACGCTTGGTTACCACCTGGCGCAATTCGGCAAATGGCATCTCGGCAGCGGAGCCAGCGTGCCTGACTCGCCCAGAACCCTCGGCGGATGGACCAACTATGCCGGCAGCCTGCTGGGCCAACTCGGGGGCCCGACCGAGACCAACGCCTATAGCAATTGGACCAAGACCGTCAACGGCACCAGTTACAGCAACTACACCAATTACGCCACCACTGACCTGGTGAACGATGCGACGAATTGGATTGGAGCGCGTGGCACGAATCCGTGGTTCTGTTGGGTGGCATTCAACGCGCCGCACACTCCTTCGCATGTGCCGCCGCTCAATCTGGCGCCGGGCTACGCGACCAACACCAACCCAGCGGGTCGACGCCAGTTTGAGGCGATGACCGAATCAATGGATACGGAGATGGCCCGCTTGCTCAGCGTGGTGGACACCAACAACACGCACATTATTTTTCTTGGAGACAACGGCACGATCAACTCCCTCCTACAGCCGCCCTATCCGGCGAATAGAGGCAAGAGCACGCTTTATGAGGGTGGGATAAAAGTGCCGCTGGTTATCGCCGGACCGGCGGTGGTCAATGCGGGCCGGACGAACCACACGCCGGTTCATCTCGTGGACCTCTTCGCCACCATTTTGGAACTCGCTGGAATGAACGTCGCCACGACCTTGGCGAATACGACCAACGCTGTGGATTCCAAGAGTTTGTTGTCGATTTTGCAAAATCAGCCGGACGTGGCGCGCTACACGTTCAGCGAATATTATAGTCCGGGCGCTGGAGTTGCGGCCAATTCGGGCCGTACGATCCGCAACAGCGACTACAAGTTCATCACGTTGACCAATGGCACGACGCTGTTTTTTAATCTCGCGTCCGATCCTTATGAGAAGACGAATTTGTTGCTCAACTCGCTGTCGCCGACTGCTCAGTCGAACTACAACGCGCTGGTGATGCGGCTCGGAGATTATCAAAGCATTCTTTCTCCGCCGACCCTGACAAGCCTGGGCAGCAGCAATGGCCAGTTCGCCGTGACCGTGCTGCGGACGACGAACATCAGCTACGCGCTGTGGGGCGCGACTGTTCTTGATGACCTTGCGTGGGCTCCCGTGACGAATGCGGTTATCATGACGAATGGTGCTTCGACGGTCACGCTGACGGACACAAAGGCGACGAATGGGGCCTTTTTTTACCGTGTCATGGCGACGAGTCCATGACGCAAAGAAAGCTGGGCTTTTTGCATTTGGTCGATCTCCAGGTCACGTCTGTGTCTTTTCTCTTCCTTTTGTCACAAGACAAAACTGTCCATAAGCGAGGCATAAGTTAAATATCCCCCCATAGATCCCTAGGGAAATGCTTCACGGCATAACGGTTGCTGAATCAGAAAGCGTCAGAGGACGCCCGAGATTATCAGCGATATTTTTATGAAGAAGTATTTGGTTTTCACTTATTACGTTGGCCGCTCGTTTGGAGGAATTAAAGATTTCCTCGACACGTTCGATACGGTCGATGAAGCGCTGGAAAATATCCTGATGGAGCGCAACCGGTATTATCAGGTCGTGGACAAAGACACGATGCAAGTGGTCCGCGAAGGGTTGTCGATGTTTAAGAATTTCGTCCCGGAAAAATTCAATTCAGACTCTGCCGCCGAAGACTGAGTCACTCCGAAACTTCTTCTGCCAGAATGGGTGTGGCGCGTCGGGCGTTTCGTCCAAACTTCACTTCCGGCAACAATAATAGCGTTGCCGTCAAAATCAGCGATGCGCTGATCCAACCAAGGCTCACGAGACTAATTTTTGTGATAAGGTGGAACGCGCACAACGGCGCGATGATCCCGCGAATGCCCGTGAAACAAGTGTGCACCGACATGTAGTCGGCCACGCGATCCGCAGGGGCAAATTTCGTGACCCAAAGGCTCCACGCGACGTCGCCGCCGGCATTCGATATTCCGAAAATGACTGCGGCAAAGATTAATCCATTCAAGCTGTCGCTGGTGAAAAACGACAAAATGCCGAGAGCAAATCCCAGGTTTAGCGTGACGCGCAGGATAAAAAAATTCACATGATCGAAGAGCCAGCCCCAGACGGGGCTTAAAACCAGTCGGGCCAGATTGGGAATCACGCCGGTTAACAAGGCAATCATTCCGACCGTCAGTTCCATTTTATACTTTGGATTGGCCAGGTATTCGACGCGCAAGGGCTGCATCATCAATGTGCCAGAACCCATGAGCATCCAGCAGATGAGGGTGAGCCGGAACAGCGGATCGTGTCGCACATAGCGGAGCGCTCGGAAAGGATGGGTTCCCGCAGTGCGGGTGAGGCGTCGCGTCGGGCAGCGGGAGAGGCAAATGCTTGCGGAGGCAAATGCGGCGGCAAAGATCAGCAGCAACCATTGAAATTGTTCGATTCGACCGGTCAGAGCCCGTCCCGCGACCTGGCTGAAGAGAGCTGCCGCGGCGATGCGAATCATTAGCGTGCGAGAAAACCGGCGGCCCCGCTCCGACTCTGGATAGTTTTCCTGATACATCTGCGTGAGCAGCGGAATCATCGCGGACGAGGTGGACATGCCGCAGACGCAGGCGATCACGAAAACAGGAAGAAATGGAAAAATCGCGGCGATGACAAAACTTCCTGCGCCAACTGCGGCTAGACGGGAAGCTGCGATCGAAGTTGGCCACCCGAGATTGGCCACTGCTGAGACAATCCAAGGTGAAATAACCAGCCCAAAAGCACCGCCGCCGGCGATGACCGCCTTTGAAAAGGAATCCGCGTGAAACCAACGCACGGCAATGAGGAGGAGAAATGTGGTGCTGGCGGTTTCGAGAATTCCAGCACTCAACGCCCGCCACCGTTCGTAACGATAGGTAAGTTGGGTGGCGTTTTGATCAGACATTCACGGAGAGAAAATAGACACGATTTGCGGGAATGAACACGAATTTCAAACCCGTTTTCAGCTCCAGTTTAGTTGAATCTCCTTTGGCAGGTCTGAGCTGGGATAATTATTGGTCGTGAACCTTCAGCACGGGGAAGTAGAGATTGAAGCTGGTCCCTTCGCCCGCGCGGGAATGCAAATGCAGAAGACCGTGCGCCTCCTTGAGCAACCGATGGACGATCGAGAGACCCAATCCCGTGCCTTTGCCAGTGGGCTTGGTGGAAAAATAAGGATCAAAGATTCTTGAAATGATTTCCGGCGGAATCCCCGGGCCGGTGTCTTGCACGGATAACAGTAAAACTGCGCCCGAATTCTTAAATCCATCGCGATTAAGCACGACGTCGGTGGCGCTTGCCTCAATTTTGGCGAGGGCCGAGCCGTCAGGATGATAATGGGTATGTTTCGCGTGGCACTGTGCTCTCGCAATTCGCGGCAGACCTGCAGGCCATCTTTTTCCGGCATGTTCATATCCAGCAGGATGATGTCAGGGATATTTTCCAAAGCTTTTTCGAAGGCTTCTTTTCCATCGATCGCCTCAATGATTTGAAATTTATTTTTCAGCTGCGATTTCAGGAAGCGCAGCATGTCGGGTTCATCATCAGCAATCAGAACATGGACAAGATTCACATTGCGCGAAAGTTCGCCCGTTTGGTCTGGTTCCTCGACGGCGCCGACCGGAAAGAGAGCCGCGCGCCGATAAAGATTGGCCACCCATTCCTCCGACTCTGAGGCCTGAGGGGCTGGGGCATCGGATGGTTCTCCATCCCCCGATTCCGGAGTAGCGACGATGTCTGCGGCCAAATAGGGCATGACTACGCTGAAGGTTGTGCCCTTGCCTTCCTCACTCTCCGCCAGAACTTTGCCGCCATGGATTTCAACCAGCTCTTTTACCAGCGACAATCCAATGCCGACACCTTGGAATTTCCGCTTGGAGGAACCGTCGGCTTGCCAGAAGCGATCAAAGACAAACGGCAAGTTCTTCTTGGCGATCCCAATGCCGGTATCTTTGACGGAGAGGACGAAATTGTTTCCTTCCCTTTTGACGTGGATCTCGACGCGCCCCCCGGCTGGCGTGAATTTCAACGCGTTGAAGACCAGGTTTAACGTGACTTTTTCCAGCTTGTCACGGTCCACCAGGACGGCGCCGAAATCCGGTTCCACGTATTCTTCCAGGCCGATTTTTTTATTGTCGGCCATTTGTTGCGCTGCGTTGACGATTCCATGGATGAACGCGCCCATTTCCATCGGCTCGCGTTTGACTTCCATGCGACCGGATTCCAGCCGCACAAGATCCAGCAGGTCATTGATCAATTTGAGCAATCGCATCCCGTTGGAATGCATGATTCTCAGAAGGCTCTTGGTTTCTTCGTCGAAGTTTCCGCGCGGACGATGGAGCATTGTTTCCAACGGCGAGAGCAGCAAAGTTAGGGGCGTTCGCAATTCATGGCTGATATTGGCAAAGAAGCGATCCTTGACTTGCCCTAACTCCACCAGCTTTTCGTTGGTGGCGGCCAGCTTCTGGCGATTCTTTTCCAGTTCAAAACGCAGGACGAACTCGCGGAAGCGGAGGCGGTTGAAAAAGTAATTTCCAGTCGTGATAATGATTCCGGTCAGGATCAGGAAATAGAGGTTGTTAAAAAGCCTTCCGAAGATGCCCATTGGATCTCCATGCAAAAAGCAGGCCGCCAGATACATCAACAAAACCGCTGAAACGCAAAGCAAGGATTCCAAGACGCTCCAATGCACCACCACGCTGATGGCCAATAGAATTAGATTGAGTCCGGCGTAGTAGGGCGAGGCTGCACCGTCTTTGATAAAGATCATCCACGCGATGAAGAAGGCGGGCCAGAGGGCAATTTGTGGGCCGAGCCATCGGTAATGTCTCCGGCCGAAGTCCGTCCTGTATAGAAACCAAATGATTGCTGCCAGGAAGGAGCAAGCCAGGCGCAATGCCAGAAAAGCCGGCAGTTCATTGCGGGAAGCGAAAAAATCCAACGTGACGCCTGCGGGCATCAAGAAAAACACGAGGGCAGAGGCGACTTTGCCGGTGTTAATTCGGTCGAGCCGTTCGTGAGTGCGGAATGCTTCCTGAAATTCAGAGGAATTCAGGATTTCGTCACTCGTGGTCGCTGGGCTTTCTAACTTCAATGAAAATATTAACTCCTGTGATATCTGATTTGACGGAAAAATTGTCAGCCGAAGCTTTGTCTGGAATCAGGGTGCGCGCCTGTTTGGACGTGCGATAGATCAAATGCCAATCGAGCAGGTGCTCCATGCCGTGGCGGAGGGGGTTGCTGCAATCGACATTCGTCGCCAACAAGAGTCCGCCGGGACGGACCATTTCATAAAAAATGTTCATCAGGCGCTTGCAGACCTGATCGGAAAGATAATCGAACAGGCCAGCGCAATAAACAAAATCATACTGATTTGCGTTGGCGGGTTTGTTCACGTGGCTTCCTTCCTTCAAAATTTGCTGAACGGATTTTTTCAGGAACTGCACTTTGGTTCTGCGTCCGGATTTATGTATTATTTCCTGCAACGTTTCACGCGTGTGCAGAAGCGTTTCTTCGTTGAAATCAAAGAGAGCGAATTGCGCGTGGTTGCTGACTTCTTTTTCTCTCAGGAACTTCTGGATCTCCCAGGCAGGGCCGCAGCCGAGATTGAAAGTTTGCATCAATCGTTTTTGCGGAAGGACGCGAGCGGTTTCCTCAACCAGCTTTTCGGTCAGGAACAACACGCGGTTGCGGTGCGCTTCGGCAGGCGGTTGATTGAGAAACCAGAGATTCACGATTTTTGCGAACAGCGAATTTCCTTCGGTTTTCCGCATCATCATGTTGACCATTTCATAATCACCGGCATAACCCAGCGGTTTTTGAAAGGTGCGATAGGCGAAGGGCGAACACAAAATGACGGAGTGAAGTTGCCGTCGCATGTAGGCGTGGTGTGCATCGCGGAGCTCAGTCTCGAGACTTGCGGCAATCCTCTCGAATTTATCGAAAAAACCGTTGATGACCTGGAGCACCGGTGAGGCGAGTTCTTGAATGACTTTTTCTTCAAGTTGTATCCGGTTTTCAAGCGGGGAAGCGCCGATTTCCAATTCCACGTCCTCCAGCCAGAGGCGCAAATCCATCAGAAAGCTTTGCATGTCCGCGATCAGAATCTTGTAATCGGGATCAATTTTATGAACTTTCTGCCATTTAATGAGAAAGCTATTAAAGCCTCCATGCAAATTGGCCACGAGACTTTCGTTCGGGGAGTTTTCGTCGCGCCATTTATCGTCCAGCGTAACTTCACAAACCATCGTTGCCCCGGTGTTTACCAAATTGCGGATCACTGCCCGGCCGGAATAGACGGACCGGGTGCCAGCGGCAATCTCGAGGGTCAATACCTCCGACATCTGCAGCACGATGTGCGGGTCGTAGATTTCCAGCACGATCTGTCGCCGGGACAAACGCAGCAAAGTGGTATGCAGTTCAGTCCCAATGCTTGTTTTGCAAGCAACGGTGTTGGTGATCTGAGCGGGCTGCATGTCAACGGCACCTCGATTGGCTCTCCAAGGATTTAGAAACCGAATCAGATGGTGGGCCGTTCAGCACAATTACATTCCCATGATCTGGTAACCGCAATCAACGTAGAGAACCTGGCCCGTGATGGCGGCGGCGCCGTCGCTTGCCAGAAAGGTGCCTGTCGCACCCAGCTCTTCTGGAAGGACATTTCGTTTGAGCGGAGAGTGTGCTTCGTAATGCTTGAGCATTTCCGTGAAACCAGAGATGCCCCGTGCAGCCAGGGTATTCACCGGACCGGCGCTGATGCAATTCACCCGGATTTTCTTCGGACCCAAATCATAAGCCAGATATCGAGTGCTGCATTCGAGCGACGCTTTGGCAACGCCCATCACGTTGTAATGAGGAACCACTTTCTCCGCACCATAGTAAGACATGGCCACAATGCTGCCACCGTCAGTCATCAAGGGTGCTGCGGCCCGTGACAATGCGATCAGGGAATAAGAGCTCACGTCGTGGGCAATTCGAAATGCTTCACGACTGGTATTCACGAATTCTCCTTCGAGCGCATCTTTCGGGGCAAAGGCAACGGAGTGAAGGAGCAAATGCAACTTGCCAAATTTCTGGGGCACTTCGCTGAAAACTTTCGCGATGTCGTCATCTTTGGTCACGTCGCACGGCATGAGTAACGTATCGGAGCCAAATGTTCCGGCGAGCTCCTCGACGTTTTCCTTCAAGCGTTCGCCTTGATAGGTGAATGCGAGTTTCGCACCAGCTTTGTGCCAGGCTTGAGCAATCGCCCATGCGATCGAGCGTTTATTCGCGACACCGAACACAATTCCAATTTTTCCAGCAAGTGATGACATAGTTTTGAGTTTGAACTAAAGGGAGTTTTAACTGGTTTCTTTTCGGTAACGCAACCAAATCAATGCGCAAAGGCCCAGCAATAATAGTCCGGCGACGGCCCAGATGCTGATGCCGGCGACGGCTGGGAAGAAAAATTTTGCGCTCACCCCAACCGTCGCGCCCACAAAAGTGCCCAGGCCAATCATGGCTTCATGCAGCCCACCGTGCTCGCTTTTTGCGGAGCCGCCGTCCATCGAGTAATAGAGCGACGAATAATAAATCAGTCCGACCGATATGCCGAAAACAACTTGCGCGATGAGCATGATCCAGAGCTGGCTCGCCAGGAGCATTCCCAGAAAACTGGTGACGAGCAGGATTGTTGCGCTGAACAAAAACCCGAAGCGATAATGCCAGCCCGGCCAGAGCCAGAATAAAATAAATGCCGCCATTCGCACAAATAACCAGAGCGAGCAGAAAAATCCGGCCCACATCGGCGACAATTTGAACCGCGTTGCCACCTCGGGAATCATCGGGATCGCGGTGTTGATTGCCACGTAGGCAAATGGATTGGTGAGTAGAGCGAAGCGCAAGAATACTTTTCGAGCGGCAGAATCTGCTTCGTTAAGGGCGATGGCGGGGGTTTCAGGCGGATCAGGGGTTGCTGCTAGACCATAAGGCGCTTGAGCGAGGATTGTATTCTGCTCCAGCCAGAAAACGATTCCCAGTTGCCCGATATGAATGAGCGCAGGAATCCAAAACATTGAGGCAACGCCAAGTTTTTCAAACAACGCTCCGCCAACGAAGTAGGAAACAGCACTTACGCCGGACCAAACAATATTGTAAATGCCCGCCATCCGTGGCATCCGAGAGCTTGGCTCTTCGTTGCTGATGAGAGATTGCAAGGTTGGCCATGTGAAACATACGCCGAAGGTCCAAACTAGCATGACGGCGACTTGGGCTGCGGCTAAATGCAAAAACGCGCCGGCGCTGAGTGCCAACAGCATTATGCTGAACCCGATTTTTAGCGCCGGGAAATTGCCAAACCGATGCGCGCACCATCCACCGAACCAGGCCGAGCCGGTATAAACCAACCCGTGCAGCGCGACTAAACTGAGGTTCTCGGAAACGCCGAAATGGAGTTGGCTCTCTGTGAAAAAGAACAGCCAATTGAAATAGAGTCCTGTGGCGAAGGCATTCAGCCCTTCCAGAGTAAAAACGGCAAATTTGAGCTGTCGAAAAGAAATGGCGCGCCCGTTCATTAGGACTGTTGAACAGAAACCGAATGGAGGGTGACCTCTTCGATCGCCTTGTAACAATACCATAGCACGGCATTGGACATTGGCGGCTCCAGACCGGGTAATTCGCTTTTCGAACACCAGCGAATGGCATGATGTTCCTGTTCAGCGCAGCGAACCTCAGATGTCTTTGGACGAGCCCAGTAAATCATTCCGATATGCTCATGCGTTTCGCTGATCCGGTGAATATCGAGAAAGCGTGGGGCAATCAAGGCGCGCGTGCCCGTTTCTGTGGTGGGTGGACGTTCACCAATAAGTTCAACGTCCAGTCCGCTTTCCTCTTTGGCTTCGCGCAAAGCAGCAATTTCCGGATCTTCGTCCAATTCGATATGCCCGCCCAGTGGGAGCCACTTGTTCAATTTGCGATGGTGAATAACCAAAATCTTTTCATCGTGAACGACAAAAATCGCAACGGTAAAATCGATTTTTTCATGAATGTGCGCCATGTAAGATGAACTTTGGAGATGGGAGCTGAAGCCGTCAACTTTGTTGAGCGGGCGAGTTTTCTGAATTCTAAACTGGTTTAAGCAGCGGGCATAGACAGTCTGAAAAAGACGAAACGAAATAGAAAACGCTGATCGGCTTAGAGGAAACCACCGAAAGGAAAAACAGCCGACTATTTTGTGTTGCGACGACGGAAAAATCGTCCAGCAATCACACCAGCACCAATTAATCCGAGCGCGATGGTTGATGGCTCAGGAACATAAGTGATCGCCAAACCATTGCCGCTATCTACAAGAGAGATGAAAAATTGGGAAGAGCCGTTCAGCGGATTGCTGAAACCGGAAGTAATCAAGTTGAAGGCGCTTGCATCAAAACCGGTAATTCCTCCAGTCGTTGTGGCGATCGTCCAAGTATAGCCGGTGGAGTCATTAAAATTGGCCGCGTTCCCAGCCACGTTAGCCAAAGTCAGGGTGGAAATGTCGATGGTGAATTTATTCCCGGATGTGGCATTGATGGCAAGTGTGCCGTTAATGCTCAGGAGATCCCAACCGGTGCCAGCAGTAGATGCGGCATCCTTAATTTCCAAATCCATCGCGGCTCCACCGTTCCATGTTTGATTGCCAGAGGTAAATGTTCCAACTCTGCTTGATCCTGCGCTATCCCCGGCAGAAATCCGACCTGTAGAATTCAACGTAAGCCCGCCCGTTATGCTGCCGCTTCCGCCAAAAGTGCCTCCGTTTACCGTAACTGCTCCCGTTCCGGTGCCGCTGCCCGTGGTATTGTTGACCAATACCCGACCCGCACTGACCGTGGTTCCGCCTGAGTAAGAGTTGGCTCCTGTAATCGTCAACGCTCCGTTCCCGCTTTTATTCAATGCACCTGATCCACTGACAATTCCAGCAATCGAGGTATTGGCAGCACCGGCAATCGTAAGGGCAAAGCCACCATTGTTGATTGGACCTCCAAAGGCTAAGTTTCCTGTGTTTGCGGTCCAAGTTTGAGCACGGGCCAAAGCCAATGAAGTGTTGATTGTTTGGATGGATGCGCTGTTGTTTTGGATAGTAGCGCCGACCGTGAGAACCGCTGCTCCACCAAACGTGTAGGTCGAAGCCCCGGAATTAAAAACAATGTTCGAAATAGACGCGTTTAAATTTACAGACGGAACAGTGCTGTTACCGGGCGCAACTGCGCCAAAGCTTCCGATATCAGCCACTCCAGGAACCGCAGCATTACCCCAGTTTCTTGGCATCCCAAGCATTTAGAGAAGAGCCGGTGCCGGTGCCGTCCCACGTATACGTGGTTGCATGGGATAGTTGAGAAGCAGAAAGTAGGGAAAAGATCAAAAAGGAAATGGCCCGTTTCGCCGTTGTCTTTTTCAAAAAATTGGCTGGTAAATTCATGCCTAAATATTCCTTTTCCCTACATTTAGTCTTTTGGCTTCGAGTTTTGTATCAACATTTTCTGATTGGAGCAATGCAAAAGTTGCGAATTCTGGCAATAGTTATTCACAGGCTGAAAAAGAAAGCTTCCGTAAAATGGTGCGCGGTACAGGGTTCGAACCTGTGACCCCTACCGTGTCAAGGTAATGCTCTACCACTGAGCTAACCGCGCACAAACTTGCAGGGCGAATACAGTGCCATTCTTCCAAATCTTGGCAAGCGTAGAATCAATTATCGCTTGAACCGGGTATTTCCCGAGTTGCCATTCGTTTCTGAATTTCCAGAATGGCCCAGATCGCGTGCTCTGAGATGAGGGGTTCGATATCTGCCGCAGCTCGTTCCAAGGCAGGTAACGACTCAGCGTCCCCGGCATTTCCGAGTGCCACGCACACGTTGCGCAAAAACCCCCGTCGCTTGGTTCGCAAGATCGGTGTTCCAGAGAATCGTTCGCGAAAATCCGCTTCGCTCAATTCGAGCAACTCAAGCAAATCAGGCGCAGCCAATCCAGCTTTGGCAAAAGGTTTCATCATCTTTCCTGCTCTCGCGAACCGGTTCCACGGACATGCCGCCAAACAATCATCGCAGCCGTAAATCCGGTTTCCAATGGCCGAGCGAAGTTCGATCGGAATTGATCCTTTCAGCTCGATGGTCAGGTAAGAAATGCATCGGCGGGCATCGAGTTGAAAAGGGGCAGTGATGGCTCTCGTGGGACACGCTTCGATGCAACGAGTGCAGGAACCGCAACGGTTTTTTTCCGGCAAATCCGGTTCGAGTTCGAGCGTGGTGATGATTTCTGAGAGAAAAATCCAGTTGCCTAAACCGCGGCTGATCAAATTCGTATGTTTGCCGGCAAATCCCAATCCAGCGCGTTGGGCGAGATCACGTTCCAAAAGCGGTCCAGTATCGACATACCAAAGTGATTTCGCGTGTTGCCCGAGTTGATTTAAAAATTCGACCAGCGCTTTAAGTCGGTCTCCAATGACATCGTGGTAGTCGGAAAAGCGCGCATAACGGGCGATCGTGCCAGCAAGCTGCTTCTCTGGACGTGAAGCCTCCGCAATTGCAGAAGCGGGTTCTCCATAACTTACAGCGAGGCTAATAATTGTTTTCGCTCCAGCCAGAACCAGTTGCGGATCGGCTCGCTTATGGGCGTTGCGTTGCAAGTAGCCCATTTCGCCATGGTTTTGGCCATCAATCCA
Source organism: Verrucomicrobiales bacterium (assembly GCA_947478865.1). GTDB lineage: Bacteria > Verrucomicrobiota > Verrucomicrobiia > Limisphaerales > CANJXF01 > CANJXF01. The sequence continues at coordinate 14,414 of CANJXF010000012.1, read as the reverse complement.
TTTTTCAAAATGCCTGGCGTGATCGGGCGCGTGAGCTGTGGTGAAGCGGCAGGCATCAAAACCAAGTTCCAGCGCCCTTTTTTGGATGGCTTTTTTCACCGCTGTCGAGTTGCCAAATAAAATTCGTGGCCAACGTGTTGCGCAACTTCTTTGAGAGAGCGGACCTCGGTGTTGACCAGAATATCCGCTTCGCGATAAACCGGTTCGCGCTCTGCCAGCAGCTCCCTGATTTTCGCCTGTGGATCTGTCGTTTGTAGCAATGGGCGATGGGATTGGTTCCGCACCCGCTGCCAAACGACTTGTGGCGGAGCCCAAAGGCAAATGACCAGCGCGTGTTTCTTCAAGCTGGCCAAATTGGCGGGATTGGCGCCCAAACCGCCGCCGGTCGAAATCACAACTTGTTTCAACTCGCCGATTTCCTGAAGGATGTCCTGCTCATATTTTCGAAATGCGGCCTCGCCGTCCTGCTCGAAAATCTGGGCGATGCTTTTTCCTGCCCGCTGCTCAATCAATTCGTCGGTGTCGAGAAATTTGAACTGAAACTGCTCTGCCAACAGCCTTCCAACCGATGATTTGCCCGTTCCCATGAACCCAATGAGAGCGATGTTTTGAATGTTCCGAGTCGTGCTCACGGTTCAATTAACGCAGAACCGAATTGCTGGCGCACGCAGTTTCTCTTGCGCAAAGCCCCGCCGCCAAGTTACTCGCTGGACCAAATAAAGTTTATGCGCCACAACTTGCCCATGAAATATCTCGTCACTACTTGCGCTCTGGTCGCCGCCATTTCGGCAACTTCACCGGCGGCAAATGGGAAGGCGGATTCCGCCACGCTCAAACGGGCTGGCGAAATTCCATTGGCCGTTGTTGCCGATAAAGTGGCTCTGGCCCACACCGCACAATTGCTGCCGCTCAACGAAAAAGGCGAACTCGTCGGCAAAGGTGATATCGAAAAGCAGATTGCTCAGACATTCCAAAACATTTCTCAAGCCCTCAAGGCGGCGGGCGCAGATCTCGAAACCGCCGTCAAAATCAATGTTTACGCCGCCACCGAAACGGCGGTGTCCGAGGTGCAAATGGCGGTGGTAAAAAAATGGAATAAGAAACCTGCGCCCGCCGTGAGTTTTGTGGTTGGCACCTTGGATAATACCAACGCCTTGGTTGCGATGGATGCAATCGCTCCCGCAAGAAAGTTCAATGAAGCCAAAACGAAACGCATCCAGGTTTCCGCTTTGCGCGGCCAAGTTTCCGGGGCGCAGGTGAGCATTTTGCCAAAGGGTGGCGTGGTTTATATCTCAGGCCAGGCGAAGCCAGGGGAACTCGCTGACGCCACCAGGCAAACGATGCAAAGTTTGGGCGATACGTTGACTTTTCTTGGTTTGGGTAAAAGAGACGTGGTGCAGATCAAGGCGTTCATTGATCCGATGGCCGGCACTGCGGTTGCGCGGAAACAAATCGCCGATTTTTTTCAGGGGGAAACTGCTCCGCCGGTGGTCTTTGTCGATTGGATCAGCCCCAAACTTCCCATTGAAATCGAGTTGATCGCAGCCGCTCCAGAAAATCGTGCCGCCGGCGAGTCGATCAGCTACATCACTCCTCCTGGGTTTCAGGTTTCAAATGTTTATAGCAAAGTAGCGCGGGTGAATTACGGAAAGCTGGTTTACGTCTCTGGACTCTACGGCAAAACGCCGGGAAATGCGGAGCAACAAGTTTTGGAAATTTTCGCTTCTTTGAGGCAGGCCGCTCAAGAAACCGGGAGTAATTTTGATTCGCTGGCGAAGGCGACTTATTACGTCTCGGATTCCGCCGCCAGCAACAAGTTGAATGAGTTACGCCCGAAGTTCTACAATCCCAATCGACCGCCAGCGGCTTCGAAAGCCTTGACCCGTTCGGTCGGGTTTCCGGGAATGGCCGTCACGATGGACATGATCGCCGTCTCGGAAAAATAAAAATCGCCGGACTGATTTTTCAGGCCGGCGATCTGAATTTCTGAAAAAGGCTATTTTTTCAAGCGGTAGAATTTATTTCCGCTGGCAGCGCTTTCAGTTTTGTTGGTTTCTCCGGCCGTGGAAATGTCCGACCAGATTATGGTTGGGTTTAGATTCGTCGTGCCTTGCAGGATGTAACTTCCATCCGGCCAGGTGAGTTGGACGGTGGATCCGAGGCGCGCAATGCTCAACGCTGGCCCAGTTGGCGGAACGAGGTTGAAGGAAAGGAGTCCGTTGTTTCCATTAAGTGCGTAAACCTTGGTTCCCGCGACTACACATTGGCCGATGAAATTGTCGTTCAAACGTGCATTTTGTGGAAAGTTGTATTTTGCGACCAGCAAGGGAGAAGAGAAGCTGGATATCTCATAGAGAGCAACCGCATCGGGACCGTTGGTCGAGCCGAAGAAATCCAAACCCACCATGAGATTGTGAGGGTGATCAATTGCCACCGGCCCCAAACTGGACGGGAAAGAATAGCTGGCTAACAGAGCGCTGGTTTGGCTGTTGGTGCTGTAACTGGACTTCTTCAGCGCAGTGCCTTTGTGTTTTTGCCAGACCGTGTTGTTGGTTTCAAATTGGAGGCTTCGACCAATTGAGCCGTCGCCAGCGAGACTTGCCCATGAATAGTTGGTGAAGGTTGCCATGCTGGCATCCGTCGGCTTGAGCAGAGCAGCAAAACTTCCAGTCTTGGAGTCCAGCACGAGTTCGGTATTGGTGCCGCTGCCGCGCACACTCATGACATCACCCCAGCGAACATTTGCCGTCTGGTTGGCAGGGTCGCCGGTGAAAATATTGACCGGCAGAGTGGACGGGCCGGAATTGGCCCAGCGATAGACCCGGAACATCTTGGCCGTTTCAGCATTGGTGCCGCCCGAGGCGTTAGGAGACCCGTTGCAGGCATAAACCGCGCCGTCGTCAGCGACCGCGATGGCGCAAAGGTAAAGGGCGCTGGAGCCGCTGAGTTCAGAAACGACGGTTTGGACGCCGTTCGTGTTCATGTCGTAAAGTTTCACGCCGGTCGTCGCGTCTACCACTTGAATCCCATAATCCGTGCTGTTCGGAAGCGCTCGAACCACGAGCACCTGATTGGAGAGGGAGTTGTAGGCGAGAGTGCGTTCATTGGGCGAGTTTGCGTTGCCGGAATCGGTCACATAAGGCTGGCTTCCTGGCGCGGCGCTCCACGCAGGTGAAAGCTGGTAGACATCGTTTGGAGACACGATGGTCACGGCTGCATTGGACGACAACGTCGCACCATAGGCGTTGGACAAGACCACGCTATAATTTCCCGCGTTGGTGAATTGGGCATTGGCGATGGTATACGAATTTGCTGTGGCACCCGGAATGTTGGTGCCGCCGAGCCGCCACTGGAAGGTTGCGCTGTCTGGAGTGGATACGCTGAGAGTTCCAGTCCCTCCAATAACTAAACGAAGGTCGGAAGGCTGGGTCTGAATTGCGGGCGGCACTGGAGGGCCTTGGTCCACGACGAATGCTGCAACGCCGTTGTTTCCGTCCATGGCAACCAGGAGATTGTTTGCCCCGAAAATTATATTCCCGAGGATGTTGTTGTTGTTGGACTTATTGGCTGGAAAATTCTTTGTATCTAACAAAAGAGGTGAATTTAAATCGCTGACTTCGTAGAGCACAACCTGCTGTGGCGAAGCTGTGCTGGCGGCATAATTGACACCCGCCAATAAATTTCTGCTGAAATCCATCGCTACATACCCGAGTGAAACGGGGAAATTCGTGTACATCGTTGGCCCTGCGCTAAGGCCGCCATTGGAACCGTCCAGATCAAAAGTAAATTTTTCAAGCCGGTTACTGCCTTTCTTGGCCCAATAGTCATTCCCGTTGGGATCCCATTGTATGCTTCGGCCGATTTTTAAATTAGGGGCGGTTGCGTGAACGTTTCCTGTTGCGGTGAAGTTAGTCAAATTGACGTCGGTCGGCCTCAAGACCGCTCCATAGGAGCCAGCAATAGAGGTCGTTACCCAATTATCCAGGAGAATCTGGGTGTTCAGCCCGGATCCCCGGATTGTCATCACATCGCCCCATCTTGTGCCGCTTGGCCCGCCTGGGACTGATGAATCGGGAACTCCGGAGTAAACAAGTACGGGAACCGTGCTGGGATTTGAATTGGCCCAGCGATAAATCTTCGTTGGAGCGGCTTCGGTCGCAGGGGTGGTGGTGTTCGCAATATAAATGGATCCATCTGAAGCGACTGCGATGGCATTCAGATAGACCACGCTTCCACCGTTGACTCCGTTGGTATTGAGAAATCCTTTTTCAACGCCGTTGGTTGCGTTTAAGACCGCGATCACGTAGTTGGCTGCATTATGAGAAACGACATAAATTTCGTTCGAAATCGCACTGTAGCCGATAAAACGCTCGTTCGGAGTGCCCGCACCGCCAGTTGAAGTCACATAGGTGCGGCTATTCGGTGCAATGCTCCAGAGCGATGTCAAACGGAATAAGCTCGATGGATCAAGAACGGTCAATTGAGCCGTCGAACTTGTCACGGTCCCGGCGGAATTGCTCACCACGACGGAATAGAAACCTGTTTGGTTGGTTTGAAGATTGGCCAGATTTAGAACCGAATTGGTTCCGCCAGAAATCGGGTTGGAATCCTTGAGCCATTGATAGGAAGTGCCAGGATACGCTAGCACACTGAACGAAGCCGTTTGCCCCGAAGCCTTGCGCACTGGTCCAGCTGGGTGCGAGAGGATGATTGGAGTCGTTGCGGCAACCGAACCCACGGTGAACGCCAGCAGGCCATTGTTAATGCTGTGAGCATACAGTTTTCCTCCGCCAAAATCCAAAAATCCTGCCGTAGCCGACACATTGGCGAAGTTTACCGGGAAAGTCTTAACGTCCATGAGAACAGGCGCGATGTTGGTGTTGGAAATATCATAGAGACGAACCACATCGAACGAACTGGTTATTTCCATTGCTGCCAGCAGGTTGTTCGCGGAATCGATGGCGATTGGCCCCAGGTTATCCCCGGAGGGAAGGTTGGTTGCATTCAGGTTGCGAACCGTTACGGCATTGGATGTGCCCAGATCAAAACTCAATTGTCGCAATGGTCTTCCTCCAATGTTTTTGGTCCAAAAAGTGTTGCCTGTTCCGAAGGCGATCCCAAAAGCGGAATCGTTTTCCTGAATGTCGGTAGTGAGAGTGGTTGCTGTGAAATTGGTTCCGTCCATGGTGGTCAAGATCGCGATGTTCGTTGCAGAGCCCGTGCTTTGAGTTTGGGAGCCGAGAATTATCTGGGTGGCAACGCCTGAATTACGCAGATCCATGGTTGATCCCCAGCGTTGGGCGTGCCCGCTCCCGGGGTCAGCGTTGTAAACCATTAGGGGCGGAGTGCCGTTTGTGGCTGAACTTTCGCTGTCCCAACGATAAAGTTTGTAGAAGGAGGCGCCGGTATTGACGAAGTTTCCGATGTAAATGACGCCCGCATCATCGACCTGCACTGCATAATCAGCATAGTCGCCCCCAGAAATTCCATTGGTATTAAGGGTGCCAAGAACGGTTCCCGTGGTTCCATCCAGTACATAAATGTTTCCGGTGACGCTCGCCGAAACGGCTCCGCCAATTTCCCGATCAACGAAGATAATATGCCCGGTAACCGGATTGTAGGCGATGCCACGTTGGGATGAAGCTGAGGTGATGAAGCTGGCATCCCCTGGTTGGTAACTTCCATCGCCATGCGGGCCGAAGGTCGTGATCGGCGTTAAGGTTTTCATAACCTGCGCAGATGCGTTAAACCCAAGCAGAGCTCCGAGGCACATCAAAGAGGCCATGAGGATACGATTTTTTTTCATAAATTCAGGTGGATAGATTTGCGTAGTTCAAAGGATATTTTTTCAAACCGTTTTTCTGCTGTCAACATTTCGATAAGTTTTTTTGCTATGCATAGTAAGATGTCAACAGTGGTTATCATTAGAACGAGTGAAAAGATGGGAATAAGCGATGCTTCTCTTGACTTTCAAGCGGTGGGCAAGGAAACTTTTTAAGATTTTATATTTTTTATGCATCAGTCTAGCCGCAACGCGTTTACGCTCATCGAACTTCTGGTCGTAATCGCCATCATTGCGATTCTCGCGGGCTTGCTCTTGCCGGCCTTGTCCAAGGCGAAGGATAAGGCGCATAAGATCTCTTGTTTGAACAATTGCAGGCAAATGGGAACTGGGCAGCAGATGTTTGCCGACGATCATTCGCAGGGAAATTCGATTTTTGCAGGACCTCGTGGGAGTTTAACCGGCACTTTGGCCGGCGGAAGCGGCGCAAGTGTAAATGGGAGTTCAGCGGAAATGTCTGACGATGATATGAACTGGCTTCATGGGGTAGGAGATTCTCCTGCTTATGTCCCCACCCTGAAGTCTTTTGTCTGTCCATCGACGAAAAACAACGTCAATCCAAGTAATAAAGCCTCGCAGATCTACAATGGACAACTCGTCGTCCTGTTGAACGAGCTTTCCGATAAAGGAAGCGATAGGAACGCAACCAACGGTCATAGCTACGAGGTTTTTGGTTTTTGGCATACCTATAACCTTGGATATTTTCCAAGGAAAACACTTCAAACCGTCCAAAGTCACGTCAACGCTTCGACCACCAATCCAGCAGCCCGTGGACAAAAATCCAGCCCGGCCACGGTCTTCACCATCATGGATCGACTGAGCCCTCACGCTCCTTACAAAGAAAACGTGCCAAATCCATTCGATGGCCACGGTCTTGACGGAGCGAATGTCGTTTTCGCCGATGGACACGCTGCATTCGTCCCGCGGAAAAAATGGTATGATGTTTACAGTTTGTCCGAAGATGACAGCAGTGGACAAGGTGTAACGACTCCGTGATTTCACTGCAAAACGAGGCGCTTTCTCAAGGCGGAAGACTTTGGCGGAAGGGAGAGGATTCGAACCTCCGGTAGGGTTACCCCTACTTCTGATTTCGAGTCAGATGCCTTTAACCACTCAGCCACCCTTCCCGCCAGTTCGCAGATTCGTAACGCATCTTGAGCGAACCTGCAAATTTATTCCCCAACTTCTCATTCCCGGACGCGAATCAACGTTTTAACCGCGCGGTTTCCTTCGGCCATGGTTTTGAACAGATTTGGCAATTGGCTCAGGGCGCATTCGCCATCGACGAAATCCGCGGCTCGAACAACGCCAGCCTCAATAAACTCCAGCGCTCGTCTGATCGTGCGCGGAGTGTGGTGAAAACTCGCCAGCAACGTGAGGTTTGAATAGTGGATCAATGCTGTGTCCAGCGAGACGGTTGTCCCTGATGGGCAGCCGCCAAAAAAATTTACAGTGCCGCCTTTGCGAACAAATTTAACCGCTGCTTCCCAGGTTTCAGGTTTTCCCACGGCTTCGATGACTACATCAAAATTGTTGGCCCCTCGGTCAAGGTCCGGGTTCTGTCGCCCGGAAGTAATCTCCCCTACCGGCAGAAGGTTGGCGCCGCTTTGATCGATAGTCGTTTCCGCGCCCAGCCGTCGCGCTGCCTGTAACCGCTTTTCGCCGCGCCCAATCACCGTCACCGCGCAGCCGAGATGTTTGGCCAAAGCGACAAACATCAGACCAATCGGCCCGGCGCCAATCACCAAAACATTTTGCCCGGCGCGCAATCTGGAGTCTTCCACGCCTTGAACGACACAGGCGAGCGGTTCCGTCAAAGCGGCATCGCGAAATTCGGTTCCCGAGTTCAGTCGCAATAAATTTTTTTCAACCAGCCGGGCGGGAACCACAATGGATTCGGCGTAAGCGCCATTGAGAAAAAGCAGATCGTCGCAGAGATTTTCCTGCTGATTTTTGCAGAAGAAACATTCGCCGCAGGGCGCAGAGTTAGCCACGACCACGCGCGCGCCGATTTCCCAGCCAGAAACTCCGTGAGCTATTTCGGAAATTCGTCCAGCCAGCTCGTGTCCAAAGACAGCTGGAGGAACGATCATTTTGGCGTGATAACCGCGCTTGAATACTTTCAAGTCCGTGCCGCAAGTCAGCGCTGCTTCGATGGCGACACGCACTTCGCCTGGCTTCAACTGCGCGGGCTCAATTTCTTCAATCCGAACCTCTTCTTTGCCGTAAAGAACTGCTGCTTTCATTTTTGCGGAAATCGATTTCGCCAACTACTGGACGGGGTCGAAGACTTCCTCCGCTTGGCTGCGGTCCGAAGAGGAGCGGAGAAAACCTTTCTTAATCAAACCTTGGATAATCCTATCGGCGGTTAGGCGATCGACTCGCATCAAATGAACGAGTTCTGATGCGGTGATGCCGCGTCCTCGCCCGTGGATCAGGTCAATGGCTTCCGCGAGCGGCAATTTGTAACCATTATACAACGACACCAACCCGAAAACCATCAGCAGCAACCCCGTAAAAACCGCTCTTGCGCCAGTCAGCGGAATGGGGATTTCCGACATCATATCAACGATGGTGAAAAGCCCGAGAATGACGAGCGCGATGCCGCCGATTTTTAGAAATTTTCTCCGGCGATGAAATGCCGGAAAATTGAATTCAGTTTGCGCGGGGCGGGCCATACTATTTTTTCGGTGCGAGTTCGACTTGCTTCACTTGTTTCAACAATTCCAAAGGCGCGAGTTGCGATGCCTTATCCAAATCGGTCCAAAGGGTGCCGGAACCAGCGTAAATTAAGGATAAACGGATTCGTTCCGGCAACTGCTTGGCGAATTGCAATGCGTTGTAATCCGCGGCGCTTCCGGCGGCTTGCACTTGCAACGCGTATCCATCGCCTTCGGCTTTGCCTTTCAATTCGAGAACCTTGGCTTCTGCGCTGCCAATCTTGCGATTCGTGTTGGCGCGCATAATCGCCGTTTCGCTCGCGAGTTCAGCTACTTTCAAACGCGCTTCGGCTCCAATTTGATTTACTTGTTTTTCCTGCTCAGCCACGAGATTTCCTTCCAAACGTTGCGTTTCAAATTCAACGACCTGTTCAATTTGCGCGATCTTGCCCATGCTTTCGTCCAGTTGCGCTTTCTTGGCTTCGGTCTTGGTTTTCTCAGTGTTCGTGATGTTCCACTCGGCGGCGATGCGCGAATCCTGAATCGGCCCGGAAATGTCGTCCGGCACCAAAGTGTCCTGAACCAGCGCGAGATCCACCTGCAGTTTTTTCTCTTTTAATGTGGTTTCAATCGTTTCCTGGAAAGCCCGTTGAAACTCTTCGCGCTTGTCGCCGACAATAAAATTAACGGCCCCGAACGTGGAGCCTTTGATGCGCGCGGTAGAATTAATTTGCGGGATCAGAATGTTGCCTTCGATTTTCCGAATGTTGCCGTAGCGCGAAACCACGCTGGGCGCATCCTGCGGCAACAGTTGCCAGAGTAACGTAACGTCGATGGTGATTTCAAACCCGTCGCTGGAGGGAAACCGCACGGCTGGAAGCACCGGGACTCCGGATTGAGTTTGACTGGCGTTCAGCGAACCCGACGGCGCTTTCTTCTCGCGATTCAACTCTGTTTGTCCAGTGGTTTGCGTTTCAGGAAGTTTTCCGCCGTGCGCCATCGTGATCTGATTGAACCCGACTTCAATGCTCTCGACGGAATACGCTTCTGGGTTCAGAACATACAGCCCCGGTTGCAACACGGTTTTCTGCACGCCACGTTCGCCCGGTTCAGCTAATTGATTTTGCGTCGCCTTGCCAGAGCGGGCGGCGATGACGCCGACGTGGCCGGGCTCAATTTCAGTCATCTTGACCGTGCGAATTTCGTAAGCGTACGGATTCAGTTTGTAGGTGCCGGGCAACAGGACTTCGCGCTGAATGCCGCGTTGTCCGGGCTGCGCCAGAAATTCTCCAGGTGGCAAATCGGTGCCGTTTTTATTGATCACCACGCCGAGCTCGCCGGGGCCGACCAGGACTTGCTCGCGAAGCTGGCGTTCGAAAAGAAACGGATTGATGAAATGGCGGCCGGTTCCCAGCGGTTCAAGCAGCACCCCCTTTTCTCCGGGGCCGGCGATGATTTGTCCGGCGGGCATGGCTTTCCCGGTTTTCGCAACGAGAATCACCATCTTATTGGGAGGAACATCCGTGTTTTCGACGATCCAGACCCAGATGCCTTCATAAACAAATAGGTAAAGGAAAAGCAGAACCGCTGCGGTCGCCGTCAAAACTGCGAGTGGGCTTTTTTTCATTTGGCACCTCCTTTCACTTCGGGCTTCGAGAGATCGCGAAACGGCTCGGCGAGGGGGCCATCGCTGTTGGCGAGGATCGAATCAATGTTCGGCGCAACTTTGTTCAGATACAAAAAACGTGCGTAAGAGGAACCGCTTCCAAACGGCGTGATGATCGCTTTGAGTGCGCCAGCTTCGGCTTTGCGCGTGTAGGAAATAACGTCGGCATCGCCCTGTCCGGTGGAAACAATGGCGAGGGCCAATTTCTCCGCCGTTTCCAAATCTTTTTTGGCGACCGCCAAATCACGTTGTGCGCCGATGATTTGGACCTGCTGATCCTTGTTTGCCCGCTGGATCTGGTTCGTGCGAGCGGTATCGGCTTTGACGATTCGCACCTTCTGATCCTGTAGTTTTTTTTGCTCGGCGACGTTGGCATCGGTGATGGCACGCTCGATTTCCCTCTCATATTTCGTTCGCGTTTGCACGGCAACTTCGCGTTCGCGAATCGGTTCGGCGATTTTTTGGGGAGGCTCGATTTCGCTGATCAACGCTGCTTTGACGAGTATTCCTTTTCGTGCTGACTCCGAGGCGATGTGTTTGCTGAACTCGTCCTGGAACGATTTGCGAACCGTGCCGCTGATCACGTCGGCGGAACTATATTTCGAACCTTGCACGCGGCTCATGGAAAGCGCCGAGCGCAAAATGACTTTGTTCACGATGTCTTCGCCGTCGCCGATCATCACCAGCACTTCCGGTGCGCGCAATTCTTCCACGGCCCATTCGACTGCGCCTTTCACTGGAAAACGGAATCCGTCCTTTGAAAGAAAGCTGATTTCGAATTCCGTCTTGTGGCTCTGCACGCCGACGATATCAACGCGTTGAATATATGGATTTAAATAATAAGTTCCGGGGCGCAGCGGCGTTTCCTGAACGCCTTGCTCGCTCTCTTTGACGAGAAAGGTGTTCGGTTGCGCTGGAGTATTTCCATAGAGCAAGGTCACCACCCCGACTTCGCCGGGCTCAATCTTAACCGCAGGCCGTTTTTCCACGCGATAAGCGCTTGGATTGATTCGGTAGGTTCCCGGACGCAGCGGCTCATCGATAATCCCGCGATGCATTGTTCCGTCTGGTTCTTTCATCCGCACAATAAATTTGCCTGCCGGAGGAGAAGCGCCGAATTGCCGAACCATGATGCCGACCTGGCCTTCTTTGATCTGGGTCAAAGGCTCCATTTTCCATGACCAGTTGATTGGGTTATAGAAATAGCGACCTTCGCTCAGCGGTTCCAATTGAATTCCTTTTTGATCGGCGGTAATGGCGATGATGTCGTTGGCGGGAATGGTCTTTCCATCCTTGCGCACCAGTACGGCACAAAAGCCGGAAGGTGGCTCGATGCGGCAGAAGAACCAGACATATCCACCAAAAACCACGAGCATGACAGCCAAAACCAGCGCGCCGATCAGGCCGAAGCGAACGAAGTTAAAACCATAGCGTGCGCCACCGCTTGCGGCTTGATTGGAATTTGAATCGTTAGCGAGCATAGTGAGAAGTGTTGAACACGCAGCCTGATTAGGACAAAGGCCCTAAAACCGCAAGCAATGAATCAGGCGCGGAATACCCGCGCCGATTTGGCGAGATCCACCTGTTTTTGCCGCGATGAATCCCTCCTTTACCCGCGGAGCTTGACCTTTTTCCATTTCAAGGCATGTTACGCGGCTCGTTTGGAAAATAGATTTATGGAACACATTCGGAACATCGCAATTATCGCTCACGTCGATCACGGCAAGACCACGCTCGTCGATTGTCTGTTGAAACAATCTGGCACTTATCGCGCCAATCAGGCTGAAACTCAGGTCGAACGCCTCATGGATTCAATGGATCTCGAAAAGGAGAAGGGCATCACGATTCGCGCCAAGAACGCTGCTTTTAAATACAAAGATTATCACATCAACATCGTTGACACTCCCGGCCATGCGGATTTCGGCGGCGAAGTGGAGCGTATCCTGAACATGATCGACGGCGTATTGCTCGTCGTGGATTCCGTGGACGGTCCCCAGGCGCAGACCCGTTTCGTGCTGCGCAAAGCGCTCGAAGCCGGCGCAAAACCGATCGTTGTGATCAACAAGATTGATCGTGAGAACGCGACGCCCCACAAAGTGCTCGACGCCGTTTTTGAATTGTTTATGGCGCTTCACGCGACCGACGAGCAGCTCGATTTCCCGGTGATTTATTGCAGCGCAAAAGGTGGTTATGCCAAGGTGGACATCAAGGATGAAACCACCACGATGGAACCGCTCTTCGATGCGATCATCAAACATATCCCTCCGCCCCGGGCTTCCGCCGGCACTGATTTGAAAGTGCTCGTCGCGAACCTGGATTACTCGGATTACCTCGGACGTATCGCGTTCGGGAAAATTCTTTGCGGCAAAATCAAAGTGGGCGACCCGCTGGTTTGCATGCACGGCGACGGTCGCAAGACCAAAGGCAAATGCACGATGCTATTCCATTTTGAAGGGATGCAACGGATTGAAATCACCGAAGCGCACGCGGGCGATATTTGCGGCGTGGCTGGTTTCGAAGATGTTTTCATTGGTGAAACGATCACCAATTCCGAATCCGCTGAACAAATTCCGTTCGTGCCGATTGATCCGCCGACGATTCAAATGCAGTTCGCCGTCAACGACGGTCCGCTCGCCGGCCAGGACGGAAAGCTCGTCACCGCGCGCCACATTTGGGAACGGTTGACGAAAGAAATCCGGACCAACGTTGCTCTGAAGATCAAACAGACCAATGATCCGAAGATTTTCGACGTCGCAGGTCGTGGCGAAATGCAAATCGCTATTCTCGTCGAGCAAATGCGCCGCGAAGGCCACGAAGTTTTGGTGTCGCGCCCGGAAGTTCTGTATCGCCGGGACGACGACGGAAACTTGTTGGAGCCAATTGAAAAATTGTTTGTCGATATCCCCAAAGAGGCGATGGGCGACGTGATGCAAAATCTCTCCAACCGCCGCGCTGAAATCACCAACATGAATCACATCGGCGACACGGTGGCCATTGAGGCTTTTATTCCGACGCGCGGGTTGATTGGTTTCGAAACCGACCTCGTCAATCAAACTCGCGGCATGGGCGTGATGAGCCACTTGTTCCACGAATACGGCGCGGATCGCGGCGACATCGCTGCGCGCAAAAACGGTTCGCTCGTGAGCATGGATGCGGGTGAAGCGACGGCTTACGCTCTGAATATGGCGCAGGAACGCGGTAAGTTAATGATTGAACCCGGCGACATGGTTTACGTCGGGATGATCGTCGGCGAGAACGCGCGTGAAAATGATATTCCGGTCAATCCGTGCAAAGCGAAGCGCCTGACCAACATGCGTTCGCAAGGTGACGGCAAAGGCATTCAACTCGATGCGCCGATGAAATTGTCGCTCGAACGCGCGTTGGAATACATCAGTTCCGACGAATACGTGGAAGCGACGCCGAAGAATTTGCGCCTGCGCAAGAAAGAATTGGACGAAACCAAACGCAAGCGTAGCGCACAAAGCCGCGTCATTAAACTCGCGGACGAAGTAGCTGCTTAACCAAAAAAATCAGGCTCTCTCCAACACTCCGATTCGTCGGAGTGTTTTTTTTGTACGTGATTACGGCTGCTGAACTTTTTGGACGGCAGCTGCGATCGTGTTGACGCTTTGCAGAATTTCCTTGGCAGCAGCGGGGTCGGGGATTTTCAAGCCGAAATTTTTGTCGAGTGCGACAACGAGTTGCAGGGCGTCCACCGAGTCGAGTCCCAGACTTCCAGGGCCAAACAAGAGTTGGTCATCGCCAATCTCGGCGGCAGTGACCTGCAACATCAAGTTCTCGACCATTAAATCTTTTATCTTTTGCTTTAGTTCTGCGTCTTCCATATCGGTCCTTCAATCCGTTCCTGACTGCTGGCAATCTGCCCTTAAATATTTCCGCGATTACAAAATTCCGCCATCAATTTTGAGCGTGGAGCCTGTGATGTAACTGGCTTCGGAACAAGCCAGAAAGCGAATTGCCGCCGCGACTTCTTCCGGACGCCCAACCCGGCGCATCGGTATTCTTGACGTGATGGTTTTCTTTTCGTCGGCGCTCATCCCAGCCAGCGCTTCGGTTTCCACGTAACCGGGGCAGACTGGAATGGCGCTTAGATAAGGGCCTGTTTCGATGGTTTTTGTGACCACTTCCGACAACGCTCCACCACCATTTGGTGTCGCGGTTTGGTGAGCAAGCGAAAGTTCTTGGGGCGGCGTTTCACCGCGCGGGGTTCGGAGCGGCCGGGGCG